>CAZWSY010000047.1:0-30360 GCA_964636775.1 uncultured Lishizhenia sp.
TGTGTGGTTTTTTAGCTAAGCCAACTAAATTGATTTATAATACTGCTAAAGAAGGAGGGAAAGCTGCCGCTAAGGGGGGAGGACGAGTGTTTTGGTCTGGTGGAGATGTTGCGAAAAATGCAGCAATGGATTTTGCTAAATCCAACGGAATGAAAACTCTTGAGATGACGACAGGAGGACGAATTATGAATTCAGTAAGTCCTTACCTTCCTCGTTCAATTTCAAGTCCTATTTGGGATGGTCTGTCTAGGAATTTTGCAAGAGGCGCATCAGAAAATATAAATGTTTTTCAAAATGCTGCTGGTGTTAGTCTTAAGAGTACATGGAGGAGAATTGAATATCCAATTCTACAAAATAATAATATTTTCTATCACATTGTAAAATAGCCGAAAATGATTACTCAAGATAAAATTAAAATATACAAAAGATATAGTGGTGATGTAGATAGCTGGGCGAGAAGTGGTTCTAAAAAGGAAAAATTAGTTATGAATGATGATGATTGGTACATAATAGATGGACTTATTCAGGATTTCTCTTTAGTGAAAAAGGGATTAACATCCCTAACATTCAGTAATGATTTGAATAATAGATTAAAGGAAAATTGCGATAGTGAGGAAACCATTCAAGCACTAAAAGCAATAACTGATTAGTAAAAAATGAAATTACTTTTAAAAATATTATTTGCAATACTTGCAATATTTCAAACGAATATTAGCGAAGCGAAAGTTTTTGTTTTTGAAGCTACATTTTCAGAAATAAAATTTACTTTTGATAATGTAGAAAGTAAAAATGATTCGAAACTAATTTTAGAAAATGACTTTGCGACAACTTGCAAACCCCAAGATTAAGTATTCACGTCAGGTACAGAATGTCTTAAAAGATTTAGGTTATTAATATGAAAACAAGTGAAATTTTTCAAAGAATATTTGAAACTGATTTAACTGATGATGAATTAGAAATAATTGAAATGTTAGAGGAATCCTTTACGGATATTACTCCTGAAAACATTGCTGGTTATATTCCGATTGATGAATACTTTGGATTGATAAGAGAGTTTTTTCCAAATAAACAATCAATAAGTAGTCAGGATATTAAAATTTATATAAAACAATTTTTATCAAATGATTCCGAATCCGATTTATTGTTTTTAGATGGGCTAAATTCTTTAGCTGAATGCTTGTATAAATACGGAGGCAACGATGATTTAAAATCGTTTGAAATTTGGTTTAATAAAAAGATAAAAGAAATACAAGTGTAGGTTGCCGCTAAGGGGGTAACGAATCTTTCTACAAGTTCATTGAACCCTACAAACTATATTACAAAATCTAAAACTGCTATGCAGACTCTAATGAATGATATCCGTGCAAATGGTATTCAGGAATCAATAAAATATGTTGAACATAACGGGGTAAAGTATATTGTTGATGGACATCATAGATTTTATGCGGCTCAACGATTAGGAATACAAAATGTGCCTGTACAACAAGTTCAGTTACCGTATGGTGGATATAAAGGTGTAATGGATTTGATGATGGAGCCAGGAAAGCAACCAGGATTTTGGAAGTTTATAAAGTAATTATTTATGGCTCTTTGGCAATATACATTTCAGATTTTACCTAAAAAAAGTTTTAGCACCTTAAAAAGAGATATAAATCTTTTTGACGAAAACAACTTATTTGATGATGAGCCAAATTGGAAGTATGAGTCTATCGATAAAAACTATTTTGAAGGAGTAGAGCAATTATTAATGAAAGGAAAATCTTGGTCTCAAGAAATTCATCTTTATGGTAGTGAAAAATCAAATTGCCTTGAGATTTTTTTTGATACACAAACTTCTAATATAAAATCTGTTTCTTTAAGAATCGATTTTACTTCTGAATTTGAATTGCTTCTGCGGGGAATCATTGATTTTTGTATTTACAAGGAGTTGATAATTTTAGATGAAGAACTGCAAATAATTCCTCTAAACTATGAATCAATTAGCTGTATTATAAATAACTCCCCCCAATTTAAACGGTACAACGAATTACAAGAGCAAAGCCCCGAATAGGGGCTTTTACTTTTATTGTCCAAAGCGGCAATTTTTGAAGCCTTAAAAAAATTGCCCTAAAAGGCAAAAAATAATTTTTAGAAATTCACTTTACCATCCAATAAATCCTTCATACTTTTTTTTGGTAAGCATAGAGTTAATGATTTTAACCAGAGCATTTTTTTCTTCTTCATTCAGTTGAGAAATCAACATCAACTGTTCGTTGAGTTCGTGGTTTTGTAACTCTACTACGCTGTTTTCATTATCGTTTAAAAGGTTGTCGGCACTCACGGCAAATACTTTAGCAATAACCATTACTATTTTCTGCAAACGATTTCGTTCATATTGCAACTCAAAACATTCAAGTCATTCAGCATGTATATGCAAAAAATTCTTAGCCGTAGTAAGGTTTAGAATAATTTTTCCATGAAAATACCGTCGAACATGGAATAACGAAATATATGCCTAAATTCTTGCGGTAGAAGTATTACTTACTTTAACCGTAAAGCCAAGGAAAAGTTGTTTCGTTTATACTTCGTTGAAGGTGCTTTTAGCCTAAATTGACCTGGTTCACAATCTTTTATCTAAACAGTTGCAAATCTTTTTTTGTACTATTTTTTCTCTATCTTCTAATTAAAGTACGGGACACTTCCAAGAGAGAGGAATACAACTTTTTGGTCAGTAGGTGCTTAGGTAGTACTACTTGCTTTTATTACGTATTGTAACCTATTGATTCCATTTATTACCCGAATTACATTTGACGAAGTCTAAAATAGGTAAATGCAAAAAACATTAACATACATTTTCTTTCATTTTTGTCTAATACTTTCAATGAACGCTATTGGGCAAAGTAAAATTGAAACCACCAACCCGCAAAAGAAAGTAATAAGGGACGGGGGAAAACTAGTTCATTGTGAAGTTAAAAAAAACAATGTTTCTAGTAGAAAATATTTCTCTTCGAGAAAAGAATATTATTGGTACAAATCACAAAAGGTAATCATCACGAAGGGGGCAGCCAGTGGGAGTCTTTTGTCTGGTGTATATGAAGTCTTCTATGAAAACGGTCAGTTTTGTGAAAAAGGAAGATTTATCAATGGATTAAAGAATGGCGAATGGAGGTATTGGAATCAGGAAGGTGATTTAATACTAAAAGAAAAATGGATTTTTGGAAAAAAACAAATAAAAAAGAAAAAAGCAACTCAGAATGAGAATATTGAGTAAATTATCTACCAAATATAAGGCTGGAGCTCTTTCCTATGCAATCAGTATTGTTTTGCTATTGAGTTTAATTTCATCTAGCTTCATCTTTATCCATTTGAGCTCCAGAAAGATGACAACCTTGAGTTTAGTTAAGGAACATCTGACAATTAATAATCTGCTTGCCTTTCAAATTGGTATCAATCACAATAAGAATTTTATTATTTCTAGTACGGGAGATACTACTGAATTAAAAAAGACCAGATGGGGTCTTTTCCATGTTTTAAATGTAAAAACATATTCAAATGGTCAATATGTTGAGAAAAGTGCATTAATCTCAAATATGTATAAAATGCCGAATGACGTTTTATACCTTAATGATTTTAGGCAAGCCATAAGAATATCAGGAAAAACCTCAATTCAAGGCAATATCACCATACCAGAAAAGGGATTAGAAAGGGGTACCATATTTGGTAAAGATCTCGAACAAATTGATTACCATCAAGGAAATGTTAAAACTAGCACAGGCCATATTCCAAAACTGAACCAAGAATATGAGCAAATAGATATTACTAAGGATTTAGATTTTGTTTTGGAGGAAAATATCCCAACAAATGATTCAATTTTTCCTTTCCACCAGAAAACTACTTTGGTCATTAAGCATCAACCGATTAAAATTGATTTGAATCTTTCTGGAAACATTATTATAAAATCTTTTGACTCAATATTTATTTCAAAAAAATCAAGTTTGAAGAACATTATTCTTGTAGCTCCAATCGTTCATTTCGAGAAAGGATTTCGGGGAAATGTACAGGTTTTTGCCTCTAAAAGAATTACTTGCGAAGATAGTGTTCATTTACTTTATCCGAGTATTTTGGTTTTAAATGAAGAAAACGAAAATGATGAAATAAATCAAAATCACCAAGTTAATCTTGGCATCAATACAAAAATACTTGGCGGGGTTTTATTGAGCATGAACACACCACATTACAGAAATCCAGTTAGTCTTAAGATGAATGAAAGTATAGTTTACGGGTTCATTTATAACCAAGGAAATTCACAACTGAAAGGAAAGATTTATGGTGCTATTTTTTCAAATATGGTATTTGTGAAGGATCAATTTTCAATAATCTATAACGGTTTGCTTGATACACAGATTATTGGAAAGGACTTACCAATTAATGATTTATGCATTAACTGGCTGGAAAACAGAGAATATACCAAAACAAAAATTTTAACATTGTTATGAAATTAGTTTCCTCAGGATTAGCAGAGATGGTTATTGCTTTAAGTATAATTTCAATTTGCATTGCTTTGTTTTCTGTTTTGCACGTTAAAACCCTTAATTCTAATTTAAACTTTCAGGAATTGAAAGAACAAACTGAAATTCAGTCATTCATTTATGACATCAATGAATTGGAACAATTGGATTCTTTAAACATATTGTCTCCCAATAAAGTAAAAATAGTCCAAATTAATGATAAGGATAAAATTACTTCCATTTGGTATTCAGTTCGAGGGTTGGAGATATGGAAACAAGATTTTCATTTTAAAAGTTTCGAAAATGAATAAACTTAATTCATTTACTATTATCGAAGTTTTGGTTACAATATCAATTATGACCATTGTAATAACTATTTTTAGTTCTTTAATAAACAAGTTTAATCTACAACTTTCTGTTAATCAAAATATAAATGAACAAATTAGAGGGTTCATGATATTTCGAGCCAACTTGCGTAATGAATGTTACAATGCAGATTCTATAATTATTAATGGTGACACTCTTCAAATTTTTAATAATGTGAGTACAATCAATTATTTCAAACAAAATGAATTACTATATCGAAACACTTCTCTTAATAGGAAAAGTAACAATCTTGAAATTGAGATTGTTAGCATTTTTAAAGGAAATGTAAGAAGTAGGGATACTTTTTTTATGAATTTAATACTTGGTGGCCATCCAATTACTTTAAGGTTGGAAACTCAAAATAATCTAAAGTCAATAATTGATAACTTTTTTTTGAATGACTGAAATCAATCGAGATATCAAAAGTGTTCTACAAAAGAATTTTAACCTAACTCCTATTTTTGGGGACAAGGCAAAAGAGGCTTTTTACAATGAATTTTTCTCGTTGATTCAAAGTGGAATTGATATTCAAAGAAGTTTATTTCTCATTTGTGAAGAAGAACAAAACAAGACAAGGAAGGAGGTTCTAAAAACAATACTTGACAATGTCGTTATCGGTAACTCTCTGGCTGAAAGCTTAGAAAAGAGTAAATGCTTTATATCTTATGAATTCAAAAGTATTCAAATAGGAGAAGAGACGGGAAGATTAAAAGAAGTTTTAGTTCATCTGAATAAATTTTATAGAGATAAGGTAAAGTTAAAAAGACAATTAATTAATGTATTCACCTATCCACTATTTGTACTGGTTATCACCTTTGCCGTTCTTTATTTTATGCTTACTAATGTTGTTCCAATGTTTAAAGATGTTTTTAAACAGTTTGGCCATGAGTTGCCTTCATTAACACAAAATATCCTTATTCTTTCTGAGCACTTCACCACTATTCTCTTTTTTGTTATTGTGACTCTTATTGCACTATCCATACTCGCTTTTAATTATCGAAAAGAAGAAAGGTTTCGAAGAGTTTTTTCCGAATTTACACTTCGAATACCACTGTTTGGAAACTTGTTAGCCAAGATTTATTTAACCCGATTCTGTCAATCAATGTCTTTATTACTTTCGGCTAAGACTCCCCTACTCCATTCGCTAGAGCTAACAAAAGAAATGGTAAGCTTCTATCCAATTGAGCAAGCAATTATTCAAATGAAAGATGGAATTAAAAAAGGTGATTCACTAAATGAGGTAATGTCACGACATTCAATTTTCACTAATAAAATGGTCTCTTTAACAAAAATCGCAGAGGAAATAAACCAACTTGATTCAACTTACGCTCGCATTGGTGAAACATATCAAGAAGAAATAGAACACCAAACTAAGTTAATTGGAACTATTATGGAGCCTGCTATAATCGTCGTAATTGGTGGAGTAGTTGGGTTAATCATGATTTCAATGTACATGCCAATGTTTGAATTGAGTAACGTAGTCAAGTAAAAAAAGTGAAAATGCATTTAAAAACAAATTATTTCGCTACCAATAAAAAATTAGAATCCTTCTCATTGGCTGAGATTCTAATCGTTTTAGCGATTATGGGGATATTAATCATGCTAGTGGTTCCTAATCAGGCCGGTGTTGCTTCAAGAACTAAAAGTATTGAAGCACAACAAGAATTAAAAATGATTCACAACCTTCAATACGCCTATTTTCTTCAGTATTCTAAATATACCTCAGATTTAACAGCTTTAAATTATTTACCTCAAAAGCTAACAACCGCAGGAGGAACTGCAAATTATTTTATCAAAATTATTGAATCTTCAGTTGAGGGTTTTACTGCACAAGCGGAATCAGTTGTTGATTTTAATGGAGATGGAAAAATGAACATCTGGCAAATTGATCAAGAGGGAGTTTTAAAAGAAATTCAAGTTGATTAGAATGATGACTTTTTTTGTTCTTGTACTTTCTCTGATATTTTTCCAAGACTTAAAGGAGCGTTCAGTTTATTGGTTTCTTTTTCTTTTTGTTTTTATCATTTCACTATTAAGAATGGATATTGAAAATTCATTTACCAACATGATTAAAAATCTACCAAGTTTATTCATTTTGCTTTTACTTCTTTCAACCTACATTTCTTTGAGAAAGAGAAGAATGATAAACATTTGGAATGGATATTTTTCTATAGGTGATATTGTTTTCTTGGCTGTTATAACGCCTAATTTCTCTACTTTGAATTATTTTTTGTTTATTTCAGTAAGTTGTATTTTTTCCCTATTAGTTCACCTTCTTGTTGTTTTGTTAATTCGTAAACAAAACAGCACAATTCCTTATGCTGGTCACTCCTCTCTATTGATGATAGGTCTAATTTCAACCGAAAATATGATACTATGTCAATAAAGGAAATACCGAAAGAAATTTACAGATTGATTAATGCTGACCTTGCTTGGCATTACAAGGTAATTCCATTTAATGTGGACAATGGGATAATTACTTTTCTAGCTTCTAGTGATCAAGTAAAAAATGAATTAGAAAATGAATTAAAACTTCTTATTGGTAAGGAAATGAAATTTGAGTTTGTTTCAAATCAAGAGATAAACTCTCTTTTGGTAAAATATTATAGACAAACATCAAGTTTCGAAACTACTGTTCAAAATCTAGACAAAAAGGAGTTCATAAATAAACTTCTCAGTGAAGCCAATCAACTTGGAAGCAGTGATATCCACATAGAAACTTACAATGATAATGCAAGAATAAGATTCAGAATAGATGGGAATTTAATTCAAAGATTCACACTTGCAAAAGAAGACTATCCAGAAATTGTTAACAAAATAAAGATTAGAGCGAATCTCGATATTTCTGAAAAAAGGCTGCCACAAGATGGTAGAATTAAATTTACAGATTTTGATTTACGGATTTCAATTTTACCTACTATTTACGGCGAAAAAATAGTATTACGAATTCTTGGTAGGGATAGTTCAAAAATTGATATTCAACAAATTGGTATGGCTTCTATTGACCTTGACAATTACCTAAGTGGAATAAGGAAAACTAAAGGAATTGTGTTGATTAGTGGGCCAACTGGGTCAGGAAAAACAACAACTTTATATGCAACTTTAAAATATTTAAATGATGAAAAACGAAACATTCTTACGGTCGAAGATCCAGTTGAATACACCCTTTCTGGAATTAATCAAGTTCAATTAAAAGAAGATATTGGCTTAAACTTCGCGACAGCCCTTAAATCGTTTTTAAGACAAGATCCCGATGTTATTATGCTTGGTGAAATTAGAGACAGCGAAACTGCTCAAATGGCAATTCGAGCTGCTTTAACCGGACATTTGGTTCTTTCGACAATTCACACAAATTCTTCCATTGAAACAATATCAAGGTTAAAAGATATGGGAGTACCAAGCTTTTTGATTGCAAGTACATTAAATACCTCAATCGCACAAAGATTAATAAGAAAACTTTGTCCAAGTTGTAAAACAAAATCAATTCTTGATTTAAAAGACTGGCCAATTAATTTGAATGGTCTAAACCCTCCTAAAGAACATTGGTTACCTGTTGGTTGTGAATCATGTTTTTACACAGGCTATGTTGGAAGAAAGGCAATTTACGAGGTTCTGCCTATTTCAAAAGAAATTAAAAACATTATTCGCGAAAATAAAGAGATTGATGATCAAACAATTGAACAGTCAAATTTTTCATTTATTTCCTCAAAAGCTTATGCTGATTTTATGGCTGGCACAACGTCTCTTGAAGAGGTTTATTCACTATTAATGTCCTAATTAAATGACGAAATCGAAACTAATTTTCATAATACTTCTTAATTGTCATTTGGTTATTGCTCAAAAATATTCCAATGAGCAGGTTGTCAAAATTTTTGACAGTTTATCCATTGTAAACAAGCAACTCAATAATAAAGTCCAACTTAATGTGTCTTCACTTGAATTATCTGAACTCATCAATTCAATAAGCTTAGAAAACAACCTAAACGTCGTAGTAGAACCCAATTTAAATCAACTCATTACCTATAACTTTTTCGATGTTCAAGTAAAGGACGTTTTTGCTTATTTATATCAAAACTATGAAATTGACATTGATTTTGTTGGATCTATAATTTCGTTTAAAAAAAGGACTAAGAAAGAGGAAAAATCAAAAAAAGTTGAAAAATTATTAAACGTCACCTATAACGATGAAAACAAATTTCTTTCAGTTGATTTGAAGAATGATACGCTTTCCAAGGTATTTAATTTGGTAACTCAAAAAACTGGAATAAACTTTATCATTTCCAATGAAGTCAGGGACAAATCTTTAAATGGTTATTTTCTAAATCGACCTATTGAACAAGTTTTAGAGATGATTTGTACGGCTAATAATCTTGCCTTAAAAAAACAAGAAAATGACTTTATTATTTCACCAATTGACTTAGAGACAAAAAAAACACAGGACCCATCAAAACAAATTCGAAAAGATAAAATACAAGATGAAAACTTCCTTTTGGAGATGGATATCAATAAAAAGCTAAACATTTTAGCCTTCAATAGGGATATTTTAGAAATCATTTCAGAATCAGCCAAAAAATTTGAGGTTAATTATATTATCTACTCGAATATCGAAGGGAAAACGAACATTAACATAAATGGCGTTTCATTTGATGAATTGCTTGGAATTATCTTACAAGGTTCAAAATACGGCTTTAGAAAATCAGAAAATGTTTATCTAATAGGCGAAAGTAAGATTGAAGGCATAAGAAAAACTGAGATATTGAAAATAGAAAATAGAACCATCGAATCTGTTGTTTCTACACTACCTAAGGAAATTATTAGTGATTTAGAGGTAAAAGAATTCATTGAATTAAACGCATTAATCATTTCTGGTACCGAAAAAAAAATTAATGAACTTATTTCATTTGTTAAAAAATTAGATGTTGTTGTTGCAATGGTTCAAATTGATGTAATTATTCTTTATTCGAAAAAAGGATCGATTAACAATACTGGAATCAAAGCGGGTATAAAACCAACTGCAACGGAAACCTCTGGACAAGTATTTCCCGAATTAGACATTACAATGGGGGCAAATTCTATTAATTCTATTCTGAACGCAATAAATGGATTTGGTTTATTGAATCTCGGACAAGTAACCGAAAAATTTTATGTATCACTTCAAGCACTTGAGTCAAACAGTTTTATTAAAATAGAAAGCACACCTAAAATCTCAACATTGAATGGACATGAGGCTAGTATTTCAATAGGGGAAACAACCTACTACCAGGAAACGCAAGTAAATGTACAAACCTCAGTTACGAATCAAGGAGTTTTACAGTCAAAAATCTGGAAATCAGTAGATGCTAACTTAACAGTTAAAATTAAACCGATTGTTAGTGCAGACGAATATGTAACTCTTAAAATTACTGTTAATCAGGATGATTTTTCAGGTAAAGTCGACCCTTCATCCCCTCCAAACATATCTACTCAAACCTTAGAGTCATTAATTCGTGTAAAAAACGGAGAGGTAATTCTTCTTGGTGGTCTGGAAAAAAAGAAAAACAATGATTCAGGATCGGGGGTTCCGTGGATATCAAGAGTTCCCGTACTGAAGTGGTTTTTTAGCAGCAGACAGAAGGAAAAAGACTTAAGTAAGTTACATATTCTAGTTCGACCAACAGTAACTTATTAGCATGAAAATAAATAGTAAACTAATTTTAATTCTCTTGGAGTTTGGTAAAGATGGACTTATTATATCCAATTCTAAAAACCGCTCAACTTTCAAAACGTTTAAAGACCTCGAGGATTTATTTCTTGAGGAGAAAAAAAGACAAAATCATTATGCTTATTGGATTCATGTTTCGGGAAATTGTTTGCTAACTAGGTTTGTGAACAATGATAAAGATTTTAAAAACGATTTGATTTATGATCAAAATGAAAAGTTTAATTTTTGTCATAAGGACTTTGGTAATGGTAAATTAGTCACTTTCTGGAGAGAGGATACATGTAAGGAATTAGTTCTTTTTCTCGAAAGTCATAAAAGACATTTTATTGGGATGTCTGGTGGAATTATTCCACTTTTAAAATCGTCGACAAGTGATGATAAGTTGACTTCTGATTATCAAGTTGAAATCAGGGATAACAATTTAATTACTTTCGATAAAAATAAAGAATTTTGTTACTTGTCCAACCAGTGTAAGGAAAAAATATATGACTCAATTAATGATTATGTCATTGGTTTTCCTTCCTTTTATCAAGCCAAAGAAATTAATGAGTTCAAGCAAAACTATGCCGAATACAAACAGCACAGAATATTTAACCTTTTTGGAGTTATTTCCTTTTCATTCGTTTTGATTATTTTATTGATTAATAAAGTTTATTTTAAAAAACTATCCAACAATTACGCAAATAGCGCCCAACTAATGGAAATTGAAATGAATAATGATTCGAAAATAAAACAACTAACTGAGGAGAAATCGAGAAAAATGAATATTGTGGAATCCACAGGGTTTATAAATCAAAATTTCTTGACCAATTACATGAATGATATTTGTCAAATAATACCAAAAGAAATTAGGTTACAAAATCTCGATATTGTGCCAATTCAAGAAATAGACAAACAAAATGGGAAAATTACATTTTTTGGGAAAACCATAAACGTATTTGGGTTTGCAGATAAAAGCTCTACTCTTTATCAGTGGATAAAAAAAATGAAAAATCATAATTGGGTTGATGATGTAAAAATTATTAAACTCTCCAATAGTGAAAATGACAAATTGGGTTTCGAAATTAAAATTCTTTTCAAATAATGGATTTTTTCAACAATTACAGTTATCGTAAAAAGAATTACATCCTTATTGGAGTGTTTATACTAATTCTCTTTGTTTCATATAAACATCAATTCAAGAATACAATTGATTTGTTTTTTGAAATTAAAAAATTAAATGAAAAAAATCAACACTCGAAAGAAAATGAAATACTACTGAGAAAATTACAGAGTGAAGTTTACCTTTTAAATAAGCATTTGGGTTTAAAACAATTAAAAAAGAGTATTGAATATGATTTTATTCAGTTTCTGATTTCGAACAGCGAAAATATAAAAATCGAAACTCTTTCTGAGCCATTAATCTTTCAAAATAACGATTTTAAAATAAACAATTACATTTTCAATCTGTCAGGCGATTACTTTGACTTAATAAGTCTTATTTATAAATTAGAATTGTATTTTAATAATGCAAGAATTGTATCAATATCATTCAGTTCTAAAGAAAAAGGAGAAAATAAAAAACTGCTTTTTGCAACAATCTATTTACAAAATTATTCAATATGAGATTATTTTTAAAAATATCCTTAGTTTGTATGTTATGTGTTTCTTGTGAGGAAATTATATCATTTAATATTTCAAATCAAACTCCAGAGATTATAACACCTAGCCACAATGATACATTACAAGAAAACCCCATTTTAATTAAATGGAAAAAAATGGAAGGAGCCACAAAATATCAATTAGAGATTGTTAGTCCAAGCTTTAACAATATTCAGAAATATATTTTAGACACAATTGTTTTCAAAAATACATTCTCTGTAAACTTAGATTCTAATCAATTTGAATTCAGATTAAAGGCAATTAATTCAGGTTACACTTCGATAACATCTGAACCAAAAAGGTTTTGGGTAGGGAAAAATTCAGGTTTAATGGAAAAAGTTGAGCTTTTAACACCATTGGACTCTTTGTATGTAAACTCTAGTTTTATTCCTATTTTTAACTGGAAATCATACCCTGGCGCCATTAGTTATGAGTTTTCTCTACGTAGAGGAAATGCTTTTTCTAATGGTCAAATAATTTATCATTCCAACAACATAGCAACTAATTTATTGTTCCTAAATAGTTCAAGCATCAATTTAAATGATGGAACTTATACCTGGGGCATAAAAGCCTATGGAACATCAAACGAAACGACTTATTCGACTAGAAAATTCTTTGTAGATAATGTCGAACCATCGGTACCCATATTAATTGCCCCATCGGATAATGAAAATTTGTTTATTAATGAAGTTGGATTAACTTGGAATTTAGGACAAGATAACGGTATAATTCAATCAGAAAGATTTTCAAAGCTCGAAATTGCCACAGATTTAAATTTCACAAACCTTATATTTAGTGAAATTCTTTCGAACTCAAATTTTGAAATTACTCTTCAGAATGGAATATATTTCTGGCGCGTGAAATCAATAGATGAGGCAAATAATTCATCTAATTTTTCGAGTGTTTTTAAATTCACAGTTCAATGAAAGATAATAAACTCATTTTATTTATCCTAATTGTTGTGGTGTGTGGCATTTGGTTCAAGCTATTTAAAAAAGTCTGGTCTAATTTAACTTCGGAAAATGCTAAAGTAAGTCTTCAAAATTCGAATCGTTCATTTGAATTTAAAATCGTGTCAAGAGATACTTTTGTTTTAAACAAAAATTACTCCGACCCATTTCGAATCAATTTAAGTCAAAAAAATGAAGAATCCCATTTATCTAATGTTGGATTAGAAACAAAAAAACCAAAAGAAATTTTTAGGGAAGATAAAATACTTCCTGAAATTAAATTCAAAGGAATTATAAAAAAAGACTTTTCTAAAGAACCATTAGTTATATTGCTTGTGGATGGGAATTTACTTTACGTTAGATCTAATGACTTTATTTATGAAGATATTAAAATTCTTGGTGTCAATAAAGACAAAATAACCTTAAAAAATAAAAAAGAAATTTTTAACGTATGGAGGGAAAAATAACGGATGTTTATTTCACTTCATTTTGTTCCGAATAAATACTTAACTAACAAGGATGATTATTGTTAATTGATGTCTTCGATACGTTACATGACATAAATACAAAACAAATGCATTTTAATAGGTTTTATTCGAATTAATTCGAATTAATGTGGATAAATTAATTTTTGATCATTGTTTTATTTAAATGAAAAATTGACTTTCCTCAATTCAAACAAAAACACATTTCTTGAAATTAAAAACATTTATTGAAAGTCTAGAAAAACTAAAGTCAGAAAAATCAATCTTCGGCTTACGTCTAATTGGATTAACTTCAAGAACAAATTTCCTAAAGAACAAGGCTCGAGTCATTAAGTCAATATTTGTTTGAATTATTTTTATAAACCACAAAGGATTCATTTCAAAAATAACTTAAATGTCTCAAAGATAATTTTGTTCTTCTTAAAAATAATAACCTACCATAAATACTTTTAGGTGTTTGATATGATTATTTTTAAAAATAACCACCAATCAATTTTCTGAAATCAAAAATACGTAGTTATACGTATTTTTTGGGGTATTCCTTCATGTCTCAATTTCTTATAACACTGAATTTCAGAATCTTGAATTTCACATTCTACATTTCCCAATTTAATCTGAATTATCTCTTCTCACCTAAAGAATATATTTGAGTTCAAATTTTTTTTTATGGCATTTAATGGTAACGAAGGTTCTATAGTAACCTTGAGAGAGGCTGCTACTTGGACAGCTGACTACAGAAAAACAATTTCGACTGGAGATGTTCTAGCCCAATTCTATGGGAGAAATAAAATCCAAGAAATTTTAGATCAAGAAGGTTGTATGGGAATCAGAATTTATCACGGTCTCGATGATAATGGTAAAAGAATTCTTATACTTGTAGGCGCTGACAGAGATGAAAACGATATGGTGAATGGTATTATTGTAGAAATTGGTCCAAAATGTCCTCCTATCTGTTCCCAAATGAATGATTTGAATAGTTAATGAATTACTACGAAATATTACTCTATATTTCCATCTTTTCAAATCTGGTTCCAATTACAACCTACTGTTACTTTTTTTCCAATGCCAATTCAAAAATCGGATTGGCTTTTTTATTGCTTTTACTGCTGAATTTTATTATTGAAGGTCTGAGTCAAATTTTGATTTTATCAGGGATGAACAACATTGCTTTAACCAACCTCTATTTGTTCATTTCTCCATTTTTAGTTTTTCAATTTTATTGGCGAAATTTCTTCAAAAAAAATTCTCCCAAATTTCTGATTTTCTTTTTTATAATTTTCTTGATATCCGCAGCTTTTTTTCTTTTAACTCTTGGTATAATTAACAGATTTATAAATGAATTGCTTTTAATTGAAAACACTTCTATTGCATTAATAAGTCTTTATTTAATTGCGAAATATGATAAAAAAAAGAATAATCTAAACTTAGCCATGATTAACTTTGCCTTCCTACTAAATAGTTCATTAACATTTTTCGTTTTTGCATTTTCTGAATTTTTTATTGAATGGAATATCAACCTTAGTTTAGTAAAAATGATTTGGTCAATCGTTTTGATAAGCACAATTCTGTTCAATATGTTTTCTACTTTTGGAATATGGAAAACCAAATTCTAGCCTTCATTTTAATTGGAACAATTATCATTTTCATTCTACTTGGTTCTATACTTTACATCGATTCACAGAATACAAAAAAAGTTCTAAAACGGGAAAACGAAGTAGAATTAGAGAAAAAGCAGTTGATTATTGATAAAGCAAACGAAGTTATGAAAACCATTGAAGAGGAAAGAATGAGGATGGCTTATAGTTTTCATGATACCGTTGTTCCTATGCTCGTTAATTTGAAACATAGTTTGTATTTTATTGAACCTTTTCTTGATGATAAACAGGCCTTTAATCAGGCAAATCGGTCTAAAGAATTAATTAACGAGATAATTGATCATCAACGATCAATTATCCAAAATTTAGCGCCGCGAACTTTATATATATCCGGTCTAAAAGATGCTTTTTCGGAATATCTAAACAGTATTGTTAAATTTCAGGTGAACTTCACAAACGAAGACGACCAATCTTTACCTTTAGAATGCCAATCAAACTTCAATGTTTATAGCATACTAATGGAGTTAGTCAATAATATCGTAAAATATGAAAAAATTGATTGCTTAAATGCACACCTTTCAATACATCAAGGTGTCATTCAATTTATCCTACAACACAATGGAGTTGGGCTTTCCAGTGAGGATTTTAATGATTTTGCCGTAAAAAAGAAAAGCTATGGAATTACTTCTATTAAAAGAAGAATTGATTTTCTGAATGGAAATATTGAGTTTGTCCAACAAGCCGGAGGTGCAGTAATTTTGTTAACTATTCCGAAACAATATGTCTAAATTGATAAGAGTTGGGCTTGCTGAGGATCATGTAGGGGTAAGGCAAGGATATGTTAAAATATTATCCACAGATGAAGGAATCAATGTGGTTTTTGATGTTTCGAATGGTATTGAGTTATTCCATCAATTGAGAAAAAACAAAATTGATGTGTTACTCCTTGATATAAGAATGCCAGAAATGGATGGTAAATCAATCTTAAGAAAACTTAAAGAAAACTACCAAGGTGTTAAGGTAATCATTTTATCTGCTTTCAAAGAAAAAATGGACATTATCGATTGCGTTAAACTCGGAGCGAAAGCATACCTAAATAAGGAAGCCGAAATGGATGAAATTATTGACGCTATCTATAATGTTCACGAAAAAGGCACACATTACAATAGCTACATAACACAAATTTTGCTAGAGAATATTAAATCAAAACCTAATTTATACGAGACTCAAGTTCATGAGATTCTTAATGAAACTGAAATTGAGGTTTTGAGATTGTTGTGCCAAGGTAAAAATAGTCGGGAAATTGGGGAAATAATAAACAAAAGTAGGAGAACGGTTGAAGGCATTAGAACAAATATTCACCATAAGACAAATACAAAACAAATAGTTGATTTAATCTATTTTGCTCTCAAGAATAAAATACACTCTTTAGGTTAAGGCTTAATTATTGATTTTAAGAAATTTCAAAATTTTCGGATTAAAGTTTTTACTCAATTTCAAAAAAACCATTTTTAATTGCAAACAAACTTAAGCCTATTGAGGTTTTAACATCGGTCTTTTTCAAAAGTTTGCTCTTTATAGTCTCGACAGATCTCACACTCAAATTCATTTCTACCGAAATTTCCTTTAGACTTTTTTGTTGACAAAGTAATTGTAAAAAAGTTACTTCCTGTTTTGCAAAAGCACTTATTTTATTGAGAGAGATTCTTTTCGTCTCTTCATTCACGAAGTCAGAAAAATAGTTTGAAACTACAGAGGTTATATAAAAACCATTTTGATGAACCTCCCTTATAATTTGCTTTAACTCTTTTAAACTAACATCTTTGGAAATAAAACCTTTCGCGCCGTAATTCAAGGAATCGTAAACAGTTTCTTTTTCAATTGAATTACCTAATATAAGAGTCTTGGTATGTTTAAAATGCTCAGAAACAAAATTAAGGATGGATAAGTAGTTGTAAAAGGGATAAGTAATTGTTAAAACCAAAACATCAATTTTATCTACAATCTTAAAACTTTCTTGTATTTCATCATCATTCTGAACCCTAATAACCCTAAAATCCTTTTCAAGGGAAAGACTATCTTCCAAACTCTCTTGATAAAGTCTTTTACTATCTAAAACTGTAACATTTATTATTTCCATTTAACTCAATTATTCTTCAAAGTTATTCTTTCGGAATAATGTCTATTTAACATTTTATTAATCCTTACGTAAAGAAATTAATTTTTTGGAATAAGGTTTTACATTTTAAAAATACCTACTTACTTGATTATCTGCAACATATTTTATATTGATGTCCGTCAAAGTGATATTTTAAGCATCAAATTGAGTGTATAAATAACGTAAAAACAAGTAATAATACGCTAGCAACACTAATTATTAAAGTTTTTTGGAAATTTTTACAATCATAAATCCGTTGTCTCCAATATGTCATTAAATTCTATTAAAATACTTGAATCTGTATGCTATTCGTATTTATTTGTTCGAATTAAAAATCAAATCATAACCAATAAAATTCTACAAGTAGTTCTACGTGAATTGATGTAGAAACACACGCACTTTTAACTTTTAAAACAAATTAATCAACTGATATTCTATCATATATGGCAATCTTTGATTATTTCATTTGAAACTAAGGGAAAAATCAAATTTTAAGCTTTCTAACTTTAGTCATCGAAATTTACTTTATTAAAATTCATTAAAATGAAAATTTCTAACTTGATTTTAGCACTATTGTTAACTTATTCTGTCTATGGTCAGGAAAAGGAAAACATCGGGAAGTCATTTGAAATGATTCAAAATTTTCAAGCAAAAAAATGCGATGCATTTGGAAAAGAACTATCGGGTACAGAGGTTTTAGAACGAAGCTTTGTTATTGTAGTTGAAGGTTTTAAAGACACTAGTTGTATTGTTAGTGTTCCTCGCTTCACAAAATCACCAAGGAAAGATGAACTGAATAAAAAATTAGTTGGTGAATGGGCTGAAAAAAAAGACAGTTCTAAAAAAGAAGTTAATTCTGATAAGTATTATTTTATTATACCTATCAAAAATTTCAAGGAAGTTTGTGAGAAATTGATTCCTCGAAACAGTTTTGTTGTTGGGATTCCAACAGTTCCAACAAAATTAAGATTTGGTTCAAGTAACATTATGGATCAAAGATATTTCCGTTTTGAAGGAAATTTAAATTTGGGTTTGTCTGTAGGTTGGAAACGTTATTGGTGTGAGAGTAAAAATTTTTCGACAAACGCTTTTTTGGGGTTTACTCTTTCATCAATTGCTGTGGACAGTATAACTACAAAAGGTAAGATTAATACAAACACCTCCGTTGCTTCATTTTCTCCACATATAGGTGTTGTTTTTGATGCAAAAAAATTTCAATTCGGAATTTATACTGGAATTGATTTGCTTAACGGTGAAACGAATAATTTTTGGGTTTATAGAAACCAGCCTTGGATTGGCATTGGATTAGGATTTAATCTTTTCAACACAGAATCTGGTAGAGAACAAACCCAAAAATAGAAAGTCCATTTTAGACCAAAATTCGAGAACCAATGTGAATTTACTTCGAAGCTGAACCAAATAATTTTTTAAACCATCAAATGAAACTCCTACAAAACGAAAAAACAAATCTTTCATCCAACGATGATAAAATCAATTTATCCGATCATCGCATTCACATGAAAGTAAAAGATTGGGGATTTGATTATTCCATTGGAATTTTTTTGGAAGATATCAGCTCCATTGAAGAGAAATATGAAAACAATTTGATTTTACTTATAGGAGGTATTTTATCCATTATAGGAGGTACGTTTTATGGCTTTATAGAAAATTTAAGTGGTTTTTTGTTTTTGGGTTTATTCATTGGTTTGGTGCTATTATCTTTTTGGTGGTTCAGCCGTCAGCACATAGTTTCCATTAGTTCGAATGGAGGCGCAAAATTGAATTTCTCCATCCAAGGTTTCGATGCTGAAAAAGTGGATGATTTTGTTTGGAAGGTGAGTAAAGCAAAGGCGTAGAGGGTGAGGAATTTTTTTTTAATGTTTAATTTTTAATGTTTGATTATGAAATTAGTTTTTAACACAAGTAGACCTTGTGCTCTTAGAAAGAGTATCATCGAAATGATTGAAGAAGAAGAACTTAACACCTGGATGATTCAAACTCATTCAGGAAGAAAATATCTGAAGCACATTGGACAATGGGGTGAAAAAGGAGTAATTAAGATTGAATGTTACGATATTGGGGAAACCATGACAGTTGAAGTCTTGAAATTCGAAAATGTTTCAGAAAAATTATCCGACTTCGAAGGATATTATTTGGGAAGATTTTGTGAATTAATGTTCGTGAATTTTCCAAATAGATTTACTTCAATTGATAAAGAATAAACAAAAATATACTATATGAAATTGACAAATTTACAATTGGAGAATTTTATTGGAAGGATAAAACTCAAGGAAGCGAATATGAAGAAATATCGCGACCAAGTCAATAATTTAAAAATTAAGCTTGAAACAAAAATAAAAGATGATGAGAGAACTGGCGTAAAAGTTACTAAGTTTCTTATTGCTGGTTCATGGAAAAAACGAACTATTTTAAGGCCAACAGGTGAAAATCCAATTGATATAGATTTAATTCTTTTTGTTGAAGGTGATGAAAATTTACATAAAGATTTACGAAAACTTCATGATTTTATAGTAGAGTATCTTGAAGAAATTTATCCAAGTAAAGATATCGCTAGAGATGTAGATGCCGATGAAAATACAAAATCAATAAAAATTACCTTTAGTGGCACTGGGCTTCAACTGGATATTGTTCCTGTTGTTCCATTAAAAAATCCTGTTGAATACGTTTGGCAACCACAGAAAGGAGGTGGAGGCAAACAATATATAACAAGTATAAGCAAACAATTAGATTTTGCAAAACAAAGAAAGGAAAATAATTTATCTTTTACATCAATTGTAAGAGCAATAAAGTGGTGGAAGAATTATAAAGAATTGAACCCTGTGGATGATGAACCTGGACTTTCTTCTTTCGTAATTGAATTGATTGTTTCTCATTTGGATCTTAACGAAGGTATAGAAAATGATATTGAATCTGGAATTATTAGATTTTTTCGCTTTGTAAGTGACCCAAATTTTCCAATAATCAAATTCAAAGATGCAATAAAAACTGTACCAGCAACATTTGATACACCTATCTATGTTGCAGACCCAACTAATAACGACAACAACGCTGCTAAAAAACTTGATAGTACAATTTGGGAAGAAGTAATAAAGGAAGCAAATGATGCTTTTGAATCTTTATTTATTGCACAGTCAAAAATTGGCGAAGGTGATACAATTGAAGAATGGAAACATGTTTTCGGACCAAAATTTAACATAACTAAAGAAGAATAACTATGTCCAACACTTATACTAATACAGGAACCTATACTGTTACAGACATTAGAAAAACGTTTGAAGGTTTTAGTGCGGATTTCCGAATGATTGCAGCAAGGACTGGCAAAAAAACAATTGATGAGGTTGAAGCCTTGGTAAATGATATTTTAATTTGGGCAGAAACGAAAAATCTTGACTACGTTGATATAGCACTAGTTGATTCTAATAAAAAACCACTAAAAGCAGTTAGATATAGAGTTGATGAGAACGGGAAAGCAAATCAAAGTGATAGAGCAGGAAATAATAATGATTGGCAAAATTTATCGAATACTGAATTAAGAGTTGTTGTAAACTTCAATAAAAACTGGACAAATCAAACAGAGCATCAGCGTAATAATTTTATGTCAGTTAATAATTTTAGGTGTGCTTGGGGAAGATTGGATTTTGACAATACATATAATCATTTAACTAAGGATGATGCCCAGTTATATGCGAGTAAAGGATATGAACTAAAAAAAGAAAACTTTAAATAATGGCTTCAATATTTGATAATATAATTGATCTTCCAAATACTGGGATTAAAGAACGTGCAGCTAATTTAATTGGTTTTGAAGCAAAGTTTCAGAGAATATATGGAAACTTAAAGTTACTTCTAGACCAAGAAGGCTTAAAGGCTTGGAGTAAAAAATTTCACAAATTGGAACTACCAGTAATCGAGCAACTAACAGAACGTTATCCATTAATAATTTTAGCAGGTGATGCTGGTACAGGAAAAACTGTTTCTGCCGAAGCAATAGCGGACAGAATGGTTCGTGAATTGAAAAAAGAAGGTTTCTTTTTAAAATTAAGCACTAGAGTGAGAGGTGAAGGACTTCATGGGCAAATGGGGAATTTAGTAAATGATGCTTTTGCCGAATTGAAAAAACAAGCAGGGAAAAACAGACTTGCTTTTTTGCTAATTGACGAAGCGGATGCAATTGCGACTACCCGTTCCACTATGCAAATGCATCAAGAAGAGAAAGCGGCAGTAAATACACTAATTCAAAAAATCGATGAAATACGAGATTTAAAAGGGAGAGCAGTTATTTTTATGTCTACTAACAGACTTCATTTTATTGACGAAGCAATTGTGAGGAGAGCAGCAGTAGTTTTAGAATTTGAAAGACCAAATGAACAAGAACGAAAAGATCTTTTCGAAAAAAGCCTATTAGGTATTGAATTTACACAAAATGAATTACAAGAACTTGCAAACTTAACAAGTCCAGAAAAGAATGAGAATTTAGGTCATTCATTTTCAGATATTCGATTAAAAATTTTACCTGAAGCAATTGCAAATTGTTTTCCAGACAATCCTTTAACAATTGAAATTCTGTGTGAAACAATAAAACAAATTAAACCAAGTCCACAAATCAAATGACAACAAGACAATCAAACATTGTAATAATTTTGATCTTCGGTGGATTTATAGTATTTAGAACAATATTTCCCGCTCAAGACAATAACACCTTTTCAAATACTCTTTTCAATCTTTCAATTGAATTGGTTGGAGGCATCTTGCTTTTTGGTCTTCTACAATTATTTCAAAATATCAAGCAACTTAGACTTTATTATCAAACTCAGTTTCTTTTTCGTAAAAAGGATATCAGACTATCAATTGCTTACCTCTTTAGAATAAATGTAAACGGCAAATATTTGTTAGTAAAAAGTAGACTGAAACCCGTTTATCAGCCTGTTGGTGGTGCTTTCAAAACTTTACCAGGTTCTGAAAGAGTATTTGAAAAGTTGCAAGTCAGACCTGATAGGCTTATCGAAACTGAACACGGTATTGCTAGGGAAGATTTAAGAGTACATGTTAAAGGTATCAATGTTATTGAATTTTTGGAGTGGTTCAAATCAAGAGAAGACAGGGAACTTTCTCCTTGGAGAGAGTTTTGTGAAGAACTTATAACAACTGGAATTTTACCTTGGGAACAATTCAGGTATATCAATTATAAATTTAAAGGTACAGTTCAATCACCAATAATTACATTGGAAAGTGGGGGAAAAGGTATGTTCCTATTTGAAATTTACGACCTTGTAATTAATGACGAACAAAAAACCATTCTACAAGAACTACTTAGAAATGGGAATAAAGAGGAATATATTTGGGTGGACGACTATTTAATTCAAAGATTAGGGCATGATGAGAGGAGTAAAACATTTGTTCAAATTTCTCCTCAAACGAGATATGCACAAAATTTAAAGTGGGAGTAATTATTTGATGTTTTTTTTTTTGAATATTATTCCAAACTTCCTTCTGTCCCCTCCCCAAAAATTCTCCCTATCTTGTAGCCACAAATATCAACAATGACCAATCAAAATCCCGAACAGCGTGCACGTGACCTTATCGACCAAAAGTTGATTGCTGCTGGATGGCACATACAAGATGCCAAAAAGTTGAACCTCGCTGCTGGTTTAGGCGTCGCGATACGTGAGTATCAAACCGATATCGGGCCAGCGGATTACGTGCTTTTCGTAGATAAATCACCTGTTGGAATCATCGAAGCGAAACGTGAGGAACTGGGCGATTCACTTTCTGTTGTGGAGGAACAATCAACGCAGTATGCAACGGCAAAATTGCGCTATCTCAACAACGGACGATTGCCCTTTGTCTATGAAAGCACGGGGCATGTAACGCGTTTTACCAATTACGCCGACCCGAAACCACGCGCTCGAAATACCTTTTCGTTTCACCGACCTGAAACCTTGTTGCAGTGGAGCAAAGAGGACAAATCATTAAGAGGACGTTTGCAGGAACTGCCTATTTTGCCCGTGGAAGGTTTGCGCGAGTGTCAGGTAAACGCTATTACTAACTTAGAAAAATCACTTTACGACCAACGACCAAAAGCATTGGTACAGATGGCAACAGGTTCTGGAAAAACGTTTACCGCCATAACTTCCGTTTACCGTTTGCTGAAATATGCCAAAGCCAAACGCGTTTTATTCTTGGTAGATACCAAAAATTTAGGGGAACAAGCTGAAAGTGAATTTCGTGCCTACACCGCCCATGAAGACAACCGATTGTTTACGGAATTGTATGGCGTGACGCGGTTGAACAGTTCCTTTATACCTAACGATTCGCAGGTTTACATCAGTACGATTCAGCGCATGTATTCGATTTTGAAAGGAACCGAATTGGACGAAAGCGCCGAAGATGAAAACCCGAACGAACAAACCTTTCTTTCTAAAGAAGCGGTGCCAGTGGTGTACAACGAAAAAGTGCCCATCGAGTTTTTTGATTTCATCGTTATTGACGAATGCCACCGTAGTATATACAACCTTTGGAAACAAGTTTTGGATTATTTTGACGTCTTTCAGATTGGTTTGACGGCAACACCTGACAACCGAACTTTTGGCTATTTCAACCAAAATTTGGTGAGCGATTACGGCTACGAAAAAGCAGTCATTGATGGCGTTTTGGTGCCTTACAACGTTTTTACGATTGAAACCCAAATCACCAAAGAAGGAAGTAAAATTGGCTTAGGTGAAAAAGTCGATAAGCGCGAACGTTTGACCCGCAAGAAATTCTGGGAAGCCGTAGACGAAGACATAGAGTACAGTGGCAAGCAACTCGATAAAGACATCTTGAATCCAAGTACGATTCGAACGATTATTCGAGCAGTGAAAGAAAATTTACCGATGATGTTTCCCGATCGCTTGGACGAAAAAGGAATCTTTGAAGTGCCGAAAATGCTGATTTTTGCCAAAACGGACAGCCACGCCGAAGACATCATTGACATCGTTCGTGATGAATTTGCAGAAGAAAACAAGTTTTGTAAGAAAATAACCTATCGTTCGGACGAAGACCCAAAATCGGTGTTGCAACAGTTCCGTAACGACTATTATCCACGAGTAGCTGTTACAGTAGACATGATTGCTACCGGAACCGACATTCGCCCCTTGGAAGTTTTGTTGTTCATGCGCGACGTAAAAAGCAGAAGCTACTACGAACAAATGAAAGGCCGTGGAACGCGCACCTGTTCTTTGGAGGAATTGAAAGCCAAAGGCACGCCAGCAGCCAAATACAGCAAAGATCATTTTGTGATAATTGACGCAATAGGTGTTGAGCAATCCCAAAAAACCGACAGCCGACCTTTAGAAAAAGCGCCTGGCATTTCCTTTAAAGATGTTCTGCAAAGCGTGGCCGTTGGAAATACTTCTGAAGAAATGTTGACCACCCTTGCCAATCGTTTGATTCGTTTGGATCGCCAGTTAACGGAAAAAGACAAGGCGAAATTTGTAGAAAAATCGAATGGAAAAACCATTAGTCAGTTGGTGAAACAGCTCTTAACGGCTTACGATCCAGATGCCAATAAACAAATTGAAACCTCAGTTCGTGGTGCGATGCGAGGTGCAGCTCCGTTGGAGATTGAAGCAAAAATAAGTGCTGATAAAGCAAAATTGATTGAAACCGCTGTTGCTGCTTTTCATAACCCAGAATTGCGCGAGTTCATTGTGGACATTCGCAAGCAATACGACCAAATTATTGATGTGGTAAACATTGATAAGATTACGCAAATAGGTTGGGTAAAAGATCAAGAAGCCAACGCAAGTGCGACCATTTCGAATTTTAAAGAATGGATTGAAACACACAAAACCGAGATAACAGCTTTACAAATATTCTATTCGCAGGATTACAAACGCCGTCGTTTCAGTGTGAAAATGATTCGTGAATTATGCGAAAAACTGAAAACAGATAAACCCTCATTGGCACCTTTAGCCGTTTGGAAAGCCTACGAACAATTAGGAAAAGCTAAGGGTTCAGCAAAAAATGAATTGACAGCACTTGTAGCTTTGGTGCGACATGTAACAGGGATTGATGAAACGATACAGCCATTTGATCGTTCGGTGGATACGAATTTTAAAAACTGGATTTTTAGCAAAAATGCTGGAAAACACAATGCATTTAGCGAAGAGCAAATGGAATGGTTGCGAATGATTAAAGACTACGTAGCAGCCAGTTTTCAGATAGATAAAGACGATTTTGAATTGGATCCATTTAACCGATATGGAGGCTTGGGTAAATTCTATGAAATCTTTTCATCTGATTACGATTACGAGATGATTTTAAATGAATTGAATGAGGTATTGGTGGCTTAGGAATTTTCAGATAATAGTGGGTACGCAATGCATTGCGCACCCACTATTATCTGAAAAAAAATAGATTATGACTAAAAAATTCAAAGATGGAACAACACGCGCTCAGTGGTGGAATTATGCTGAATCAGCTGCCTATTTTGTTACGGCTGTCACTAAAAACCGAGCGCAAAGCTTTGGAGAAATTGAAAACGGGAAAATGAATTTAAGTGAATTAGGAAAAATCGTTGAATTGGAATGGCTAAAAACTTTTGAATTACGAAAAGATATGCGTTTGGAAAGGGGTGAATTTGTGGTGATGCCCGATCATTTTCATGCGATTGTGATAATTGGTTTCAATCCGTATAATTTGAAGGCGGACTTAGAACCCGGAAATCAATTTGGTCCACAGTCTAAGAATTTAGCATCCATAATGCGCGGATTTAAATCTGCTGTGACGATGTGGGCAAAGAAAAACAATATGCCTGATTTTGCTTGGCAATCCAGATTTCATGATCATATCATTCGAAATCAAAGAGCATTTGAGAATATTTCAAACTACATTAAAGAAAACCCAAAAAATTGGCAGAAAAAGAAAATAGAAGGTTTATTGGAATGAATCAATTCCCCCAAATTAATAGTGGGTGCGCGATCCATCGCGCATCAACTGTTAGTTTGGGATAGAAAAATTGAGATTTAAAGACAGAATCATGAATGAACAAAATCTGTAGAAAAATAAAAGAATGGTGTTTTAAACCTATTGAGAAAATGAAACTACCTAAGTACATAAAAGACAATCCTGAAAAAGATGATTTATTTCAAATTCATTCTCAGATAGCCAATACAATTAAAAAAATAATTGATGATGAAGATGTAACAAATCAACCTTTCCATTTTGGATTATTTGGTGATTGGGGAAGCGGAAAAAGCTTAGTGATTAAGCAATTAAAAAAGCAAATTAAGCCAACTGAAAATATCGTTTTAATTGAGTTGGATGTCTGGAAATACGTTGATTCTTCTTTGTACAGAAGTATATTATTTGATTTAGAAGCTGAATTGAAATTTCAAGCTAATATCCACAAATCAAACACAGTATTACATGATAAATTTAAGAATGGATTTAAAGATAAAGAAGGTTTTAGTTTAAAAGAAAATTTAAATTATTCAAATGAAATTGAAATAGAGAATAAGAAAAAGACAAGTATTTTTAAGAACCTTTATAAAACTATAAAAGCACACTGGATTTTAACCATTTTAATAGCCCTGATTGTTGTAGTTGGTTATATATCAGGAATGCCAAAAGTGAATAAGGATAATTTAATTTTAAAATTTGTTCATGACATAGTTAAACCTTTAAATGGATATTTCACCATTATTGGATTATTAGGAGGGGTAAAATTTATTGAAGAATATTATAAGTTAATATTCGATTCTTTACAATCAAAACCAAGAACAAAAATTCTATCTTCATCACCCACTTTCGCCCAAGATCAATTTGAGAATTTATTTCTCCAAATGGTAACACAAGCATCTGGAAATGGTAAACAAAAAGTTGTAATAGTATTTGACAATATTGACCGTTGTGAGAATGAGCTTATTTATCATATACTATCAGGTTTAAAAACATTTTTAAGTACACCAAATTGCTTTTTTATCATTCCATGTGATGATAACGCCTTAAGAAAATATTGGAGTGAAACAAATACTTCAGAAGGTTATTTTGATAAAATTTTCACTTCCTATATTCGAATACCAATTCTCGAGAGCAAAAAGCAATTACATTTTATCGAGGAATATATCAAAGAATGTGGATTTGATTTAAATGATGTAGATAAAAGAAAAGTTACACAAATTTTATTCTTTGCTTATGGAGGAAAAACACCGAGAGAAATCCTTCGTTTTTTTAATGATATTGTCTCGTACTTTAGATTAGCTTTTGAAATAGATCGAAAAGAAGAAAGCATATTGAAAAATAAATCCATGTTTTTCTTCATGATGGTGGTAAAACAAAAGTGGCCTGATTGGGAAAAATTGTTTGTTCAAAAACCAAGTTTGTTTCCAGAATTAAAGGAAAATAACAAGATGGTTCAAACTATTTTAGGAGAAGGTTATACTGAAGATGGATTCCTTATTTTTTTAAATAACTGCCGAGATTGGGTTGATTTTTCTATTGATTTAGGAAATTATGTATTTCTAGATAAAAATAGTAATTCGAGTGAGTTGAGTGCTTTTCTAAAAATAGAATCAAACGAATTGTTTGAACTTAATCAGAGTTTAATTTTAGCAATTGAACAAGAGTTAATTTCAAACCAAAAATACCATGATTACCATAACTTATTAGATAAGTATATCCTAAAGTTTGCTAAGTTTTGGTTTGACAAGTATGACCTTGGTTTGAAAAATCATTTTACATCTACCTACTTTCGTTTGTTAGAAGGTTTCCTAGAAATTACAAAAGGGAAAATAGATACTTTTCATTTTGATTTTATCATCAAACATAGCATTTTGGATTTCATAGAAAAAAATAATAAAGTTAAAAGTTTGTCTTTACTCTTAAGCCAACTAAGTTTCATGGAATTTAACAAGCAAAATGAATCTTATTTTGAATATTTTAAACAGCATGTAGAACCGAATTATTTTAAGGTTTACTTCTTTACTCAAGAAGCAAATCCTGATTTGAATTACCTTTTGCTAATTGATCCATTAAAGGCGAAAATGTTCGTTGGTGAAGTCTATTTGATGTTAATTGAAAAACAATTTAATTTAGATCTTACCGAAACAGAGGTTAAGTTATTACATTGGGTTGAAATAACAGATTTTAATTTGGTGCTTAATCAATTAGAAACATTAATTAATCTTCGAAATCCAAATTTACAAATGGCCATTTCAAGGGATCCGAAAAAGTACAGCCTTTTATTTAGAAATTTACATCCCAAATTTTTTCAAAATCAAACCATTATTAATATTAATACTGCTTTATTACATAATATTTCACGTCAAATACCCCTGCAGAATACAACTCCCAATTATTTTTGGGGTTTCATAAATTTTGCGAGTTCAAAAAGTGATTTGGCGATTTTCGGTACAATAAAATCGGATGTTAAATTTTGGAAAAAAATTATAGCTGATTCAAATAATCGAGAATGGGAAATCAGTTTTACTAATTCCTTTAAGATAGAGTTTTTTATTGATGTTTTCTCAAAAACAAATCTGTGGTATGCCTTTTATGAAAAAGTTGAAAGTGCATTTTTAAATAAACATTTAAATAAATTTATAGAGTTCGACAACCCAGAACAAGTACTCAATTTGATGCATTATACTTTCACCTCGTATAAAACGAAAAATTTAATAGTCGAATGTGAAAATATTCAACATTCCCTATTAAATGAAATCATTTTACCAAATCTTGAACTATATATAGAAAGTGGGCTTTCAATTGAAGTTCATTTTGTTTCAAACAATAACAAAAGTAAATTCATCAATAGTGTAAAATCTCTTTTTTCCGACGTCCAATGGATTTCCGAAAATGTTGAAAAACTCAAAAGCCCAAATTTGAAAGAATGGATAATTTCAAAAAGTTATTTTAAAAATAAAGAATTGAAGGAGTTACTATATGAAGAATAACCAGCAAACCAAACCACTCGGAGAAATCTGCGAAATAATAATTGGGAAGAATCATAAAAACATGATTAATCCAATTGGGAAGTACTTGATTCACGGAAATAGTATGATTAATTAATTTTCAGACAATTAATGCGATTTTTCACAATCTTTAATTCAAAATCCTTTTTGTACAAACCAATGTTTACAATTTTCAAGCAAACAAGCTCTATTTCAATTATTCGTTTTAAATTTGCAATGACATGCTCACCCCGCTTCCCGTTGAACAGCGCGCTCAGGGTGAGCTTTTTATTTTTATAAATCTATGTCAAAAATCCCCTACACAAAATCATTCATCGGTTACGAAGATCAATTAGCAAAATTGAAAGAACGTGGAATGAACATTGAAAATGAAGAAAAAGCAATTCACTTACTTCAACATATCAGCTATTATAGATTAAGTGGTTATTGGTATCCGCTTTTAAAGGATAAACAAAATCATATTTTTAAAGAAAATGCAACTTTCAGCACGGCATTCAAACTTTATCTTTTTGACCGTAAACTTCGCCAAATGGTTTTGTCTGAAATTGAAAAAATTGAAGTTGCTATACGCGCAAAAATTGTTTACGTGATGGCTGAAAAACATGGGCCTTTTTGGTTTCAAGATGTCAATCTTTTTAGTAATCTAGTAACACATGCAAAATCACTTTCAAAAATTGATGAAGAATATAAAAGAAGCGACGAGGAGTTTATAGTTGCTTTTAAAGGCAAATATTCAAATCCATTACCTCCAAGTTGGATAACAATGGAAATCACTTCGTTTGGAACCATGTCTGTTCTATATAAGAATTTGAAGCCTGGAAAAGAAAAAAGAGATATCGCACATCATTTTGGTTTGTCGGATACCGTTTTTGAAAAATGGTTGCACAGTTTGGTTTATTTACGAAATGTTTGCGCTCACCATACACGGCTTTGGAATCGAGCAATGAGCATAACTCCTCAAATCCCAAGAAATCCAAGAAAACAATGGTTAATAAACAACCAAAT
>CAZWSY010000048.1:0-26949 GCA_964636775.1 uncultured Lishizhenia sp.
CGCGACCCCGACCTTGGCAAGGTCGTGCTCTACCAACTGAGCTATTCTCGCTTATTTCAAATTTGACCAATCTTCCTTTGAAAACGGGTGACAAAAGTAATGTTTTTTTTTAATCGAACAAGTGTCATGCATTTTTTTTAAATATTCTTGTTCTTTCAACTCTTCTCCATGAGTAGTTCAACGTCAGGTGATGGAAAAATACCCTTTCGTATTAGTGTTTTTGTTTTCTTATTTAAAATATAAGTTTCAGGAAATCCGTTTGGTGCAAATTTCACCTCCAATTTGAGGTACTTCTTGTCCTTTTCAAAATTGGAAACTTGAAAACTACTAGAGTAAGTTGAACGGTCGATATTAAGAAAAAGACTGTCTTTTGTTAATTGAACTCGAATTTTAGAGGGAGAAACTTGTCGAATTGTGTCACCCAATTTGATTTCGTAAGCGGTAATTGTTCCAGTATAATTCTGTCTGTATTTTTTCTTCAATTTGCTTTGACTTTGAGCGAGCAATGGAAGTAGTAGTAGTAACAATACAATTAGTTTTTTCAAAGTATTAATATTAAAGTTTAAAATTATTGTTTTTATTCTTTCATCTAAACATATCCAATCCCCAACACAAAGAGCTCCCTTTCATTTCGGTCAGTTGCATCAGTCCGAAATCTAAAGAAAAGCCGGAGGTCTCCTAATATCAAACTTCGCATCTCTGAAAATAGAAGACGTATTCCGAATACTGAACATAAAACTCTTATTCCCACCAATTGGAATCCAGAAAAATGAAAGTGCCCAACAATGTAAATTTCGATTCAGCGTCAAAGCCATATTCGTAACTCGACCCGTTTCTACATTCACATTCAAATTACCCGACAAATTCCATCGTTTCGTAAAACTCACGTCACCATTCAAGGACAAAGTTTGAATCATCAAATAGCTTTCCGGAGAGAATTCAGTAATGTTTTGGTTTGCAGTGATGGTGTAAACGTGAGAAACGGACATTTTCCAAGGGATATCAAAAAAAACTGCTCTTTCAGGATGAAGTGCAAAATAGTTAAACGCACTGTTCCATTCATTATCATTTATTTCCACCACTTTTTCCTTCACTTTTTTACGATCTTTTTTGGGGGCTATGAGTAATGTGGTTGTGAAGGATGAATTGATAAATCTACCTAAAGATTGCCCTGTTTGTAAAGCATAACTTCCTAAAGATTGTCCTGTTTGCTCATTCCAACCATAAGGACTAAACGTAGCTCCCGAAACAAAATTCAACCAGTCGCGAGGACTTACCCTCATATTCATCGTCAAATTTGAAAGTTGCATAGAATCGCGCATGAAATCATAACTCCCATTAAGCGAAAGTTGATCCACAATCCTGATTTTTTTGAAACCAGTCACTGTGTCCTTATCTGATTTCATTTTTAATTCGAAGGTATTGTTAAAACCAAAATTCAAAAATGCAGCTTGTTGTGTGTTCCCCACATTGTAAACACTTCTTTCGAAAGAAGAGTAGCGAATTAATGTCTCATTTGGACCAGCATTAATCTCTTGCAAAGGATTCAATAATGGAACGTACCTGAAACCCACGTTTGGGGTAAGTAAATGACGTAAGAGTGGCTGCTTTTTTCCAACAAAGCGATAATAGCTATACAAAACGGTAGAAAGATTGAGATTCATATTGAATTCATGAGCCATTCCAAAACGTTGAACCGTATCTGTTTGCGTGTTATTGGTCTGTGAATTATAACTTTTTTCAACCTGCTGAAAGTTGATTTTGTTGGCATAAAAAGCAGAAGGGTTTACTTTAATGGTGTTTTTTAGAAAACCCAAATTTGTTTGTAAGGTCATATTTTGTGAAATCCCATTCATGAATTGTTGTGCAATACCACCGAGATCCCCGTTTTGCATCAATTGAGAATTGAAATTGGAACGGTTTTGTGTTTCCATGTTGTAGGTCAAGCCAACTCGTTCAAGTGTGCGTTTCCATTCTTTGTCCGAAACCTTAAACAATTTCTTAAATGGAAAAATCCTCGTCACGTTTGCATTAAAAATCGGACTCAACAATGAAACATTTTGCGCAAGTGAGTTTTGTCTGATAGAAAATTTCATACCCATATTCACTGGTTTTCCAGGAAAATTTCTATTCAAGTTAATGTCTGAATTAAAGCTATTGTTAAGGAATTCAGGATTTATTGGATCCAAATTATTCTTGGAATTATTGTCTGAAATGAAATTGACGTTTGACGAGAAATTCCAATAAGGATTTGATTTTGCTTCTTTTCGGTGAGTCCAATTAACCGTCACCTTATTTTGATTATTATTGGTTGGAAAACCCGATCTAAATTGTTGATAACCGAGCGAAATTCGACCACTAAAACCATATCTTTTCGCGTAATCCAAATCATTTCTCAAGCCCCAAGAACCACGAGAGTAAAGATTAGCATACACAGAGGTTTGAAAGTTGTCATTTATCGGGATGTAGTAACCTAAATTCTGAAAACCAAATCCATATTGCGAAAGCGGGACAAATTCAGGAAATAAAAGTCCAGAAGTACGTTCTTTTTGATTGGTCGGAAAAATGGCAAAAGGCAAACCAAAAGGTGTGGGAATTCCATTTATCCAAAGGTTCATTGGTCCAGCAACAATTCGTTCATTTGGAACAACAACCCCTTTGGTCAATTGAAAATGATAATGCGGTTGCTCTAATTCACATGTTGTAAGTTTTCCTTGCTTTAAATGAATTTCTTCGTTCGGATGCCGTTTGGCAGTACCCATTCTGAAATAGAACTCCTCCTGTTTAAGCACCAACTCTTCCATGTATCCTTTTTGCGTTTTGGTATTGTAGCGCAATTTTTCGCAAACAATAGTTTCATTTCCTTCGGTGAATGTTGGGAATTCAACTTTATTGCTGTCTTTATCGAAAATGTAAGAGGCTGTAATTTCATTTGTATTCAAATCCACTAATAAATAACCTGCCGACATGGTTGCGCTTTCCATTTCAATTTTCGCATCACCAAATAAATGAATTTGACGTTTTTTTAAATCGGTAAAAATTGAATCTCTAGCACTGTACTTTATAATATCTTCAAGCGTTTGCTCATCTACGACAACCTTTTTGGGTTTTAACGTATCTAAGTTCGAAGTTTGTGCGTAATAAGTTGAAGAAAACAGGCTTATCAACACTCCGCATAAGAAAAGTTGTAATATGGAATAATTATTGGTCAACTAGTCGAAATATATTTGCGAAATGGTAAAAATTGGTGCAAAACTACCAAAAATCAAGGTGAAAAGAAGGAACGTGAATTTAGGTCGAATATTGAATCTAATAATGATTTTTGTTTGTAGCACTATATTTACTTTAATCTCCGCACAAACCATTAAGGGAATAAAAACGGTTGTTATCGATGCAGGACACGGTGGAAAAGACCCAGGTTGTCATGGAAATTTCGCACATGAAAAACATGTTTGCCTTGAAATGGCATTAAAATTAGGTGAACTCATAAAAAAGAAATACCCTGATATTAAAGTAGTTTACACACGCGACAAAGATGTTTTCGTTGAACTAATAGAGCGCGCAAACATTGCCAATAAAGCAAAGGCAGATTTGTTTATTTGTATTCACGCAAACGCAGGTGCAGCTGCGGCTTACGGCACTGAAACTTACGTTTTAGGTTTGCACCGTACGGAATCTCAACAAAAAGTAGCTGAACGTGAAAACTCAATTATCTCACTCGAAGACGATAAAGGTGCGAAATACAAGGATTTTGACATGTCGCCTGATGCTATTATTGCGAAACAACTACAGTTATCTGTATTCTTGAACCATTCCATTTTATTTGCAGAAAATCTTCAAAGGGAATTTAAAAAAATCGGTCGTCACGACAGAGGCGTAAAACAAGCAGGATTTTTAGTGCTTTATAAAACCACCATGCCAAGTGTATTGATTGAAAGTGGATTCCTTACGAATCCCACTGAAGAAAAATTCCTCGGCTCAAAAGACGGTCAGCATCAAATGGCCGAAGCAATGTTTAAGGCCTTTGAGAATTATAAAAATCAATTAGAAGGAAAAACCGGAAGTGCATCGGGAAAGGAAAACCCTAGCAGTTCGGGGTCGGGAGCTGCAACACAAGAAATTGTTCAGGAGGTAAAAACAGCCAATGAGGTGAGTTTAGAAAATGTTCAAATCAATACCGATACTTCTGGTTTAATTTTCCGAGTACAAATTGAAACCTCCGAAAAAGCGATTTCACTTCAATCTCCAAGATTTAAAGGCTTAGAAATGTTCGAATACAAACAAGACAAGTTTTTCAAATACTGTACGGGGATTTTTACGAATGACTTGAAAGGAGCAAAAAATTACAAAAATGAGTTGGTTGAAATGGGATTTGTAAATGCTTTTGTGGTTGCATTCTACAATGGTGAAAGAATTAGTATAGAAAAAGCTATTAAATTAGCCGAAAAATAACGGGTTTGAAATACACAAGAGAAATTAAAACCGGCATCGTAGCCATACTTTCAATAGTTATATTGGTTGCTGGTGTAAACTTTTTGAAAGGAAATAGTTTTTTCGGTGGCGACCAAAAATTCTACTCTTACTTTCCTAATTCGGGTCAATTGATGGTTTCAAGTAATGTTACCTTAGACGGTGTAATTATTGGAAAAGTATTGGATATTGAAAACCTACCCAAAAACCCAGTGAACAAAAGGGTGAAAATCACTTTCAGTGTTCAGAATGAATCCATCCAACTTCCCAAGGGCACAGAGGTTGAAATTGGTTCACTTGACTTCTTAACTAAAGGCTTGATGGTTAAAATTCCAGATCAGTATGATCAAGATTTTTATAAAGTCGGTTCTGTTATTCCGGGGAAACTCATGGAAGACATGATGTCTCAAGTTAAACAATACGCCGACCCAATTTCTAAGCAACTTCAAGCAATGATGATAAATGTGGACAAGATGGTTGGTTCTCTATCCTCTTTTTGGGACGATATTGCTACCTCCCAAATTGAAAGCAGTCTTAAACAAGTTAAAATTACAATTGAAAAATTGGGAAATGTTGCGAGTGAAATCGAAGATTTCGTGGGTGAAGAAAAAACGATAATAGCTCGCGTAATGGGAAATATCGAAAGTATTACTCATAACCTCAAAAAAAGCAACGAGCAAATTACTGCTATCATTGGCAATGGAAAAAAACTAACCGACGATTTAGTGAGCGCTGACTTTAAAAAAGTTGTTTTAGATGCTCAAACTACCATTCAAAAATTAAATCTAATCCTTACCGAAATAGAAAAAGGTGAAGGTTCGATTGGCAAATTATTGAAAGACGAATCTTTACACAATGAATTAGTTGAAACGAACAACGACTTGCAAAACCTTGTTAATGACCTACAAGCCCATCCTGAAAGGTACATTCACTTTAGCGTTTTTGGTGCTAAAACGAAAGGTGTTCCTATCTCAGCGAATGAAGAAAAGAAATTAAAAAAACTTTTAGACTCTATACCTGAATAATACACAACCCTATGCAAATCGCAATTTTCGCAATTCTATGCTTGGCCGGCTTTGGCTTTTTTGGATACAACATTTGGAAAGTTCGTGACAATATTCTTCTCGGAAGAGACTTAGACCGAACTGATAACTCATCAGAGCGGTGGAAAACCATGTTGCTTGTTGCTTTCGGGCAGCAAAAAATGTTTTCACGTCCCATTCCTGCTATATTACACTTATTAATTTATGTGGCATTCATCATTACCCAAATTGAGTTGATAGAAATCATTGCTGACGGTTTACTGGGTAAACACAGACTTTTTCAAGAAGCCCTAGGTGGATTTTACACTTTCATTATAAGTTTCATAGAACTATTATCGCTTGGCGCTTTAATTGCAACAATTGCATTTTTAGCAAGAAGAAATTTATTGAAACTACCACGGTTCAACATGAAAGAATTAGCGGGATGGCCAACAAAGGATGCAAACCTTATTTTAATTATGGAAATCATTTTGGTTTCTTGTATTTTCACAATGAACGGTACTGATGAAGTTCTCTATGGTTTAGGTGCGTCCCATGCGTCTGAAGCAAGTGGAAGTTTTGGCTTTGCTATCAGTAGTTGGTTTGGACCTGCAGTTTTCGGTAATTTAGATGAACACACACTTCATCTTTTGGAAAGAGTTGGTTGGTGGGGACACATACTAATGGTTTTTGCATTTTTGAATTACTTGCCTTATTCTAAACACTTCCATATCGTTTTGGCTTTCCCAAACACCTATTATTCCAACCTTGAAAAGAAAGGGAAATTCTCGAATATGGAATCTGTCACCAATGAGGTGAAGTTAATGCTTGACCCAAGTGCAGACCCGTTTGCAGCAGCACCAGCAGATGCCAGTGCGGCTCCTCAAAGATTCGGTGCTAAAGATGTAACAGATTTAACTTGGAAAAATTTACTTGATGCATACACTTGTACTGAATGTGGGCGTTGTACCTCTTCTTGTCCTGCAAATGTTACTGGAAAATTATTGTCGCCAAGAAAAATTATGATGGATACGCGTGACAGACTTGTTGAAGTTGGTGAAAACAAACGTAAACATGGTAAAGATTACGAAGACGGGAAAAGTTTAATCGGTGACTATATTACAGCTGAGGAAATTTGGGCTTGTACTTCGTGTAACGCTTGTGTTCAAGAATGTCCAGTAAATATCGATCCACTCTCTATAATTGTTGATTTGAGAAGATACCTGGTTATGGAAGAATCTAAAATGCCAACTGAACTTACAGGAATGTTAACGAATATAGAAAACAATGGTGCTCCTTGGCAGTTTTCTCCTGCAGATAGATTGAATTGGGCAAACGAAGAATAAAAATGAAAAAGCAAGATTTAGTAAATATAACTGTTGACGGAAAAGCAGTTTCACCTATTTTACCCGAAAATGTCAAAAATTACCTGATAGATATTGATGGAACGATTTGTGACGACATTCCAAATGAGGAGCCAGAAAGAATGATTGACGCAGCAGTCTATCCTGATGCTTTAGCCACTTTAAACCAATGGTTTGATGAGGGGCACATTATAACTTTCTTTACATCTCGAACGGAAGAGCACAGAAAAGTAACTGAAGAATGGTTGAATAAACATGGATTTAAATATCACGGAATTTTAATGGGAAAACCGCGTGGAGGAAATTATCATTGGATTGATAATCATATTGTGAGGGCAACAAAATTCAATGGTAAATTCACCAATTTGACAAATAAAACAACAAATATTCAAGTTTTCGAGGATTGATTATGAAATTACATGTACCAACAATGGCCGAAATGATGGCCTCAGGAGAAACACCAGATATTCTTTTTTGGGTGGGTTGTTCAGGAAGTTTTGATGACCGTGCCAAGAAAATAACCAAAGCTGTTGTTAAAATTTTAAATCATTGCAATGTCAAATTTGCTGTTCTCGGTACCGAAGAAAGTTGTACGGGTGATCCTGCCAAACGTGCAGGAAATGAATTTACTTTCCAAATGCAAGCAATGATGAACATTCAAGTTTTGAATGGTTATGAAGTGAAAAAAATCGTTACTGCTTGCCCACATTGTTTCAATACCTTAAAAAACGAATACCCGGAATTAGGAGGTAATTATGAGGTTATTCACCACACACAATTGATACAAGACCTTATCAATACAGGAAAATTAGCTCTAGAAGGAAGCCAAACCTACAAAGGAAAAAGAATTACCTTCCACGACCCTTGTTACTTAGGTAGAGCAAATGATGTTTATGAAGCACCGAGAAGTCTTATTGAAAAATTAGACGCAGAATTGGTGGAAATGAAACGTTGTAAGACAAAAGGTTTGTGTTGTGGTGCTGGAGGTGCTCAAATGTTCAAAGAAGCTGAAAAAGGTAATAAAGAAATAAACATTGAGCGCACAGATGATGCTTTAGAGACTAACCCCGATTTCATCGCAACTGGTTGCCCGTTTTGTAATACCATGATGACTGACGGTATTAAACACGCAGAAAAAGAAGCTTCTATAAAAGTTTTAGATGTTGCTGAATTAATTGCCAATGCTGCCGAACTTTAATCAGATTTTTCCAGATTTACCCAATGACAGTAAGGTTTGGCTGTATCTTGCTGATCGCAAATTAGATAGTACCGAAACTTTTTTTGTTGAAGAAAAAATTGGATTGTTCGTTCAAAACTGGACGGCTCACAATAAGCAATTACATGCTGAAGGAACTTTACTATTCAATCAATATATAATTCTTGCTGTTGACGAACAAGTAGAAAGTGCCTCAGGATGTTCGATTGATAGCTCCGTTAGAATGGTAAAATCACTTTCCCATGAGCTTGGTGTAGATTTCTTTAATCGAATGAATGTTTTGGGTTTTGTGAACAATGAATGGAAAACATTAAACTATTTTGATGCAACAAACAAAGGATTGATTTATCTGAATCCTTTAGTTCAAAATCTTGGAGAGTTGAGAGGAAATTGGGTAGTGAATGATGAAATATTAAAATAAAAAAGCTTCCCCAATAATATCCTTGAGAAAGCCTTATTATTTCAGTTTTGCTGTTTAATATTCCTTAGATGCTTTGACCCAAGTTTGGGTTCTGTAAAAAGGACCTATATACCCTCTAACATTCAATTTCTTTTCGTCTCCATTTTCAGTCCAAATCTTAACGGTGTAGGTTTTACCATTTTCAGGATCTAAAATTGTTCCTCCCTCCCATGCCGAACCATCCCATTTAAGGTTTTTGACAATTTGCATACCTGTAATAGGTTTATTTTTTAACTCCCCAGAGCACTCCTTACATTTCGGATTTTCCTCTACCCCTTTTCTTGGAAATATGTAAACGATATGACCGTATAGCTTACCGTCTTTCTTGTACAATTCGACGACAGATTTCTTTTCTCCGGTATTATCATCGATGGTCACCCATTGCCCCACGCAAGTCTGACCGAAAAGGTTCAAAGCCAAAGCCAAACCTAAAATTGAAAACAAATATTTCATAACTGATTAATAAAGTTTTTAAAAATAACAATTCCATTTTCAGTAAGAATAGATTCAGGATGAAATTGCACACCAAAAAGTTTTTTATCCAAACATTCGATTGCCATTATCACTCCTTCGCTGGAATAACCAAGCACATATTTTTCATTCAAATCATTAATTGACCAGCTGTGATACAAACCAATTTTCATTCCATTATTCACCGTTTGCAACAATGCACCTTGTTTAACTACACTCAGTATTCCTTCTTTTCCATGCTTCACAAAATTCTGATTTTTCAATATTCCACCTAAATGAATACCAATCGCTTGCATTCCAAGGCAAACACCAAGAATTGGAATTTTTCCTTGATAAGCAGAAATGATACGGAATAAATTTTCTTTTTCACTTGGAAGACCTGGGCCGGGAGACAAGATTATTCCATTATAAAATTGAATGCTATTAAAATCTAACTTATCGTTTCTGACAATATCAACCTTACATCCCAAATTTTCAAGATAATGAACAACATTGAAGGTGAATGAATCGTAAAAATCAACCAAAAGTACCTTCACTATGTCTATATTTGTTTCTTTGCAAAAGTAGAAAAGAATAATAAAGCGCTTTAATTTATGAAAGAAGCCATACAAATAAAAGGAGCACCTGCGCCAATTGGACCTTACAGTCAAGCGATAAAAAAAGGAAATATGCTTTTTGTAAGTGGACAAATCCCGTTAAATCCTTTCACAGGACAACTGGAAAATGACAATATTTCCTCCGCCACCAAAAGAGTAATGGAAAACATTGGGGCGCTGCTTCAAGTGTCTGGAATGGATTATGACGATATCGTTAAATGTTCAATTTTCCTCAAAGATCTTGAAAACTTTTCCGTTGTGAATGAAATTTACGCTTCTTATTTCACCTCTATTCCGCCTGCTAGGGAAACAGTTGAAGTGAGTAAACTTCCCTTAGACGTAATGATTGAAATTTCTTGTATAGCCATTAAATAGTAGTGCAGAAACCACCTTACACCAACGATTTATCGGTAATCATTGTAAACTATAATGTTGAGTTCTTCTTGAACCAATGTTTGGATTCTGTGTTGAATGCGGTTAAGCAACTCAAAGTGGAAGTTTGGGTGGTTGACAATAATAGTATTGATGGTTCATTAGCAATGGTTTCGGAGAAATTTCCGTCAGTTAAGATTATTGCTAATAAGGAGAACGTTGGTTTCTCGAAAGCGAACAATCAAGCAATAGAGCAAAGTAACAGCAGGTATGTTTTACTGCTTAATCCAGACACAGTAATTGAGGAAGATACCCTTGTTAAAGTGGTTGAATTTATGGATTCACATCCTGAGGGTGGTGGATTGGGGGTTAGAATGGTTGACGGAAAGGGGAATTTTCTTCCAGAATCGAAAAGGGGATTACCTACTCCAATGGTATCTTTCTATAAAATCTTTGGTCTTTCAAAATTATTCCCAAATTCAAAGAAATTTGGACAGTACCATTTAGGATACTTAAGTGAATTCGAAAACCATGAAATAGATGTGCTAAGCGGTGCATTCATGTTGATGCGAAGCGAAACTTTGTTGAAAGTTGGTTTATTGGACGAACAATTTTTCATGTATGGTGAAGATATTGATTTGAGTTACAGAATCCAACTCGGCGGCTATAAAAATTATTACTTTTCTCAAACTAAAATCATTCACTATAAGGGCGAAAGCACCAAAAAAAGTTCGGTAAATTACGTTTTCATTTTTTACCGAGCAATGGTCATTTTCGCCGAAAAACATTTTGCTGGACGATACGCGCGTTTATTCGGTATTGCAATCAATTTGGCTATTTATCTAAGAGCCTCTATGGCGATTGCCTCTAGGGTTTTGAAATCAGTATTTTACCCGTTGTTGGATACGCTTTTATTAATTTTAGGAATGTATGCAATAACAAATCAATGGTCGATTAACGATGTTCATTTTCCTGATTACGCATACAAGTTCATGATTCCTGGTTATGCATTAGTTTGGTTGTTTTTCCATTATTTAAACGGAGTGTATGAACAAGAAAATTCGAAAGTGGCAATTATTAGATCATCTATACTCGGTTTGATTTTCATTTTGGTTGTTTATGCGTTACTGCCTAAATCACTTCAATTTTCAAGACTTTTTATCTTTTGTAGTTTTGGATGGTTGATTTTAAGTCATTACCTCAGGTTGTTATTTCTAAATCTTTTTGTAAACCATTCATTTTCATTTCCAAAACCGAAAAGGAAAATATTTGGAATTATTGGGAATCAAGAAGAGTTTCTCCGAGTATCAAATATTCTTAAAAACACGTACCCTAGTATTGAAAATACATTTGGCATTACTGTAGAGGAGAATTATCCAGAGTCAAAAGGCAATCTTTCCCAACTCGAACAAATCCTCGATGTTTATGGTGTAAACGAACTTATTTTCTGTTCGAAGGAATTGGATGCAAAATCGATAATCGATTCAATGATAATCACCAAGAACAAGGATTTAGACTACAAAATCGCACCCGCTGAAAGCAATTATCTGATAGGAAGTAATTCAATTGACACTAGTGGAGAACTCTATCAAATTAATTTTAATGCAATTCAAAATCCAGATAAAATTAAAAGTAAAAGACTTTTAGATGTTACTCTTGCATTCGTCTTTATTTCTTTATTTCCGATATTCGTTTTGGTTAATAAAAACAAGAATATCACTTTACGTAACTTATTAAATGTGTTGTTGGGTAAAAAAACCTTTGTCGGTTATCATTACATAAACAACAGCAATGTTTCAAAATTGCCAAAAATCAAACCAGGATTGCTAACACCATTTATTGATGAAACTATCGATGTTAGCCAAGCAAACTTGTTTTATGCAAAACATTATAATGCATTAATGGATTTTAAAATTATCATAGGAAGTTTAAATAAATACAACTAAACAATAAGTTTAGTGTCCAAATTCATTTATAATTTCTATTTTTACCGCGCAAAAGTATATTGATAGAATAGCATATTTATGGCTCAAATAGAAATTCGACTTCCAAAAATGGGAGAAAGCGTGACAGAAGCAACAATTACAAATTGGATTAAGAGTGTGGGTGACAAAGTTTTGCTTGACGAACCATTAGTGGAAGTTGCAACGGATAAAGTTGATAATGAATTGCCCTCTGAAGCTGAGGGAATTTTAATTAAGATACTTTATGAAAAAGACCAAGTTGCCCAAGTAGGTGATGTTATTGCTATTTTGGAGACGGATTCTAATGCTGCTCTAATTCAAGAAAAACCAACTACAAGTCAGCCGACTGAGACAAAAATTGAAATTATTGAATCTCCAAAAACTTCCAATGAGAAACTTAATAAAAGTGATTCCAATGGCAAGTTTTTATCCCCTCTTGTTAGAAGTATCGCAGAAAAAGAATCAATCTCTAGTTCAGAGTTGAATGCCATCATCGGTACTGGACAGGACGGAAGAATTACAAAAAAAGATATTCTCCAATTTCTAGAAAGCAGAAATGATAGACCGATAGAAAAAACGAGTACTCCTCAAGCCACATCACCTGTTTCATCTCCTTTACCAAAGCAAGACTCAATAATAGGTAATGTTCCGTCTTTTATTTCATCAATAAAAGAACCAATTGTTGTTCCAAATCCAGGAGATGAGATTATTGAAATGGATAGAATGAGGAAGATAATTGCCGACCACATGCTCATGTCAAAGCATGTTTCTCCTCACGTTACCTCTTATGTTGAGGCAGATGTAACCAATATCGTAAATTGGCGTAACAAGGTTAAAAAGAGATTCTTGGAAAGAGAAGGAGAAAACATAACTTTCACACCGATATTAATAGAAGCGATTGTAAAAGCAATCAAAGATTTTCCAATGGTCAATGTTTCTGTTTCTGGAAATACAATCATCAAGAGAAAAGACATAAACATAGGTATGGCAACAGCACTTCCTTCTGGCAATTTAATTGTACCTGTAATTAAAAATGCTGATAGATTAAATCTAGTGGGTCTTACCAAAACAGTGAATGAACTTGCCAATAACGCAAGAGATAATAAGCTTAAACCTGAAGATATTCAAGGAGGAACATACACGGTAACAAATGTTGGTTCTTTTGGTAATGTCATGGGAACTCCAATAATTAATCAACCGCAAGTTGCAATTTTAGCTCTTGGTGCGATTAGGAAGGTTCCTGCCGTAATTGAAACCCCAGAAGGAGATTTTATTGGAATTCGTCACAAGATGTTCTTATCTCATTCTTACGACCACAGAGTAGTTGACGGTGCTTTGGGCGGAAGATTTGTGAAAAGAGTTGCTGACTACTTAGAAAGCTTTGATTTAAATAGAGATTTATAACCACCACTACCTAAATTAATTTAAAATGCGTAAATTATTTTTTTCCATTTTTATGCTCACCTCAATTCATTCTTTCTCGCAAATGAATGAAGCAGAAGTAAAAAACATGGTTCTCGAAGCATCAGAACAAAAATTACTTGTTGAAAACTCTCGTTTACTTCAGGAGAATTTTTTCCATTACGCTGAAATAGTAATCGACCGATTACTCGAGATGAAGCCTGACAACTTAAACTATAGTTATAGAAAAGGATTTATTGCTTTGTATAAAAGAAAAGATTATTCAGAGGCAATTAAGTACTTAACAAAAGCTACAGCGAATATATCTAAGAATTATGATATGTATTCAACATCGGAGATAGGAGCACCTGCAGATGTGTTCTATCACTTAGGTGTTGCTTATCATTTTGACGAACAGCTTGATAAGGCAAAAGAAAACTATGACAAGTTTTTGTCCATTTCGGTTAAAAATTCCGATTATATTCCAGAAGCTAGAAAAAGGTTAGAACAATTAAAAGTTGCAAGAAATTTATTGGCCAACCCTAAACCTGATAAGGTATATAATATGGGAGAAAAGATTAATTCTGTCAATGCAGATTACACAGCTTTGATATCCCTTGACGGCAAAATTTTCTATTACACTTCTCGACGCCAATGGGAAGATAAATCCTCTGATTTATACAGAGATCCGATGTTGAATCAATATCCTGATGACGTATATGCGTCTAATTTGGGAGCTGATGGTGAATGGTCAACACCGACAAGAATTAGTATCAGTCGTCCTCAATTTAATGAATCTACTTTAAGTGTGAGTGTTGATGAAAGAAGGATTTATTCCCACAACGATAAGAAAGGAATGGGTGATGTTTATTATTCTGATTTTAGAGATGGGAAATTTGGAAATGTTCTTCCTGTTGAAATAAATGGCATTAATGATCCGAGTTGGTGGGAAACGGATTTCTGTATGTCACCTGATGGTAGATCTATTTTCTTCGTTTCTGATAGACCAGGTGGATATGGTAAACGTGACATATACGTTGTTGAGAAAGTAAATGGAGCCTGGACACAACCAAAAAATATTGGTGGAAATGTTAATTCTGTTTGGGATGAAATGTCACCTTTTGTTGGATTGGATAACAATATTCTTTACTTCGCGAGCAATGATTCTACTAGTATGGGTGGATTTGATATTTTCATGACGCAACGTGATGAGAACGGAATTTGGTCAAAACCAGTAAATATGGGAGTTCCTTACAATAGTGTAGGTGACGATGTATATTTCAATCACAACTCAAGTGGAACAATGGCGTTCTTTTCTTCTCATCGAAAAGGTGGTTTTGGTGAAAAAGATATTTATGGAGTAAAACTAAAAGATATTAGCGTTAAAAATGTTGGTTTCCTATCCGGTACAATGATAAATGCATCTGGTAATGCAATTCCTGAAAACTCTTATACTACTCTGAAGTGTTTGAATTGTGTGGATAATTCTGAAAACATCATTTCTCCAAGAATGAATGATGGCGGTTTTTTCTCAAAATTGGAAAAGTGTAAAGACTACGAATTAGCGTACTATTACAGTCCTGCTGACCAAAACCCTTACAAAGAAACTTTTTCTACTAATTGTGATTTGAACTATCAAGAAATCAATCGCAAGGTGTTAATTGATGATATCAATAAAAGAATTATACCAATGTTTAAGTATTACGCAGAAGGTTTAGTTACAGACGCGAAAACTGGAAATGTTATTCCTGGTGCCAAAGTTGAGTTAATTGCTAAAAATGGTTCAAAAGATGCCTATACAACAGCATCAGACGGTGGATTTACTCCAACTATTATTAAAGGAAAAGTTTACGGCGATGTGTTAGAGTATGACGTTAAAATAAATGCAGAAGGTTATTTGGTAGGAGCAAATTCCATCAAATTAACCTTAGGTATGGATTCAATAATTCGTTTAAATTATGTTTTGGCCAAAGAAGAAAAAGGAGAAGTTCTTCCTACAGAAGTATTCGGTCCTAAATTTATCATCTACTACAACTTCGACAAATCCGATATTCGTCCTGATGCTCAAGAAGAATTGAATAAAGTGGTTGCTTACATGAACGCCAATCCTAAACTGAAATTAGAATTAGGTTCTCATACTGACGTTCGTGGTACTGATGCTTACAACATGGCTCTTTCTCAACGTCGTGCATCTTCTGCAAGAGCATATATTGCTGCAAGAATTACAAATCCTAAGCGCATCACATCCAAAGGTTACGGTGAAACCAAACTTACAAACGGATGTATTAAAGATGAAGATTGTAATGACGCAGAACACGAAAAGAACAGAAGAACTGAGTTCATCATCAAATAAATATTAAAGTCATATTTTTGAAGCCCAATTAACGTTGGGCTTTTTTATTCCCATGAAATTAAAATTAGAACGACCACTTTGTTTTCTAGATATTGAAACAACAGGCCTACAAATCACAACCGATCGAATTGTTCAAATTGGAGCTGTAAAAATATTTCCAGATGGAACGACGAAGGAAATAATTCAGTTAATCAACCCTGAAATGCCAATTTCCGAAGAGTCTGTTGGAATTCATCATATTACCAATGAAATGGTGGCGAATGAACCTACTTTCAAAACATTTTGCCCTACTTTCCTTGAATTCCTTGGCGATTCAGACTTGGCAGGTTATAATTCCAATAAATTTGATATTCCTTTACTCGCCGAAGAGATAGAGCGTGCTGGCTTTACTTTTGACTTCAATAAATGTCATTTTGTAGATGTGCAGAATATTTTTCATAAAAAAGAACAACGCACACTCGCTGCGGCAATGAAGTTTTATTGTAACGAAGAAATTCAAGGTGCCCATGATGCGTTAGCTGACTCCATTTCAACAATGAAGGTTTTCATGGCGCAATTAGAACGCTATGAAGATCTTGAAGACAATGTGCAAGGGCTTGCTACATTTTCACGCTCAGGAAATTTGGAATGGGCAGATTTAGCAGGACGGCTTGGAAAGAACGCAAAAGGTGAAGTCGTTTATAATTTCGGTAAACATAAAGGAAAAACCGTTGCGCAAGTGGACAAGGATGAACCTGGTTACTACGGCTGGTTCATTTCAGATGCAACAGACTTTCCACGTTACACCAAACAAATCCTTCGTCAAGAAATGGATCGTATAAAAAACCTAAAAAAGTCGATTACCGAAAATGATTTGGAAGCCTTAAAATCTAAATTTAGTAAGAAATGAAAATAATTTGTATTGGTCGAAATTATGCGGAACACGCAAAAGAAATGAACGCCGAAATTCCCTCTGAACCGATGTTCTTTTTAAAACCTGATACGGCGATTCTAAAAGAAAACAATTTCTACTATCCGAATTTTACAAAAGATTTGCATTTCGAATGCGAGATTGTTGTGAAAATTGACAAAGTTGGAAAGAATATAGAAACTGAATTTGCACATAAATATTTCTCCGAATTTTCCCTTGGAATTGATTTCACTGCTCGCGATATTCAAGCAGAATGTAAGAAAAAAGGACAGCCTTGGGAGAAAGCAAAAGCATTCGACAATAGTGCTCCACTTTCTAATGTTTGGTTGAACAAAAATGAGTTCGATTTAGGAAATCTGAACTTCACTTTAGAACAAAACGGGGAAATCAAACAAAATGGAAACACATCCGAAATGCTTTTCAATATTCATGAACTTATAGCTCACGTTTCTAAATACTTTACTTTAAAAACTGGTGACTTAATCTTTACAGGAACACCAGCGGGCGTAGGACCTGTAAAAATTGGAGACGAACTCATTGGAAAAGTGGAAGGAACCGAAATGTTTCGATTTACCATAAAGTAAAGCTATTTATACCAATTAAGATTTAATTTATCGAATAGTAAATTCCTTCAGCCACGGCGGAATTATAATGCCTCAACCATGGCGGAAAGGTTTCAAATACAATCTCAATGAAGCTTCGCCACGGCGAATGAAAATTTAGTTGATATTACTTCTTTCTAAAAAAAATCTTCACAGGAACTCCTTCAAAATTAAATTGTTCACGCAAACGGTTTTCTAAGAAACGCTTGTAAGAATCTTGAATGTATTGTGGTAGATTACAGAAAAACGCAAATGCAGGTGCATGAGTCGGTAGTTGCTGAACAAATTTGATTCTAATATACTTTCCTTTAACAGCGGGAGGAGGATTTTGATTGATAACTTCTAACATAACCTCGTTCAATTCGTGAGTTGGGATTTTTCTTGTTCTATTCTCAAAAACTTCCATTGCTTTTTCCAAAGCTTTATGAACCCTCTGTTTTGTTATTGTAGATGTAAAAATGATTGGAACATCATTGAACGGTGCGAGTTGTTCTCTCAAGTTTTTCTCAAAAGCCAACATGGTATTTTGATCCTTTTCAACCAAGTCCCATTTATTCACTAACACGACAACTCCTTTGGAATTTTTCTCGATGATGTAATAAATGCTCAAATCTTGCTTTTGAATTCCCTCACTTGCATCTATCAAAAGCAAACAAACATCTGAATTTTCGATAGTTCGAACAGACCGAAGCACGGAATAATATTCAATGTCTTCTGTCACTTTTGCTTTCTTACGAATTCCAGCTGTATCTATCAACAAAAAGTCAAAACCAAACGATTTGTAACGCGTGTGTATTGCATCTCGTGTTGTTCCAGAAATATCAGTTACAATGTTTCTTTCCTGATTTGTTAAGGCATTAACCAAAGAGGATTTTCCAACGTTCGGCCTTCCCACGATTGCAATTCTCGGCAAAAAATCTTCTTCCCTTACCGAATCATCCTCTTTATTAAAATGCTTGACAAGTTCATCCAAAATTTCACCTGTCCCGGTTCCATTTGTCGCTGATAAATCGAAAACTTCACCTAAACCAAAACTATAAAATTCAGAGGACAAACCAATTCTTTGATTGTTATCCACTTTGTTTGCTACAATAAAAACAGGTTTCTTTGACTTTCGCAACAATTGTGCGACAATTTCATCCATCTCTACAATTCCTGTAGTAACATCGACCATGAATAAAATTACTGTCGCCTCAGTAATGGCAATTTCAACTTGCTTTCTGATTTCACCTTCAAAAATATCCTCCTTTGTTGTGGCATAACCTCCTGTGTCAATAACAGAAAACTGAAAACCACTCCACTCCCCTTTTCCGTAGATTCTGTCGCGTGTTACTCCACTAACTTCTTTAACAATAGCATCTCTTGACTCCGTCAAACGATTAAATAAAGTCGATTTCCCAACATTTGGACGACCAACAATTGCAACTATATTACTCATGATAATTTTCTTTTACGGCATATATCCGTACTTCTTCAATTTAGCATCGGTGGTACGCCAATCTTTGTCCACCTTCACGAAATTTTCCAAAAAAACTTTAGTTCCTAAAAATTTCTGCATTTCTTCTCGTGCTGATTTTCCGATGCGTTTTAACATTTCACCACCTTTTCCGATGATGATTCCTTTTTGAGAATCGCGTTCTACAATAATATTTGCGCGAATTCTCGTCATATCCTCTTCCTCTTTATACTCTTCTACTTCCACTTGACAACTGTAAGGAACTTCCTTGTCACAATAAAGAAATATTTTTTCTCTAATTATTTCAGAAACAAAAAATCGCATTGGTCTATCGGAAAGTTCTTCCTTGTCATAATACGCAGGAGACTCAGGAATTCCAGCCAAAATATGTTTCCAAACTTGATCAATATTGAAGTTATGTAAAGCCGAGATTGGAATTATAGCTGCATTTGGAAGTTGCTCTCTCCAGTAAGTTGCTCTTTCCTCCAACTTTTCTTGTTTGATTAAATCTATTTTATTGATTAAACACAAAACTGGAATTTGCAATTTCTTGATTCGCTCTAGCGTTTCTTTGTGATTGGTTTCGTTTTCTCTTGTGTCGGTGATAAACAACAATACATCAGCATCTTGTAGTGAGGCATTAACCGTATCCATCATTGCTTCGTGCAATTTATACGCGGCGTTTACAACACCTGGCGTATCTGAAAAAACGACCTGATAATCTTCTTCATTAACAATTCCAAGAATACGATGACGTGTTGTTTGTGCTTTCGCGGTAACAATAGATAATTTCTCCCCAACTAATTGATTCATCAACGTGGACTTTCCCACATTTGGACTACCAACAATACTTACAAAACCCGATTTATGTGACATAATTTGCGCAAAGGTACGTCTAAAAAACGTAATCTACTGAATTTAAACACAAGCAACAAATTGAAACACTTTCCACTATTTTTGTTCAAACCTTTTAGCCATGAGAAAATTCAAATATTTAAGTGTTTTACTTCTACCATTTACTGTTTACTTCAGCTTTCAAGCCACCGGTTGGGTGACTTTTTTTCCATTGGTCCTTTTCTTTGGAATCCTTCCGCTTATCGAATTGATACTGCCTGTAAACGATAAAAACATGGATGAGGCTGAAAGAAAATTAGCTGAAGAAGATCCATTTTATGATTGGTTGCTTTATTTGATGCTACCCATTCAATGGGGATTTTTAATCTATTTCTTAAACATTATTGGCAAAAGCGAAGATTGGACAACCATTATTGGTAAAACTATTTCCATGGGAATGATGAACGGTGTAATCGGCATTAATCTTGGACATGAACTAGGACATCGCTTGAATAAATGGGAACAACTTATTGGTGATGCACTTTTACTTTCCTCTCTTGAAAACCATTTTTTACCTTATCACAACAGAGGACACCACACCAATGTAGCGACGAAAGAAGACCCTGCTACGGCAAGATTTAATGAACCTCTATACGTTTTTTGGTTGAGATCCCATTTTGGGAGCTATTTCCAAGCGTGGCAAATTGAAAAAGAAAGACTTAAAATTCAAGGATTACCTTTCATTCATTACACGAATCGAATGATTGTTTATTCAATTATTCATACTTCACTTCTCATAATTATCTTTTTTGTTTTTGGTTGGAAAGTATTACTGGCATTTTTAATTAGCGCAATGATTGGAATCCTTCTTTTGGAAACCGTAAACTACATTGAACACTATGGTTTAGTTCGTCAGAAAAGAGAAAATGGTACTTATGAGCGCGTTCGACGTTGGCATTCTTGGAATTCAAATCACGTTATTGGGCGCGTAGTACTTTTTGAATTAAGCCGACACTCAGACCACCATTACAAAGCGGATCGACCATACCAAATTCTTGAGTCACATGAAGAATCTCCTCAGATGCCAACTGGTTATCCTGGTATGATGGTATTGGCAACTTTACCACCGTTATTTTTTGCAGTAATGAATAAACGTGTTTTGAATAATCGTAGAATAAATTATCCAAGTTAATTTCACTTCTAAATTTATATTTGCATCTTAAAATAAAAACTCATGAAAAATCACGAAATCGACTATTACATTCACGGCGAGGAAATGCAACTCGTAGAAATAGAATTAGATCCACAAGAAACCGCAGTCGCTGAGGCTGGTGCATTTATGTACATGGATGACGGAATTAAAATGGAGACAATTTTCGGTGACGGATCCGAGCAAAAAGGAGGATTTATGGGGAAACTTTTTAACGCAGGAAAACGATTACTGACAGGTGAAAGTTTGTTTATGACTGCCTTCACACATACAGGACATGGAAAAGCTCGAGTAGCATTTGCTTCTCCCTATCCAGGGAAAATTATCCCAATGGATTTAGCTCAACTTGGAGGTAAAATTATTTGTCAAAAAGATTCTTTCTTGTGTGCAGCAAAAGGGGTTTCAGTTGGCATTGAATTTCAAAGAAAACTTGGAACAGGTCTATTTGGTGGTGAAGGGTTCATCATGCAAAAACTCGAAGGCGACGGAATGGCGTTTTGTCACGCTGGTGGTCACGTTATGAAAAGAACTTTGCGTCCGGGAGAAGTGTTGAGAATAGACACGGGATGTATTGTAGCCTACACACAAGAAGTAGATTACGACATTCAGTTTGTTGGAGGAATAAAAAATACCTTATTCGGTGGTGAAGGTGTTTTCTTTGCAACACTCCGCGGACCAGGAGAGGTATGGTTACAAACGCTTCCAATTTCAAGATTAGCATCAAGGATTTTGGCTTATGGTACCCACCAACGTAAGGAAGAAGGTAGTATTCTTGGCGGACTCGGAAACTTACTTGACGGAGACGGTCGTTAATTAAAATTTGACAAACATGAAAAAAATAATCCTTTTAGGTTGTGTAATTACAGCCTTATTTTCATGCAAGAAAAAAGAAAAAGACCCACCTTACGAACCTAAACTCCTCGTTAAAATAGTTGTTGATTCCACGCAAGTAAGGCTCAACAATTTGGGTCAACCGAGTAATATGCCAGCGGGAAATGCGGGACAACATCCATTATTTAACAAGATTTCTGCGCACTATTTGGAATTTGCTCCAAGTATGATGACCGCTTTAGGTTCAGGTTGCGTTGCCTACCATGCTCCCGAAACGACCGTTGGTGGTGCTACAGCGATTGAATTTTCCAAGTCCATTGTTAAAACTCCTGGTGAAAGATATTTGGAAATTCCATTGAAAGACCTTCAAAAAGGAACGTATGAATTTGTTCGTCTTTCCGTTTCCTACCAAAATTATGATGTAAGGTTTTACTTCAACAACATGCCTTTTATGGGAACCTTAGCGAGTTTTGTGGGATACAATCAATACTTGACAAGTTTTCCAGTTAAAAACCAAAGCGTGACTGTAAACAGCAATAAATTACAAGGTTATTGGGCTTTTGAATCTGTGAATGGTGTGCAGACAGGACAAATTCCTCCAGGCGGAATCACCGTACCAAATCCGTTGTTTGCTACCTCCCCTATTCCATCTGGCTCTTGCGTTGTTACCGGTCAGTTTGCAACTCCTTTTTCCATTACTGGAAATGAAACCAAAGACATTGAAATCGTGCTTTCTCTTTCTGTTAACAATAGTTTTGAGTGGCAAGATTCCAATTCAAATGGGCGTTGGGACGTTGGTCCAGGCACAATGGAACCTGTTGTAGATATGGGATTACGCGGGTTGATTCCTACCGTTATTCCTCAATAAATGAATTTATTTTTGTCGTTTGAATAGGTTAAGATTTATTTTCAAACATGATGGATTGTCGAAAGAAAGAATTAAGCTGATCATTTTTGCGTAAGCTTAAATTCTTTTGAAAAAACATTAAATAAATCAAACAAAACAATTCTTAACCTTTCATCTATTTTGATTAAAATTTTGATAACCCGTGTACATCATTGAAAAAACCTCCGATTTTTTAAATTGATAACGTTTGTATAAACCAGTTTGATGAAAAATTTTTTGGACAAAACAGAGACAGACAACCTTTTGGCAATTTTAAGTAAGCGTTTTGCTAAGAACACCCATAGACACATAGGTCTAAATTGGAGTGAAGTAGAAGCGAAATTATTGACCCGTCCTGAAAAATTATGGTCGCTAAATGAAATGGAGATAACAGAAGGTGAACCTGATGTGGTAAAATTTGATAGTGATAAAGGGGAGTTTTACTTTTTTGATTGCAGTAAGGAAAGTCCAAAAGGAAGAAGGAGTGTTTGTTACGACCCCCAAGCTTTGGAATCAAGAAAGGAATTCAAACCGAAACATAGCGCACTTGGAATGGCACAGGAAATGGGTGTTAAAGTTTTGTCAGAGCAAGAATATTTTTACTTACAATCATTGGAAACTGTTGACACTAAAACATCGAGTTGGCTACTTACCGAGGCCGACTTGCGTGGAAAAGGTGGAGCAATTTTTGGCGATTGGCGCTACGGAAGAACATTTATTTATCACAATGGAGCAGAATCTTATTATGCTGCTAGAGGTTTTCGTGCATGTATAGTGGTTTAACTGTAACCTAAAATCAAGTCCTCTCGTTACAAAGGGTGTATTCAATTTTAACTAAATGAATTTTCACCGTTTTTTTGTTTCAGTATTCCTCTTTTCGGCGTTTAGCATTTTACAAGCGAAACCTGAATTAACCCGAAAAGAATATGTCAACAAATTCGAAGAAACGGCTATTAATCAAATGATTGAATACCGAATTCCTGCTAGTATAACTTTAGCACAAGGAATTTTGGAATCCGGTAGTGGAAACTCTGAACTTGCTAAAAAAGCGAACAATCATTTTGGAATTAAATGTCATTCTGATTGGAAAGGTGAAAAGGTTTACATGGATGATGACGCTAAAAATGAATGTTTCAGGTCTTATTCAGATGCTTCCGAATCGTATAAAGATCATAGTTTATTTCTCACACAAAAAAACAGATATTCCTTTCTGTTTGAGTTGCCTATTGATGATTACAAAGGCTGGGCAAGAGGATTAAAACAAGCAGGATATGCCACAAATCCAAAGTACGCTGATCTGTTGATTCAAATTATTGAGGACTTAAAATTGAATGAATTGGTCGAAAAATCGTCTTCTGTTACAAGTACACACTTATCTGCGATTAGTAAAATTGGAAAACAAACTCATCCCAATAAAGTTGATTTTGTAGTGGCAAAGAAAGGTGATACTTTTTATAGAATTGCTAAACAGCACGGTTTAACATTAATGCAATTGCACGCCTACAACGATTTCTCTAAAGATAAAGATTGTTTAGAGGAAGGCGATATTGTGTATATCGAACCCAAAAGATTGTTTTCAAGAGAAAAAGATTTCATAACAATTGAAAAAACTTGTACCTTAAGAGAAGTTTCTCAAAAAGAGGCCATTAAATTGAAGAGATTGATGAGAAAGAATCAAATTTCTTCTCCGGACGAACAACTATCCAAAGGAGAAAAGATATTCCTTCGTTAGGTCTAAGACCTTTCAAACGAGGGGATTTGTTTGTTGTTGTTTGTTTTAAGGAAGTCCTGCTTGTCAGGACTTTCTTTTTTTATACCCTAACAAAGGATGCTACCGTTACATTTAACTATCTTTAAGCCCTCAAAGAATCAACACAAAATGGAACAAGTTGCGCCTTATAAACCCGTAAATAAAATCAGAATTGTAACAGCAGCCTCGCTTTTTGATGGTCACGATGCAGCAATTAACATCATGCGTCGAATCATTCAAGCTACTGGTTGTGAAGTGATTCACTTAGGTCATGACCGTTCGGTGGAAGAAGTGGTGAATTGTGCTATACAAGAAGACGCACAAGCAATTGCGATGACTTCCTACCAAGGTGGTCACATCGAGTATTTCAAATACATGTACGATTTATTAAAGGAAAAAGGAGCGCCTCATATAAAAATCTTTGGTGGCGGAGGAGGAACAATTCTTCCTTCTGAAATTGAAGAATTACACGGTTACGGAATTACACGTATTTACCACCCTGATGATGGTCGTTCACTTGGTTTACAAGGTATGATCAACGATTTGGTGCAAAAATGTGATTTTCCAGTTGGAACAAATATTACCAACGAACCCGAAAAATTAGAAGAGAAAAATGTTCCTGCAATTGCAAGAGTGATTTCAGCTGCTGAAAATTTTGCGGAAGAAAATACGGAGATTTTGAAAAAAATCCGTGAGGTTGCAGCGACAAGGTCTGTACCAGTTCTAGGAATTACCGGAACGGGAGGAGCTGGAAAATCCTCTTTGGTAGATGAATTAGTACGACGCTTCTTAATTGATTTCACCGATAAACAAATTGCTGTTGTTTCGGTCGATCCGTCGAAAAGAAAAACGGGCGGAGCTTTGTTGGGAGACAGAATCCGAATGAATTCCATTAAAAGTGATCGCGTTTACATGCGTTCGTTGGCAACTCGTCAATCAAATTTGGCTTTATCCAAACATGTTGCGGAGGCGATTAGTATTTTAAAAGCTGCCAATTACGATTTAATCATTTTGGAAACTTCTGGAATTGGTCAATCGGATACGGAAATCTTAGACCATTCTGATGTTTCATTGTATGTAATGACGCCAGAATACGGTGCTGCAACGCAATTAGAAAAAATCGATATGTTGGATTTTGCCGACGTTATCGCTTTGAATAAATTCGATAAACGTGGCGCTTTAGATGCTTTGCGTGACGTGAGAAAACAATACCAACGCAATCACAATTTATGGGAAAGTAACGTGGACGACATGCCAGTTTATGGTACAATCGCTTCTCAGTTCAACGACCCTGGAATGAATTCGTTGTACAAAGTAATTATGGATAAAGTAGTAGAAAAAACAGGTGCGCCATTGAATTCTACTTTCCAAATTACACGCGAAATGTCGGAGAAAATATTTGTGATTCCACCGGATAGAACACGTTATTTATCGGAGATTTCTGAAAATAATCGTTCTTACGATAAATGGGTGAATCAACAAGTGGCGGTTGCCGAGAAATTACACGGTTTACACACTTCGATTCAAACGATTAGCCATTCAAACTTAGAAGATAAAGATCGATTAGTGAAAGGTTTGCAAGAAGCGTTTGAAGCTGAAAAATTGAATTTCGATCCGAAAAATTGGTCGATTTTACAAAATTGGGACGAGAAAAAACAATCGTTCAAAAATCCTGAATACCAGTTCAAAGTGCGCGATAAAGTGTTGAGTATTCAAACACACACTGAATCTTTGTCTCATTCACAAATACCAAAAGTCGCTTCTCCAAAATATACAAGTTGGGGCGATATTTTACGTTGGGTATTGCAAGAAAATTATCCGGGTGAATTTCCATACACATCTGGTTTGTTCCCTTTCAAACGCGAAGGTGAAGATCCAACGCGTATGTTTGCAGGAGAGGGTGGACCAGAAAGAACCAACAAACGTTTCCATTACGTCAGTTTAGGAATGCCTGCAAAACGACTTTCAACTGCTTTTGACTCGGTTACTTTATACGGAAATGACCCTGCGATTCGCCCTGATATTTATGGGAAAATTGGAAATTCAGGTGTTTCGATTTGCTGTTTAGACGATGCGAAAAAATTATATTCTGGTTTCGACTTAAGTCATCCAGCAACTTCTGTTTCCATGACAATTAACGGTCCAGCGCCGATGTTGTTAGGATTCTTTATGAATGCAGCAATCGACCAAAATTGTGAGAAATACATCAAAGCTAACGGTTTAGAAGCTGAAGTAGAGGCTAAAATCGCTGCGATTTACAAACAAAAAGGAACAAAACGCCCAAGTTATCAAGGTGAATTACCTGAAGGAAATGACGGTTTAGGTTTGATGTTGTTGGGTGTAACAGGTGACCAAGTTTTACCAGCTGACGTTTATGCACAAATCAAGGCAGACACTTTAAAACAAGTGCGTGGAACTGTTCAAGCAGATATTTTGAAAGAAGATCAAGCTCAGAATACGTGTATTTTCTCGACAGAATTTGCCTTGCGTTTGATGGGTGACGTTCAACAATATTTTATCAATAACGGTGTAAGAAACTTCTATTCCGTTTCAATTTCTGGGTATCACATTGCAGAAGCAGGTGCGAACCCGATTACACAGTTAGCATTCACATTGGCAAATGGTTTCACTTATGTGGAATATTACTTGAGCCGTGGAATGGACATCAATGATTTTGGTCCGAATTTATCGTTCTTCTTCTCTAATGGAATCGATCCTGAATATGCAGTGATTGGTCGTGTGGCGAGAAGAATTTGGGCGAAAGCATTGGCGAAAAAATAC
>CAZWSY010000048.1:26959-27289 GCA_964636775.1 uncultured Lishizhenia sp.
CGCAAATGTTGAAATACCACATTCAAACTTCCGGTCGTTCTTTACACGCACAAGAAATTGACTTCAACGATATTCGTACAACTTTACAAGCTTTGTATGCGATTTACGACAATTGTAACTCTTTACATACCAACGCTTACGATGAAGCAATTACGACTCCAACAGAAGAATCTGTACGTCGTGCAATGGCCATTCAGTTGATTATCAATCGCGAATTAGGTTTGGCGAAAAACGAAAATCCATTACAAGGTTCATTCATCATAGAAGAATTGACGGATTTAGTGGAAGAAGCAGTTTTATCAGAATTTGATAGAATCACAGAAAGAGGAG
>CAZWSY010000048.1:27299-30333 GCA_964636775.1 uncultured Lishizhenia sp.
TTCTCCGTCGAGCGACCATCATCCGCCGCTACGGAGCCGCAGTAGTCGTGATGGCCTTTGATGAGAAAGGTCAAGCGACCGAGACCCTTGAAAAAGCCCGAATCTGCAAACGAGCCTACGATCTGTTAGTCATTTAGTGGAAGAAGCAGTTTTATCAGAATTTGATAGAATCACAGAAAGAGGAGGTGTACTAGGAGCAATGGAAACCATGTACCAACGTTCAAAAATTCAAGAAGAATCGCTGTATTACGAAACATTAAAGCACACTGGCGAGTTTCCAATTATTGGTGTGAACACCTTCTTGAGTTCGAAAGGTTCACCGACGGTTTTGCCAAAAGAAGTGATTCGTGCAACGGAAGACGAAAAGCAATATCAAATTTCGATGTTATCTGAATTACACAAGGCGAATGCAGAGCAAGCAAAAACTGGAATTTCAAAAGTTCAAGACGCAGCAATCAACAATCGCAATATGTTTGAAGAATTGATGGAGACGTGTAAATATGCTTCCTTGGGTCAGATTACGAATGCGCTATTTGAAGTTGGTGGACAATACAGGAGGAATATGTAAAGAATATAGGTCTGCGCTGCATTGAGCTTGTCGAAATGAGCGTTGACCTGAGCGTTGACCTGAGCGTTGACCTGAGCGGAGCCGAAGGGCGGAGCCGAAGGGCGGAGTACATTAGCGAAAAAATAGTTTTTGATTTTGTTGGAGGTTGAAATAAACTAAGCTAATTTTAGGCAATCAATTCTAAACCTCATGCGTCAACTTTTTCTATGCGCTTTCGTATTCCTACTCTTTTTTCAAGTCAATGCAAATGAACAACCACTGAGGATAATCAGTTGGAATATAAAATTTCTTCCTCGACACTATCGTATTGCGATTAAACATAATCCTGTTAAGCGTGCAAAATTGATACCTGAGGTGCTCAAAGTAGATTCAGTTGACATTATATGTTTTCAAGAAGCATTTGACAGAAAAGCCAACCAGAGATTAATTGCAGGCTTGAAAGAAAAATTCCCGTACATTGTTGGTCCCGCAAATGAACCAAAACGAAAGTTATTTAAATTAAACAGTGGGGTAATGTTTATGAGTAAATACCCACTCAAAAATTTGGGAAGTGTTCAGTTTTCCGATTGTCAAAATGAGGATTGTGTCGCACAAAAAGGAGGACTTTTAGTTGAGGCAGACGTCAATGGAAAGCCCGTGCAAATTTTGGGCACACACATGGACGCAGGAGATGACGACGAAATTAGAGTTAAACAAGTAGTTCAATTACAAGGCTTATTGGAACGTTTCAAACAACGAAATGTACCGCAGGTAATTTGTGGTGATTTTAATATAGATAGGGAAAATCGACCAATATTTGAGCGAATAAAGGAAATTTTCAACTTACACAAAGATCAAGACGGTGAGGTGGATGGCGAATTAAAATTTACCTACGACCCGAAAAGAAACGACATGAACCCCGATAATGCACGCTCCAAGTTAATTGACTTCATGTTTTATCGTGGTAATGGAATTGAAGCCAAGCAAAAAAGAGAAATCCTACAATTCAAAAAACGATGGAAGAAAAAATGTGAAGATTTATCCGACCATTTCGCGGTCAAGCTTGAACTTTGGTTTAATCGTGACGTGGTAAACGAGTAGATTCGAAAACTCGAAGGGTTAGATTTACCGCATCCCAAAAATTATGCTAAAGGCGTTTACTTTTTTGAGTTAACTATTAATGACAAAACGAAATTAGTCGAGAAATTGATCATCAAATAATGAGGAAAATTATCTGTTTTCTAATCATAATGAGTTTTAATTGGCTGTGTATGGCACAGCCGGTTAATTTAGTACCAAATCCAGGATTTGAAGTGTATGATACGTGTCCTTATTTTGCTGATAACCCAATTGCTTCTGGTGCATCAATGATTTGCAGAGCTATTCCCTGGTTTCAACCACATTTACCAAATGACACCTCTTCAACTTATGGGTGCGGAGGAAGTTCAAGTGATTATTTTCATAGTTGTGCAAATTATGTTCCTAAAGTATTGTCTGGTAATGACTTTCAATTTCCAAGAAATGGTAATGGTTTTGCAGGCATTGCAACTTATGATGCATTATGGATTCCGGAAGAGGCACGAGAATATTTAGAAATCAAACTTTCTGAGACACTTAAAAATAAAAAGTACTGTGTTTCCTGGTACACTAATCTGAGTGGGATTTCTCGCTTTGGTTCAAATCGGGGAGGGGCTTATTTTTCAAAAGATACCGTTTTTCAACATGGATTTTGGGAAATTATTCCTGTTAACCCCCAAATTGAAAATATGGAAATAGTTAGTGATACCCTAAACTGGGTTCCCTTTCATCAGATTTTCACAGCGGAAGGAGGAGAAAAATACATGACAGTTGGGAATTTTAGAATAAAATCTATGATAAATACTGGGCAAATTAATTTGTCAAATAGTGGATGGATTTACTACTACTTCGATGATTTCGGCGTTTATGAACTTCCAGAAATTTCAGCAGGGTTGGGTGGTGAGATTGATACCTTGGGCGAGAATGTTTCGTTGCAAGCCAATTGTGAGGGCTGTTGGAACGATTTGGTGTATCGTTGGTGGCCCAGTGCCGGTTTGAGTGATACCACCATTCTTAACCCTATCGCCACGCCGAAGGTAACTACCACCTATTATTTTGGTTTAATCGACACTTCAGAAACTGTTCCTTGCATTGTTGATTTAGTGGATAGTGTTACGGTTTTTGTTACCATTCCGCAAGACACGGTTACGCCACCACCAACGGGTTTTACGTGGTTGGTTTATCCCACACCAACGAGTGGTAATTTAACGCTTCAATTTTCAGGTCTTGAAAGCGATGCTCACCTCCTCGTCATTGATGCACGTGGGCGCTTGATACGCAAGGTTTTTGTTCCAAAACAAACGGAGAGTATGCCTTTGGATATTTCTGCTTTAGCGGCTGGGGAGTATTTTTTACAATTAGAAAATTTGGGGTTAAAACATAGGCGTAAGATTGTAAAGTTTTAGTTGA
>CAZWSY010000049.1:0-1735 GCA_964636775.1 uncultured Lishizhenia sp.
TTTCTCGCATTGCTTTTCGGAAGCATGACTTCTCACGCTCAAATCCAAACCCCACAAGGAAGTCCGCTTGGAAAAGTGGAACAGAAAGTTGGTTTGGCAGATATTACCATTTCTTATTACCGCCCTGGCAAAAAAGATCGCGTGATTTTCGGCGATGTCGTGCCTTTCAATGAATTTTGGCGCTTTGGTGCTAACGAAAACACTAAAATCACTTCAACCGAACACTTGATTTTCGGGAAAGACACACTTAAAGCCGGTACTTATGCCATTTTCGCAAAACCAACCCAAAAATCTTGGGAGGTTGTTTTCTATACCGAAACTAGCAATTGGGGACTTCCTGAAAAATGGGACGACAAAAAAGTGGCGCTTCGTCTAAACGCTCCTGTTACCAACCTTAATGATGTTACTGAAAATTTCACCATTTCCATCGACAATCTGCAAAACAGCAGCGCAACGCTACAATTCACCTGGGACAAAACACGTGCGTCTCTTCCTTTCACTCTTAATACGAAAGATAAGGTTCTGGCTTCCATCAAAAAAACAATGGACGGACCAACAGCAAATGATTATTACCGTTCGGCTTCTTACTATTTCCAAGAAAAATTGGACATGAAACAAGCGCTTGATTGGTGTAAGAAGGCGGTAGAATTGCGCGGAGAGTCTGCTTATTGGATGACGCGATTGTTGGCGCAACTACAAGCGGAAAATGGCGATTACAAAGGTGCGATTGAAACCGCTAAAAAATCCATCGCAGCTGCTGAAAAGGACGGCGACCAAAATTACGTAAAGATGAACAAGGCTTCCATTGAAGAGTGGAGCAAAAAGAAGTAAGCGACAATAGCTTTGTTCGAAAAGTACCGTTACCACTTATTGATGCACCTCATCATTTTTGCATGGGGTTTTACAGGAATACTTGGTAAACTCATTCATCTTGATGCCTTAATTATCGTTTGGTACCGGCTTATTATTGCCTTTCTTGCACTCGGTTTTTTCCTCTTTTTTTCGAAGAAAACCTTTCAAATTGACTGGAAACAAGGTTGGAAAATTGTGGTAGTTGGTATCATCGTTACCGCTCATTGGCTAACTTTTTATTACGCAATACAACTTTCCACTGCCTCGTTAGGGGTTTTGTGTCTATCCACCACAACTTTACACGTGGCTTGGATTGAACCGTTGGTAAAAAAACGCCCTTTCTCATGGACCGAATTTTTGCTCAGTGCAGTTGCCATTTTAGGTATCTTTTTGATAGCTGGAGATTTCAATCCGCAAGAAACAAAGGCGATGTATTTTGGTTTACTATCTGCTTTATGTGCGGCCATGTTTCCCGTTTTCAATGCTGAAATTTCCAAAACAGTTTCATCAACCCACATTACATTTTATGAGTTAATTGTTGGTTTTCTCTTCGTTACTGTGATTTTATTAAGTCAAAACGGTTTGACGGGTAAGACCTTACAAATGACCTGGAGTGATTTTGGTTGGTTACTATTTTTAGGAATTGTTTGTACTTCTTTTGCCTTTTTAATGACCATAGAAATTGTCAAAAGGCTCGGTGCATTTTCCGTTTCGTTGAGCATCAATTTAGAACCCGTTTACACGATAATTCTAGCCATTTTGATTTTAAATGAACATGAATTATTGAATTTCAAATTCTACATAGGTGCAGCGGTAATTGTAGCAGTAGTTTTGGCAAACGCATATTTTAAGGATCGGAAAATTAAACGTGAAGATTAGCGGA
>CAZWSY010000049.1:1835-27158 GCA_964636775.1 uncultured Lishizhenia sp.
AGGGCAGACTGTACTAAACGCTCGGATTCCGTGTCGAGAGCTGAGGTAGCCTCGTCGAGAATAAGAATTTTTGGATCTTTATAAATGGCTCGTGCGATACTCAAGCGTTGTTTTTGTCCGCCTGAAAGGTTATTTCCCCGGTCGCCGATTGTGGTGTCGTAGCCGTTTTCAAGTTGCACAATAAATTCATGAGCATTAGCAATTTTGGCTGCGTATTCTACTTTTTCCCTGTTGGGATGAGGGTCACCAAAAGCGATATTTTCGAGAACAGAAAGGTTAAACAAAATGGATTCTTGTGAAACAATTCCTGTAAGTTGTCTTAAATCACCAATTTTCAAGTCTGTTAATGGAATTCCGTCCAAACTGATTTTTCCTTTTTGTGGGTCGTAAAAACGGGGAAGTAAATCGGCAATTGTTGATTTTCCTGAGCCACTTTCACCCACTAAGGCGATTGTTCCACCTTTTGGTATGGTGAAATTTACTTCATTTAAAACCCATTCATCTCGGTATTTGAACGAAACATTTTCAAAAACTACTGCTTCCCTAAATTCGGATACAGGAACTGCATTTTCCTTTTCCACGATTCTTTCTTCCGCTTGCAAAACCTCGTTGATACGATCTTGAGATGCACGTGCTTTAGTCATATTCGCCATGTTATTGGAAACACTTTGAATGGGTCTTAAAAGCTGGGAGAAAACAATCACAAAGGTTAAGAAAACCTCACCTGATAAGGCGTTTTGACGGGATTCCAAAATCATTTTTCCACCAAACCACACCAAGCAAAGCATCACCAAAGCACCCAACGTTTCATTCAAGAGAGGCGACAAATCTCGTTTGCGAAAAGCCCTTGTAACCAATTGTTGGTGGCGCAAATTGAGTTTTTGGAAATTTGAAAAAGCAAAGGGAATAGCATTAAAACTTTTGATAACGCGCAGGCCGCTCAAGCCTTCATCCATCGCGGAATAAAGAAATCCAAGTTGTTGTTGACTTTTTTCAGCTGTACGTTTCAAACTTTTTCCAATTCTTGAAATAACAAATGCCGAAATGGGAAGAAGGAAAAAAGAAATTAAAGTCAATTCTGGACTAAGATAAATGAGGGAGGCAATGTTGATAATGATGGCAATTGGCTCTCGGAAAATGAGCTCCAATAAACTCACGACAGCAATTTCAATTTCGTTCACATCCGAATTCATTCGTGCCATAAGGTCGCCCTTTCGTTCGTTGGAATAGTAAGAAAGCGGTAAAATCAAGGCTCGGTGAAAAAGCGAATCGCGAACATCACGAACCACAGCCATTCTTAATTCAGACTGAAACCAAACGGCGCCGTATCGAAAGAAGTTTTTTAAGAAAAAAGCAAGACCGACAGAAATACAAACCATGAGTAGGGCATTTTTTGGGTCATTGCTCACCTGAAGGAAAAGTTCATAGTTATACCAATCTTTTACGTAAGTAAATAAACCTCCAAAACTTCCATCCCATAAAGGTTTCAATGGAGCTTCAAGATCTTCCGTACGCTTAAAAATTAATTGCAAAACAGGAATAAACAATACTAAAGAGAGGAGGTTGAACACCACAAAAAGTAGATTAAAAAGCACAACGAGAAGCGCAGTGCCTTTATAGCGAAATGTGTAGCGATAAATTTCTATAAAGTAGTTCAATTGGCAACAAAGGTAAATGATGTAATGAAACAAATTTTAGAGCAATTGAAATGTATAATATTAGTGCGATTTTTTGTTAGTGAAATCCATTTTCCACTAAAATTCTCTTTGCCGAAACTATGCTTACCTTTGCAACATGAGTTCAATCCGTCAAAATAAAATCGAATCTGTCATTCAGAGTGAGTTGTCTGTATTTTTTCAACGCCATGCAGGCGATATTTGCTTGGGTGCCATGGTGAGTGTAACCGTTGTGAGGGTGACATCTGATTTATCTTTGGCGCGTTGCTATATCAGTTGTTTTGCAGGGCCGGATAAAAAGGAAGTTCTGGAAAGTGTGCGAGCAAATACAGGAAAAATTCGTGGAGAGGTTGGTAAGCGATTGAAAAATATGCGTAAAATCCCTGAACTTCAATTTCACATCGATGACTCCATCGAATATGCTGCAAAAATTGACGAGTTGTTAAAAAAATAGCCATCAACGTTCCTTTTTACATAGCGCGAAAATATTGGCGTCCGGGTGGAAAACGGAACATAATTTCTCTTATTTCAAGAATTTCTACGGTTGGTGTAATGGTCATCACTGCGGCTTTGGTCATTATTTTAAGTGCATTTAATGGAATCGAACAGTTGATTGAAAACATGTACAGCGCTTTCGATACCGATATTAATTTGTCTTCTCCTGCACGGAAAACTTTTCGAGAGACCGAAATCAATTGGAAAGAACTGGAAAAAATTGAAGGAATCGAACGGTTTTCAAAAGGAGTTGAGGAAATTGTGGTGTTGCGTCATGAAAAAAAATGGGTGAACGCCACCTTAGTCGGAGTTGAAGAACAGCATTTTCAATCCATTCGAATAAATGAACATTTGTGGGCTGGACAAGCAATTTTCAATGAAAACGGAATTGATTACGGAGTTCTCGGTGTGGATTTACTTCAAAAGTTGAACGCAAAAATTGGTGATGGGGAAGACATTGAACGACTTTTGATTTACGCTCCAAAAAGAAATATGCGCCTTCGTTTTGGAAAATCACCTTTTTATTCTGACGCTGTATTACTTTCAGGAGCAATGAATTACAACAAAGAGGTCAATCAAGATAATTTGCTTTGGTCTTTAAATAAGGTTCGCGAATTGCTGCGCTACGAAGACGAGTTAACGCACATTTATTTTGATGTGAAAAATGGATTTGACAAGGAAAAAGTGAAAGCAAAAATTCAAGCTGTAGTTGGGGATGATTTTGCGGTGAAGACGAATTTTGAAAAAAACGCACTCATTTTTCAGACGAGTAAATCAGAAAGAATGGTTGTTGTTATCATTTTAATTTTTGTTTTCATTCTGGCCTCATTCAATCTTGTTGCATCCTTAACGATGTTGTTCATCGAGAAAAAAGACAATATTCAAACCTTAAAAAGTGTGGGCTTCACCGATTCCGACACATTCAAATTGTTTTTCTACGAGGGCTTACTGATTTCAGGAATTGGAATTTTAGGTGGACTTGTTTTAGGATATTTAGTGTGTTGGTTACAATTACAATTTTCGTTATTGGTAATTCCTGGTCCGGATATGCCTTTCCCGATTCGTTTTTCTTGGGGTGATTTCTTATTGATTGTTGGTTCGGTTAGTGTGTTGAGTGTCTTGTTCTCTTATTTCCCAACAAAGTTTATGTTACGTGCCAATCGGTCATGAAGCAGAAAGATTCTGGAATTTTATTGCAACGCCGTAGCTTTTCCGAAAACAGTTGGTTGTTAACTTTTTACCTTAAAAATTCAGGAAGAAAAAACTTACTTTTTAAAGGAGGAAAGAAAAAAGTTCAAGGTTTACATCCTCTTGGAATTTACGATATGGTCTATTACCTCCGACCTGAAAGTCAACTTGGACAACTCAACACTTTGGAAAACAAAATGCCCTTACACCAACTTACGAGTGAACCTGAAAAAATCTTGTGTGGTTTTTTTATAAGTGATGTGATGAGTCAATGTTTGAAAGAAGAGGTGGGTGATAGTCAGTTATTTGAACAACTTTGTCGGGAAATTTTGGTGTTAAATGATTTGAAAGATTTGTACAACTTTCCTCTGCTCTTTTTGGTCCGCTTAACCAATATTTTAGGTTATACCCCAATTTCAGAATGTGAAGAAGCCAATTTTTTTGATACGCAAAAAGGTGAATTTGTGTCCTTAACTAGTTTGAATAATGAAAAAGGTGCTTTTGAAACCGTTCGTTTGCTTCAACGTCTTTTTATGGACGAACCCATATCGTCCTCCGATAAACCTTTTGTTCGTTCAGCTTTGCAACAACTTTTATTGTATTGGCAGCAACACATACCAAATTTTGATGTTGATAAAACCTTGGGAGTGTTAAAGGAGACCTTGTATAGTTGATTGTTTACTACGGTATTAACTCCTGCCATTGCATCAATGGAGCACCCTTTTCACCAAGTGGAGTGTAGAAATCCAGAAATCTAAGTTTGAAAAATCGGTTGTTATCAACTCTCACCAAATAACAGTGTGGGGTAATTACAAACTTTCCTTGGTCGTAATCGTAAGTTTTCCAATCGTATCCAATCGCATTTTCATTTGAACTAAAGTTGGCGGTAAGAACATCATTGTAGGTGGTTTCGTCAAATGATTTTTCTGAATTGGCAACCGCTGTATTTATTGGATTTATCAATGCGCCAGTCACTAAATAAGGCGTACCATCGGTGAAAATGTGTGTATAGCTTGTGAATTGTAAGTGCCAACTGATCTGTATTGGTTCGACATCAACCAATGATCCGTTACCAGAAAGAGAAACATGCACCATTCGCTTGGAGGAATTTTTTGGGATGATTAGTTCTTGGATATTATTGCCACTCAGCGTTGACCATTTCATGCGATAAAAGTTTTCATTTACTTCAACAATTTTCATTTTGATAAAACCTAAAGAAATTCCTGTTTTCGAAATACCACGATTCACGATTAAAACTTTATCTTGTTCCCACCAAGTGTTTGAAGCAGTGGAATCCCAATGTCCATTTGGATTGTCATTGATGAAGGTAAGACCAGTTGCTGTTGTCACCAAACTGAATTCGGATGAATTTGAAACTGCAAGACTCATCAATTTTGAACCATTTAAACGGAATCTTTTTCCATCTGAAGAGGTTTCAAAAGCCAAGTCCCAAGCTTCACGGTCATTTTCACTTATCACTTCCAAGTCGAAAACATTAAAAAACAGTTGTTTTCCGTAGTCTGTGCCCATTGAAACTTGAACACTTTGCGCATTAACTTCAGGTTTTTTTACAGGCTTTTCTTTATACAAACACGAGTAAAGTGTTAAAATCAAGCCGATTATGAGATAGTTTTTCATTTGTCAGAAATTAGTTTCCATTGAAGACCTACATAAATGGTTCTTCCTGTGCCGATTAGAGCCGTTGTTGCCGAGCTATGAACACCGCTATTGGCGTTTAAAGCGTTGATTTGTCCAACATTCAAGAGATTTTTTCCACCAAGTTGCCATTTCCATCTTTTGTTTTTGGTTTGAAATTGTAGTTGAAAATCAAGTAAGTGATAGTCGTCCATTCGAACATTTGTGATTTCATCCTCGGCGCTTAAAACAAAAGCATCAATTTTTCCAGTGTATTTGTAAAAGGTGTGAATTGACCAACCACTGCCCGGAACTTGATATTGAAAATTTGCCGTTAGTTCAGGAGTGAAATGTGTTCGAAGATGGAAATTTGTTTTTATTCCCAAGTAACTTGCTCCCACTCTTGCTTGCCATTGGCTTTTTTTGACGGCTAATGTTGCTTGTACTCCAAATGATTGGAAGTCGTTCAAATTGAAATAAGTAAACAAGGAATTTTGTCCGCTTTGAGCCAGAGAAATTTTGTTGGTTATCCGCTGGGCAAAAGGATTGAGTTCGGTGGTAATTAACCATTTCCCAATGGTGTCGTTATAAGTCCACCAAAACTGCGTGTAATGCGAACTTTCAGGAAGCAAATTCGGATTTCCAAAAATATTATGATTAATGTCAACAAATTCCAAGTAAAGTTCTTTCAACGAGGGAGTTCGAAACCCACGAGCATAACTTGCGCGGAAAGTATGTTGTCTTTGTGAGAGTTTGGCATGAAAAGAGGGAATAGCGATAAAGCCGTAAGCGGTATTGTAGTTTAGTCTTCCCGCTGGTTGAAGCACCAATTTTCTCCAAAGGGTAAAATCAGTAACGGCATACAAGGCATAATCTCCTATGTTTTGCTGTTGATTTTGAATACGTTGCCCTTTACCAGTTTCATGATTTATTTCTGTTCCTACTTCGTATTTGAACCAACTTTTTGACTTTAATGGTGAGAAAGTAAATCTTGAGAAAATCAAATGAAAGACATTGGTGTCATGGTCGGAAATGCTTGCCGATTGATTTCGTTCAAGTGTTGTTAGGTCAGTAATGTAGCTGTTTTTGACACGCTCGTAATTTTGAAAAGCGACTTGTCCTTTAAGTAAAAACTTGTCTTTCGGACGCATGGAGAAGTCAACTCCTTGATTAAACCTTTTGGTTTTGTAAGTTTCATCAAAGGCAAGTATTTGATAAGGCGGACGCGGAAAACCTCTATTCAAAATGGTTTCGTCTAAACCCTCAAAAAACGGCGTGATTTGCCAATTGTTTCCTCGAAACATCAATCTTCCACCGAAAGTAAATTGTTCCTTTGGTTTCCAAGTTTTAAATCGTGTTGAATCTGCCAGCAAATTGAAAGGTTGGTTGAAAAATCCTTGGTCATCTCGCCACCCTGCAAAATATTGTCTTCCAAAATGACCTAATGCCGTCCATTTACCCATAGAGATGTTGAAGTTTCCTCCTAAATTATAGTGCCCATTCGACTCATAATAACTTTGAATTCCAACTTCTTTATTGCTTCTAGAACCCTTTTTAGTAATCAAATTGATTGTTCCGCCGATGGCATTTGAACCGTACTGGACACTCAAAGGACCATCCACTAATTCAATTCGTTCAATATTGGCTAGATTGAGTTGGCTCAAATCAATGGCGCCATCATTTCTCCCAACAACAGGAACTCCATTAATGAGAATTTTTATTCCCTCATCTCCAACACCCTTTATAGACAATCCACTTCCTAAAATGGCATCTTGAGAAACTCGAATATTGAGTTCATTCTGTAGCACATCTCTAAGATTAACGGCCCCTTTTTGTTCGATTGTTGTACGGTTTATTACCGTAATTTTTTGCACAGCTTGATTTGCCCTTACAGATATTGTTTGACCAGTAACTACCACTTCACTTAATTCTTGTGATGCCGTTTTTTTTCTCAAGTAAAAGATTTGATTTCCTTCTGTTTTTAAACTGTCAACACGTGGCAAATAGTCTGGATGGGTGAAAGTTACTTCTGCCTTAAGCGTCTTCTGCGATTCCATTTGAAACTTAAAAAAGCCACCTTCATCTGAACTTGTTGTTTGCTTTAACTTGCCATCCTCAAAAAGTTGCACTTTTACATCCACAATCGGTTGTGCCAATTCTTCGGACAAAATCCTGAATCGACCTTGGGAAAGACTTGTTAAAGTCCAAACAGAAAAGAAAAGAAACAATAGTTTTTTATTCATAGAATTACAAGTCAGCGACCAATGCTCTCCAAGACTCTAACTCTGGTTTGCCTGGTTTACGTTCTCCGAAAAGAGTACAAATCAATTCACCTGATGCATTAAACAATTCAATTGAAGTCACTTCACCATCCGTTGTAGGTTTGCGAACAATCCAAGTTTCAGCAATGGCATTTTCCAAAACGTGAAGGTTAAATTCAGGGTCTAAGACATTAATCCAAGGGCCATGTTCAACAATTTTTTTCACTGGTCCAGTATGAATTTGAATCATTCCTGAATTTCCAACAAAGACCATAATCGAAACACCGGAATCAGCAGCAGCGAATAGTGCTTTTCTCAAGGTGTCATTAGCCATTTTTTTTGCGAAAAATTCGTTTGGTGCTAATCGAAGAGCTTGTGTTCGTGTCACATTAAACGTTTTAAGCATTCCAAAAAAGTCATGCGTGTCTTGTAAATTCACCCATGCATTTCTAAATCCTTCAATGTCGATTTCATCATCTCCTAATTCCTTGCTTTCTAAGGGAATAGGTGCAGAAATTTCTAATTCTTCATCCTGATTTTCAGCTTTATATTTTTCGACAAGTTGATGAAAAACAGTTAAATCACTTTCTTTTTCCATGTAAATTTTGTGTACTGCTGAACCGTCTTTTGCAAAAAACTGAATACTCCATCGAGCTCGATCTTCACTACCTTCCCTTACTGCAAAAGCGTATTTCCATACAGAAGGAAAAATACGGAGATCAATGTCCTTTCCTACAAACAGCCAAGCATGAGGTGTCGCACTAAAATTTTGATAAATTCCTTTTCGTTCGTGAACAACCTCATTGTTTCGGGTTAAAGCCATAACTTTTCCCAAGCTTTCAATTTCTCCAAGTATTTCAGAAAATTCTGGACGGAGCATTGTCACATTTTTACCTCGGTTACAAGCAACAAGTTGTGCCTCGGTGGTTGAAAGTTTTTTTGCAATTTCTCGAATTCTTAATGTCGGATTTTCGCTTTTAAATTGCTCATACTTAAGGGCTAATTCATTTTTTTCAAGTAACATAACTTTTTGATTTATAGTGTTAAATTTTTGATACTTCAACTGCTTCATTCCAGTCGATAAATATTCGATTTCCAGCTTGATGTACATTGAGATTCAAATCAAATACATCTTCAAGCAAAGTTTCATTTAGCAATAAACTCTTGTCGCCGAAAGCTTGGAGTTTTCCGTTTTTTAGAAGTATTACCTCGTCAGAATAAGAAAAACTGAGATTTAAGTCGTGCATAACGGCAATAACACCACCTTCACCCTTTCGTACGAAATCTGTAGCTGCGTCAAGAATTTCGCGTTGGTATTTTAAATCGAGATTGTTGAGTGGTTCATCTAAAAAAAGCCATTTTTTGCCTTTATATTCACGGTTTTCAAGTTGAAGTAAGGTGCGAATTAACTGTACCCTTTGTTGTTCGCCGCCCGATAAGTTTTGTATTTCAATTTCCAAAAATCCGTTTAATCCATATTTGTAGGCAAATGATTCAATCAAGTTGATTTTTTGTGTTTTTGTTTCGTTGTATGGAAACCTTCCCATTTCTAATACATCTCGAACAGTATATCCTTGTGCGACCTCGTTATGCTGATTTAAAAACGCCCTCTGCTTGGCGAGTTCCAATATGGAATGCTCATGGAAAGTTTTGTCATTAAGTTTAACTAGACCAGATGAGCTTTGCCGTGAGCCGGAAAGCAAATGTAAAAGCGTACTTTTTCCTGCTCCATTCGCACCTAAGAGCGTGTAAAAGTTATGAGGTTGAAAAGATAAATCCATTGGATATAAAATGGCTTTCAATCCCACTCTACAGGCTATTTCTTTTGCAAAAATCATCGAAGTAATTTTTTGTTTCTCTTGAGCAAATACAAAAAGAAGGGACTACCCATAAGAGCTGTAATTACACCTATTGGCACTTCCGTTGGCGCCGCAATTGTTCTGGAAATAATGTCGGCGATAGTTAATAAAACTGCCCCAAGAACTGCTGAAAGTGGCAATACTCTTCTGAAAGTAGAACCGACAAGAAAACGTGAAATATGCGGTATAACTAATCCTACAAAACCAATAATTCCAGCAAAGGCAACGCTTGCACCAACCATTACTGTAACCGCGATTAAAACCTTTTTCTTGATTTTGGGAACATCCACCCCAACATGGTTAGCGGTGTTTTCACCTAAGACCAAAACATTGACTGCCTCGGCATTTCTTGAAATGATGTAAATCGGTATTCCAATAAGAGGTACAAGCAATGCAACTTTATCCCAGGTAGCACCTCCTAAGCTACCTAATGTCCAAAAAGTGACATTTCGCAGTTCTTGATCGTCCGCTAAATAGATTAACAAACCCGTTAGCGCGCCAGCAATTGCATTCATGGCAACTCCTGCGAGAATTAGCATTGTAGCACTGAGTTGATTTCCGGATTTAGAAAATTTCAATACTAGAATAACTGCAAGAATTGCCCCTAAAAAAGCGGATATAGACAGAGCAAATTCTTGAAACCAAAGAGCCCACCACGTAATTGATGCTCCGAATAACAGGAAAAGTGCGGCAAAGAGTGATGCACCCGCTGAAACTCCGATGAGAGAAGAATCAACGAGAGGATTTCGCAAAACACCTTGCATGGCTGCACCAGCTACCGCAAGACCTGCTCCAATCAGTAAACCCATGCTTACGCGAGGTAAACGTATTTGTGTTACGATGTGGTATTCAATGGATTCTAGGAGTGTTGAATTTACTACAAAAAGGCGTTCATAAAGGAATTGAAGCATTTGATGAGGTGCAACGGGTACGGCACCGATACCAATTCCCATTAGAAAAACAATGAATAAAACAATGAGACTCCAAGTCCAATGTAAACGCCTGATCATTTGTTGAATTAATTATTTAGTTCCTTATTCAGTTGTTGAATTGCTTGTCCCACTCTTGGACCAAAACCGCTAAGTAAAAGTCCGTCCATAGTGATGAGTTTTTTGTTTTTACCTGCGTTGGTTAAAGACATTCCTGGAACACTCCAAATTCCATCGGGACCTAGGGATTGTGCGCCACTTTCAAACATCAAAATCACATCAGGATTAAAAGCGGTCAGTGCTTCAGTTGTAAGTGGTTTGTATTCTTTAAAACCTTTCGCCGCATTTTCTGCTCCAGCAAGTTGAATTACTTTTTCGACAGGAGTTCCGTTTCCTCCTGCCATCAACATACCCGCTCCTCTCGCATAAATGAAAAGCACTTTTGGTTTCGGAGATAATTTTTGGATGGTTTTTGCTTCTTCGCTGATTAATTGATTAATGGTTTTTAATTCCGATGTTCCACCAAAATCAGAAGCGATTTGTTCTATTAATTTTTTAGTTCCTTGTACGGATAATTCTCGTTTATAGGTGATTAACTGAATTTTAGCATCTTTAATTTGCTTGGACAAATCAACGTTCATTTCATCTTCAAATGCGATTATGTGCGTTGGTTTAAGTCCGAAAAGACTTTCTCGATTAATTTGAGTTATATGTCCGAGATTCATCATTTTTTCAGTGGATTTGGGGTAAACACTTGTTACATCGACTCCAACAACACTATCACCCAGTTTTAAAGCAAAAAGGATTTCGGTTAACGTTCCATTCAAAGAAACCACTCTCAACGGAGCTTTGGTCTCTTCTTTAGTTGTGCTGTTTTCGCAGGAAATAACGAGTATTACAATGCTAATTAAGGCAATAATCTTTTTCATTTTTTGGAGTTTTTCTACTTATTTGACAACTTGAAATCTTTTTGAATACACTTCTTTTAAAGCTTTCATTTGAAGTGTGTATGTTCCGTTTGGAAATGAGGAAACATCAATTGATTGTGAACCAAAACCTTCAACTAGAGTCAGTTCCTTGTGTACTTCCTGTCCGAGGGAATTGTAAATGGCAACTTCAATTTTCTCGTTTATGTTACCTACAATTATATGGATAATGTTATCCGTTGGGTTGGGGTAGAGAATTATGGAAGTATTGTTTTTTTCGTCGATACTTGCGTTGGACATTTTCTCTTTAGTGAAACTGTATTCTCCTGTTGCGGACCCTCCGAAATGGGTTGTGATTATTTTCCAAATGCTTCCAGATTTGTCCTGAACGAAGTAAACTGTAGAGTCTTCGATGTTCCAAGCACCTTGAAAAGATTTCCAGTCATACCCAATAATGTCTATGTTTTCAGAAAAAGGTTGAGCTGTATAATCAACGAAAATTTGTGTATTAGCAACGGGGTAAACTTTAGAAGCAAGAACACCTACATTTTGAAGTATTCCGGTTACTAAATATGGCGTAGAAAAATCAAATGAAGGATACTGCATAAAAGTCAAATCCCAGTCATTTGAGAGAGGTTCACGATCTTGAACACCTCCACTCGTTGAAAAGTAAATGAAGTTTTTTCCTGATAGACCAGCGATGCTTACGTTCGAGGCTTGAAAGGCAGTGTTGTCTAAATTGGCATGGGTTATTGTGTAACTTTGAGTTGGGAAAGACAAATCAATTTTCAGTTTTTTGAAAGTTCCATCATTGTATTTAATTAGAAAAATACGATTTACTTGGATTCCACTGTGAGTTCCCATGTCATACGTGCCCCAACCGTAATCAAAAGCTCCCGTTGGAATGCTTGCATTCAAAGCGCCGACAAACCAAGAAGAATCTACGTTGTAAAGTGGCGTCCAGGAATGAAACCCTATTGTGTCTGCATTTTCAAAGTCAAGTGGAACTTGAATTGGGAATTCAAAAATTGCCCCAATTTTATGATTAAATCGAATGGTTGTGGTTAGTGGATTTGTTTGACTAATACTTGTTGACAGCGCTAAATCCCAGTTTGTTGCGCTAGCTTCGGATTGTGTGCCAGTTTCAAGTTGATACCAAATATTTTTCGAATACGTTGCACCAGTTGAAATAACAACTTGGGTAGGTTGTGCAATTAAAGAACCTGTTGCAATAGCTACAAGCCCTAAAACATAGTACATTTTTTTCATGTTTCTTATTTAGAATGATTCTTAATTGATGACAAAACTAGAGATGTCAATTAAGACTCACAATACCTTAAAAATGGTATTTAGAATTAGTCTAAATAAAAAGTGCAGAATTATTGAAGTTATTTGTTTGAAAAACAAATGTTTAGATAGTTTGTCTGTTTTCTGAATAAATATAGATAGTTGATTTGCAACTTTGAAAGGGTTATTTAGGATTACAATTTCATTTTAGTTTGTACATTTAAGAAGGATAGGAAAATTCAATTTAAGGTGATGTATCTCCTTAAACAATTTATTTTAATTTCAGCAAAAAATTCTAATCATGGAAGAATACGGTAAAATTTTGCTAATCGCAATGCCTGTTTTTTTGTTGGCGGTGGTGTTGGAGAAAATTTATGGGCTTTACAAAAAGAATGATACCATGCCTTTGGTTGACACAATTTCCAGTTTGAGTTCAGGAATGAGTAATGTTGTCAAGGATGTTTTAGGGCTGACTATTAGTATTTTCAGTTACGAGTGGTTGGTAGAACATATTGCCATTTTTGAAATGAAAGAAAATTGGTTGATGTATGTGTACGCTTTTATTGTCATTGATTTTTACGGTTATTGGTCACACCGCTTTGACCATAAAATCAATTTTTTTTGGAACGAACACATAGTACACCACAGCAGCGAAGAATTTAATTTGGCTTGTGCATTGCGACAGCCAGTTTCGGGAATTGTGCGCTTTTTCGGGTTTTTGTTGATTCCCGCGGCTTTGGTTGGAATTCCACCAATTGTGATTGCAACGATTCTTCCTTTACATCTGTTTATGCAGTTTTGGTATCATACCCGCCATATTAAAAAATTGGGGTTTTTAGAGAAAATATTAGTGACCCCTTCACACCATCGTGTTCACCACGCAATGAATCCCGAGTATTTAGACAAAAATTTGAGCCAAATCTTTATCATTTGGGATAAAATCTTTGGAACATTTAAAGAAGAAAGTGACGACATTCCTCCGATTTATGGTGTAACACGTCCATCAAGCACCTGGAATCCGTTTAAAATCAACTTTCAACATTTATGGTTACTTATAACCGATGCTTGGCGTGCCCCGAAATGGGTAGATAAATTAACAATTTGGTTTAAGCCAACGGGGTGGAGACCAGAAGGATTTGAAGAGAAGTATCCTGTTAAAAAAATAGAGAATGTTTATCATTTTGAGAAATACAAAACGAGTGTTGAAGGCGGACTTTTATATTGGAGTATTTTTCAACTTTTTGCCACTTTGGCTTTTATAAGTCACCTTTTTTATAACATCGCTTCGATTGGAATGCCTGCCATTTTTTATTACGGATTTTTCATTTTCGCAACGATTTATGTTTTCACAGATTTGATGGATCGCAATAAATGGAATTGGGTTTTTGAATTGGTGCGTTTAGTATTAGCCTTGGTTAGTGTTTTCCTTTTTGATTCTTGGTTCAGTGCACCAATTTGGGGATTGGTTTTGGTTTCTAGTTATTTATTCATTTCCTTAATTGTAAGTCTTTATTACTCAAACGAAAACATATTTAAAGGACAAAAGTTAAGTTATGAGTAAAAACGGATTTTTATTGGTTGCGATTTTTTACGCGACATATTTGGTGACGATTATTTTAGGTTTAAACTACCTCAATCCTTTTCTAAAACCATTGTTGTTACCTGCTTTAATCGCCTTGGTTTATTTTTCGAATTTTAAGAAAGATAGAACACTTTTGTTGTTGGCGTTATTCTTTTCAACTTTAGGGGACATCTTTCTCTTGTCGTCCAAGGAAATTTTTTTCATTCTCGGATTGGGTTCGTTTTTAACAGCACATGTTCTCTACATTTTTATTTTCAAAAGAGCACAAAATAGCATTGCTCCAATGGTTGTAAACCTGGTTTTGCTCGTTGTTTTAGTGGTTTACTTGGGTTTCTTCCTAAACTACTTATGGCCTAACCTTAAAGAGATGAAAATTCCAGTGGTGGTTTATGCCTTAACCATTTCCACGATGTTGTGGACCGCGGTGAACAATTGGTTTTCTAATAAATCTAAGGCGAATTTAATTGTGGTTTTAGGTGCGTTATTTTTTGTTGTGTCGGATAGCATTCTTGCAATCGATTTGTTTCACCACAAAATTGAATTAGGACGATTTCTAGTAATGTCCACCTATTTAGCGGCTCAATATTTTATAGTGTTTGGTTTACACAAAGAATAGTTTTCGGTAACTTACAATTGTCTTTTCGCAAACTTATTTAGTGCTTTCATAAAGTTTTTACCATATACTAAGGGATTTTACTCTCTTTTGCGAGGTAAAACCTACATATATGAAACAGTGGATAATTTTGTTGTTGAACTTTTCAATTCTGTTCAACTTTTTGGCACAACCTTTCGGGAATATGAGCTCTGGCTCACCGATTATAAGTGCAGCAAATACGATTGTTAACTCTTACCATAGCGTTAGTAGTATTTCAGGTTCAGGTGTAACTTTAGCAAACAATCCTGGGTTTGTAACAAACAGAAGAGTTTTAATCATGCAAATGGAGGGTCCAAATGCAGGAAGATGGGAATGGGCAAGAATTAGTGGAGGTTCAGGATTGAACTATGTGTTTTCCGCAAACTTGACTGGCACATACAATCCTTCCGAAAAGGTGCAGTTAGTTATTGTTCCGGAATATGGAAACTTAACAATTACTTCGACGGGCGAATTAACTTGTGCTCCCTATAATCCTATCACAGGAACGGGTGGCGTTCTTGCTTTCATGGTGGGTTCAACTTTCCGAATTGAAAATGGTGGCAAATGTGATGTGAGTGGAAAAGGTTTCCAAGCCTCACTTGGTGGTGCTGGTGGGGTAGGTGGTGCTGGCGGAACAGGAGGATTAGCTGGAATAGTAGGTGGAAATGGTGGTAATACAGGACAACAATTTGGCACAGGACTTAACGGTGGTGGACACGGTGGTTCTTTCGGTGATCCTGGAGCTGTTGGTTCGTCTCCTCTTGGAGCGTTTGGTATAAATGCTCCAGCAGCGAATACCTCAAGTTTTGCTCAGCCTACTCGATTGATTTTAGGACAAGCTGGTTCAGGAGGAACAGGAGGAGCTGGTAAGCCAGGAGCTGGTGGAGGAGGCGGAGGAGCTGGAGGGGCTGGCTCTCAAAACGGAACTAGTGGAGCAAATGGAGCAAATGGTGGAAATGGTGGGAACGGCGGAAATGGTGGAGGAATTATATTGTTCTCAGCGTTTTCATTTGAAAATGTTTCAAGTTCTCCAGTTTTTATTGCCAACGGATTTAATGGAACAAATGCACAAAACGGAACAACAGGTGGTAATGGTGGCAATGGTGGAATAGGAGTTAATTGTTCGCTTGCAGGAGGGGGAGGCGGAGGCCGCGGTGGAAATGGAGGGAACGGCGGAAATGGAGGAAACGGTGGCGCAGGAGGAACTATTTATGGAATTTTACCTTCATCAACTTTGCAATTAAATGCTTCAATGGTTTCGAATCTAGGTGGATTTGGCGCAGCTGGTGGACAAGGTGGACAAGGCGGACAAGCAGGGTTAAATGCTGGAACAGTAAATGGACCTTGTCCGACCAATAATGCTGCAACAGGCATAGGTGGTTCGAATACATCTTTTGTTCCTCAAACGGCTACAATTATTTGTGATTTTAACGAAATCATGAATATTTTAGATTTTATGGGGCCAAACGGCAACAATCAATACACATATTCCACTAGTAATGGATTTCCAATGTGGGAGGATAATTTAGGAAATCGAGTTTATATCGTTGATAGATTCCCAGGTTATCAAACAGGCTGGTACATCATTATAGGTATAACAAACAATCAATTTTTTTCATCTTTTGTTTATGATCCTTCACTGGCTTCAAGTGGATTAAATCAGGCGATTTCAAATTACCTTTTAAATCCAAATCAATTTTCGCATCAAAATCCAAATCAAGCGAATAATCAGTCGGGATTTTTTACGGGACAAACCTATAATTTTTCAATTTATTGCGAAGTCCCAAGATCTTTACCTGAAGATGGAAATGCTGGTGATCCTGGAGTTTCTGGTGTAGGTGGAACGCCTGGTTCATTTGGAGGGTCACAACCAGAAGAGTGTATAAACAACTCATTTGGCTACACTGTAGGCGACGACGGGTATCAAGTTGTCTTTTCTTTTCCAGGATTAACTTTTGATGGTCAAATTGATGATGGCACAGGTAATGTTACATTTAATAATAGTGACGAAATAATCATCAATATAGTTGATCCTTATGTATCCATTCAATTTTCAGGTCTATTAGTGGATCCTTGCGGAAATAGCATACCAATTCAATTTAGTTATGATCCAATCAATGTTCAGCCTTGCAATGTGGATTTTGTTACTAACGTCATTAACCCTGCAACATGTAGTAATCCTTTAGAAACTATTGAAATTACAGTTTACAATATGCTATCTTTAAATGTTGATTTATGGGAAACTTCAACGTTCAATAATATTTCACCAGATGCCATAAATTACAATTACAATTCTGTGAGTTACATTTTCAACCTGCCACAGGGTTTATACACTTTTGAAATTACTGATGGAGTCCCATTTTGCTTTGCCACAGGCGAGATTGAAGTTCTTACTCCTCCAACCATTACGAATGTACAAGCAAATCTCACTCCTGCTTCATGTGGACAAAACAATGGTTCTGCAACTTTACAGGTTACAGGCGGAGAAGCTCCTTATCAATTTGTAAGAAATGGAGTTAGCCAATCTTCCAATGTTATCACAAACTTGGCGCCAGGAAATTATGATGTACTTGTAATTGATAACATCGGTTGTGAATACACAGTTAATTTCACGATTTCTAATTCTGGGGCAAGCTTAACCGTTAATACTGATATTACTCAACCATCATGTATCCTATCAACAGGTTCAATTACTGTAAATGTGACGGGTGGAAACGCACCATATTCCTACAGTCTGAATGGCGGTAATGCAACGTCAAACAATTTCTTCGAAGCTTTAACGCCAGGGAATTATACCCTTTTCGTGGCTGATGCCAATGGATGTTCTGCGCAAACTGTTGTAACGATACAATCTCCACCTTCTACAATGGGAAGCCCATTAACTATTATTCAACAACCAACTTGTCAGAATCCGAATGGTTCAGTAAGCGTTACTGCTGTTGGCGGTTTGGCTCCGTATTTATATCAATTAAATGGAAACACTCCAACATCTTCCAATGCCTTTAATTTCCTCGCAGCAGGAAACTACAGTGTTTCGGTTATTGACGCTAATGGATGTCTATCACCATCTGTTTCCTTTACAATAAATCCTTCCACTGGAATTTCAGAAGTAATGCTCAACGCAACTGAACCTACATGTGCAGGAAATGACGGACAAATCTCAGTTCAAGTTGTGGGTGGTTCAGCTCCTTTTACCTATAATTTGAACAATGGTAACGCGGTTTCAAATAACTACTTCACTGGTCTTTCGGCTGGATCCTATACTGTAGAAGTAACGGACGTAAACGGTTGTCAACTTTCCTCATCAACAAGTTTGAACTTCGTAAATACATTGACTGCGAGCGTTTCTGTTTCTCCAACCACTTGCTTTGGAAATGGTTCAACGGTTGTTGTTTATGTTAATGGAGGTCAACCAACTTATACTTATAACTATGGTTCTCTAACATCCAGCTTGAATAATTTTGTGAGTTTTACTAGTACATCTTTCCCTGTTTCGGTTACGGATCAAAACGGTTGTACAGTCGATCTTGGAATGGTGCATTTGAACATTGCTCCGGAATTACAAGTACAAACGGTTATTCAAGATGCAGGTTGTAACAATTCATCAGGAAGTATTCAGTTAGTTTACGGTGATTCAACCGATACCTATTCAGTTGTATGGAGCAATGGAATGACCGGTTCGTCTATTCAAAATTTATCAAATGGGACTTATACTGCAACCGTGACAAATAGTTCAGGTTGTTCAACTATTGTAAGCGGTACCGTAAATAGACAACGATATACGTTAACTGTTTCAGGTCAAGTCGATAGTGTTTCATGTAATGGTTTAAATGATGGTCAAATCACAACCAATGTTTCTGGTGGAAGAGCCCCTTATTCTTATGATTGGGGATTCTCAACTTCTCCATCTCTTACAGGGTTGTTAGCCGGTTTGTATTCAGTTACGGTAATTGATGCTGCTGGCTGTACTGGAAATTCAACTTTTGTTGTGAATCAACCTAATCCTATAGTACTACAGGCTAATATGGTTTCACCAACTTGTTTTGGAAATTGTGATGGTAGTATTGAGGTTCAATTACCACAAGGAGTAAACGCAAACACAATTTCGTGGTCAAATGGTGGTAATAACTTATTGATTGACAATTTGTGTGCTGGAGTTTATAGTCTAAATTTAAGAACCGTCGGAGGATGCGATATTGACACCTCCTTTGTATTAGCTCAACCAGATTCATTGATTATTGCATTGAATAATCAAATTAACAACCCATGTTACAATTCAACTGACGGAAAACTGTTTATCAAAGCACTCAACGGAATTGGAAGTGTGACTTATCATTGGTCTAATGGAATGACTGGACCAAGTATTGGTGGATTGGCAACAGGCAGCTACACTGTCACCGTTACCAGTGGAAATGGCTGTACAAGTGTTCAAACCTTTACGATTACTTCACCACCTCAGTTGTTTTTAACTTATACAGGATCTACGGTTGTTTGTGGTGGAGGTTCTTCTACATTGCAAATTTCTGGTTCAGGTGGCGTACCACCATATCAAGGTGTTGGCCCTTTAACTTTAAATCCAGGAACAACTTTGGTAAGCATAGTTGATTCTTTGGGATGTAAAGTTACTGAGGAGATTAAAGTTATTGCCTCACCGGAAATAAAGGTAAAAGTTTCAGTAATTGATGCTTGTAAAGAATTGCCAAACGGTTCAGCTATTTTGGATGTCATTTCAGGGACCCAACCATTTACTTATACTTGGTCTAATGGTGCAACTACACAAAATTTAATTAATGTTATGGCTGGTGTTTACTCAGTTACCATCACAGATGCAAACGGTTGTGTTAAAATTGAAAATGTCGTAATCAATTCTTCTCCAGGAATTAGTTTGTCTGGAATTGTAACCAATACCGTTTGTCAGCCAGCTAATAGTGGTAAAATTGATATAGTGGTGGATGGCGTTACCAACAATCCAAACATGACGTATTTGTGGAGTGATGGTTCTATTTTAGGTTCAAGGGATAATTTAGCACCAGGTACTTATACGGTTGTGGTTACAAATGAAAGAGGCTGCTCAACTTCTGCAAGTTTCACAGTTTTGGATGGATGTGGATGTCCTCCAAATTTCTCCGTAAATATTTGTGGTCCAACCGAAGTGTGTGAAGGTGAGAGATTTACTTTGGTGTCGAATGTATTCCCGAGACCACAAGGGTATGCCTACACCTATTCATGGACTACTCCGATAGGAACTTTTACATCTGCAAACATCAATAATATTGGAGCATCGTTGGCAGCTTCTGGTTGGTACACGCTGACTGTTACTTATCCTCCGAATTGCATAGTCACAGCTCAAATTTATGTTACTGTTCGTCCAAGACCATCAATTACAGTTACTAACGCGTTAAATGTTGGTTCTAATTATTTGCACATGAGAGGTTGTGATATTAATTTGACGGCATCAGGAGCTACATTTTACTCATGGACGGTTAATAATGCACCTTTAAACAACCCTAGCAACCAGTTGACTTACGCAACTACTTCAACAGATAATTCTGGAACAAATGCCGATTTACAAGGTTTGCGATTTAGAGTAACAGGAATTGATTCGATGGGTTGTGCAAGAACAGTTTCTCACGATGTACGAATTGTAAATCCTGTTGTAAATGTTTCGTTGTCTAATGCTAATATTTTCAATCCAAATGCAAATCGGACATTAAGTATGAGTCAAACTCAGAACTTCGCAGGAGCAACTTATTCGTGGACAACTTTAGGTTGGTCGTCTTCTAATCGAATTACTTCAAGAAATGCTCCTTTAGCGACATTGGCCGGGTCTTATCTTTTAAGAATAAATCAAAATGGATGCGAGCGATTCTATCAATTTGAACTAAGTATTACTGGGAAACTGGGGCGACCTGTTGAAGTTTTTAGAAATGGAAACATGGCTCCACCACAACAAGGAAGCAACATGGAAAGAAGTGAATCTGAATTTAAGATTAAGGCTTATCCTGTTCCATCTTTGAATGATATGACAATAGAAGTAACAAACCCGCAAAAGGACTATGTTACACTTTCAATTGTCGATATGACAGGACGAGTAATTTATGAAGTTAATGCTGGCGATGAAGAAAAAATCACGTTACCTATGGATGTTTCTCCTTTGTCAAAGGGTCAATATTTTATTAGAAGTTATCGAAACGGAGATTTAAGAGACAAGCCATTGAGTTTTATGAAACAGTAGTAAAGGAAAATTTAAATTTTTTTAGAGATACCACTGACATTTTTGTTGGTGGTATCTCATTTTATAGGATACTTTTATAAAGTATTTTATTTTTCTTTATGAAGTCGTTTCAATGTTTGGTTTTTCTTGTCTTTTCTGTTGTTTCTTTCGGACAATCCGATAAAGTTTTTTACGAGATCATTCAAACCAAAGAATTCACCAAAAAAGAGTTAAAGGCTGTTTGGAAAGAATTGAAAACACCCGAATTAGTAATGCCAATAAATTCTGGTTTTCGTTTTGTTGACATTAATTATTACACTACCTGGCACGATGGTAGTAGAATTTTAGCCTCTGGTTTTTTAATGGTGCCAACGGAAAAACTCAAAGAAACTTCTTCGGAGTTGATTTACCATCATGGTACTAAAATGAGTAAAGCTCGTGGAATCAATATAAAGAATGGGGAACAATTTATTTGTGCTGGTTTTGCCGCCGAAGGTTATGTGGTTTATTTTCCTGATTATATTGGTTTGGGTAGAGGTGAAAAGTTTCATTTGTATCAACATGCGCCCACGCAAAGCTCAAGCTCAATGGATCTTATACGCGCTGCTCGTCAGTATCTCAAAGACATTGGATATATAACAGACAGTCGATTATTTATCACGGGCTATTCTCAAGGAGGACACGCCGCTTTAGGTTTACACAAAACGATTCAAGAAGGATACACCAATGAATTCAATGTTGCGGCTTCTTCGCCGATGTCTGGTGCGTATGATATGTCTGGAGTACAACGCGAATGTATGTTTCGACCGTATGAATTCCCGAGTTATTTTCCTTACTTAATGCGCGCTTTTGATGAGGTTTATGATTTGTTTGACGAAGAATTTTCATCTTTGTTTTTATCGCCTTACGATGAGGTTGTAAACAATTATTACACTGGCGACTGTGACATTTGGGAAATAAACCCACTCTTACCTGAGATTCCAATTGCAGCACTAAAACCGGAGGCTAAAGCCAAATATTTGAAAGAAGGTGAAAATTTAAATCGAATTCTTAAAGTGATTTCGGAAAACAATGTTTACGATTGGACACCCGAAAAACCTGTTCAACTTTGTTATTGTGAATCAGACGAACAAGTAAATTATCAAAATCCAATAGTTGCTTATGACCACATGCGCAAGCGCGGCAGCAAAAATGTTTATTTAAAGTCTGGCGGAAAAAAGTTTGACCATTTTCAGTGCAGTGCATTTTCAAGTATTTACACGAAGCTATTTTTTGAATCGGTTAGAAATGGAAAAAAGAAACCAAAAGGTAATTTTTTCAAACGGTCTCTCGTTAAAACGGCAAGTGTTCTCAATGCAGGTTACTATCGCAGAACTTACAACAAAGAAAATATGCCGCTTTTTATGAAGCATGAGTAAATGGCATTAATGCAAATAAATTTGTTATATCGCTGTCCGCAGCGACTCAGTCAATCCAATCTTATAAATTGAACTTTCGTTATTATTTGATATCTCCATTTTACCCTATCAAAATTTGATTTATAAATTAAAATTAAGGGTAGATTATTGTTTGTAATGCGTAAAAAGTAACCCTTTAAATTTATGTAAAAATAAAAAAAGTAACCCTATTAATATGTCTTTAAATGTAAAAAGTAACCCTATAAAATATTGTATAAATATTATAAAGTAACCCTTTAAAAATTATATTTGATTAAATTTGTGGCGATGTTTTTTAAACTAAAAGGTCATGCACAAACGCTTTCTTCAACACGAACTTGAACAATGGAAACGATCTATTTTTCGAAAACCTCTTGTTTTACAGGGCGCTAGACAAGTTGGAAAAACAACACTTGTAAATGATTTCGGGAAAACATACAGCCAATATTTATACCTCAATCTTGAAAAGGAAGTTCATCGAAAGTATTTTCAAAAACTGGACAATGTTGAAGAACTGGTTCAACGCATTTTTTTCGACCACAAATTGAAATGGTCAAAAGTGGATCAAACCTTGTTGTTTATTGATGAAATCCAAGAGTATCCAGCTGCGGTTAATTTTTTAAGATACTTTTTTGAAGATTTGCCTCAATTGCATGTAATCGCAGCAGGAAGTATGTTGGAGGCTCTTTTGGGTAAAAATGTAAGTTTTCCTGTTGGTCGGGTTGAGTTCATGGTTTTAAGACCGTTCTCTTTTCAGGAGTTTTTGCTAGCAATAGGGGAGGAGGAAGCGTTAGAGCAATTGAAAATAGTTCCAATGAATAAGTTCGCAGTAAGTCGATTGTTTAGCTTATTTCATACTTACGCTTTTCTTGGTGGTATGCCTGAAATCGTGAAAAAATATGCACAACATAGAGACATAACCAACTTATTTACGGTTTATCAATCCTTGATAAATTCCTATTTCATGGATGCAGAAAAGTATGCAGAAAGTCAAAATAGTTTGGAGCTTTTAAGATTAATCATTCAAAAAGTGATGCTTGAGGCAGGGGGTAGAGTGACCAACAAGACTTTTGGTGGAAATGATTACAAACAAAAGGACATCGATGCAACTTTACGTGCAATCCAAAAAACACACCTCATACAATTGGTTTATCCAACTGTAAATAGCATTCAACCTGCAATGCCTGATTTTAAAAAGTCACCACGCTTGCAATTGTTGGATACAGGAATATTGAATTTCGCGTCGTCAGCACACAACGAAATCCTTGGCGTTGAAGATTTAAACCAAGTTTTCAAAGGTCGAATAATAGAGCATTTGGTGGGTCAAGAATTGCTTTCAACAATATCCTATCCTTTGGGTTCTTTACATTTTTGGGTTAGGGATAAAACAAGTTCGAGTGCGGAGTTGGACTTTTTGCTTCCTTACCAAGGTAAGTTAATTCCTGTAGAAGTGAAATCTGGACCAACGGGAAAATTGAAGTCACTGTTAGTTTTCCTAGACCAATCGCCACTGAATTTTGGTATTCGGTTGTATCACGGAGAGTTAAGTGTAGATAAAATAAAAACACCAGCAGGAAAACCCATTTATCTATTCAATTTCCCATACTTTCTTGCGGCTCAACTCGAATACTACATTCCTTGGATTTTAAAACAACTCGAAAGCGAGAAAGAGAACGTTTTTCTTGTTGAAGAGGCAAGTCCAAGTTATGGTTTGGGGTTTGATGTTAAAGTAAATAAGTCAGACAAGGAAAAGGTACTTACGCTGGACAATTTAAAATCGAAACATTTGTTGGTTTTAACATCTTTAGTTGAAAAACCCTTATCAGGAAAAGTTATTTTGGAGTCAGTTTTGGGAATTACAGATCAAAGTAAGACCAGAAATAGGTATATAAAATCGTTGATGGATTTGGGTTTAATTGAATGGACAGAAGCTGAAAATCCAATAAGTAAAACACAAGCTTATCGATTAACTCTACTAGGTCGGGAATTTATTGGACGTAATTGATGTTATACCAATTAAGATTCTTTTCAGATTTACGTTATTACTAATACAAGATTATTAGTCGAATTGAATCTCATGTATTTTCTCTTGTTCTCGAATAAGTTGAACTTTTTTAAAAAAAACTTGTTTAAACCTCACATTAAAATTCCTTAGTACGTTTCATTCTCACTAAATTTGTAGTAATTACGCCTATGAACCCATATAAAGCCGGTCCGCTCCTCGAACAAATTGTTATACCGAGCGATATGCGCGAAAAGTTTTCAACAGAAGATTTACCGCAGATTTCCAATGAGTTACGTCAATACATCGTTGATGTCATCTCTGAGTTGGGAAATAGTCATTTTGGTGCAAGTTTGGGGGTTGTCGAATTGACAGTTGCACTTCATTATGTTTTTAACACACCCCATGATCAGTTGGTATGGGATGTTGGACATCAAGCTTATGGTCATAAAATTTTAACTGGCAGAAGAGAACGTTTTCATACCAACCGTTTGAAAGGTGGAATTTCTGGTTTTCCTAAACGTTCTGAAAGTGAGTTTGATACTTTCGGTGTTGGACATTCGTCAACATCTATTTCTGCCGCTTTAGGAATGGCGGTTGCCAACAAATACAAAGGGGAGAAATCTCGTCAACACATCGCAGTAATTGGTGATGGTGCAATGACTGCCGGTTTGGCTTTTGAAGGCTTGAATCATGCAGGATTTGAAAAAGATGCCAACTTATTGGTGATTTTGAACGACAATTGTATGTCAATCGACCCTAATGTTGGCGCATTAAAAGAATACCTTACAGATATTACCACGTCTCATACTTACAACAAAGTAAAAGACGAAGTTTGGAAATTATTAGGTAAAATCTCAAAATTCGGTCCAGATGCGCAAACGATTGCTTCTAAAGTGTCTCACGCATTAAAAGGAAGTTTGCTCAAACAAAGTAATCTATTTGAAGCTTTAAATTTCAGGTATTTTGGTCCAGTTGACGGACACGATGTAATTGGTTTGGCAAAAGTTTTAGAGGATTTGAAAGATATCCCAGGTCCAAAATTATTACACTGTATTACGCGAAAAGGTGCTGGTTACAAATTTTCAGAGGAAGGAAACCCAACAAAATGGCACGCACCGGGTGTATTCAACAAGGAAACTGGTGAAATAGTGAAAATTGTCCCTAAATCACCACAACCACCTAAATATCAAGATGTT
>CAZWSY010000050.1:0-26519 GCA_964636775.1 uncultured Lishizhenia sp.
AATCTCCGCTCATTTATTTATATTTACAAACTGTCGAAAAAGCCAACCACGTTCAGCTGCCCATCAAAAATTAGCAGCTTTTGAAGCTTTTGGAGATGTAGAAATGAACTACAAAAAAGTATTTGAAGTCTATATCAACAATTGGATGAAAGGGAAATATTATCTTGCAAAACAAGACAGTATTAAGCTTAAGGAAATAGCTTTTCAAAGTCCTCGTGTTGCTGGTAATGCAGTATATATGGCTCGTGTCATGTTGTCTATAGATACCATAGATACAGAAACCTATTCAGCTAAATCCATGCATCACTCTAATACTGTTGTTTTTGATCAATTAAAACTTTACCCAAATCCAGGTAGTGAATACATACATTACCAATTGCCGATTCTCGAAAATGAAACAGGTTGGGTGAAAATAATTGATTTATCAGGAAAAATAGTTAAAGAATGGAAAGTTAATGGTCAAAACACGATCGGCTCCTTTGATGTAAGTCATTATTCAAAAGGAATATATATGTTTGAGCTAGAGTTAATTAATGGAAAATCAATAGTCAAGAAGTTAGTTGTAGAATGAAATTTAAAGATAAAATAGGAAAAAGTGCAATGTCATTAATTGTTTTAATGACATTGCACTTCTCATGTTTTTCACAACTTAATTTAGTTACAAATCCCGGGTTTGAAATCTATGATACATGTCCTTTTTACGCATCTAATCCGATTTTATCTGGAGGGAATTCAATTTGTAAGGCTACACCATGGTTTCAGCCTAACTTGCCAAATGAAACTCAATCTACGTTTGGTTGTGGTGGTAGTTCAAGTGATTTTTATCATAATTGTGCTGGATATATACCTGTTGTTTGGTCAGGTTTTGATTATCAATTTCCCCATAACGGCGAAGGTTTTTGCGGAATTAACCTAGGTGGTCCTCCACCTCCAAATGAAGGAAGGGAGTATATTGAAATAATGTTAGCAAATACTCTAATTTCAAACAAAAAATATTGTGTTTCTTGGAGTTCAAATCTTAGTTCAGTTTCAAAGTTCGGTTCAAATAAGGCAGGTGCATATTTTTCAAAAGATACTGTTTTTCAAATTGGTTTCGACTACAACAGGATACCTGTTATCCCTCAAGTTGAAAATATGGCAATTATCATGGATACTCAAAATTGGGTGCCCTTCCATCAAATTTTTACGGCTGATGGAGGAGAAAGATTTATGACGGTCGGTAATTTCAGGGAAAATTCAATGATTGAAACACAGATACTTTATCCTAACAATACATGGTCCTACTACTACTTCGACGATTTCGGGGTTTATGAACTTCCTGAAATTTCCGCAGGGCTTGGTGGAGAGATTGATACGTTGGGAGAAAACGTAAGTTTACAAGCGAGTTGTGAGGGTTGTTGGAACGATTTGGTCTATCGTTGGTGGCCCAGTGCCGGTTTGAGTGATACAACTATTCTCAACCCCATCGCCACGCCAGAAGTTACCACCACCTATTATTTTGGTTTAATTGATACTTCAGAAACTGTTCCCTGCATTGTCGATTTGGTAGATAGTGTTACGGTTTTTGTTACCATTCCGCAAGATACAGTCACGCCACCGCCAACCAATTTTTCGTGGTTGGTCTATCCTTCACCAACAAACGGCAACGTAACGGTTCAATTCAGCGCACTTAACAACGATAGTCAATTGCTGATTATTGATGCTCGAGGGCGTTTGGTTAGAAAAATATTCGTTCCAAAAAACACAGAGAGCTTTCCATTGGATATTTCTGCGCTTGCGTCTGGGGAGTATTTTTTGCAGGTGGAGAATTTGGGGTTAAAACATAGGCGCAAGATTGTAAAGTTTTAGTTGAGAATTGAAAATGTAGAATGTCACCTCCCTTATTCGCCGCGGCGAACTCAAGTCTGACGACTCTTTCGCCGCGGCGAAGAGTATCAGACTCCGTCAGAGGGGAGAGACGGATCTCGTGAAAAATTTAAATTATTGGTAAACAAATAATTATAACCCTTCTCACAATTAATTTCGATACGAGAACTAGCTTCCTCTTTTAAGGGGACAAACAGATTTCGTTTCTGCCCAAAATCCCTTATAAACGCCACAGAATAACTGCGGCATTGAATTTCTCGGTTTTAATCCCTGAACTGAAACGGGTTAATTTCAAGGGTCTTTGCAAAAGCACCCGCCGAAATCCCGTTTCAGAAAGGGTTTAAAACAGTTCGCCTCGAAGCACAAAACGTCACTGACAAAAGATTTGCGAACTGAGAGTAATTAACAGCCTTGACTTTTTTGTTTCTTTTTTGGTCAAGCAAAAAAGAAAGACAAGATTCCTTTGAAAGGTTCTGGTTGATGTAATAGTTCCCAACCCAAAACCCCTATAAACGCCACAGAAAAACAGCGGCCTTGAATTTAGAGTTTTTAGTCGCTGCACTGAAATCGGCAAATTTTGAGGATTTTTGAAAAAACATCCGACAAAATCCGATTTCAGAAAGTGGCTAAAATGGTTCGCTTCGAAGTGAGATTTATTGTGATACGCGATTCGCGAACCAAACTAAATTCACAGCCTTGACTTTTTTACCTTCGGTGCTACTTCGTGGTGTTTCTTTTTTGGTCAAGCAAAAAAGAAAGGCAAAATTCAATTGCAAGGTTTTGGTTTGTGTAGAGAATAATAGTCACCTCTGACGGATCTCGTGAAAACTTTAAATTATTGGTAAACAAATGATTATGACCATTTCAATAATTATTTTCGATACGAGAACTAGCTTCCTCTTTGAAGGGAATAAGGGGGATTACTTTTTCACTGATGGTAAAGAGGGGTCAACTAATACCAACGAAGAATTCAGGTGTCAAGGCGAAGAAGCATTTTAATTTTATTCGAAACATTGCCTTAACGGAGGCATTACACAACATCATGAATTTTAATTGTTACCAAATGAATCCTAACTGGTATAAAACAAAAAAAATCCCGACCAAAGCCGGGATTTTATAATTGTCTCTTTTATTGAAATCTTAAAGTATTAACCTCCGAAGTCGTCAAAACGAACATTCTCTGGTGGAACACCCCAATCATCGCACATCTTAACAACCGCTTTATTCATCATTGGTGGACCACAGAAATAGAATTCTATATCTTCTGGCGAATCGTGTTTTTTCAAATATTGATCAATAACAGCCTGGTGAACGAAACCTACGAAACCATCACCATTAGGATCATTGATATCTTGTTTTGCAACCCAATTATCCTCTGGCAGAGGCTCGGACAATACAAGATAGAATTTAAAATTAGGGAAGTCTCTTTCCAAATCACGGAAGTAGTGAATATAGAACAACTCTTCTTTCGAGCGACCACCGTACCAATAAGTTACCTTACGACCAGTTTTGATAGTCTTGAATAATTCATACAAGTGAGAACGCATAGGTGCCATTCCAGCTCCACCACCTATATAGAGCATTTCTGCATCAGAATGGTTAATGAAGAATTCACCGTAAGGTCCAGAAATAACGGCTTTGTCACCAACTTTCAAATTGAATATGAACGAAGAAGCAACACCAGGATTCACATTCATCCAAGTATTTCTTTCACGATCCCAAGGTGGAGTTGCAACACGAACATTCAACATTATTCTTCGTCCTTCGGCAGGGTAAGAAGCCATGGAATAAGCACGCACCACTTCTTCATCATTTTTCATCACTAAATCCCACATTTTGAATTTATCCCAATGTTTGCGGAATTTATCAGGTTCTCCTGGGTGATCTTGAGGATGAGCAGCAATATCCATTTCTGAATATTTCACGGTGCATGGTGGAATCTTAATTTGGATGTAACCACCAGCCTTGTAATCCATGTCTTCAGGAATTTCAACAATAAACTCTTTAATGAAAGTAGCCACATTGTAGTTTGAAACAACAGTTGCTTCCCATTCTTTGATACCAAGAATTTCCTCTTCCACATGAATTTTCATGTTTTCTTTAACCTTTACCTGACAACCTAGACGCCATTTATCGGCAACTTGTTTACGAGAGAAATGTGGCAACTCAGTAGGGAGAATCTCACCTCCACCTTCAAGAACCTGACATTTACACTGAATACAAGTACCACCACCTCCACAAGCGGAAGGAAGGAAAATTCCAGCATTTCCAAGAGTTCCAAGTAATGTGCTTCCACCGTCCACTTCGATTACACGTTCACCATGGTTAATGTCAATGGTGATTTTTCCTTGAGGCGAAAGTTTGGCCTTAACAAACAACAACATGGCAGTCAGCGTTAGCAAGACCGCTAGAAAGGCTAGAAGTGTTATAATTAATGTAGTCGTCATTTTAAATTATTTTGAGATGTTTCTACAACAGTAACTTTTTCCTTTGGGTTATCTTTTCCATATTTAATACCCATGAAGCTCATAAAAGCGATTCCCATAAGCCCGGTTAGGATGAATGTTATCCCTAATCCTCTTAAAGGAGCTGGAATTTTAGAGTAACGTAGTTTCTCCCGGATTGCTGCTATGGCCACAATCGCAATGAACCAACCTATTCCCGAACCTAATGAAAAGGCGGTTGCGTCTAACAAAGTACTATACTGTCGTTCTTGCATGAATAATGCACCTCCTAAAATCGAACAGTTTACAGCAATAAGTGGAAGAAAAATACCTAAAGCACCATAAAGAGCAGGTGCGAATTTTTCCACAATCATTTCAACCAATTGAACAATTGAAGCCACTACGGCAATAAACATGATAAATGAAAGAAAACTTAAGTCTATGTCTGCATAAGATGGACTTAACCAACTCAATGCACCATCTTTTAGTAAATAATTTTCAAGAAGGTAGTTAACAGGAACTGTCACCACCAAAACAAAAATTACTGCTGCACCTAGACCTAGAGCAGTGTTAACGGTTTTAGAAACGGCCAAATAAGAACACATTCCCAAAAAATAGGCAAAAATCATATTCTCGGAGAATATGGATTTTATGAATATATCTAAAGTACTTTCCATTTTTTATAAGTTAATGTTCCTCAATTAATGATTGATTTTTTATACGTTGAACCCAAATAATTATCCCAACAATAATTAATGCCATTGGAGGTAAAATCATTAAATTATTATTTTGGTATCCAATCGCATACAAACCGGTTTTTTCAATAGGATCTCCTAAAATTGGAAATCCCAATAGCGAACCAGATCCAAGTAATTCTCGAAAAACAGCAACGATTATTAACAAACCCGCATAACCAAGTCCGTTTCCGAGACCATCCAACAAAGACGGCCAAGGTTTATTTCCCATTGCAAAGGCTTCTAATCGCCCCATAATGATACAATTCGTAATAATCAATCCAACAAACACCGACAATTTTGCGGATATATCTGGTAAAAATGCTGCCAATATTTGGTCAACCACAATCACAAGGGCCGCTGCTACAACTAATTGTACAATTATCCGGATTCGTGGAGGAATTATATTTCTCATTGCCGAAATCACCACATTTCCCATCATTGTAACAAAAACTACTGAAAGCCCCATAACTATAGCTTGAGATACTTGAACCGTAATCGCTAGTGCAGAACAAATCCCTAAAACCTGAACGGTAACAGGATTATTATCTGTAAGGGGATCAGTAATTAACTTTTTATTTTTTTTAGAAAAAAGCGGTTCACCAGGCGCTTTAGTCTTTTCTAATGTTTCGCTCATCTTTACTTTGTTTTTATTGTGTTAAAATAACTAGCGTAAACTGACAAACATCTATTTGCCATTTCCTCAACTCCCTTGGAAGTTATTGTTCCACCTGTAATTCCATCTACTTTACTAGGGTTTGCACCAGAACCATCTTTGACTATTTCAAACTTCACAAATTGTCCATTTTCGTCAATAATCTTCTCTCCAATCCAACGATCAATGAAAAAAGACTGAGATATCTCTGCCCCTAATCCTGGTGTTTCACCTTTATGACCAAATGAGGCTCCAGTAATTGTGGACATATCATCATCAAGACAAATGTTTCCCCAAATAGGCCCCCATAATCCTTTACCAACCACAGGAATTATGTAAAGCGTTTTACCCTCTTTACTTTTTGCAACAAACAAAGGGTAGCTTTTATCTTTCTCTTTTAACGTTTTATCCTTGTATTCAGTTTGAATATCTACATCAAAAGCTTTTTTACCCTTAACAATCTCTCCTTTATTGTTTAGTACGACAGCTTCCTCCAGATTAATATACTTTTCAAATTCTTCGGCAGCATTTTTCCTTGAAATACCTTCTTTTTCAAGATCTAACATTGCAGACAAAATATCAAGTTTTTTCTTAACTTCATTGTTTTTATCCTTCATTGGCTTTAAACCTAAAGCTAACAAGGCCAAAACAGTACCTACGATGGTCACCATTGCTATTGCAAAGCCAAATGTGTAACCGTTTCCTTCTTTATTAAATGCCATAATCATGCAGTTTTAACTCGTTTTAAACGTCTTTTTATATTCGCTTGAACAACAAAGTGATCTATTATTGGGGCTAGTACGTTCATCAGCAATATAGCTAACATAACTCCCTCTGGGTATGCAGGATTCAATACTCGAATAATTATTGCTATGAGTCCCCCAAAGAATCCATAAAATATCTTACCTATTTCAGTTTGTGCTGCTGTTACAGGGTCTGTTGCCATGAATACGGCGCCAAAAGCAAAACCACCAAGAATAAGATGATAATGAGCGGGCAATTCAAGGTATGCATTTCCTCCAACTGCATTAAGTATCAACCCCATAACGTAACCTCCTGCAAAAAAAGATAAAATAATTCGCAATGAACCTACTCCTGTCAAAATCAATAATCCTGCTCCGATTAAACACATTAATGTAGATGTTTCACCAACAGAACCAGGAATCATTCCTACAAAGGATTCCCAAACTGTATATTCTTGACTGAATTCGCTCAAGCTATTGAAAACAGGTTTGTCTGACATAAATGATGCTAAATCACCTAAGGCTGTTGCTCCTGAAACACCATCTACTTCATTTCCTGCTAACCAAACTTTGTCTCCTGACATTGAAGTTGGATAAGCAAAGAACAAGAAAGCTCGAGCAGTTAATGCAATGTTTACCACATTCATTCCTGTTCCACCAAAAATTTCTTTTCCGATTAAAACAGCAAAAGCAGTAGCAACACCAACCATCCAAAGTGGAACATCAGCAGGCATTGTCAAAGGAATCAACATCCCAGAAACAAGGAATCCTTCGTGTAGTCCGTGTCCATGTTTCATGGCAAAAATGAACTCGATTCCAAGTCCAACTCCGTAAGAAACGACCACAATAGGAAGGACAATTAATGCACCAGCAAGGAATTTATCAAGTGGATTGGAAAAATAATCCAAACCTCTATCACCTAACTGTCCGACCATTTCCCAATGACCTGTGTTGTAAATTCCAAAAATTAAACATGGAATCATAGCGATGATTACAGTCATCATCGTTCTTTTCAAATCTACTCCGTCACGAATATGTGCTCCTTTTTCAGTCACCAATTTAGGTGTGAAAGCAAAGGTTGCCAATGTTTCGTAAACCGGATAGAATTTTTCGTACTTCCCACCTTTCTCAAAGTTGGGCTCTACTTTATGTAAGATATTCTCTAAAAATTTCACTTTTCTATATATTAGATTACATACATTCTCTACCAATCAAATCTAATCCTTCGCGAATTTTTTCTTGGATATTCACTTTTGTTGTACAAACATACTCGCACAAGGCAAAGTCTTCTGGTGCAACTTCATAAATACCAAGATTTTCCATTCCGTCTATATCATTCGTAATTGCCGCTTTAATTAGCTGCATCGGAAGAATATCAAACGGGAATACGCGATCTAATTCTCCTGTTACTACAAATGCTCTTTCTTCACCATTTGTATTGGTATCCAAAACATACTTTTTAGAAGATGGCATTAAGAACGTAGGAAATAAGCGTGAATTCGAAAACTTGTCGAAACCAAGTCCTAACCATCCTGTAGTTAAGAAAAACTTGTATTGATTTCCTTCAGGAATAACTGTCACATGATTGTGATAGTAACCTAAATAACCATCAGCATCTTTTTTGTCTCCAGTCAAAACGTTTCCTGAAATCCAACGTTCTTGTCCTGCTCCCTTCGTTTGACCTGAAAGAATGGAAGACATTGTAGTTCCTATGGTAACATTTGCATATTGAGGTGTAGCAACTTCCGAACCTGAAACAGCTATTGTTCTTTTCGCTACAAATTTCCCTGTATTCAAATAGTGACCAATGATAGCCAAATCCTGAACATTCACTGTCCAAACGAATTCACCTTTATTAATTGGATTTACGTGATGAATTTGAACACCTACATTTCCTACAGGGTGTTTACCACTAAACTTATTGATTTGAGCATTTTTCAAACCTGAAAAGATTTTACTGTTTGGATTTACGCCCAAATGAACTTTTCCTCCTGCTATTTTTGCAAAGGCATTTATCGCTGTTTGAAGATCATTCTCACGTCCAGCAAGTACGAAGTCGTAATCAGGAGCCAAAGGAGCACTATCAAAAGTTGAAATGAACACTGCTTTAGGCGTTTTGGTTGGGTCTGCAACCACGTCAAGAGGACGTTGTTTAACAAACGGCCATAAACCCGCGCTAAGCAAAGTTTCAAGCAACTGTTGTGCACTCGAATTCTCAACATTCACCGGACTTGCGGTTTTGTAGTCTTGTTGACCATTGTTGTCGATGAGTACTTGTAAGATTTTACGTTTCTCCCCTCTGACGATTGAACGAACAGTACCGGCAACAGGAGAACAAAACTTAATGTTTTCATTCACCTTGTCATAAAAAATGGGGTCACCGATTTTTACTGCTTCTCCTTCTTTCACCACCATTTTGGGGTTCAAACCGTGAAAATCCAATGGCGATAAACAAATTGTTGAAGAAGGAGCAACATCACGAGTATGCTTTGCTGCTTCTCCCACAAGTCTGATATCCAAGCCTTTACGGATACTTACTGTTTGGGACATGCAATTAGTTTTTAATTTGACCGACAAAATTAAAAAAATGGCAATCGCACCACTCTCGGTTAACAGCATTTCACAAGTTATAAATCAATTTAGAATAATTCTAAATAATGTAACTTAGGTTACACGAAGCTCATTTTTTATTCATTTTGTGGGTATGAGTTCAGCCGTAGCACATAAAATCCTTATCGAAGTAGAAACTAGCTTTAGAAGCGATTTATCTGACGTTCCAGAAAGTTCATTTTTCTACAACTACACTATTCGCATTGAAAACCTAGGATTGGCCAAGGTTCAACTCCTTAGAAGATATTGGCGAATAGACCACTTATTAATTGGAAGTGCGGTAGTTAGCGGTGACGGTGTGGTGGGCGAACAACCTATTTTACACCCTGGCGAACAATTCACCTATACAAGCGGCTGTGAAATCCATAACAGCACTGGTCGAATGTCAGGATATTACACCTTTCGAGATCTAGAAAACGGTGAGTTGTTTAGGGTTGCAATACCTGAATTTGCGTTGATTTATCCGGTTTTGCTAACGTGATTATTTCCTTTCCTCAAGTTCTTTAATTCTTTTCTCAAGTTGCTGGTTGGCAGCTATTAAAATTGGAATCAATTCGATGTAATTAACTGATTTAATTCCATCCTTGTCTGTTTTAACCAAATTAGGGAATAGCGCTTCTAACTCTGAAGCTTTCACACCAAAATGCAGCGCCTCATCGCTCGCAACACCAGCAGATTCAGTTTTTTGTTTGTCGAATGTATAAGAATAAACGGGTAAAGTCCGTAAGGCGTTGATTTCGTTTTGTCCAATGGAATTGAAATTCTTTTTCAAATTCTCGTCTGAAAAATTACTAAAACTCGTTGCAGTAACATCCCCATTTCCAGATATTCTTGTCAAAATCAAACTCGTATTCGTACTCGTCATTTGTCGGAAAAGAAACCCTCTTGTCAATGCTAAACCGGAAACGTTCCAAAAGTCAATCTCTGCTCCACCTGCGGAGAAATTCCAACTCGTGGCAAAACCTCCAGCGCCAGCCAAATAATCAGGATGAGCAGCCCCCCCTAAATTCGAAGAATGGTACAAATATCCACCACTTAACTTCATTACATGATTAGCTGTGGGAGAAGTATTTAAACCAACATTTCCAACGTTGTTCAGGGTTAGCCTTACGGCATTACTTGTTCCAAGTTGTAAATCGTCATTTTCATAATTGACAAGATTGAATTTATTTCCTACAAGTCCGATTATTCCGCCATCACTTGTTGTATTGCCTGTCGTTGCGTTTCTCAAATGCATAAATCCCTGATATCCAGTTGCACCTGCACCATATACTGAAACAGAACCATCACCAGTATTCAGCGAGGTGGCACCAACTCTTAAACAACTCGAAATCAATCCACTGCCAACAACATGAAATCTTTCTTCAGGTGCGGCAGTATTAATCCCCACATTACCATTTCCAATTAGCATTAAGGAACTAACTGGTGCAAAACTGTTAAAAGACACAACTGGTCCAGGCGAATTTGAAGCTAAATTATTAGCCTGCAGAATATTGAAAAGCGGATTAAAATTAGCATTTGAAGTAATCAATCCCATTTGTCCACAGTTTCCAACACGCCAATCCCAAACATTCAAACTTGTTGCGCATCCTGAATTTGCTGTTGAATTTTGAAATCGAACAACTGTTGCTGCAGGAGTAACATGACCATTATCCGTTCCTTTACTACATGAAGTAATTGTTGTGGTGCGGCTGTACCAACACCTACAAATCCAGCATTGTTTGTTGAACCTGCAATAATACCAATGGAAGGAATGTTACTTGTATTGAAAATCTGAATTGTGTTTGACGTATTATTTGTTGTACCTCCAGTTTCCCCAAATCCAAAAGTCATCGTATTGTCAGCCGTATTGCGTAATAGAGACCCAAAAGCATACGAATTGGTACGATATGCGGAATTTGTACCAACAATATTTTGATTTCCAATCGCCACATTTGAAGAACTTTGGCCATAAACTTGAGTTCGGTAACCCATTGCTATTGCAGACCTATTCACACCGCCCTCACTTCCACCGTTGGAATGCGCCACATTTTGATCACCAATAGAAATCGCAGATTTACCAATATTCGAGGTACTCAATGTAGAATTTGGATTTGTACCAATTTGAATCGCGCCATCATTTCTGATAACTAAAAATGTATTATCCAAAGCGGCAGAAGTATTATTGACACGCAATGCTATTCCAGTATTTGCTGTTGACCAACCATAAACATCCAAACGCGCGCCGGGACTTGTGTTTCCAATGGCGACTGCACCGGTAGTAGATTCAAAAATTGGTGCTGTCGTACAAACGGCTGTGGTGCCGTCGGATTTGATGATATAATTCGCTGTAGCACATCCTACAGGACCTGCTGGACCTTGTGTGCCTTGTGGACCTACTGGACCTGTTAAACCTATTGGACCTTGTACGCCTTGTGGACCTGCTGGACCTGTTAAACCTATTGGACCTTGTACGCCTTGGGGACCTACTGGACCTGTTAAACCGATTGGGCCTTGTGCGCCTGTTGCTCCGGGTGCACCATTACATACATATTTTGTAAGACTTGGAACAATTTCAGAGTTATCCAAAGCACTATTGTAATTGGCATCATAACCAAACTGTAACATTACTCCACCATATAAACAATTAGCTCCTGGAGGTTCGTTGATAGATAAAACCAAAAGATCGCCATTATTTCCTGTGTTACACAAAAAATTCCAAGCGTTATTTGCAGTTGAAAAATAAGAAATACAATCAAAATCAGTATCGTAAACAATTAAACCATCAGCGGGAGATACTATCGCTTGCCTTTGCGCACTTGTTAGTCTTGGAATTAAAAGACCTTTATTTGTCGAAAAAACCTCCAAAACACTCGACGAATGGGGAGTAATCGGGACGTCTGAAATACCTACATTTTGTTGTGCCAAGGTTGAAACCTCAATTAAAAACATAACAACAAAAAATATCTTGTTCAAAATCTTCATTTAATTCGAAATAAGGGTGAAATGTCCATGACCCGTGTGTTCTTTATTGTTCAGGTCAATAATTCGATACCTATAAAAATAAACACCATCGGTAGCCTTGCGACCATTTACAATTCCATCCCACTTCTGGTTAATTTGAGTCATCTGTTTCATCACATTTCCCCAACGATTAACAATTAGAACTTCTGAAGATTTAGCACCTTTAACCTCTACGCCCCAAAATTCATTTACACCATCCTCATTAACAGTGAAAACATTTGGAACAAATATTTCGAGAGGACTTTGATTCACCGTTATAAACCAATTTTGTTGACTGAAACAACCCTGATTTTCAGCAACTAATACAACTTCATAAGTTCCTTCTTCACTGTAGATAATAGTTGGAGAAAATGCTGTACTACTTTGTCCGTTTCCAAAATCCCAATTCACATTTGTAGTTGGAGATGATTGATTTTGAAATTCAACTTCCATTGGTGCAAATCCTGAAATAGAGGTTACATTGACATTAATCGTTGGAAGTGGAGTAACACTCACATTCGCCTGAATTAAATCCAATTCGTCGTTGGTACACGAAGCATCTTGAACTGAATTAATCGTATATGTAGTTGAGCTTGTTGGATTTTGAGTTAGTGACGCTGGAACTGAAGTGATATTTTGAGAGAATATATTCCCTTGATTATCGGAATAATTCACGACGAAAGGTGGATTTCCTGAAAGATTAATTGGAATCGTAACATTTTCACCCTCACATATAAAATAATTCCCTGAAACAGATGCAGTAGGCGCATTACGATGAAGAATGTAAGGTAAAGCTGTAAAATTTGACCAAGCGCCTTTCTGAAAAAAGGTAAATGGTGTCGAATTGTTTTGTGTTACATCGGAAATTTTTGACCATCCCTCCCCTACTCCTTGCTGCCAACGAGATAAACCATGCCAAACTCCATCTTCATTCGATAAAGTTCCAATGGAAAAAGTTATTGGAACATTTGAAGTACTACCAATTTGATGATAATAGTTTGCGTTTAATTCACAATAGGGTTCTAAAGTCTGACTTAAAGAGTAAGATTCACTTGTTGCATCAACCGGTGCAAATCGAACATTGTTAACTGTTGTAGCTGTATTTGAGGGTTGAATTAAAACGGGACGATAACGATAAGTTGGAACTGTAGAACCCACTGGAAAAAGATAAAGTCCACTTGAATTGGTTGCTCTGTTCAAAAATCCGCCGTTCAAGGAAGAAACCATCCCGCCTGAAATTGGTGAAATCTCCGTCCTTTGAATAGCGTTAACGCTTGGATTTTGAACTGTAAATTGAAAGGTTTCTGTTCGTAATTCTAACGAATTCAAGTTCAAAACACCTGAACAAGTTTGATGATTGCTTTGAAATTTGTAGCCACTTCCGTTTAATGTCAAATGATGGAAATTCGAAACCTGACTTCCACCCAATTCTTGATTTTGCCCTTCCAAAAACAAATGTCCTGTAGAGCTTTGAAAATTTCCGTTATTGAACCAATTCCCATATAGTTTGAGTTTTCCATTCAACTGAAAATCAGCATTATTAAAAAAATTTCCATTCACAGTAACAACACCATCTTCGTTATTGTCGTTTCCATTGACTTGAAATACGGAAGACAAATTGCTTTCAACTGAACCATCAACATAAATGAAAGAAAGATTATTAACCGTTAGGAGACCGTTATCTAACCTCAAAACTTGGCCAAAAGCATAAGTAAAGGGCAAAAGCACCAAACAAACAGAATTTAAACCAAGTTTAAGGTAGGACAACATACAATTTAAGGCTTCATTTTCGATTCAAGTTGTTCTAATCGTTTCAAAAGCAAGTTGTTTTGTTCTTTGAGTATGTCAATTTCGGTTTGTTGTTCTTGAATTGCTTTGGTTAAAAAAACAGACAAACGAGCATAATCCACCGCCCATAATGTTTTTGATTCATCCTTTGGTTTTTGCACCAGTTCCGGAAAAACTTTAGCCACTTCTTGCGCAATAAATCCAAAATCATCTATTGAGTTTTCTGCGTCCTTGTAGAAAATATGTTCTCCTTGATTTAAACCAGAATTTGTTTTCGTGTAACGCGATGGTTGTAATTGTAAAACACGTTGTAAAACGCCTGTTTCCATCGGTTGAATATTGGATTTAAGACGTTTATCCGAGGTGAGAAAATTTGTTCCAGTAATGGTTAAGTTTCCATTTCCATCCAACCACATCAGGTTTTGTTCATTTCCAAGTTGGTTAAACCTTCGCCAATTGAATCCCCTGTCACTCACTTGATTTGCAGCAGCCTGATTATGCGCAGTGGTATTCCAAAAATCTACGTTACTTGTTCCAGCCAAACGATTCATTCCAACCACTAAAGCTCCAACACCAATCGCAAAACTAGACCCAGGAGGATTTACTCCGCCGTTTGGGTCAGAATTGTAATTCCCCATCCTTGTATAGCCGCCAGTTACGTCAAGAACAATGTTTGCGGCATCAGTAACATTAGGACTTAGAGTAGCTGCATTGGGTATTCCAATACGAACATTCCCACTGACTATCAAACCGTTATTAGGCGCAGTAAACGTTCCGGCAAAAGAACCAATACTCATATTTCCGTTTACATCCACCCGATTTAAGGGATTAACTATGTTGACACCAAAATTACCATTGGGTAAAAATCTAGCTCTTTCAAACGTATTTGTAGCGAACATCAAATTTCCATTCGAACGGTTGTCCACCCAAAAATCTGTTCCGTTTGTTGCTAATCTAACCCCATCATTAACACCCGTACCCGTTGTTCCATTGGTCAATTGTATACCTGGCACGCCAAAACCTGTATTGGCAGCATCATGCAAGTGAAGTTTGTAATTTGGGGTTGTTATTCCAATTCCTGTATTGCCATTTGTTAAAATTCTAACCTTTTCGGTATTGTTTGTACGAAAAACAAGTGACTGATTATCAATAGTTCCGAGGAAATTATTTGTAGGATTGGTTCCGTTATTTCCTGTGGTTATCCATGCGTTCGTTGTTGTTGAAAAAGTTTGAGGTTGGTCGGTTGTTAAAGTCAATGTTCCATTGTTATTCATTGTAAGATTGGTGATATTCCAACTCGGACCTTGAGGACCTTGAATTCCCTGAGGACCAGCAGGCCCAGTCAAACCAATTGGACCTTGAGCACCTTGAGGACCAGCCATACCTGTTAATCCAGTTGGACCTTGGGGACCTGCCGGACCCGTCAAACCGATCGGACCTTGAGCACCATTACAAACATACCTTGTCAAGGAAGGAACAATTTCATTTGCATCTAGAACACCGTTTCCATTAGCGTCATTTCCAAAATCCAAACGCACTCCACCATTTGGACAATTAGTTCCAGCAGGTTCATTGTTTGAGAGAATGGCATTTGCGGCGCCATTTCCTGTATTACACAAATAATTCCAAGTAGTATTGAAAACAGTGTAATACATTAAACATTCCACATTGGTATCATAAACCACTAATCCATTCGCGGGATTTGCAATTGACAAACGTTGTGTAGAAGTCATTCGAGGAACCAACATTCCTTTCGAAGTTGATTCAACCTCCAAAACACTTGATGGGTGACCGGGTGCGTTGACAAGATCTGAAATACGCACATTCGACTGAGCATCAAAAAATTGACAACAAGAAAAAATAAAAAATGAAAATATAAATCTGTTCACCATAAAATTGATTTTACCAAAGTACCCAAACCCAATTCGTTCCGTCGAAAGTGCAAATGAACCTTATATTTTGTCCACCAACATTGTTAGAATTATTTGTAACATTAGCCGAAGAAGTTACTGCTAAATTTCCGTAAAACTCATTGTATGCTGCTCCTGTATCGAACGTTAATGTTTGTGCGGTCCCTCCGCTATTGGTTAAATTCCTAACAATTATAATTCTACCATCCTCACTTGCGCTTGGCGTTGGAAGAGTAACAGTGTAACTTGTAGCTCCAGTGGCAATAACGAAATAATCATCAGCACTCAAAGTTGATGCTCCCGTAATTCTTCTTGTTTTTAATCTCAAGCCTCCATTAACAACTAATTGTGCACTTTCAGTTACCCTCATCAGTTCTTTCTGAGATGAAGTTCCTGTTTGCTGTCTGAAAACAAAACCTTTTGGAGTTGCCGGACCATTGTAAACATTCCAAAAATCAACTTCTGCCCCTCCACCGGTAAAGTTCCAACCTGATGCCCAACCTCCGGCAGCGTCATAAGAAGGATAAATTCCACCAAGATTGGATTGTTGTTGAAAAAATCCTCCTGCAATTGACAATCGATGATTTGCCGAGAATGCAGCACTTCCAATACCACTATTTCCTGTAGAAAAAATGGCAGTTGCGTTAATTGTTCCCGCACTAAAATTCCCTGAAGCATCTCTTGCAACAATTGTTGAGGCAGTGTTGGCACTCGTGGCATTTGAGGTTATTGTTGGGTTTCCTGAAACTCCGTCCGCATTGGTTACGCTCAATCCTGTCCCTGAAACGGCAATACTTCTTGCTGCAACAGTTCCAGCAGCAGTTCTTGCAATAATTCCATTTGTACCTAAGTTGTGTACCGCCAATGCCTGACCTGTTAAACCAATGGTATTTGTTGAAATGGTAACACCCGTTCCAGCTGTGAGTAGTGAACCTAGGTCAGCCCAACTTGGTGCAGACGTACCGTTAGAACGCAGAACCTGCCCCGAAGTACCGGTAGCGGTGAAAGCAAAAGCTGTACCTGTTCCATGAGCTACACCTCCACCAGTTGGTGTTGCTGTTGAATTTGTCCCTCCTCGCGCAATGGCTAATGTACCTGAAGTGATATCACTTGTACTGTGAACATGAGAGGAGCTTGCCGCACCAATATCTGACAAAACTTGAGCAGCGGTTCGTTCTTCAAGAGCAGTTCCGAGTCCGTTTGACCTCAAAAACACATTACTACTGTAGGTTGAAAAGCCGGTTCCTCCTCTCACTATTGGCAAAATCCCACTTGTTATATCTGAAGCAGCGTGGGTATGTGCTGATGCGGCAGCCCCAATTTCTCCTATTGTCCATGTGACATTTGCACTTCCATCAACGGATTTACCTGTTGAACCTATTGTTATCGTTCGTGCCGTACCCCAATTTGCTGTAGTAATATTTGCTGAACCATTAAAGTTTGTACCGTTTATCGTGCGAGTTGTTTGAAGTGTAGTAGCTGTCGTTGCGTTTCCAGACAATGCCGCAGTGATAGTCCCCGCAGAAAAGTTTCCTGATGCATCGCGTGCAACAATTGTTGATGCAGTATTGGTGTTTGTTGCGTTACTTGTAATTGTTGGATTACCCGAAACACCGTCCCCATTTGTTACACTTATTCCTGTTCCGGAAACCGCAATACTTCTAGCTGCAACAGTACCAGCCGCCGTTCGCGTGATGATTCCATTTGTCCCCAAATTATGTAAAGCCAATGCTTGTCCGGTTAATCCAATAGTCCCAGAAGAAGTAATTGTTCCTCCAGTAATTCCATCACCAGTGGCAATACTTGTCACCGTTCCATCCGTTGAACTTGTTCCCGCACCAATCGCCGTTCTGAATGAGGAAGCGTCCAAAGCAGACACGGAATTGTCCGCATTTACACGGAGGAATGAAATAGCAGATGGATTCGATACAGTGAATAAGTTGGATCCCAGTGTTGTTGCTCCCAGATTTGTTCTTGCCCCTGAAGCCGTGGTAGCTCCCGTTCCTCCATTATCCAAATCTAAGGTTCCATCTAAAGTTACTGCACCACTTGTTGATGTGTTGGGAGTTAAACCTGTGCCAGCTGCAGAAAAGCTTGTTACCCCTGTATTTGAAATTGTTGTTCCTGTCACATCAATTCCAGTTCCACCAGAGTAGGTTGCTTCAGTACCTGAGGTTATTTTTGACCAAGCCGTTCCTGTGTAAAAGTAAAATCCTTCACTATTATCCGTTTGGTAAATGAGTAATCCTGTTGCGGGAGAGGAAATTGCATCTCTTTGGGTTTTAGTCATTCTTGGAATTAAAACACCTTTCGAAGTGCTCTCCACATCAAGCATTGCTGAACTGTTAGGATCTCCACCTGTGGTATTAATTCCTACCTGACCAAAAGCACTGTAACTTGCAAGTCCGAACAAAAATGGGAATATTAACTTTTTCATAATCATGTGTTTTAGCGTTTATTTGCCTCCTCGATTACCATTTTGGTAAGGTCAAAAGAAGGACTTACGAAATAAAAATTCTTACTATCTGCAATGTGAGTGAATTCTAATCTTTTTGCAACTGCATCAATAGCAGTGAATATTTTTGAATTAAGTGGAACCAACAATTCTCTTTCCTTTTCAGCAATTTTCTGTTGAGCGGACTGTTTCAATTGTTGAATTTGTTGCTCCAGTTGTTGTAGGTCAGTTAGAAGTTGTTGCTTTGTTTTTTCACTTATTTCTTTATTTTGATAGTCAGCCAATTTTGTCTCGAATTCAAGTGTTTTAACCTCTAATTCCGCAGCAAGTTGTTTCTGAAAGGCCTCCATAATTTTTATTTGAGTCGGAAACTCTTTCAAATTCATTAAAACAGAATCGGTGTTGACAACCCCAACTTTTTGTTCTGTTGAAATAATTGAAGGATTAGCCTTTTTCTGAGCCATTACCCCACTCGAGTACACAATAATTAAAGCTATTACAAAGCCTTTGAGTATATTATTTAATGTCATAATCTTACGTGTTGAAGTGTTTTGATTGTCTTACCATCTTGCTGAATAACAATAAAATACAATCCAGGATTACTATTCAATTTCCAATATGACAAATGGTTTCCCTCCACTTCATTAAAAGTTTTAGAGTCGATAATTTTCCCTGTTAAATCATTGATAGTTAATGAAATCTTACTTTCCCTTTTCAAACCATTAATGGAAAGTCCAAAATTTTCACCAGAAGGATTTGGAAAGGTTTGAAATGATGGTTCTGATATATCACAAGAACCGAGTATTGGTCCATAAACGGTTTCTTTCCCGTCAATATCCAACTGAATTAATCTGAGATAAGTTAACTCCAATACTGGAATTTCCACAGCATATTCAAGGTAGCTTTGGCTATTTCCCGCAGCTTTTTCCTCCTTAATTTTTCTCCAGTTATGTGCGTCACTTGATTGTTCTAGGATAAAATAATCACTATTCTTTTCACTTTCAGTTGACCAAAGCACAAGCATATTATCTTCCTCGCAGTGAACTGAAAAACGAGATAGCTCTACAGGAAGAGGAGTTGGAGCATTCCCAACACCACCAAAATCACTGAACGAGCTCAATCCATTCCAAGTCAATATTTTGGAAGCAGGATCAATAGCTGAAGTCCCCATTTCCGTGGCATTGGCAAAATCTGCACCGGCTGGTTTGTACCAAACACCATTACTCCATTTTACCGGAAAAATTGTAGCTTCATCACCTTCCCCAAAAATGTCTGATGCCGCATATTGCAACTGAATATTGTAAACAAAATTGCTAGCCCCTGTTGCTTCAACATTCCACGAACGATTCAAGAAATATTCCTGTTCTTCACTCAAACCTGAAATCTTGCTCGATTTTGTGTTTGCCTCTAAAACAGCATTTACAAATGAACCCGATGCGAAAGAAACGGTAACAGGCGTGTAATCAACGGAGGTTCCCATAGGTAAAAGATGTGTTCCAACCGAGATATTATTTTTTTGTAGAAAACTGTTTCCTGTAATTACATAACTCGTAGAACTGCCACCATTCAATTGAGAAAAAGCAAGATTGTTTCCATTCAGGTCAATTTTGCCATTTGTTAAATCCAGCTGATTTGTGACCTGTAAAGGACTTTGTAGTTGGATTAAATCATCCGAATCATCCTTATTTATTTGTAAATTTTGAACTTGAATCAATCCATTGTTTGACGAAACCGTTTGATTTCCAGAACCCACCAATTCTAAGGTTCCAGTACCAAACGAAGCGTTATCAACAGTTAAATCACCTGAAAATTTTAAGTCCCCAATAATAATAAGTGGACTTTGACCTGTTTTCAAGATATTACCCAAGGCTGAATTTCCGTTATTTACAACTTGATTTTCATTCTCAATATCCATTGTGAAGTGTATTGTTCCACTACCAACATTCACAGACCCATTGTTTGTCCAATTACCCGCGCTGTAAATATCATTTCCAGTAAGAACCAAGGAACCAGAGGTAATTTCTAAATCATCGTTTAACTTGAGGTCATTTTCAACTGTAACATTCGCACCATCAATTTTGAATAAGTTGATTAGAAAGTCGTTTGAACCAGAAGAAAAAGAAACAGCATTCGAACCTGTAGCTTTAACTTCTCCTTCGAATTGTAAAGCATTTTCAATACTGTTATTGCTGAGATTTGTATTTTTCAAGACCAAAAAAGACCCTGAATTACCCGTTAGGGAAACACCATTTTTTAGCACCAAGTTATTTTGAGTGTAACTAAAAAGAGTGAAAAAAAGATGTACTGAAAGAATCCAATTTCTCATGAAAACAAGATTAAGGTTGTGTAGAACAAACTTAGACCTGCCAACAGAACCCTCAAAAAAAAACGCTATTACAATTTGCTTACTATTAAAGAATGTAACCTATTTAATACAAATCTGGATATAACAAATGTATGACAGTGTTGTAATTTCCATTTTATTAAATCACAAATCAAGAAACATAATATCCTGACTTTCAATAACTATAGGAAAAACAGAAAGAAATCAGCTTCAACAGCATGTAATATTCAACCTTTTAAATTGTTCGCCATTTAATACCTTAGGAAAATGAAGTCCTATTTATTACCAGCAGTATTTGTCCCTATCTTTCTTATTTGGTTAAATAGTCCTGTTTTTAGTCAATCCAAAAGAATGATTGAATTGGAGAATTGGTTACAAGAAAACGAAGCGATTGAAGTAAAGACTGTTTTTGACACTTTAAATAGTGCATTGAAAGAATCGAAACGTACCAAAAAAAAATCTGATGAAGTAAGCGTCCTTTTGCATCTTTCTGCCATGTCAATAATGCGCATAAAGGATTTTGAAAAGGCTGTTTCATACGCAAAAAAAATAAGGGATATTGCACAAAAACAGCAGCCTTCCATCTTTATGGTTGATTACTTCAACATTATGGGTGAAATCTATTACTATGAGCTAATGAATAAAGACAAAGCAATAGCCTATTACGACAGCGCAGTTTCATACGGAAAAATCCATTTCCCAAAAAAGTCCTTTGTCCGTGCAGCTTCAAATTCAGCTTTATCCTTTATGAATGCCAAAGATTTCAAAAAGGCGCTAAAAATATTTCAAGAAATTGACCCTAAACAGTTTGAATCAAATCCTCACATCTCACAAAAACTGTATTCCAACATAGGAGTGGCATACATGCATGGGGGAATTCTTGACTCTGTTCAATTTTACTTTCAAAAAGCACTGAACATTGCATTAAAAACAAAATCAAAAAGTGACGATTTTAAAAGACACTTAAATTTCGGCGTCTTTTATCAAGAAATTGGAAACTTCGAAAAAGCCGTGTTTCATCTTTCCGAGGCTGAAAAACTCATTGATTGTAATGTTCTGTATAGATACAAACGACTTTTACAAGAAGCCTTTGCCGATTTGTACCTTTCCAATAACGATTTTAAGAAAGCCCACGATTACAGAAAACTCGAGAGAATCTATACCGATTCCATTAACTTCTTTAATTTAAGTGAACAGTCTTTTTCTTATGAATACAAGGAAAAAATCAAGAAATTGAAATTCAAAAACGATATTTTGAAGTTGGAAAACACGGTAAGTCAACGAAAAATCGAGATTATTCTACTGATTTTATTTACTTTATTGACTATTGTTTTTTTAGTTTTCCTGAGACAACGCGAAATCAAACAAAAAGCCCAGCTCAAAGCCGAAAAGGAACATTTGGAACGAATAAATCTTGAATACGAGAAAGAAGCAAGTGAAAGAGAGACTGCTTCAAAATCATTGGTTTTGCTTGAAAAGGAGAACTTAATTCAAACTATTTCCAAACGACTCAAAAAAGCACAAGATAAATTTTCAGAGAAAGATCGACCTATCCTCAACGAAATCATTTCAGAATTAGAATTGTCCATGAATAATAAAAGATGGATTGAGTTTGAAACAAGGTTCAATAAAGTGCACCCAGAATTTTTAAATAAACTCAAAATTGATTTTCCGAATCTTTCTCCAAATGACAAAAACTTATGTTGTTTCCTTCTTTTAAACATGACTTCAAAGGAAATTTCAGCTATAACACATCAATCAGTGGACAGTATCAACATGGCACGAATTCGTCTCCGAAAAAAACTAAATCTAACTAATACCAAACAAGATTTGTCCTCTTTTCTCGCTCAATATACCCTGAGAAATACGGCCACCTAACCCTTTCCCTGACAAACAAAATTCGTTCTCGGAAGGGATGTTTTGGATATCGCATTATAACCTCCAATCACATCAACGAAGTCATTGTATCCCTTCATTTTCAGAATCGAACCGGCAATAATGCTTCTGTAGCCGCCAGCGCAATGTAAAATGAACGGTTGGTTAGTGGGGAATTTTGGTAATTCAGCGTAGATAAAATCCAAAGGCGCTGAAACGGCATCCTCTAAATGTTCTGCCTCAAATTCACCCGGTTTACGAACATCTATGACTAGTTTATTTTTGGTCTTTTGTTCAACTAATTCGTCAGCTGTAATTCTTCCAATTTTATCAATGGTTTTACCTGCGTTAAGCCAAGAAGCGAAACTTCCATCCAAATAACCTAGAACATTGTCGTAGCCCACTCGCGCCAATCTTTTTACCGTTTCTTCTTCTTTTCCAATTGGTGTCACCAAAACTAGTTTTTGTTTAACATCGGAAATTACCGCTCCAACCCAAGGTGCAAATTGTCCCTCTAAACCAACAAATAAGCTACCTGGAATAAACCCTTGTGAAAAATCGCTTGCTGTTCTTGTGTCCAAAATCAAAATGTCATCAGAACTGGAAAGCGTTTCAAAAGCTTTAACAGATAAAGGATTTAACCCTCGTTCAAAAACCTTTTCAATGCTTTCATAACCGTTTTTGTTCATCGCCACATTCATCCCAAAATATCCTGGAGGAGGCAACAAACCTTCTATCACTTCTTTCACAAACTCTTCTTTTGTCATGTCCGAACGAAGGGCATAGTTCAACTTTTTTTGGTTACCCAAAGTATCACTCGTTTCCTTTGACATGTTTTTTCCGCAAGCTGAACCCGCTCCATGTGCAGGATAAACGGTCACTTCATCGGGTAAAGTCATAATTTTTTGACGTAGAGAATCGTATAAATGACCAGCTAGCTCTTCTTGTGTGAGATTTGTCGCTTTTTGAGCTAAATCCGGACGACCAACATCACCAACAAATAAAGTATCACCAGAAAAAAGCGCATTTGGTTGATTTTCTTCATTAAAGAGCAAATAACAAGTGGACTCCATAGTATGCCCCGGAGTATGTAACACTTTAATTTTCAATTTCCCAAAATACAACTCCTCACCGTCTTTTGCCGCGTAAAACTCGAAATCGGGATTGGCATTCGGTCCAAAAACTATTGGTGCGCCCGTTGCTTTTGCTAAATCCAAATGACCAGATACAAAATCAGCATGGAAATGCGTTTCTAAAATATATTTTACAGTTACGTTATCTTGTTGTGTTCGGTCGAGATAAGGTTGGATTTCTCTTAAAGGATCTATGATTATAGCTTCATTTTCTGAAACGATGTAGTCAGCACCTTGTGCTAAACAAGTAGTGTAGATTTGTTCGATTTTCATTTGGGAAAAATTGACTGCAAATTTATGAGAATAATTTAATTCGGTTCTCCTATGGAATTTATAGGTGAAAGGCGAGATAATCGACAAAATTCAATCACAACAAAGATTTGGTTTATCTTTAGAGACGTTTAAATCCACACCATGATTAATTCTCTTTTCAGTAGGTTCATTTATTTTCCCCTTATTTTCTTGAATTTTCAACTTCTTGCTCAAGAAAAATCATTTTGTATTACGGATGAAATGCAACATGCCATTCTGCGCTCCAATCCTGGTTTAAGAATTGGTTTTGACCGTGCAAACGAACAACTCAAAAAAGATTTGGAACATTTTAGAAAGCAAGCAAAAAACCAACAAAAAAGTGATGCACTGTACATTATACCTGTCGTTTTCCATGTAATTCATACTTATGGACCGGAAAACATTAGCGATGCTCAAATACTCGATGGACTAGCTCAACTCAATCTTCAACTTCGAAAACAAAATGCCGACACCAATCAAATCGTTAATGTGTTCAAATCACGTGCGGCAGACACGCAAATCGAATTTCGCTTGGCACAGAAAGACCCCAATGGCAATTGTACAAGTGGAATTACACGCACCTTTTCTCCCCTAACCCACATCGCAGACCATTCCGTAAAAGACCTCATTCATTGGCCGCCAAATAAATACTTAAATGTTTATGTGTGTGCTCAGGCGGCAGGTTTGGCAGGTCATGCGTTACTTCCTGGAGCGGCCGATACTATTCCTCAGTGGGACGGAATTGTGATGCAACATTCTTACGTTGGAACTTTCGGAACTTCGGAGTTTTTTAGAAGAACAGTTCTTACACATGAAGTTGGACACTACCTTAACCTTCAACACATTTGGGGTGGAAATAATGTCCCGAATTACTACTATCTACCGGTTGCTCAGAGCGCAAACTGCAACCACGACGACGAAGTTGAAGATACACCACTCACCATCGGCTGGCAAACGTGTAACCTTTCAGGAAATTCTTGTGGAAGTTTGGACAATGTTCAGAACTACATGGATTATGCTTATTGCGCACTCATGTTCACCGAAGGACAAAAAGAAAGAATGCACGCTTGTTTGAACAGCTCGGTGGCGGGAAGAAATAACCTTTGGACGAATGAAAATTTAATTGCAACCGGTGTGATTGAAAACAACGCTCTATGCTTCGCTAATTTCATGACTTCCAAGAAAATAGTTTGTGAAGGACAAAGCGTTACGCTAACGGATTTGTCGCGACATAAAGTTAGTACAAGAACATGGGAAGGACAAGGAGTTACCTTTTCGTCAACAACGGACTCGGTGGTTGTAGCTTCTTTCGCTCAAGCTGGAACTTACACCATTCGCATTAATGTCACTCACAACGGAACGACGCTACAAAGTGATTTCCAAACCATTGAAGTACTTCCTTCAGAGGCAACTAGCAACTATTTCAGCGAAAGTTTTGAACCTGAAAACGGCGACAATGCTTGGACAATTCCAATGTTCGAAGGACCCAATAATTGGACTTTTAATTCCTTGTCGGCATTCAATTCCAATCGGAGTGCGAATGTTCAAAATTTCGAGGCAGGAATTTGGAAAAGTTACGAATTGATTTCTCCGCCCATTAATGCTCAAAACCTGAATTCCCTGGCGCTCTCCTTTGATTTTGCTTACGCACAAAAACAAACCACAAACATGGAAACCTTGCGCATATTTTACTCCACAGATTGCGGAGAAACGTGGACTTTGAGACGAACTTACAACGGTTCATCCTCACTTCGCACGGTTGATACCTTGATTACAACTGCATTTATACCTGTTACTAACCAATGGAAAAATGAAGTTTTGGCCAATTGGGGAAATGCCCCATTAAAAGAACATTTATTGATAAAATTCTCCTTCGACGCTAAGGGTGGAAACAATTTTTACTTGGATAATATCAACTTGGGAGATGCGAGTGTTTTAGGTTTACCGAATTTCTCCGCTGAGGACATTTCCATATTTCCAAATCCCGTTGTTGACCACTTGAACATTCAATCAACGGCTCCAACTCAACTCTACTTGTCCGTCCACGACATTAACGGAAAATCAATAAAAACGAATGTATCTTCATTCGAAAAAGAAGCAAGTGTTTCAACGGAAAATTGGTCTTCGGGGGTTTATTTTATTACCCTATCATCAAGTGATTTTTCGGTGAGATACAAAGTAGTGAAGCAATAGGGAAATTTATTCGAATAAAAACAATGCAATAAATAGAATCAAAAGTAATTTTTGAAACATATTAAAAACTAAACTATGTCACACCAACTAAAAATCGAAATTCTCGACACCAATCCTCAGGTTTACTGAACCGTTGTCGTTCCAGAGAACTTTACTTTCGAACAACTGCACAATGTCATTCAATGTGCGTTCAATTGGGAAAATGTACACTTGTATGAGTTTTACTTGGGTAGATTTTTTGGTAGCGAACGCATTATGCCATCCGATGAATTTGAAATGGATGAAGGTTCAACCAAATACCGTAAATATGACGCGATCCAAACAACGCTTAACGATGCCATTAGAAAGGGATTTACTTAGGGTCAGCTGACCACGAAGTAGCATCACACTTGTCTACCGCCAGGTAGAGATAAAAACGGCTAAAATTTTGATTTACAATTGGTTAGACAAGTTGAATTGAATACAAGTTCAAGATTTTTTAGGTAAATCCTTGAAT
>CAZWSY010000051.1:0-16361 GCA_964636775.1 uncultured Lishizhenia sp.
CATGCGATTGAACCTCTAATACTACGCGAGAACCGTCTGCCTTGCGTACTTCGAGTGCATCGTAAATGTTTGGAAGAGCTGTTCCTCTTTCGAATCGAACGTCCACAACTGGACCGATAACTTGTGAGATTTTACCTGTAATTGATGACATTAAGTGCCGTTTTAAATTTGGGCGCAAATATAGTGACTTAATTTTGAATAATTAACAGATAAATTTAAGGTAAATTTCGGAAAATTTAGCCTTGTGTTGTCAAGTTCTAACTAGAGAAAAATAATTTTCAACCTTGTTTTGCCTTTCTTTATTTTAGTGATTCCACAAACCGCCTGTATGAACAAACAGAATTCGTTTATCATTGAAATCATTATCGGACAAGATTTTACTCAAGGCAAAAAGAACCTTACCTGTGTACACAAATTCTGTTCTCATCTCATTATTTAAATTGAACTTGCTGATAAATTCGTTGAGTTCCTTGGTGCTTTTTCCATAGCCTCCAAAATGAAATTCATCTAAAATCCTTAGTTGAGTCAATTTGTTACTAACAGTTGGGTCAATTTCAGTCATTTCTTTTACACTATCAAAACCTTTCAAAACTGGAACTACCCACAATTCTGAATGTTCAGGAATCGCGTGCAATAAACCAATGCTTGTGGTGGTCGTACCTTGTGCAACACAATAAATATCAAAAGCCGGAAGCCCTTGTAGAATTTCTTTTGCACCCTCTACACCGAATAAATTTGCCCCACCTTCAGGAATGAAAAGTACTTTTTCACCTTCAAACTCACCAATTCCATTTTCTTTTTTCATCGTGAAATAATCAGTTCTACTCACAAATTTCAATTCCATACCCAGTTCAGAACATCTTGCTAAAACGGCGTTTGAATCGGATTTAAGTTCATTTCCTCGAATTATTCCTACACACTCCAAACCAACAAGTTGACAAGCCGATGCAGTGGCCAATAAGTGATTTGAATATGCTCCTCCAAAAGTCACAATCGTTTTAATTTTTTGGTTAATGGCAAATAAAAGGTAGTGTTTTAGCTTTCTGAGTTTGTTTCCAGAAATTTCATTGTGAATTAAATCATCCCTTCTTGCGAACAATTTGAAATTTTTATTGTTTTGCAAGGGCAATACACACTCAGTTAGGGTTGTTCTATCCAACATTTTAAGTAAAGCATCGATTTTTGTCATGTCAGAGGATTTATCAGGATTTTCCAAAAAGTCAGCGTTATCCAACCAAGATTATTACCTCAGCGAGGAAGGATATATTGTTTTTACAGAAGCATATCATCTTAAAAGAGGTTATTGTTGCAAAAGCGGTTGCAAACATTGTCCGTATGGCTATGACAAAAAAACGGGACAGTTCAAGAAAAAGTAGAATTGTTAGTTTCTAACGAACGCCTTTTTCTGGAAACCTACCTTTGTATTGACGCATGATGCTTTTGATGTATTCGATGTCTTTGTCCACATCTCCTGTTGGTTCTAAAATGGAGTGAAAACCTCCAATTTTTTTCTCATAATCCATGTAACAGATATAAATTGGAACTTTTGCGTTCTGAGCAATGTAGTAGAAACCTTTTTTCCAATTTGGATTATAATCGCGAGTACCTTCTGGAGTAAAAACTAAAAACATGGTTTCATTTTCGTCAAATAACTTTACAGCAGATTCAGTAAGATTGGTGCGTTGCTTTCGGTCAACAGGAATGCCTCCCATAGCTTTTAAAATCCACCCTAAAGGCGGGAAAAACAAATCTTTTTTGATGAGATAACGACCTTTTACACCATAGGTAATGAAGGCCATTTTTCCAAGTATAAAATCCCAATTCGATGTGTGAGGCCCAACAACTACCACACATTTTTTAATGCCCTCAGGACTGCGTTCATCGATTTTCCAGCCCGTAAGCCAAAATATAAATCTTACCAATTTCTTCATGCCCAAAATTAAACAAATAGGGATTGCATTAATTTTACAGCGCATGTTTCTCTTCCGTAAATCGTTAGTTCTTGTTTTTACTGCATCGGTATTTGTGTCGTCCGTTGAAATTTTTGATAACAAAAACGATAAGGAACTCGAAACCTTTTATTCTTCTTATCCCAAAGGAACGACATCTGTTCTGACCATCAACACTGCTGGTCTATTTCAAAAAATTGCTTTTGATTTATTCTTTCGAGATAAAGAAAATGCTCAATTCGAGCGCTTGAATAACTTGCAAAAAGACGATCAAACGTCATTTGATATTGCGTTTTTTAATTGGAAACCGCTAAGTTCTATAGAGATTTTGGAATTACAGATTCGTGACTCTTCCTTTTCAGTTGTTCGCTATCCTTCCGATAAACCAACCGAATTTCTTCAGGTTCATGATGGAAAAAATTACAGGATTGATATAGAGGGCCTAACCTATTTATTTCTCAATCAAAATTCAGCCCCCACAAAGGAGCTTGTAATGACCTTAAAGCGAACGTTCAAAGTTGTAAAAAATCAAAATCAGAAAGCAAGTCTAGTAGAATCGAAGCATATTCAGTTTGGTAAAGAAATTTCTAATTGGAAGTTCAATAGTCTATCTGGCGTTTGGCAGTTTGATTTTCAACATCAAAAGGATAGAACTTTTCAGATTATTGAGTCAGAAAGCAATTCACTTCATGTTTCAACGGAAATTAATGGTCAGGCAATTCAAAAAATGTTGACTGAATTGAAGGTGAAAATACCTCTTCCTGTGGAGCATATCGATTTTCTTTCACTGAATTATTTTGGTTCAGAATTTATAAGTGGAGAGGAATTGAAAATTGTCCCTCGAATACAAGTGTCCATTAATTTTGATTCTGAACAAGCGCGCAATGATTTTCAAACAACATTCTCCGCTCTCAACATTGAAAAAGATTTAAGATTCAAAAGTGAGAGAATTTCAAAATCAGTTATTCTCCTGAACTCCACCAATAACCAAATTCAACTTACTGATTCAAAGACATCCTTTTTGATGAAAGGAGAATTAAAAACACTTTTGAATTTATCAGGAAACGATTGGCGGAAATCCATGATTTTGAGCGCACCTATTTACAGAAAACTTCAAGAAATGACTGAGTCAGTGAAAATTGAAACACAAACTCAAGAGAATCAAACTGTATTAAAAATAAAATCCAACAACCAAAATTCGATTGTTGGACTTCTATTAAAAGGAATGTTGTGATTTATCTGTACTCTTCAACAGACGTCACATGATTTTTTTCATCTGTAAACACAACGAGTGGAATAAAGGTTTCTAATTCTTTATCATCTACTTCACAAAAAGTTAAGAGATGTACCGTATCGCCTTCTTTCGCGTGTAGTGCGGCTCCACCGTTCATGCAAACCATTCCGCTCCCTCTTTCACCTGGAAGAACATAGGTCATTATTCGGGAACCGTTTGACGCATTATTTACCCAAATCTGCTCGTATTTTTTAATGTTCGCAGCGTCCATCAAATCTTCGTCAACTGTAATTGATCCCCGATATTCAATGTTTGCCTCAGTTACTCGAACAGTATGGATTTTAGATTTTAAAATGTGATAAAGCATATAGGTTGGATTTTTTACAAATTTAGCTTTGGAATGTTTGTGTAGTTGTCTTGAATAAAAGGATGATTCAACCATCCGTTGTTAAATTGAGCAGCAACAGTTCCGCAACCCGCATTAATTTCAAGCACAACAACACCTTCATTAGTAATTGCCAAGTCAAAGGCGATTAAAGGTAATTGAGGGAAAACTTTTGCAGTTTCATCAACAACTTTCAGCAAGGTTGACCAATGCGGTAGTTGGAAACCATCTACTTTGATTTTTGTAAGTGGATTTTCGATTGTTTTATGGCCAAATCGATCTAAGCTTGTCCCTTTAAGTTTTCCGTTATTCAAATCAACAGAAGCAGAATACGAGCCCCCGTTTACCATGTGGTCAGTGATTTTTCCGCCGTTCATCTGAATAGACGCCGCAACGGGAATGCGTTCATTTTCGCTTTTGTTGTATAGTACATAACGAATTGTTCCACAAAAATCTGATCCTTGTAATTTTATTACCTCTGGATGATTATAAACAAAAGTTTGATAGATATGATTGGGTAATAAACTATCGTTTGGGGTTAATAGATGAATTCCAACACCACCATTCGAAAATCTTGGTTTCACTAAAACCCTTTCCTTTTTGGACCTCAACAACAAGTTCTCAAAATCGTAATTCCCTTGGATTTTTTTTGAATTTTCATCTGTCACCAAAAGAATTTCAGGTATCGGAATATTGCCATTTGAAAGATGTTTGTACATGTGAAACTTGTCGTAGGTGAGGTTTGTTCTATCTAACTTAATCTTTGCATACAACCCATGAGTTACGCTTCTTGGCACTATTAACATGAGCTCATTTTGTGTTAATTCAGGGAATAAATTAACAACTTTAGTGTAGAATGCCGTATGGTAAAGAACTGTCTTGAAATTAGGGTTGTGACCGTTTCTTTTTAATATGCTGAAATAAAAACTATTGTAGCGAAATAACTCGATTATAGTTTTGAAAAGACCAACACTTTTAATTCGTTTTTTTATACCTTTTAAGTAAGCAGGAAGCTTGTTAATCTTGTTCAACATAGTGTTAATTGTTGGCAAAGTTCAATAAATGTTCTGAAATAAAAATTTTTTAGTTGTAAATTGTATCCTTTACTTTACTTTCGCGTAATCAAAAAGCCGATATTATTGCAAATGAATCGACAATCAACCACTGAGTCATATAAGTTTATTTCCTCCTTCTCAAGCAAAAAAATTGCTTTGTTTGTGGAGAGATTCAAGGTTCGTTTGTTTACAACCCCCAAAAATCACAATCGAAGTTACAAGTTTTATTCAAATCTCTTTAAAGAAATACACAAACAAACCAATCAACTTCCATTTTATGCAATCCATGATTTCTTAAATAAGAGTGAGGATATAAACGTTCATTTAAGGAAAATTAATGAGGATTTGACGCTTAATAAGGAAAAATTGGTGCTAGGGCTGGTGGAAACAATTGATGATTGGAAATCTAAACGAAGATTCCTTAAAACTCCAATCATCGGCACATTATTAAGAGCTTTTTATTTTGTTTTCTTAAGAATTTTACCCAAGTATAGGTGGTATCGGTTGTTAACTTTTAATCGTGCGCCAAGGTTATATTCTAAGGCTGAAATCTTGGGTAGATTTATTTATAATGGTTTTGAAATTATACATTTTGAATCGTTACCAGTAGGCTATCATTTATTCATCTTGAAGCGAATAGCAAACCCAAGCAAAGTAACAGTTTCAGAGGGTATTATTTTGAAAATGAAAAGATTAGGGAAGAACAATGTTCCTTTCAATATTTACAAATTTCGAACAATGCATCCTTACAGCGAATTCTTACACGAATACATGATTATTAATCATGGATTCAATGAAAAAGGAAAAATAAATAATGATTTCAGAATGGCGCAATGGGGTATGAAGTTGAGAAAATTTTGGTTGGATGAAATACCTCAACTTTTCAATTTGATAAAGGGAGATTTGAAATTAGTTGGTGTTCGCCCCGTAAGTCAAACTTATTTTAATACACTTAGTCCTGAGATCCAAGACAAGCGCAGATTGCATAAACCAGGATGTATTCCTCCTTACGTTGCATTGGAAGTCGGAACAACTAAAGATGCAGTATTAAAGGCCGAGTCAATTTATATGGAAGACAAAAAGAAAAACCCATATTTTACTGACTTAAACTATTTCTTAAAAGCTATTTTCAGAATAGTTTTCAAAGGAAAGCGTTCTTCATAGTATATTCGCAATTCGGTTTGATGCGCTATTTAGCTTATTTCTTCTTTTTTTTCTTAATTTTTTCTTGTGAAAGCGAGAAAAAGATATCTTATTTTCAAGGAGATTTTCCAAAAGAAAATATTCAACTTTCACAAAATTTTGATCCAGTAATTAAAATAAATGATTTGTTGGAAATTAAATTGATTGCAACAAATGACGAGGCGGTAAAGCTCTTGGCGCCAGAAGTTCCCAATGCCAGATCAACAGTTACTTACAATTCCGGCGGTGTAGCGAAAGGCGGTTTTCTAGTAGATCCAAAAGGAAATATAGAGTTACCTTTTATTGGTGAAATTCTCGCTGCAGGAAAAACAAGAAGTCAAGTTATTGAAGATATTGAATCAAAGCTCAGTGAATACATAAAAGACCCCATTGTACAACTGCAAATAATTAATTTCAAAGTGGTCATTTTGGGAGATGTTAAATTTCCTGGTACAGTGAATGTTCCCAATGAAAGGATGACCATATTGGAGGCTTTAGGAATCACTGGTGACTTAAACATTACCGGTAAGCGAACGGATATTAAGTTGATTAGAGAGGTAGGTGATAGTTTAGTTGAGTATAAAGTGGATTTAACAAACAAAATGCTTTTTGCTCAGCCTTATTATTACTTGGTACAAAATGATATTATTTATGTCACTCAGAATAAAGCAAAAATGACCAGCGCCGGATTTAGTCAAATATATTTTCCAATTCTCTCAGCAATTTCTTTGACTATAGGAATTTTAAACATATTCACAAAATAATGGAGGAGCAATTTCCAAATATTGAGGAAGAAGTAGTTGATAAAGTCAATTATAAGGAATTGTTATTCAGCTATCTGTTGAGATGGAAATTGTTTTTAGCTCTTATTTTATTAGCAATCACTTTTTCTACAATTTATTTAAGATATAAAGTTCCTCAATACGAAGCTTCGACAACAATCTTAATAAAGAATAATCAGAAAGGTGGTTCTGGAATGTCTGAAACTTCTGCGTTCGAAGATCTTACAATTTTTTCCGACGGTATATCCATTGAAAATGAAAAGTCTATTCTTTCTTCTCGCAATATTCTGAGAAATGTAGTTCGTCAATTAAACCTTCGAAGTGAATATTATGCCGTCGGTCGTGTTACTGGATTTCAAAAAAGAGAATTGTATAAAATCTCACCTTTTAATGTTGAAATTCAAAGTAATAGTGTTGATATTCCTGAAGATTTATCCTTCGGAATCTCCTTTTCCATTAAAAGTCATTCCGTAATAAAGTTGCAAATTGGTGAGGACGGAGCATTTAAAAATATTCCTTTTAATACGTGGTTCAAAGTTTCCAAAAACGGCACAAAAATTAAAGTAAAGAAAAACGAACTCTTTGACAATAATCATATTGGCAGAGCTTATGAGTTTAAATATTTAAAACTGGAAAGCGCCGTTAATAAATATCTTTCAAAAATCAACATTGAGCAAAATGGAGGAAATTCAACCATCCTAAAGATAAAAATGGTCAACTCGGATTTAGATAAGGCTGTAGATATTTTGAACGAGTTGGTTGAACAATATAACATTGATGCCATTAATGATAAAAACTTTATTTCAAAAAACACCTCTGACTTTATAAATGATAGAGTTAAAGTAATTTCCCAAGAATTGGGTGATATTGAAGATTCCGCAAAAATCTTTAAAAATCGAAATGATTTAATTGATGTGGGATTCGAATCTGAGTCGGGATTAAATTATGCAAAAGATATTCGTGCAAGATATGTGGATGCGAATACACAAGTTCAATTAGCACTAATGATGTTGGACCATCTTCAAGTAAATGATAAACCAGATGATCTAATTCCAATTAATCTTGGATTGAATGACAACAGAATTGAGTTAATAATCAATGAACATAATAAGTTAGTCTTGGAAAGAATTGAAGAACTAAAAACAACAACTCTAAAAAATCCAAGAATTATTAATCTCTCCAATCGAATTACAGAGTTAAAAGCAAATATTGAAACAAGTATTAAAAATCTTATTGCATCCAAAAGAAGGGCGCTCATTGAAGTGGAACGCGAGGAAAAAAGAATAGATGCAAATCTATCCCGTATGCCTGGTTTTGAAAAGGATTTGAGGGCGATTATCCGACAACAAGAAATCAAAGAAGCACTTTACATTTATTTACTTCAAAAACGCGAAGAAGCCCAAATTGCTTTAGCTGTTGGTGTTGGAAATGCTAAAATTGTTGATCCTGCCTACAGTAATGGTGCTATTGTATCACCGAAAAAGGCATTTATCTATTTGGGGTCTATTACTTTTTCCATTCTTGGTGCAATTCTTATTATTTATTTGAGCCAATTGTTCTACGACAAAGTCAACTCAAAGCGTGATATTGAACAAAAAAATCTGCCCTACATTGGGAACATTCCATTGGGGCAAACTGGACAACAAATTGTTATTACAAAAGGAAGCAAAACTGGAATTTCTGAAGCTTTTAGGACTTTGAGAACCAATGTTGATTTTATTCTGAGTAATAAAAGAGGAAAGGCAAAGTTTATTTTTATTACCTCCTCTGTTGCTAAGGAGGGAAAATCGTTCACTGCGGTAAATCTATCTTTGTCTTTCGCCTTGACGAATAAGAAGGTTTTACTTGTTGGTTTAGATTTACGCGCACCAAAGTTGGAACAATATATTGGAAAAGATAGGTCTAAAGGAGTTACAAACTTTATTTTTGATGATTCGCTGGAATTATCAGATCTAATTTACACCACAGAGTTAAATAAGTTTGTGAATATTCTTCCTTCAGGTGATATTCCACCTAATCCTTCCGAACTTTTGTTAAGCCCAAGAATTGAACAAATGTTTTCCGAAATAGCAGAAACGTATGACTACGTTATAGTTGATACTGCTCCCTCAGGTATTGTTACAGACACCTTCTTGCTCACCAAATATGCCGATATTTTCATTTACTTGGTGCGTGCTCACGAGCTACCAAAGAAAATGCTCAACATTGCTCACGATATTAAAAAGGAAAAAAGATTACCTAACATGTATGTTTTATTAAACGGTACACAAGCTAGCAAAGGTTATGGTTACGGCTATGGCTATGGTTATGGCTACGGCTATGGTTATCATACAGGTTATTATGAGGAAGAAACAAAACCAAAGAAGAAAAGCTGGTTAAAGAAAATTTTTAAGTCATAAATTTCTTTTCGTGAAGTTTTTGCGTTTATTGAATTAAAAATCATTTACATTTGCCCCATGATTTGCAACACTCACCATCATCATTTTATCAGGTCTCTAAACCAGAGGATGTGATGTTGGTGTAAACAATATTTCAACCCGTCTGGTTTTTGTACTGGACGGGTTTTTTGTTTTTAAACCAAATTGAATTTAAACTATGATTAGAATTGCTTTACAAAAATCAGGACGACTACTCGAAGACTCCTTGCGAATCTTGAAAGAAGCAGGGTTCAAAGTGGAATACAGCGGTGGACAACTCATTTCTCCGGTTGTTAATTTTCCAATGGAAGTGCTTTTTCTTCGTAATGCTGATATTCCACGCTATATCGTTGATGGAGTGGTAGATGCGGGAATTATTGGTCAAAACCTGATTATCGAAGAACAAGCTGAATTGGAAACAATGTTACCGCTTAATTTTTCCAAATGCCGTGTTTCTTTAGCTGTTAAAAAGGACTCGACAATATCGAGCATAAAGGATTTTGACGGTAAACGAATTGCTACTTCTTATCCCAATACCGTAAAGTCTTATCTCGAAAAAAATGGTGTGTCCGCCGAAATTCACGAAATTTCTGGTTCCGTAGAAATTGCGCCTAATATTGGATTAGCTGATGGTATTTGTGATATTGTTTCTTCTGGTACAACTCTGTTTATGAATGGATTGAAGGAAATTGAAGTTTTGCATTATTCGGAAGCGGTGCTCGTGAAATCTCCTAATTTGAGCAGTGAAAAACAAGCTATTCTCGATAAGGTGAAATTTAGGATGGAAACGGTTTTAAAAGGTCGAAATTCTAAATATATTTTAATGAACGTTCCAAACGACTCCATCGAAAAAGTGAAATCGTTAATTCCTGGTATGAAAAGTCCAACAATTCTTCCTCTTGCCCAAGCGGGGTGGAGTTCTTTGCATTCCGTTATTTCAGATGAACAATTTTGGGATAAAATTGACGCGTTGAAATCCTCAGGTGCAGAAGGAATTCTGGTAGTTCCAATTGAAAAAATGGTTTTTTAAGTTCAAAAATGAAAACATACAAATTTCCCCCACAAGTTGATTGGGTTAAAATTTTGCAACGTCCTCAAGTTCCTCAAGCTGACTTGGACGGTTTGGTAAAATCATTTTTTGATGATATCCAAGTTCAAGGTCAACAAGCTTTGAGCACTTATGTTTATCGTTTCCAAGGTTTTAAGGGTACACAGTTTTTAGTGACTGAGGATGAATTAAAATCTGCCGAAACGGAAATATCGGAAACACTGAAATCAGCTATCAATCAGGCCTACCAAAATATACACTTGTTTCATGCCTCTCAATCAGAAAAGGTTCAAAAAATCGAAACAATGCCTGGTGTCATTTGCTGGCGTAAATCGGTTGGTATTGAGAAAGTTGGTTTGTATATTCCCGGAGGGACCGCCCCACTTTTTTCCACCGTTTTAATGTTAGGAATTCCTGCAAAATTGGCTGGATGTAAGGAAGTTGTGCTTTGTTCACCTTGTGATTCCTTTGGGAAAATTCATCCAGCGATTCTCTATGCTGCTCAGTTGGTTGGTGTAGAGAAAATTTACAAAGTTGGAGGAATCCAAGCGATTGCTGCATTAACTTTAGGTACAACTGAAATACCAGCGGTTTACAAGATTTTTGGTCCTGGAAATCAATATGTAACCGCGGCAAAACAATATGCACAAAAGTTTAAAGTAGCGATAGATATGCCCGCGGGTCCGTCGGAGGTGATGGTGGTTGCAGATGAAAGTGCTGTTCCCGCCTTTGTTGCAGCTGATTTATTGTCGCAAGCAGAACACGGTGTTGATTCTCAAGTGGTATTGGTGACCAACAGCGAAGATTTCATAAAAAAAGTTGAGTTGGAACTCAGTAAGCAACTTGCCGTTTTACCCCGACAGTCAATTGCGAGTGAGGCATTGGAAAATGCTTTGATTTTGTTGGTTGAAGCTGTTGACTTTGAGAAAGTGATTAATGTTTATGTACCCGAACATTTAATCATTGCAACAGAAAACGCAAGTGAATTAGCTGAAAAGGTTGTCAATGCAGGCTCGGTATTTATTGGGAACTATACACCAGAAAGTGCTGGCGACTATGCGAGTGGAACCAATCACACTTTGCCAACAGATGGTTATGCACGGCAATATTCCGGTGTTTCGTTGGATTCTTTTGTGCGAAAAATCACATTTCAACAAATTTCGGAAGAAGGCATACAAAATTTGGGATCAACAGTTGAATTAATGGCGGAAGCAGAACAACTTTTTGCACACAAAAATGCAGTTACGTTAAGATTAAAATCACTAGAAAAATGAATTTCGAAAAGTTAATTCGACCAGAATTATTGGACATCAAACCTTATTCTTCGGCACGTGATGAGTTTGAGGGTGCGGCTGATGTTTTCCTTGACGCCAATGAAAATCCGTTTGAAAATGGAATCAATCGCTATCCCGACCCTTTGCAACGAAAACTAAAAAATCGAATTGCAGCAATCAAAGGAATTTCCGCCGACCATATTCTACTTGGAAACGGTTCTGATGAATGCATTGATTTGATGATACGTTTGTTTTGTGTTCCGGGAAAGGATAAAATGTTGAGTTTAAGTCCTTCTTACGGAATGTATGCAGTAAGTGCAAAAATCAATAATGTTGGTTTCAACACCTATTTATTGGATGAAAATTTTGATTTTCAATCGGAAGAGTTGTTGGAAGCGGCTAAAGACACTAAAATCATTTGGCTTTGTTCACCAAACAATCCCAACGGTGCACTTTTGAAGAAGGATAAAATTCAAGAAGTACTCGAAAAATTTCAAGGAATCGTTATTTTGGACGAAGCCTATATCGATTTTTCAGGGGAAGAAAGTTGGATCAAAAAACTGAACCAATTTCAAAATTTGGTGGTTTTACAAACTTTTTCAAAGGCTTATGGAATGGCAGGTTTGCGACTAGGAATGTTGTTTGCACATCCAAAATTGGTTGCTTGGCTCAATAAAATTAAACCGCCTTACAACATCAGTAGTTTAACACAAGAACACGCTTTAGTTCAGTTGGAAAATCTTTCCGTGTATCAGCAACAATTATTAGAATTAAATGAACAAAAGTTGCAATTACAATCCCGTTTAGTTGAACTTCCTATGGTCGAAAAAGTGTTTCCTAGTGATGCTAATTTCTTATTAATACGAGTACAAAACGCAGATAAAATGTACCAATATTTAATAGAAAATGGAGTTGTCGTCCGCAATCGATCGACACAACCACGTTGCGAAAATTGCCTCAGAATTACAATTGGAACCCCTGAGGAAAATAAGCGTGTGATAGAGTTGTTTAATTTGAAAATGTTTTAATGTTTTAATGTGCTAATGTTTCAATGTGCTAATGTTTTAATGTGCTAATATGCTAATGTTTCAATATGCTAATGTTTCAATGTGCGGCCGCGGCGAACCCTCATTCCCTCATTCCTCATTCTCATTCTCTCGTTTCTCATTCTCTCATTCCTCATTCTCATTCTCATTCTCACCCTCATTCCCTCATAAAGTCCTAAAACCCCAAAAATGAAAAAAATCCTATTTATCGACCGAGATGGAACCCTAATACTGGAACCACCTGTTGATTATCAAGTTGACCGATTCGAAAAGCTAGTTTTTTATCCTCGTGTATTCGCGGCACTTTCACGAATTGTGGAGCATCTTGACTTTGAACTCGTTATGGTTACCAACCAAGATGGGCTCGGAACCGATGCATTTCCTTACCAAGATTTTATTGGTCCTCATGATTTGATGTTGCAAGCTTTTGAAAACGAAGGAATTAAATTTAAAGAAGTACTTATTGATAAAACGTTCCCACACGAAAACGCACCCACACGAAAACCAAAAACCGGGTTGCTTCAACATTACTTGAACGGCGATTATGATTTACAAAATTCCTTTGTGATTGGCGACCGTTTTACAGATGTGGAATTGGCGAAAAATTTGGGTGCAAAAGCCATTTTTATGGGTGACGATTCGACGCCTGGCAGCAGTGAGTCTTCTCTTTCTTATGAAGAAAAGAAAGAACTTATAGCCTTGCAAACAAAAGATTGGATGGAAATTTTCACCTTTTTACGGCTGGGACAAAGACGCATAAAGCATCGCAGGAAAACAAGTGAAACAGATATTTCTCTGCTCTTAGATTTGGATGGGAGAGGAACATCAACTATTCACACGGGGATTTCTTTTTTCGACCACATGTTGGATCAAATCGCGCGACACGGACAACTTCATTTAGAACTGACGGTTCTTGGTGATTTGGAGGTGGATGAACACCACACAATAGAGGATACTGCACTTGCTTTGGGTGAGGCGTTTTCAACAGCTTTAGGGAATAAATCTGGTTTACAACGCTATGGATTCTGTTTGCCAATGGATGATTGTTTAGCGCATGTAGCAATTGATTTTGGTGGTCGTCCTTGGTTGGTTTGGGAGGCAGAATTTAAGCGTGAAATGATTGGAAAAATGCCAACTGAAATGTTTTTTCATTTTTTCAAATCGTTTGCAGACGCGGCTAAATGCAACTTGAATATTAAGGCAGAAGGACAAAACGAGCATCATAAAATTGAAAGCATATTCAAGGCCTTTGCGAAAGCAATTCAGCAGGCAAAACAACGAAACGGCGATAACAATATGTTACCATCAACTAAAGGAACTTTGTAAATGGAAATTGCAATAATTGATTACGGCGCGGGAAATGTTTTTTCTGTTCAGTCGGCTTTTGAAAGACTTGGCGTTCGAACCACGCTCACAGCTGATGCAGATAAATTGTTGTCGGCTGATGGAGTGATTTTCCCTGGTGTTGGACACGCAGCAGCTGCCATGCAACAACTTAAAGCGCAAAGCCTGCATTTACTTATTCCTGAACTGAAAAAACCAGTTTTTGGTATCTGTTTAGGAATGCAGTTGTTGTGTGAAAAAACCGAGGAAGGAATGGTTGAAGGTTTAGGGGTTTTTGATGAAGTTGTCGTTGAACGGTTTGTACACGCGCCTAAAATCCCACATATAGGTTGGAACAATCTAATGGAAAGTAGGGGGAGTTTGACTGAAATACGTGGCGATGTGTATTTTGTTCATTCCTATTTTGCTCCTGTTAATGCTCACACCGTTGCCAAATGCACTTACGGCGAAACATTCAGCGCAGCACTTGAAAAGGACAATTTTCTTGCTTGTCAGTTTCATCCTGAAAAAAGTGGAGTTTTGGGAGAAGAAATTATTAAACGATTTTTAGCTAAATTATGAAAGTAATACCAGCAATTGATTTGATAAATGGTGAGTGTGTACGGCTAACCAAAGGTGATTACGACACCAAAAAAGTCTATGATAAAAACCCTGTGGAAATGGTAAAACGTTTTCTTGATAAGGGTTTTGATCGCGTTCATGTGGTCGATTTGGACGGTGCAAAAGCTGGATTTCCCGTAAATGCGCCTACAATTGAACGTATGGCAAAGGTAGATGGAGTGAGGTTGGATGTCGGAGGAGGTATCAAAACGGAAGAAGCGTTGAACAACCTTTTTTCGATAGGGGTGGATTTGGTTACAATCGGAAGTTTGGCGGTGCAAAAACCAGAAATATTGAAAGATTGGTTGACTACCTATGGCGCCTCACATTTTATTTTGGGTGCTGATGTGAAAGGTGAACATATTGCGACTAACGGCTGGTTGACCACGAGCGAAATGACTTTAAATGCCTTTATTGACCATTATTTTTCACTTGGAGTTGGACAATTTTTGTGCACTGATATTTCACGTGACGGAATGCTTCAAGGTCCGGCTATTGATTTGTATGTCAATATACTCAATCGATTTCCTGACCTATATCTTATTGCGAGTGGAGGAGTTTCCAACTTCGGTGACCTAATGGAACTAAAGAATAAAAACATTCCCGCAGTTGTTGTCGGAAAAGCCTATTACGAGGGTAGAATTACCTTGGAGGAAATGGGTAATAATTTGATTTGATATTCCAATAATCGTTAACTTAGATATGATTTGAATATTAATGTGTAATGATTATCTAAGGAGTATGAAGGAGAATCAAACTTTGGAGTTTAAGCAATCTTGGCATGATGACCACCTTAAATGGATTTGCGGCTTTGCAAATGCAAACGGCGGAAAAATGATTATTGGAAGACAAGATAATGGGAAAATTATTGGTTTGGATAATGGTAAAAAATTACTCGAAGTTATTCCAAATAAGATTCGTGACTTAATGGGAATTATTTGTGAAGTACTATTAATTGAAAATGAATCACAGCATTTTATTGAGATTAGTGTTCCAGCATATTCAGTACCTGTTTCTTTAAGAGGTAGATATTACATGCGTTCTGGCTCCAATAACTATGAACTTACCGGAGTTGAATTGAATGAGTTTTTATTGAAACAACAAGGAAAATCTTGGGACGATATTGTTGAGGAGGGCGCAACTGTTGACGATATTGACAAGGCAAGTATAAAGAGATTTATTCAAGATAGTAAAGCGGTTGGGAGGCTACCTGATACTAATGGATTGAGCACCTTGCAGATGTTAGAGAAACTGAATTTGTCTGTCGGAACAAAGCTAAAAAGAGCAGCTATCATTTTATTTGGAAAGAAACCTTCAAGATTTTACCCGAATATGTATGTTAAAATTGGACGATTTGGCACGGATGGTTCTGATTTACTTTTTCATGAAATAGTTGAAGGCAATCTCATCCATTTGTTGCACGAAATCATAGGTCTTCTAGAATACAAATTTTTAACCAAGAGAATTTTATTTGAAGGAATACAAAGAATTGAATTGGAGATATACCCAAACCAAGCAATTCGTGAGATGTTATTAAATGCTTTGGTTCATCGTATTCAAATCGGCTCGCCAATACAAATCCGAATTTTTGACGAACAAATATCTATTTGGAATGAAGGAGGTTTGCCTAATGGATTGTCTATCGAGGATTTAAGCATAAACCATAATTCAAGACCAAGAAATCCAATTATTGCTAATGCTTGTTTTTTGGCTGGTTACATTGATACTTGGGGTAGAGGTACTCTGAAAATTATCAACTCATGCTTTGAAAATGGTTTATCTGTTCCAACAATAATTGAAAAAAACGGAGGTGTCGAAGTAACTTTATTCTCAACAACACAATTACAAAAAGGTGGTCAAACTACCTCAGATTTAGGTGGTCAAACTCAAGCCAAAAAAGGTGGTCAAACTACCTTAGATATAGGTGGTCAAACTCAAGTCAAAAAAGGTGGTCAAACTACCTCAGATATAGGTGGTCAAACTAAAGCCAAAAAAGGTGGTCAAACTACCTCAGATTTAGGTGGTCAAACTCAAGCCAAAAAAGG
>CAZWSY010000051.1:16461-26425 GCA_964636775.1 uncultured Lishizhenia sp.
CAAAAAAGGTGGTCAAACTACCTCAGATTTAGGTGGTCAAACTCAAGTCAAAAAAGGTGGTCAAACTACTATGGAATTAAGCTTGCAAACGAACTTGACCCCGAGACAAATGACCATCCTAAATACTATTCACAGCAATCCAAGGATAACACGAAAAGAGCTAGCAGAGATTTTGGCAGTAAATGAATCTGCTATTCAGAAACATTTGAAAGCGCTTGTAGATGCTGGTCGATTGAAGCGAATTGGCACCTTCAAAGGGAAATGGGTTATTGTGAAAAGGAAAAAATTCAAACTTTAAAAAACAATGCTAAAAAAAAGAATCATACCCTGTCTCGATATTAAAAACGGCAGAACAGTGAAAGGAACAAACTTTGTCGGATTGCGTGATGCTGGAGACCCGATTGAATTGGCTCAAAAATATGCTTTACAAAACGCGGACGAACTTGTTTTTTTGGACATTTCTGCCACGGAAGAACGTAGGAAAACGCTGGTGGATTTGGTGAAACGTGTAGCGCAAGAGGTGAATATTCCGTTTACTGTTGGTGGAGGTATTCAGTCGGTTGAGGATGCCTACCAGTTACTCGTGAATGGCGCAGATAAAGTAAGTGTCAATTCAGCGGCAGTAAAAAATCCCAATCTATTGAATGAATTATCACAGCAATTTGGAAGCCAATGTGTTGTTTTGGCGGTTGATGCGAAATATGTGGACGGTGATTGGAAAGTATTTGTAGCTGGAGGGAAAATCCCAACGGAATTGAATTTATTTGATTGGGTGGATGAAGCCGTTCAACGAGGAGCAGGGGAAATTTTGTTTACCTCCATGGATCATGATGGAACAAAAAATGGTTTTGCCATTCAACCTTTACAACAAGTTTGCGAAAGGGTAAATGTTCCGGTTATCGCATCGGGTGGCTGTGGCAAGATGGAGCATTTTGCGGAGGTTTTCCAAAATACAAATGTTGATGCTGCTCTTGCTGCAAGTATTTTTCATTACAACGAAGTAGCTATCCCCACTTTAAAAAATTACCTTCACCAACAAAATATCCCTGTAAGATGAAACAACCTGATTTTGATAAAGGAAATGGATTAATCGTTGCGATTGTTCAACATGCCGAAACATTACAAGTTTTAATGCAAGGTTTTATGGATAAAGCCGCTTTTGAAAAAACTTTAAAGGAGGAAAAAGTAACGTTCTTCTCTCGTACCAAAAATCGTTTGTGGACCAAAGGCGAGGAAAGTGGACATTTTTTGAATGTACAATCATTGGAATTGGACTGTGATGGTGATAGTTTGCTTATCAAAGCTTTACCCGTTGGACCGACTTGCCACGAAGGAACATCAACTTGTTGGGGAGAAGAAACTTCCACTTCTTTTGAGGTTATTGCGCGTTTAGAAAGAACCATTGCAGAACGATGGAAAAATGGTGATAAAGCAGATTCTTATGTTGCCCATCTTAGGGATAAAGGAACATCAAAAATTGCTCAGAAAGTAGGGGAGGAGGCAGTTGAATTGGTAATTGAAGCAATGAAAAACGATGAAGATTTATTTTTAAACGAAAGCGCCGATTTGCTTTTCCATTACCTTATTTTGCTCCATGCTCGTGGCTACAAATTAGACGCTGTCTTGCAAGTCTTAGCTAAAAGGGAGCGGTGATTTAAATCTCAAGCATTCCTTTATAGTGTAAAACTTGTTCTCCTTTATTGGTTTTGAAAGTATTTCTCACGATAGATTCGGCAACTGTTTTGGCTGAAATACTGTGATAAATCGAGAATTTACCTTTGCAAAAAACATCAAACAAGGGTGCAATAATCTGTGCAAATCGTTCCATTGGACGTGATTCCGTGCGTTCGCCTATCAATAAGGAAGGCCTCAGTATCACCAATGATTCAAAATTCAGGGTGGCCAATTTGTTTTCAATTTCACCTTTCAGTCGATTGTAGAAAATGCCCGATTTTTCATCTGCACCCACGGCACTAACCAAAATCATTTTCCTACAACCAACCTTCAAAGCCAATTCAGCACCTTTAAGTGGGATATCTAAATCTATTTTTCGGTAATCGGATTCCAATTTGGTTTTGCTTTTTGTACTTCCTACCGCGGATATGAGAACGTCAGTATGTGATATGTTCCAATAATTTTCCAGTTTTTCGAAATTTTCAACTGTTGTTTGTACCAATTTTTGATGCTGGATTTGAACAGGTTTTCTAACGAAGATTTGAACGGTACTCACCATCGGGTTTTCAAGTAACAATTTCAAGGTTTCCTTTCCGATTAAACCTGTTGCACCAAGGAGTGTAATATGAAGAGACATATTATAAGTTGATTGATTTCTTTTTTTCTTCCAATTGAATCCGTAAAGCGATAAAAATGGCACACATTGCCCAAATTGGAACTGCTGCCTTATCTGTGTCAAGGAAATTATTTAGGAAGGCGTGAATAAAATATGTAGAAAGTGACATGATATAACCCATGAGCATTACACGAGACTTTTTGTCTTCACTTGGCCAATGTTGATACAGGGTTATTCCTTCGTAAAAGATAGCTGTGACAATTAATAAAACAGCAATTAAACCGAAAATCCCCATTTCTGACAGTGCTCCCAAATATTCGCTGTGCGCATTACCCATGTCACCAAAATTGGTGGAAATAATCGTGAGATTTTCAGGTTCTTGGAAAGGCGCGTACTCGAATGCATAAGTTCCTGGTCCGAAACCAGATAGTGGACGTTGTTTGAACATTTCGATCGCACAACTCCAGCGGTTAATTCTTTCGAGGTTGGACGCGTCTGTGGTAACATTTGCAGCACTTTGTAATCTTTCGTCGAAGGATTCTGTAGTGTGTTCGTGCTTATTTCGCGCGAGTTCTTGTTGGATTTTGTCCCATCGAAACCAAATGACTAAAAGAATTAAAACGCCAACGGAAAGCAGGAAATTAAAATTCACTTTAAAGCGAATCAAAAAGCCAATTACAACAGATAAAATCACACTCAACCAAGCTGCGCGTGTGTAGGAAAAAAACAATCCTAACAAAACAATAGCAATTAATAACAACAAAACTGCTTGTGTCAATGGCGGGTGTTTTTCACTCCAAAAAAGGGCAACGATTATGGGTAAAACAAGCGCGACAATGGCACCGTAAATTGTATGATCTTTAAAGAATGGCCACATAACCCAATGACCTTCTTTTTCTCCAAAAGCGTATAAACTGTGGTGGGCAAGTGTGTAAAGTATGGCGATAGAAGTTCCTATAGTAAAAAGCCACCAAAAATATTTTCTGTTTTTTTCTGTAGCCAAAAAATGCGTTCCAAAAAGTAAAACAGGAACAATAAACCACAGTCGAGCGAGCAAAAATTTAAATGATACGACAGGATGACTACTTGTGATTGCCGTTACAAAAACAACAAATAAGTAAAATAAAACCGCTCTAATAATCCAATTTTTCCAAATCGCGCGATGTAAAAATCCGGATTGAATTTCCATTGCGGAGAGAAGAATCATTAACCCAAAAAGAAGAGGTTCAGTGGGTAAAAACAGTCCTATGGATTGGGTGAATTCTTCAATATTTATGGATAGCGGAGTGAAAAATGCCAAAGCAATGAACAACTTTTCGGTATTGTAAACAGCAAAGTAAACCAACATTAAACCTAAAGGGAAAAGTGCTAGCGAACTTAAATCGTTCCAAATAAGAAAACCGACAAGCGTTGCGATGAAAAAAGCAACAAGAACAGCAATCTTTTGAAGGGACAAATGCACTATGCCTGCAATTTAAGTTCTCTTAAGCGCTGACGGATTAGGAAGAAAAATACTGCAAATACAAAACCTCCAATCGTGGCTAAAAGCACAATAATCATTCGTTTTGGTTTCTCTTTTCGATCGGCTACAACGGCCTTTTCCACCACGAATTTATGGTTGAAGTCTGCGTTGGCATCGGATTCTGATTGCTCGTAAGAAACACGAAAATCTTCCAATTTGATAATCACCTCGTTTCGCGTATGCTCCAAAGCGTCGTATTGAGAACCCAACAATGTATTCACTTCAATTCGTTCTTTCAATTCTGCTTTTTCAGCAGGTGATTTAGCATCAACTAAGGCTTGATATAAATTGGAACGAATATCATTTGAAACAACACCTATCTTACCCAAACTGTCTAATTTTCTTAAAACGGAGTCGCGACTTGATTCCAACTGTCGCAGTTTTCTTTTATTAATTTCAAAAGCGGGAATAGTACGCTCACGAATCATTTCGTTTTTAATGGTATCAATCAAATCCACGATATCGTTAGCCATTTTTGCCGCCAATTCTGGATTTTTATCCAAAACATCAATTTGAATGGAACCGAAACGAGTTCGAGTAAAAGTAAAATGATTGTTGTAGGCCTTGTTTAACTTGAAATTTTTGTTTTTGTCATCTTTAGAAATGTCATAATGATCGAACAAATTATACTTTTTGACAATTCTGTCACGAATGCGTGAAGATTGAAGGATTTGAACCAACTGTTCGGCTTGATCTTCTTCTCCAAAATCCATCGCAGCTGCCTTCACATTTCGTTGCTCCGAGAAAGAAACGTTGCTTGAAGCCGCAGGAAAAACGATAGCGGTGGAAAGAAATAAAGGGGTCAAAAATAGGGAAACGATTATCGCACCAATTGACGTAATTCCTGTAATGAGGATGATTTGTTTTCTAAAGCTCCAAACGAATTTTAAGAGATTATTGCGTTCTAAATTGAGGTTTAAATTATCGTTTTCCATAAAATTTTTGTGACCGCGAAGTTAGTTTTTAAAAATGCACGAGAGGTGTATAGTTGCTAAAACTTGATTTTAGGGTTTTTATTTTACGGTAAGTACAGTTGATTAATTGTGAAACCGATTTTTTTAGAATGTTGATTTTTTTGAATTAGGCAATAAAAATTGTAAAAAGGGAGATGGAGTTGGAATTTGGGTGTTTGAATTAATCGTTTGTGAAGGTTTGATTTAATTTAGTGAAAGCAATTACAGTAGGCAGAGAATTACCTTAATTTTATGAAAATCATTGTTTTATCAAATAAGTTATGCTCGAGTTGAGTTGAATCTAATTTTGTGATAACCCAAGTTTTAATTACTTCAGATTGTCCTTCAATGGAATAATTCAATTTAACACGTTGCAAATTTTGTTCTGATTTCCAGAATCCAAAGTATTCTTTTTGATTTTTAAACTCTATGAAAGTACCGTCACTAAAAAACTCGATTTGGTGTTTGTTTGCAAGATAACTTGAAGAGCCATCATTATTTTTCAATTTCGTTGCTTCCCATTTTCCAACAAATATCATTTCTTCCTCTGGGAGTTTTCGACGGTGCAAGGTTTTCATTTGACGCATGAATTCAGCACCTGCGACCCAATATAAAAAATAAGGTTCTTGGCTTCCTTTTCGTTTCAAAATAATAAGAAAAGGGTGGTTGAAATAAAGTTTGCGAATTTTATTCCTATCTATCTCTAAATCAGCAAATTCTATAATGGACTCATAATCTGACTTAAAAGAAATACCAGTTTCAAACAATTCAAATTGAGTACTTTGACTACAACTCTGCATTATTCGTCCTTGGTTTTTATTGTTTAAAAATTCAATATTTATCAATTCATTTATTGTGGTTGTAGTGTCAAATTTTATGTAAGGAATCATCAATTCGCAGTTTCCGTCAGGAATCTCAACTTTACCTGAATTTACCCTTTTCATTACATCATCATAGGTAGATTGCAAATCTTTACCAGGTTGAATTTTCGCCAAATACACCTCGTCCAAAGTGTCTTTGCACAAAATTTTTAAAATGAAGTCATTATTGTTTTTGAAATCTATCAGTCTAACTGAACGATGTTTTGTCTTTTCTTCATATTGTTTGAAACCGAAATAATCTACAAAAATTGAATCATTAAATGGAACGGTGTAGAATTTATCATCTAACTCAGATTTAAATCCTATATTATTCATTATTGTGGCAAGGGTAAGAATTTCAGTATTGGAGTAAGTTTTTTTAGGAATATAAGCTTTGTTAAATTTCTGCAAATACTCCTTTTGATAAGAATCCATAAAGTTGGAATTGTAATAACCCGACTTCGCAACGAAGAACTTATTTTCAATGGGTGGAACGTAATTATTTGAAAATATGGCATTTAGTTCATCAACCATTTTTGAAGGTTTATTTGGCTTGGGGGTTTCGGTTAAAAATATTGAAAAGGCGTTCCAACCAATTTCTGAAGAAGCTGAATAGATGTAACTGGTATTCTCTTCAATGTTTATTGATTTTAAGGGTGTTACGATTACATTCGTTTGTGAAAAACTAAGTAATCCTATAAAAAGCGTAATGAGGGTTATTAAATTTTTAGACATATCAGTTGGAGAATATTTTTCTATGGAATAAAGGAAAATTTCGATAAAGCTAGAAAATTATAGATTTTAACCTTAATTGCTTTGGATGACGAACTCTTCAATAGTGGAATGAAATTAATCCATATCTATCAACAACGCACTCTAAACTCTTATTACTAATTTTCCACCCTCAAATTTAAATAATACAAAATGAAAGCTTATGTATTCCCGGGTCAAGGCGCTCAATTTTCTGGAATGGGCAAGGACCTATACGAACAATCCGACTTGGCTAAAAGCTTATTTGCTAGAGCGAACGATATTTTAGGATTTGATATTCAGAAGATTATGTTTGAAGGTTCCGACGATGAACTTAAACAAACAAAAGTCACACAACCCGCCATATTTATTCATTCAACCGTTTTGGCTTCTTGTTTAGGTGAAGATTTTCAGCCTTCTATGGTTGCGGGTCATTCTTTAGGTGAGTTTTCTGCATTGGTTGCAAACAAGACCTTAACTTTTGAAGATGGACTGAAATTAGTTGCGAAACGTGCTGAGGCCATGCAAAAAGCTTGTGAAGCTCAACCTTCCACTATGGCTGCTATTTTAGGTTTAGATGATGCGGTCATTGAACAAATCTGTTCAGAAATAGATGGGGTTGTCGTTCCTGCAAATTACAATAGTCCAGGACAGTTGGTGATTTCAGGTGCTGTTCCGGCGGTAGAAGAGGCTTGCAAACGACTCACAGAAGCAGGTGCAAAAAGAGCTTTGATTTTACAAGTTGGAGGGGCATTTCACTCACCATTAATGGAGCCTGCACGCGAGGAATTAGCTGCTGCTATCGAAGCCACGCATTTTTCAACCCCAATTTGTCCTATTTATCAAAATGTGAATGCGGCGCCCGTATCAAATCCTGAAGAAATTAAGTCCAATCTTATTGCTCAATTAACAGGCGCAGTGAAATGGACACAAATTATGGAATCTATGTTGAAAGATGGATGTTCAGAAGTGGTGGAAGTTGGTCCTGGAAAGGTTCTACAAGGACTTTTCAAGAAAATGAGTAGAGAATTAGCGGTTTCAAGTGCTACTTTATAAATGCTTAAGATTATCGGTATTAAACAAAAAAAGGTCGAAATTATCGACCTTTTTTATTGGGAGGGAGACGGGTCTCGAACCCGCGACCTTCGGAACCACAATCCGACGCTCTAACCAACTGAGCTACAACCTCCGTTTTTCGAGGGTGCAAATATAGAAAAATCTTCTTTGCACGATTAACACAATAATGTTTCAAAATAAAAAAAAGTAAAAAATGTTTCAATTTTCAAGTGAAATGCTCCAAAAATCAATGTCAATGCAAGACTATAAATCGTTGACTAAAAGTTTAGTAGATGAAAAATCAACTACTGGTGACAACAAAAGCGCTTTCATGGTTGAATACACCGCATTGAATTGGAAAAGAATGCAACGAATTGAAAAAACCGTGAATATTATACCTGAAGTTCAACAAGCATTCAAGGAGTGTAATCAAAAAATGACTTGGTTGGTGTTAACTGAACCTTGGTGTGGTGATGCTGCACATAGCATTCCAGTACTTTTCAAATTATCGGAATTGTCACCAAACATTTCATTCAAACTTATATTAAGAGACGAAAATCTTGAAATAATGGATCAGTTTTTAACCAATGGTGGACGCTCAATTCCCAAATTACTGATTTTAAATGAAGATTACGAGGTTGTAAAATCATGGGGACCGCGTCCTCAAAAAATCCAAAATTTAGTTCTTGAATTAAAAGCAAAAGGGGTGGAAAAAAATGATATGCTGGAACAAATTCAACTTGCCTATCACCACGATAAATACCTCAGCATTCAGGAAGAATTGTTGAGGTTGATTTTCTAGTTGAGGGAAGTAAATTGGTTCCTAACAATGCGTAGAATCCAATCTTGAATAGTTTACTTCTGAAAATAAACCATCATTTTGTGTGACATGTAGTTGAAAAGTTGCAGTAGCGGTTTTTCCACCATCATTTTCAAAAACATATTCACTTCGCCGTCGAAATGGATAAAACCTTCAGTTCCACCTTCAACTTCTTTCATTTTAATGGCCAATTTGAAAGGAAATGGGGTTTTTTCTCCCGACTTCAAATACCATTCATCTTCCGAAGAACCGTTTTGTGCGAGAGAAATTACAAATCCACCTTGCACCTTAAATGAACATTCGTTTGTGTCAGCTTTAAAATCACTCACCTTGTCTTTTGGCAAAAGGTATTGGATGTTTTCCGCGTTTGACAAAAAGGTTTTTAAATCTTGCTTTGTCGCAGCGATTACTACTTTTTCACTCGTAAGTTCCATATTTATAGGTTATTAGTTTTGCATCCAAACCGACGGGTTTTCACGCCAATCTTGCAATAATTCAACATCTTTTTCACTAATGTAATTCGATTTTAAAGCTTGCTCAATTAAGAAAGGATAATCCGTTAGTGTTGCAAACGGACACTCGACTTGTTTAAAATTGTCAACAGCCAACTGAAAACCGTAAGTAAATATGGCAACGAGTCCTTTTACTTCTAAGCCTGCTTCACGCAAACTTTCTACAGCCTTCAAACTACTACCACCCGTTGAAATCAAATCCTCAACTACCACCACTTTTTGCCCCGCCTCAAACGCTCCTTCAATCATGTTTCCCATGCCGTGTGCCTTAGCGGAACTGCGGATGTAAATAAACGGTAGCCCCAATTCTTGAGCAACAAGAACACCTTGTGGAACACCGCCTGTTGCAACTCCTGCTATCACATCTGGTTTTCCAAAAAACTCTAGAATCGTGTCTGAAAATGATTGGCGGATAAATGTACGAACCGTTGGATATGAAAGAGTTACGCGATTATCACAATAAATCGGTGATTTCCATCCTGACGCCCAAGTAAATGGTTGGTTTGGTTGAAGTTTTACGGCTTTCACTTGCAAAAGTAATTCTGCAACTTTCAAAGCCCTATCTTTGTTTTGACTCATGCCACAAAAGTATAAAGTTTTCCTTGACGACCGTTTTATCCTATTTACGGATAAAGCGGAATTGACCTTGCCCCACTTAAATTATTTTGAACCAAAAAACTTTAAACTGCTTGATAGAGTTTTGGGAAATTCAGCTCAAATCGTCTCCAACAATCCCGACTTAACCTTCCGTCAGTTTTTTAGTCAATTTGAAAGCATTGAAGCGGCTGGTGGATTGGTTGAAAATGAAGACAAACAACTTTTTATTTTTCGAAATGGGAAGTGGGATCTTCCAAAGGGAAAACTCGAACTCGATGAAAGTATTGAAGTTGGTGCAATTCGCGAAATTCAAGAAGAATGTGGATTAAACGGCGATTTCACTTTGGTTCGAAAACTTCCTACCACTTTTCACACCTACCATCTTTATGGAAAAGACTGGATTAAAACAACTTATTGGTTTTTATTCGATTACAGTGGCGACAATACAGTTCAACCTCAAACCGAGGAAGGAATTTCAAAAGTGGTGTGGTTGGAAAAAAGTCAATTAAAAGAAGTTTATGAGAACACCTACCCTAATATTTTGGAAGTTCTCAACGAAAATTTTTGAACTCAAGAAGCATTCTCGGCGAAAGACCGTTTTCAA
>CAZWSY010000052.1:0-26349 GCA_964636775.1 uncultured Lishizhenia sp.
AATTTCGGGTAAATGGACAGAATAAGCTAGAAACGTTGTTTTCGTGACCTTCGTGTCTTTCGTGTCTTTCGTGTCTTTCGTGCCTTTCGTGGTAGCTCCCTGTAACTTTCTGAATCACAACCAAGAAAAAACACTAAAAGCACGAAAAATTCCTTATATAAAGGTGAATGAAACCTTCGTTGGAATTATGCGACAAATTTTCATTGTAATTGGTTTAATAAGTCCAAGTTTTATTTATAGTTAATATTTAAAGGTTTCTGCATTTGGAGCATTTGAATCGAAAGTTTGAGATTGTGTATGAGATTTTTTACCCTTAAAATGAGTACAACAAATAGAGTTGTTTTTGAAAAATTAAACATTCGTTAACATTTTTACTTAAATTCGGCGACTAATCAAAACAGATTTATGTCGCAAAACGGAGATTTATTGGATAGAATTGAGGCGCAAGGCACTCTTTTCGGTCACCCTAAAGGTTTGTATTTGTTATTCTTTACGGAAATGTGGGAACGTTTTAGTTATTACGGAATGCGCGGTTTGCTCATGCTCTACATGACAAAGCTTTGGATTCAAAATGGGCTAAATATTCCAAAAGATGATGCTTCCTTAATTTATGGTTTCTTTACAGGTTTCGTTTACTTAACGCCAATTATCGGTGGTTACATAGCTGATAAGTACATTGGACAAAGAAAGGCAATCACCATCGGAGGAATAACAATGTTTGCAGGGCAAATGGTGTTGTTCGCTATGAACAGTCATTTAGGATTGGGAATTGGGCTAATATTGTTGATTCTGGGTAATGGAATGTTCAAACCGAATATTTCAACCTTAGTTGGACAACTGTATCGCCCTGGTGACAATAGAAGAGATTCAGCGTTTTCAATTTTCTACATGGGAATTAACTTGGGGGCATTGCTTGCTCCAATTGTTGCAGGAACACTAGCCGAAGATTGGTTTGCAGTTAGAGAAAATGGTGAAATTATGAGTTATGGCTTTAAATATGGTTTCCTTGCTGCTGCAATTGGAATGGCTTTAGGTCAAATCATTTTTAATCTTTACGCTAGCAAATACCTATTCGAAATTGGAACAGCTCCTGTGAAAACTCAAAATGATTCAACGACCTTAGACAATGCGACATCAACAAATGCTCCATTAACCTTCGAAGAAAAACAAAGAATTGCTGTAATTTTTATTCTGACCTTTTTCGTTATTTTCTTTTGGGCTGGTTTTGAACAAGCAGGTTCCTCAATGACATTGTACACCGATTTGTACATTGATAGAAATTTATTCGGATGGGAAATTCCAACAACACTTTTTCAATCTGTCAATCCTTTATTTATTGTTGCATTAGGTCCAGTTTTTGCCTGGTTTTGGAATTCTAATTTAGGTGCAAAACTTACTACTCCTGTAAAAATGTCTTTGGGAATGATATTGTTAGGTGTTGGATTTTTATTCATGCTTGTTGCCACTTGGAGTGTTCAAACGACTGGAACTGGTGATGCTGAAGTTGTGACTAAAAAAGCCGCACTTGTTTGGTTAGTTTTAACGTATTTCTTCCACACTATTGGTGAACTTTGCTTGTCCCCAGTTGGACTTTCCGTAGTAACGAAGTTAGCTCCAATCAAATTGGCTTCAATGTTAATGGGAGTTTGGATGCTTTCATCTTTTGTGGCAAATATTATGGGAGGATATATCGCGATGTACGTTGAAAAATTGGGAGCAGGAACAATTTTCGTTTCAATTGCAGCATTCGTTATTTCACTTGGATTGTTGATGTTACTCTTAACGAGCAGATTATCCAAAATGATGCACGGCGTTAAATAATCGAACCAAGTTTTTTCAAAGGCTATCAATTCAAAAATTGGTAGCCTTTTTTTTAAATAGAAATTATGCAAAACACACTTATTACTGACGACAGAGTAGTAACTGGAATTCTACTCGTTCTCGTGGCGATTGTATTTTATACTTCGCAAAAACAACATAAATACTGGAAACTTTTCTACACTATTTTTCCTAGTCTTTTACTTTGTTACCTCCTCCCTGCCCTATTCAATAGTTTTAATATTATTTCTGCGGAAACTTCCGGAACTTACACTTTCGCAAAAGATTATGCACTTCCCGTGGCTCTTGTTCTTTTGACCTTGAGCATCGACATGAAAGGTATTCTTCAATTGGGTTCAAAAAGTATTATCATGTTTCTCGCAGGAACTTTAGGTGTCATTATTGGTGGACCTGTAGCAATGGGTGTTTTCCAGTTAATCTCTCCCGATACTGTTGGTGGTGAAGGTGCGGATGCGACTTGGAGAGGACTTTCAACAATCGCTGGAAGTTGGATTGGTGGTGGTGCAAATCAAGCGGCAATGTTGGAGATTTATGGCTACGACCAACAGAAATACGGTGCAATGGTTTTGGTTGATATTGTGGTTGCAAATATTTGGATGGCGGTCTTGCTTTTCGGTATTAGTCGCTCAGCAAAAATCGACAAATGGTTGAACGCCGATACTTCTGCAATCGAAGAATTGAAAGTGCGTGTGGAGGAAAATTTCAAAGACAAAGTACGAAATCCGAGTTTGACCGACTTGATGATTATTCTTGGTTTTGGTTTTGGAGCTACAGCCTTATCTCATTTTATTGGTGCAAAACTCGTTGAAATCATCTCGCAAACAGAAAGTTTAAAGGATTCTGTAATCAACAGTCACTTTTTCTGGGTGGTGGTTTTAGCAACAACTTTTGGCTTGATTTTAAGTTACACAAAAGCAAGAAATTATGAAGGTGCGGGAGCATCCAAAATTGGAGGCGTAATGATTTATTTTCTCGTTGCGACTATTGGAATGAAAATGAACATTTTTGAAATCTTCAAGTATCCAGGATTATTTTTTGTTGGAATTTTATGGATGGCTATTCATGCAGGAGTGATGATTTTGGTGGCGAAACTTATCCGTGCGCCGTTCTTCTTTTTAGCAGTTGGAAGCAAAGCAAATATCGGTGGCGCCGCATCTGCACCAATTGTGGCATCTGCCTTTCATCCTTCACTCGCACCCGTGGGTGTTTTGTTGGCCGTTTTGGGTTATGCCTTAGGAACTTACGGCGCAATTGTTTGTGCTGAGATTATGAGTAAGTTGGCTGGTTAATGAGCTGTGTTTAACAATAACAACAGTGCAGTAGAAAGAAATATCGAGGTTGCTCAAAATTCTCAATCCGGTAAAATCTTCCCCGGGTTCAGAATACCTTTTTCATCGAAAAGTTGTTTAATTCCTTTCATGATTTGTAAGGTTTCCGGATCAAATGCAATTGGCATAAACGGTTTTTGAACTAATCCGATTCCATGTTCACCAGAAAGAGTCCCTCCAAGTTTTACAACGAACTGAAAAAGTTGTGTAATGGCTTTTGGTAACTCATTTTCCCAAGCTTCATCGGTTAAACTTCCTTTCAAAATATTCACGTGAAGATTTCCATCACCCGCGTGTCCGTAACAAACGGATTCAAAACCATAAATCGCTCCCAATTCTTTCACTTTGGTGAGTAAATCAGGTAAAAAATAACGTGGCACAACCGTATCTTCCTCTTTGTAAATGGATTGCGCTTTTACAGCTTCACCAACTTTTCTCCTCAAACTCCATAACGTATTTTTTTGTGCCTCTGAGTCTGCAAATAGTATTTCGTCGGTTTGAAAATTGGCTAGTACGTCCATAATCCTTTCACAATCTTGCATCAGAAAATCCAAATGAAATCCATCCACCTCAATCAATAAATGAGCCGCGTGATTTTCCTTGATTTCCAAGGAGTAATCTTTTGAAAATGCTTGAGCATAAATCAGAGCATCACGTTCCATGAATTCCAAACCACTCGGTGTTATTCCTGCTTGAAAAATTGCTGCAACAGCTCTACAAGCCTCGGTTGCATCGTAAAATGGAACAAGCATCAACAAATTATGTGAAGGATGTGGAATTAACTTCAAAACAATTTTAGTGACAATTCCAAGTGTTCCCTCCGAACCAACAAGTAGTTGTGTAAGGTTATATCCAGTCGAATTTTTCAAGGTATTCGCGCCTGTCCAAATTACTTTTCCGTTGGGTAAAACAACCTCTAAATTCAAAACATAATCTTTCGTCACACCGTATTTCACTGCTTTTGGACCTCCCGCATTTTCGGCAACATTTCCACCAATAAAACAAGAACCTTTACTCGAAGGATCTGGAGGATAAAACAATCCTTTTTCCTTTACTGCTTCTTGCAAAACTTGTGTGATTACCCCGGGTTGAGTTGTGACTTGCAAATTTTTCTCATCAATGTCAATGATTCGATTCATTTTTTCGGTCGAGAGCAAAACGCCATAGTGATTAGCCAAAGCACCGCCGCTTAAACCTGTTAAAGCACCAGCAGGAGAAATAGGAAGATTTTCAGCGTAACAATAAGACATGATTTGCGAAACTTCCTCTGTATTTTCAGGCAACAAAACAACGGAAGGGACAAACTTCAAATCTTCTGTGTAATCTGAACTGTATTTTTCTTTTTCTGAATTTTCAACAATTACTCGATTGTTCAAAATCGATTTGAAATAATTAAGGTGTGCTTGATTTACTGAATTAAATGCCATATTTTTCAAAATGAGGTAAAGGTAAAACTAAACATGTAAATCGCCTTAAATTAGAAAAACTATGATTTTCGGGAAAAGAAAAACGCGTCTTTTTTTATTTCAAAAGACGCGTTTACGATTTTAGATTAATGCAACTAGCTAAAACAAACTCTGCAATTTCATCGCAACACCCATATCACCAGTAATTACGATTTTACCGTTCATCAACGCAGTCATTGGGTTGAGTTCGCCCTTGGTAAGTGCTAAAAAGTCCTCAATTGCTACTTTAACATTACAAGCTGCTTCTGCTGTACTTCTGCTCACTTCGTTTTTCTCTCCTGTTCCATCGATTAGGACACTTTCTCCGCCGAAGTCAAACTTCAAAGTGCTACCCAAAGGTTTTGCTGCACCTGCTTTTTGCTTCATACCTTCAATCAATTTATCGAAGTCGAATCCTAAATTTTCTGGTGTGGGTTCACTCGCTGCTTTTTCTTGTGCTGATTGGTAAGAAACTTCGTCGATTACCATTTTTGCGATGATGTCGCGCATGATTTCCGAACTTCCTCCACCAATCGTCCCTACTCTGCTGTCACGGAACATTCGAGCCATTTTGTATTCTTCCATAAACCCGTATCCTCCAAAGAATTGCAAACATTTGGTCATTACTTTGTCGGAAAGTTCAGTCGCCAACAATTTCGCCATTGAACATTCTTTTACCGCGTATTTTTTATCGTTGTTTAGGCGTGAGCAATACAAAACAAATTGTTTGGTCGCTTCAATTTCAGAAGCCAACTGCGCCACACGATGGCGTAAAACTTGAAATTTGTTGATAGGACGACCAAATGCGTGACGTTCCGACATGTACTGAAGTGCATATTTCAACGCTGATTCACAAGCTGCATAGGCACTAATTGCTCCCACCAAACGTTCTAATTGCAAACCTCCCATAAGGTAATAAAAGCCTTGTCCTTCCTCGCCAATAAGGTTTTCTGCAGGAACTTTCACGTTGTCAAAATGCAATTCGGCGGTATCGGACGCGTGCCAGCCCAATTTTTTCAATTTGCTTGTGGTGATGCCTTCCAAGTGCTTATCGATGATCAATAAGGAAAACCCACCCGTTCCAGCTTTCGGATCTGTTTTTACTACGGTAACAATCAAGTCGCCATAAACACCGTTGGTAATGAAGGTTTTAGATCCATTTACGATGTAATGATTGCCATTTCGAACCGCTGTTGTTTGAATGTTTGCCACGTCGGAACCTGCTCCAGGTTCAGTAATTCCGATACAACTTACCAAGTCCCCAGAAATGATTCCTGGTAAATATTTCTTTTTCAAGGTTTCTGAACCGTATTTCAAAATGTAAGGTCCCGACATGTATTGTACCACCAATTGACTGATAGTGAATCCACCGGAAAACATTTTGGACGTTTCCTCACAAAAAACAACATCATAGAAAAAGTCGAGATTCATTCCGCCATACTCGGCTGGATAGCCCAAACCAAGGAAGCCCATTTCTCCCATTTTTTTCCAAACGTCTTTCGGAATTCTTCCGTCTGCCTCCCACTTATCAATGTTTGGCATTACTTCTTTGTTTAAAAAACCTCTTAGGCTTTCCCGAAACATTTCGTGTTCTTCTGTAAAATAATAGTTCATCTTTTTTTATTTAATAGTTAATAGTGATTAGTGAAGCCTGCGCTCACTGAGCGAAGCCGAAGTGAGCGGTGCCGAAGGGTGAATAGTGATCTGCCGCTGCGGTGTTAAGCGTTATATTTTTAATTCTGTATTCTGATGTCCTCAATCTTCAAATTAACAACTTTTCAAATTCAAATAGTGAAATGAATATATCAAACCCACACAATCTCCTGCGGTAATAAATGCCATTTTTCATAGTAATCTTTGTATTTTTTATCAATATTTCCACGTCTTACTTTCATCGTTGGAGTTAAGAAACCATTGTATTCTGTCCACGGTTCGGTATGAACAACAAAAGTCGTGATTTTATCGTGCGTTGATGTCATGCGATTCAATTCAAACATAGTGTTATAAAGTGATTTTTCGATTTCAGCACGCTCCATTTCTTTTGCGTTTTCGTTGAGTGTTAACACGGCAATTGGTTGAGGCGCGGTTAATCCACAAACACAAACATACTCGACGTATTCATTTTTTTCAATCACCGATTCTAATGGATTTGGTACAACAAATTCACCTTTCGCCGTTTTGAATGCGTCATTTACACGTCCAATTACTCTTACAAATCCCTGACTGTCAATCATTCCACGGTCGCCGCTGTGCATCCAACCATCTTTAAGTACTTCGGCAGTGTGTTCTGGATCCTTGTAGTAACCTTTCATCATGTAAGGTGCTTTCATCAAAATTTCTTCGCTGTGAGGGTCAATTCGAATTTCGCAGAACGGTACAACCTTTCCCACTGAATCATAAGGTGTTAATAGGTCAACACCATAACAGATTCCTCCACAGACTTCCGTCATACCGTACCCCTCAATAAGGTGAATGTCCAGACTTTTGTAAAATTCTTTAAGGTAAGAAGGTGTGATTGCTGCACCTGTTGCCACAATTTTCGCCTCGTTTAATCCTAATCCAGTCCTTATTTTCTTTTTTATGTAACTTGAAAGAAAAGGAATTTTGAACATTAAATCCAAGCGTTTTTTAGGAACTTTTAAGGTAACACCTTCATAAAATTTTGTCCAAATTCGTGGTACAGCGAAAAAACTTGTTGGTTGAGTTGCTTGCACGTTTTTAATGAAAGTGTCAATGGATTCACCAAAACTTATCATTCCTCCCGTCGCCAAGCAATTCACTTGTGTACCAATGCGTTCCCCAACATGATTTAAAGGTAAAAATGAGAAATATTTTTGATTAGGTACTTTAAAAATCCCAACGTAATGGGTCAATTCCTCCACTTTAATCACATAAGCAGGATTACTATAAGTGTGCATTACTCCTTTCGGAATTCCTGTCGTTCCAGAGGTGTAAAGAATAGTCCACAAGTCCGTAAGTTCCGGTATATTGACGTCATTTGTTGGTTCATTATTGTCCACTAAATAGTCCCAATCCAGACCTTTGTCCACTTTTGCGTTTCCTTTGTAATGTGGAAAACGAATGATTTTCACCGACTCAGGAACGGGGTGAGTTTCTTCGCTCCAATGTTCCAATTTTCCAGCAAAAAGTACTTTGATGTCACTGTTTTCAATGACCAAACGCAATTGTTCACCTTGCAAACTTGCGTAAAACGGCACAGAAACAAAACCACCCATCATTATAGCGATGTCGGAAATAATCCATTGACAACAGTTTTTAGACAAAATCCCAACGTGATCGCCTTTTTGTAAACCCAACTTTCTCAAAGCACTCACCATTTTACGCGCGATTTGTCCTACTTCGGCGTAAGAATAATTTCGCCATTCACGTCCGAAAGGTTGCCGTAAAAAGATGGCATTCGGCGTGTTTTTTTCCCAATGATAAAAATTGTCAATTGGGGTTTTTAAATTTTGGTGAAGGGCTGCGTTTTCCATCACAATTTGTATTCGTTTTCGGCAATAAAATGTCGTGCAATTGTGCGACGCGCTTCCTTGAGATTGATTGGAGGAAGGAGGGTCATTTTTGACAAAGCTTTCAAGGTCATTTCTGCCATTCCACTTGGTGCAGCAGCTGAAATCACTTCGTGTGTTGCAACGCGTAATTCACTCATCATTCTAACAATCAATACTGTACACATTGCCACTTTAAGTGAAGCATTATCCTTGTTCTTGTGTTTAATTGTTCTTAATACCGCACTTTCTGTCATGAAAACAGACGTTAACATATTCGCCAAATACATTAAAACTTCTTGTTCGTCTTTGATGTTTTGCTGGAACGTTTGCATGGCTTGTCCGGCTACAAGCATGGTTAATTTTTTGGTTTGTTCTATGTATTCCATTTGCCCTTCAGGCGTTTCCAATGAGGCACTTACCGGCCCCAATTTTCCGCTTTGTAAATCCTGAAAAGCTTGCATCACCGCAGGCATTAAAGCAATTTCGTTCTTCATCGCTTTTCGCAACAAAGTGGTTGGGGTCAACAAACGATTAATTTCATTTGTACCTTCATAAATTCGATTTCCGCGAATATTTCTATACAAGGTTTCAATCTCACTTTCAGCGGAATACCCCATTCCTCCATGCATTTGCAAGGCCTCGTCCACCACCATTTGCTCCATTTCCGAACCATAAACTTTGGTCATTGCACATTCCATAGCAAATTCAGCAACAGACTTGTATTTTGCTTCCAAAGGACTCATTCCATTGGCAATCATATCGTCGTAAACCTCGTCAATTTGGTGCGCTACACGATTCCAAGCACTGTCATTTGCATAAATCCCACAAGCCATATTCGCGATTTTCATTTGCAAAGCACCGAAACTGCTAATCGTCTGTCCAAATTGCACACGTTGATTCGCATAAGAAACACCCAAACGAAAAGCGCGTTTTGCAATTGCTGAATTGGCAACTGCAATTTTAATTCTTCCCGCATTTAATGCATTCATCGCGATTTTGAATCCTTTGTTTCTTTCGCCAATAAGGTTTTCGACGGGAACTTTTACGTTTTCAAAAAACACTTGCCGTGTACTTGAACCGTGAATTCCCATTTTATTTTCTTCGGCTCCAAGTGTTACACCCCATTCTTTTTCAACGATTAAGCACGATAAATTCTCGTCGTCTTCAATCTTACAAAAAACAAAGAATACATCGGCAAATCCAGAATTGGTAATCCACATTTTTTGTCCGTTGAGAATGAAATGAGATTTGTCTTCACTGTAAACGGCGCGTGTTTTTCCCGAATTGGCATCCGATCCTGCGCCGGGTTCTGTTAGACAGTAGGAACATTTAATTTCAGCTGTAACGATTTTGGAAAGGTATTTTGCTTTTTGCTCGGCAGTTCCGTAAAGCATCACAGGATAAATTCCCAAGCCTGTGTGAACACCAATCGATTGTGCAAAGGCAAAGGAATCGGAAGCGACTTCCCCATAAGCAAATTCGGTTTTGAAATCGCCGTTCATTCCACCGTATTCTTCGGGTACACCTAAACCTAAAAAGCCCATTTCGCCCATTTTTTCAAGTAAACCGGGAGCGATAACCGTCCCTTCCTTACTGTCAAATTTCTCTTTAATTGGTTCAACTTCTTTGTTCAAAAAGTCGCGCATGGATTGTCGCAGCATCAATTGTTCTTCCGTATAATCTTCGGGTGTGAACAACGTTTCGACGGGTTGTTGTTTGATGAGAAACTCACCTCCTTTTACAATTTTTTCGTTCATAGTTTTTGAGATAAATTTTAGCCTAAAAAGGATTTTAGTGTTCGCGGAAGTCCCATCTTGTCATAGTTCAAGTGTTGAGCGCCATCCACATACAAAGAAATTCCTGTGATGTAGGACGACATTGGACTTGCGAGGAAACAAACAGCATTTGAAATGTCTTCCACTTTTCCAAAACGTTTGAGCGGAATAGCTTTTTTGGCATCTTCAAACATTTCTTGGACTTGTGGAGGATAGGTTGAAAGTCCCGACGATTCGATGATACCTGGTGCAACACAATTGATACGAATATTGTAATCGCTCCATTCTTGCGCGAGTGTTTTGGTGATATTCTCAACGCCAGCACGTGCCGCTCCAGTATGAATCATCCCAGGAAAACCGCGGTGCATGTCCACGATAATATTCACAATATTCCCTTCTTTCTGAGGAATGAAAAACGCCAGAGCCATCTCTCGAATCATGTAAAAAGTGCCGTTTAAATTATTGTTAATCACAGCATTCCAACCTTTTTCATTGATGTATTCGGCCAAAGCAGGAAATTGACCACCAGCATTGTTGACCAAAATATCCAAGCGTCCGTGTTTTTCCTTAATAAAGGCCGCCAATGCTTGAATTTCCTCGATTTTACGGATATCACAAGCTTTGTAGTCGCAATTCCCGAAAGTTGAAAGTTCGGCGTGTGCTTTTTGTAAAGGTTCTTCTTTTCGTGAGGCAACAATAACGGTCGCACCCAATTGCAATAACTGTTTCGCGATTGCAAAACCGATTCCCGAACGTCCGCCAGTTACCAATGCGATTTTACCTTCAAACGTATTTTCCTTGAACATAAATCTAGTATTTAGTCGCGAAGTGGAATATTCAACATTTCGCGTGTTTCAGCAATTGTAGCAACTTCACGCCCCATCATTCTCGCCAATTTCACCCCCCATTCCACACACTCTCCGTTAGATTTTGCCATTTCGCCGTTTGGAAGGTAGAAATTATCTTCCAATCCAACGCGGAAATTTCCACCCATCGACGCAGCAATTGCAGCCATTTGCCACTGCTTGCGACTAATCGCGATTACTTGCCAAAATGCTCCTTCGGGAACTTGTTTTATTTGATGCATTAAGTTTTCGGGAGTAGCAGGAATGCCGCCAAGCACCCCCATAACCAAGGAGTAGCAAGCATTATCGGGTAAAAGTCCCATTTCGCGTAAAGGTTCTGCGTTACGGATATGTCCGGTGTCAAAACATTCCATTTCAGGTGTGATTCCGTTTTCATTCATGCATTTCACCACGTCAATCATCGTATCGAAGGAATTTTCAAAAACGCCGTTCCAGAAGAATTGCTTTGCTTTTTTGGAGAAAATCGCATAGTTCATCGAACCCATGTTGAATGCTGCCATATCGGGTTTAGTCACAGGCAAATGCTTAATACGGTCGGCCGCTGAAAGTCCGATTGCACCTGTTGAATAATTGATAATCACGTCAGGACAACGCAAACGCACTTCGCGAGAAATGTCTTCAAAAACTTCAGTTCTCCAACTTGGCATACCGTTGTCTTCGCGAGCGTGAATGTGAACAATACTTGCACCTGCGTCAACAGCGCGTTTTGCTTCCTCAGCGAGTTCTACTGGTGTGTAGGGAATGTGAGGACAATGAGATCTGTTGGTTGCTGCTCCTGTAAGGGCTGCGGATAGGATTAGTTTTTTTTCTTTCATTTTTGGGATTTTAGGACTCCGCCGCGGCGGAAGGATTTTAGGATTTTAGGACTTTAAGATATAAGGACTTTAGGACTTTAAGATATTAGGACTTTAGGATTTTAGGACTCCGCCGTGGCGGAAGGATATTAGGACTCCGCCGCGGCGGAAGGACTTTAGGATATTAAGACTTTAAGACATTAGGACTTTTTGAAGGAATGACTTTATGAGGAGCATCCGTGGCGGAGAAAAATTAACACATTAAAAAAGTATCAAATTTTCAAATTATCCCATTTTCAAATTTTCAAATTAGTACATTTTCAAATTAGCACATTTTCAAATTCTTAAACTCTTATTTACCACTCCAAACAGCTTTTCGTTTTTCTTTAAAGGCCAACATTCCTTCTTGCCCGTCCTTCGACATTGCGGTTTTTTGTAGCATTTGCATGAGGTAAGCGTTCTCACCTGCTTTGTGTGTAATTTTTCGATAAGCCTCAAGTCCGAAACGTATTGCTGACGGTGAATTTTCGTGAAGTTCAGTTATAAGTTCTTGCACCGTTGAATCGACTTTTTCGGCTTCACAAACGTGGGTCACCAAACCGAATTGTAGGGCATCTTGTACGGGTAAATTGTAGCCACGAATACACCAATCCACCACTTTTCTTTCGGGCATCACACGCAACAAAGACGCCATCACCTGAAAAGGAAATAAGCCGCGTTTAACTTCAGGCAACCCTAACTTAATCCCTTCTTTAGCAACCACATAAGTAGCTCCCGAAAGGAAAAAGAAACCTCCTGCAAAAACATCTCCTTCTACCTTCGAAATCAGAGGTTTGTGGAATTCTGTTAAAAGTTCGCCAATGAGGATTTCTTGATTCGGTTTCGGAATCGTGGACTCAAATTCACCGACCATTCCCATGAACGCTTTCAAGTCGGCACCCGCACAAAAAACATCGCCTTTTGCTTGTAAAACAACTGACCAAACCACGGGATTTTGTTGCGCATACTGCAAGGCCGCAGCGAGTTCATTTACCATGTGTGGGTGAATGGCATTCTTTTTCTCCGCACGATTTAGGGTTATATACAGTGTATTCCCATCTTCTTTCACCTCCAAAAACGCCCAATTGTGCAGACTCCACGCATCGATTACGTTTTGTTCAAAATAATTCATGCTTCTTCCGTTTTTAATGTGAGTAATAAATAACCCGCTTCCACATTTTGTCCTGCTTCCACGTAGATTTCATTTACTGTTCCGTCTTCGTCAGCGGTAATCGTATTTTCCATTTTCATGGATGAAATGATTAACAACGCATCCCCTGCTTTCACTGCTTGTCCTATTTCAACCAAAACTTTTACAATGGTTGACGGCATCGGTGCCTCGTAGCCTCCAGCCACTTTTTGCACTTCTTTTTCAGGGAAACGCGCTTGCTGCGTCAAACTGAATGTTCCAAAAAGTTCATGTTGAAGGTGCAAGGTTGAATTGCTTGAGGCGATATGGAACGTATGAAGTGTGTTGTTTAACTCGATTTGTAAACGGCCATTTTCAAAACTCAACAACCTCACCTCTGCATCCACATTTTCAGTCAAACAGCGGAATGAACCTTTATAGAAACGGTATTTTAAATTGATTTTAAACTCATCAATCAACCAGTTATCTTGTTGGTAGTCAAAGAAATTATTTCTCCAACCCGAAGGTATACTTGAAGCTATTTTACGTTTACCTTCTCTTAATTTCCAGTTGTACAAAGTGGCAGCCGTTGCGAAAAGAAATTGTTGTTCATCGTTCAAACTTGGTTTTTCAACCACTTGTAAATTATTGGAAATGAAATGAGTATCGTATTTTCCTTGACGAACATCCGGATGTTTTATCAAAGCACTCAAAAAGGGTTGGTTCGTAACCATTCCTAAGCTTACCAAATGATCAAGCACGTAAGACATTTTGCGGAAAGCGCCGTTTCTTGTGGCGTCCCAAATGATAATTTTGGCAATCATCGGGTCGTAAAATACCGTAATTTCTGAACCACTTTCAACAGCCGTTTCAATTCTCAACCCACTCACTTGTGGCCATTCTATGCGTTGTAAAGTTCCCGTTACCGGTGTAAAATCATTTGCGGCATCTTCAGCGTAAAGTCGCAATTCCATGGCGTAACCGTCACTCCTAACTTCCTCTTGCTTAAGCGGTAAAGTTCCTCCTTGTGCCATTTCGACTTGCCATTCCACCAGGTCGATTCCCGTAATTTCCTCCGTTACAGGATGTTCCACTTGCAATCGCGTATTGACTTCCAAAAAGTAGAATTCACCCGAATGTTCGTCGTAAATAAACTCTACTGTCCCTGCGTTGTCGTAAGCTAAAGCCTTCGCTGCCTTCACCGCCGCATCACCCATTTTTAAACGCAATTCAGGAGACATCACCGGAGATGGACTTTCCTCCAAAACCTTTTGATAACGACGTTGAATGGTACATTCCCGCTCCAAAAGATGAATGGCGTTTCCGTGTTTGTCGCCAAAAATTTGAAATTCAATATGACGACCTGATGCCACATACTTTTCAATAATCAACTCGTCGTCGCCAAAAGCACTTAAAGATTCGCGTTTTGCCGCCTGAATTCCTGCAACCAAATCTTCTTTACGGTGAACAATTCTCATTCCTTTTCCACCACCTCCAGCAGTAGCTTTCAGTAGTAACGGAAAACCAACTTGAAGTGCTGCTTTAACTAAAGTTTCCTCCGATTGGTCTTTACCTTGGTAGCCCGGAACCGTTGGAACCCCGTTGCTCTGCATGATTGCTTTTGCGCGAGATTTCGAACCCATCTCCTCGATTGCCGTAGGATTTGGCCCAATGAAAATGATATTGTTTTCAGCACATTTTCTTGCAAAACCAGCATTTTCCGACAGAAAACCGTAACCCGGATGAATGGCATTTGCACCACTCGATTTTGCTGCTGCAATAATTTTTTCTTGGTCGAGATAAGACGCACTTGGTGCACTTTCCCCGATAAATACTGCTGTATCAGCCTGACGCACAAAAGGAGCTGATCGGTCGGCGTCGCTGTAAACCGCCACACTTCTAATCCCCATTTTACGGCAGGTGCGAATAATTCGTGAGGCAATTTCACCCCTATTCGCAATAAGAATTGTATGAATATTTTCCATGATTACATCCTCCAAACGCCATAACCATCGGCGCCTTTAATTTCCTGATTATAAACCACTGCCAACGAAAAGCCGAGGTAATTTCTTGTTTCTCGTGGGTCTAAAAGTCCGTCGTCCCACAATTCTGAAGTGGAATGCCAAGCCGACGCTTTCGATTCTGCTTCCATGATGAGCATTTGTTTGAGCATTGCAGCTTGTTGTTCGTCGTAAGGTTTACCTGAGGCTTCGGCATTTGCACGTTGAATAATTTCCATCACGCCCGCCATTTGCTCGGAACCCATCACCGCAATTTTGGAATTCGGATACGCAAACAAGAATCTCGGGTGATAAGAACGTCCATTCATCCCATAGTTTCCAGCGCCATAAGATGAACCTATCATTAAAGTAATATGAGGTACTTCACTGTTAGACACTGCATTTATCAACTTAGCACCATTTTTAATTATTCCACCTTCCTCATAAGCTTTACCAACCATGTAACCCGTAGTATTTTGCAAGAATATGAGTGGAATATTGTTTTTATTGGACAACTGAATAAACTGTGCGCCCTTGTTTGCCGATTCGGAAAAAATAACCCCGTTATTCCCGAGAATTCCAACAGGATAACCGTGAATTTTGCACCAACCTGTTATCAAAGTTGAACCGTATTCAGGTTTAAATTCTGAAAATTCAGACCCGTCGGCAATTCGCGCAATCAATTCACGCACATCGAAAGGCTGCTTTGGATTTGCAGGAACAACGCCTAGCAATTCATCAGGTGAGAATTTGGGTTCTTCAATTGGACCTTCTGGAACGAAATGCGGTTTACTCACCTTAACAATCTCCATAATTTCACGTGCAATTCGGATAGCATCCAATTCATCTTCAGCGAGATAATCCGAAACTCCTGAAATTCTACTGTGCATTTCCGCGCCTCCGAGTTCTTCATCGGTAGAAACTTCATTTGTCGCCATTTTCACTAAAGGCGGACCAGCCAGAAAAACTTTTGCAGCTTGTTTTTGGAAAACCGAAAAATCAGACATGCCAGGTACATACGCACCGCCAGCAGTTGCATTTCCGAACACAACAGAAACAGTGGGCAAACCCATTTTTGAGCGTCGGGTAATTTCGCGAAAAGTTTCACCACCGTAGTTGAAAATTTTGGACTGATCGGTCAAATTAGCGCCACCACTTTCCACCAAATTAATCGTTGGCAAAGCACATTCACGGGTAATTTCACCTACACGTAAAGCTTTAAATAAAGTAGCGTAATCAATTGAACCACCTTTCCTTGTACCAACATTGGAGTTAATCATACACAATTTACCCGAAACGAATCCAATACCTGAAACGTTTGTTCCTCCCGTTCCGAAACCACCTTTCATTTGCATACCTGCAAGCGGCAACAATTCCATGAAAGGACTATCTTGATCGAGAAGCAATTCGATTCTTTCACGTGCCAAAAACTTTCCGCGTTTTCGTGCTTTTTCGATATGCTTCTCTTCCCCGTGGAACAAACTTTCGCCAAAATGCTTGTTCAGCTTTTCGACCAATTTTAACATTTCAGCTTCATTATCTTTGAATTGCTGACTGTTGGGGTTAATAGTGGACTTTAGTTTTTGCATACTATCTTTTAAAATACAATAGCTTGATTATTATTACTTTGAAAAGGATCACCTAAACTATTAAAGTAATCTTCCCCGAAGTAATTCTTGAAAGCATTAAGACCTTTTTCTGTGAAGTGTGGAATCAGAATACTCCAAATCATTTTTTCACCATCTTCACCAGCAACTTCACCACGGATAATTTGTTGGGAAAGCCAATAAAAAGTGAGCATCCAGGTAATGAAGGCGATGGAATGATAAGTTCCAGGAATTTTTTCAGGTTGAAGATTGCCTGCTTGTAGAGCAAATTGAAGGGTCGCCACGTTATCGGCGATTGTTTGCTCCGTCATTTCGCGAAAACGTTTTTGGATAACGGGATGATTGAGTACCATTGTATCCAAGAAAATAAAGGAGTATTCGCGTTGAAACTTGTAGTACAACTGCACCTCATTGTGAAGATTGGCGAAGGTTGGCAACTCTCTGGATTTTACCCTTTCGGCATTCATTTTTCCCCACATTTCATCCACAATCGCCTGGAGCAACGAATCTCTATCGCGAAAATGGTAGCGTAAATTCCCCCTACTCATGCTCAACTCGGCAGCGATATCTTGTAGTGTGGTAGCGCCAAAACCTTGTCTATTAAAAATAGCTGTGGCACCCGCGGCGATTTTACTTTTAGTATCCAAATGAAAATTTTTGGTCAATATTAAAAAATATTTTAGTCATAAACAACTAAAAATTAAATAAAAGATTCAAAGAATTTTTCACGTCTAGCTAAAATCATTTATAATTGATTCATTCGAACGAACACGAAATGGAAATTGAAATTCACCAATAAACTGATATCCCTTTAAAATTTTAACCTTTTTCAAGCATAAACATCTTCCTATCCTTTGGAATATATGCCTACTTTTGCCAAAGTGAATAACGTTAAAGAAATCAGTGCCCCGATTGAACAGGAATTGCTCAAGTTTGAACAACATTTCCTTCAAACGATGCAATCCGATGTGCCACTCTTGGACAAGGTTACCCAATACATTGTCAAGCGAAAAGGTAAACAAATGCGACCAATGTTCGTGTTTTTATCCGCCCTTTCACTTGGTGAAATTTCAGAAACCACCTATGATGCAGCGTCTTTAGTTGAACTTCTTCACACCGCAACTTTAGTTCATGACGATGTGGTGGATGACGCCAACGAACGTCGAGGTTTTTTCTCTGTCAATGCACTTTGGAAAAACAAAATTGCAGTTCTTGTTGGGGATTATATGTTGTCGCGCATACTGTTGTTGAGCATTGAAAAAAACAATTCGGAGTTATTGGGAATTGTAGCACGTTCGGTTCGTGAAATGAGTGAAGGTGAATTAATGCAAATTGAAAAGGCGCGCTATCTCAATATTACTGAAGAAACCTATTACGAAGTCATCCGCAAAAAAACGGCATCATTAATTGCAACGTGTTGTGAAGCAGGTGCTTTAAGTGTTGGTAGAATTGAGGAAAGGGAACGGATGCGCAAATTTGGTGAATTGGTCGGACTCGCTTTTCAGATCAAAGACGACATTTTCGACTATGGAAGTCCGGGAAATATTGGTAAACCAACAGGTATCGATATTCGCGAGCAAAAAATGACACTTCCACTGATTTATGCGATCTCGAATGCACCCAAAGAAGTGAGCGGTGAGTTGAAAGATATTGTGCGAAATCATCACGAAAACAATGCAAAAATCAGACGCGCGGTAGAATTGGTGATTGAAAATGGTGGTATTGAATACGCACACCAAAAAATGATTGAATTATCAGAGGAGGCAAAACAACTACTCTCTCCCCTCCCCGACTCTGCTGCTAAACGTTCCTTAATTGGATTAGTTGATTACACTATAAATCGCGAAAAATGAAAATTTTATTGGTCACAATTCTAGTTATTTCTGTTTTAGTTTCCTGTAAATCAGATACTAAAGAAGAGATTAAGGATAAAACACCTAAAAAAGAAAAATTGGTAGATGTTAAAGATGGAATGTTCATCGAGTGGTATCCGGGAAGAAAACAAATCAAATTTAAAGGTCCGCAGGATGAAAAAATGAACCGACACGGTTCTTGGTCATTCTACGCCGAGGATGGAACAGAAATGTCATTTACTACTTATGTCCACGGCAAAAAAGAAGGATTTACGGTGGTAAAACATCCAAACGGTTATATCCACTACCGTGGAGAATATCGCAACGATAAACCTGTAGGACTTTGGACAACTTACAACGAAAAAGGAATTAAAGTGAACGAAAAAGACTTTGGTTATCCTGAAGAATGAGTAAAATTCCGCCTAATATTATTGATGAAATCATGCAAACCTCTCGTATTGAAGAGGTTATTGGTGATTTTGTGAATTTAAAAAAGAAGGGCGCGAATTACATGGGCTTGAGTCCGTTCACCAATGAAAAAACGCCTTCATTCTCTGTTTCTCCTGCCAAGCAAATTTTCAAGTGCTTTTCAACGGGTAAAGGCGGAACGGTAGTTACTTTCTTAATGGAAAAGGAACATTTTTCCTATCCAGAGGCCTTGCGGTGGTTGGCAAATCGCTACAACATAGCCGTTCCTGAGGAGCGCGAACCGACAGCCGAGGAATTGGCACAACAAACTGAAAAAGATTCCTTGTTCATTATCAATGAGTTTGCGAAAAATCACTTCGTGGATAATTTGTGGAATCACGAAGAAGGAAAAGCAGTTGGTTTGAGTTACTTCCAAGAACGCGGTTTTCGAAACGACATCATTGAAAAATTTCAACTCGGTTTTAGCATTAACGTTAGCGATGATTTGACCCAAAATGCGCTGAATAAAGGCTATAAATTGGAATTTTTGGAAAAAGTAGGTCTTACAAAAACAAAAGATGACCGCCATTTTGACTTTTTCCGAGGAAGGGTGATGTTCCCAATTCATAGTATTTCGGGAAGAGTTCTTGGTTTTGGAGGTAGAACACTTTTCACGGACAAGAAAGTTGCGAAATATTTTAATTCACCTGAAAGTCCTGTTTACAACAAAAGTGAAATTCTTTACGGACTTTTTCTCGCTAAAAATCAAATCATTAAGCAAGACGAATGTTTTTTGTGTGAAGGTTATACGGACGTGATTTCCATGTACCAATCAGGCATAGAAAATGTGGTTTCGTCGAGTGGAACCTCCCTCACAAAGGAGCAAGTGCGCTTGGTAAAACGCTACACACAAAACCTCACTATTCTTTACGACGGTGACGCAGCGGGAATTAAGGCAAGTTTCCGTGGTATAGATTTGATTTTGGAAGAAGGAATGAACGTGAAAGTGGTGCTTTTTCCTGATGGAGAAGACCCTGATTCCTTTAGTAAGAAAAACAGTTCCAGTGAATTAGAAGCTTATATTAAATCACACCGACAAGATTTTATCACCTTTAAGTCTGACATATTACTCAGTGAAGGACAAAACGACCCGTTGAAAAGAGCGGAATTGGTGAAAGAAATTGTTCATTCCATTGGATTAATACCCGACAATATTACGCGAGAAATTTATGTTCGTCAGGTAGCCCAGCAATTTGATTTATCTGAACAGCTCATTAACAACGAGTTGGCTAAAGTTCGAAAAGCTGTAATAGCGAAAGATCTTCAAGAACCGGAATTTCGACAGTTGCCCAACGATGTCAACGCGACTTTTCAACCAACGGCGCCACCCTCTGTTCCTGAGATAATTACAGAAGATGAAATTCTATTTCACCGCGAAAAAGATTTGATACGTGTTTTGTTAAAATTTGGAGCAAAGGAACTTTCTATTCCAACGGAAGACGGTAAAGATTCACAAAAAATCAGTGTGATGGAATTTGTTCATCAACAATTGGATGGCGACGAAATGAATTTTGAACATCCTTTGTTTAATCGAATCTATACCTTAATGTCAGTCGGTTTAGCGGAAGATACATTTTATGAGTCCACTTATTTCCTTCGAATGGAGGATCAAGAAATTGTTGCTTTCGTTTCGGACATAGAATCAGAAGTCGTTCAAATCAGTCATAATTGGTTGGCAAAACACAATATTATGACCAAAACAGAATTGGATGGACTTCACGAAAACGTAATTCAGGCGGTTTATCATTTCAAACATTTTCACGTAGATCGTAAATTGGAAAGATTAAGAAAGGAATTAGCGGTAGAAAATACGTCGGAAGAGAATTTATTATTGCTTTTGGCTGAAATAAACGTTCACGAACAAGTCAAACGTGCATTGTCAGAAAAAATAGGAAGAGTAATTTTGCGCTAAATGTTGAGTACTACACTTTTCCACATCGGCCCCTTTAATATTTGTTTTTGGAATATCGTATTCCTTGCCATAATTTTCTTGGTTGCTGCAATCATGCGAAGGATTGTCCAAAATTCCATTCGTATTTACATGCAATCGGCGAATATTGATTTAGGAGGAAGACGAATGGTTTGGTTGCGATTGTTCAGTCAAAGTGTTTATTTGGTCGCGATTTATGTAGCAATTTTAAGTTTGAAATTCAACAATAAGGATATCACAATTGCTGATTTTCTGTCGTTTAAGGTAATTGAACTTCCAAACTTTTCTTTAGACTTTAGGGATATTTTGGTGATCATTTCGGTTTTCTTCGGTGCTAAAATTGTAGTAAACCTGACCAAAATCTTTATTTCAAGAAAATTCAATAATAGCCGGAATCGCGACGTGGCAAAGGAATACGTTTATGTTCAGGTTGCAAAATACATCATTTACGTTTTTTCCATTCTGCTATGTTTCCAAATTCTTGAAATTGACCTTACCCTCTTTTTGACAGGTTCTGCTGCTTTATTGGTAGGTGTTGGTTTGGGACTTCAAGATGTATTTAAAGATATGTTTGCAGGTGTTGTGATGTTGGTGGAGAACAATGTAAGGGTTGGTGACATCGTCGAAATTGGCGGAAACACGATTACGAGTGGAATGTCCAATGAAAGTATGGTAGTGAAAATCCTGAAAATCAATGTTAGAACTACCCAAATTCAAACAAGAGAAGGAAACGTACTTATCATTCCTAATAATCAGCTCACTTCAAGTCCAGTAGAAAATTGGAGTCACGGCTCAGAACTTACTCGTTTCTCTATTAAAGTAACCGTTGAATACAACTCAGATATAGAATTGATTAAGAAACTTTTAATTCAAGCCGCTACCACACATCCTAAAGTAAAAAAAGAGCAACCCATCACTGTACTTTTGACCAACTTTGGTGACAAAGGCTTAGAACTTGAATTATATTTTTGGGCTGACCAGAGTTGGGAAATATTATTCTATAAATCCGAAATTCGATTTGAAATAGATCGTCTTTTTAGACAACATAAAATCACTATTCCTTACCCGAAACGTTCGGTTCATGTGGAATCCGCAAATATCAACTCACCTTCCAATCCATCGAGTATTTAAACCTTTAATTTTCGTACGATGCAAGTCATTTTAAACCACCAACAAATCCAACAAAAAATCACAAGATTGGCTTTTCAAATTTTAGAAAATGCCTTTCAAGAAAGCAAAATCGTTCTTGCGGGAATTCAAGGAAACGGTTATGTGCTAGCGGGAAAATTAGCGAACGTATTACGTAAACATTCAAATGTGAAGGTAGAATTGGTGCAAGTTTTTGTCAACAAGGAAGAACCTTGGTCAGAACCAATTCAATTGGACGTTGACGAAGAGACCATTAAAAAGGACTTTATTGTTTTGGTAGATGATGTAATCAATTCGGGAAAAACCATGCAATACAGCCTTGTGAAATTACTTCAACAACCCACCAAAGCCATCAAAACGGTTACGCTCGTTGACCGTCAACACCGTCGTTATCCCATTAAAGCGGATTTTGTTGGATTGGGACTTACCACTACTTTAAAGAATCGCGTTGAAATCGACTTGAACGAACAAAACGCACAAGCATTTTTGCGCTAGAAATGAAAAAAATTACTGAATCAAGTTCGCTTTACAACCACTTGGAATCCATGTCGGTTGAGGAATTACTCACAAATATTAATCGTGAAGACCAAAAAGTAGCTTTAGCTGTTGAACGGGAAATTTCTGCAATTACAGCTTTTGTGTCCGCAGCTGCTGAAAAAATGAAGAACGGCGGACGCTTGTTTTATCTTGGAGCTGGAACAAGCGGACGTTTAGGGATTGTTGACGCAAGTGAATGTCCGCCGACGTTTGGCGTGGAACATGGACGCGTGGTCGGATTAATTGCTGGTGGTGATACGGCAATTCGAAAAGCGGTTGAATTTGCCGAAGATGACCGCGAACAAGGATGGAAAGATTTGTTGCAACATAACATTAATCCAAACGATGTGGTAGTTGGAATTGCAGCCTCAGGGACAACACCTTACGTGCTTGGCGCACTCGAAAAAGCCAATGAAGAAGGTTTGATTACCGCTGGGATTAGCTGTAATCCAAGCTCTCCGCTTGCACAACTGGCACAATTTCCAATCACACCGGAGGTTGGTCCTGAATTCGTGACAGGCTCAACACGAATGAAATCTGGTACCGCGCAAAAACTGGTTTTGAATATGATTTCAACGAGTTTGATGATTCAACTCGGACATGTAAAAGGAAACAAAATGGTGGATATGCAATTGAGTAACCATAAATTGGTGGACAGAGGTACGCGAATGGTACAGGAAGAACTTGGTATTTCTACCGAAGAAGCACAGCAACTTTTAATAACTCATGGATCAGTAAGAAAGGCTGTTTCCGCTTATAAAAATCTGTAAATGACACAATTTGACCCAAACGGCGTAGGTTTCGCCAACGGAAATATTTTTGGATTTCCTTACACTGAAGAGGAAGCAAACATTGTAATTGTCCCGATTCCCTGGGATGCAACTGCGTCTTATGGAAAAGGAACCGCTGATGGTCCACAAGCGATTTTGGATGCTTCAACACAACTTGATTTTTATCACGCCAATCTGGATAAAGCCTACGAAACAAAGGTTTACATGGCTCCAATTTCCGAAGATTGGAAGAAAATCAACGATAACTGTTGCGAGCGCGGTAAACGCTATATTCACTGCCTAGAAAATGAAGGAGAAGAAGTAGCAACCGCTCGTTTCGGTTCTGACGTTCAATTAATTAATGAAGCGCACGAAGCCTTGAGAGCGAATCTTTTCGAAAGAAGTGTGCAGCTCTTAGTACAAGGCAAAATTCCTGCTGTTTTAGGTGGTGAACATTCTACACCACTTGGACTTATTCAAGCTTTAGACACTGTTCATGAACAATTTGGAATCCTTCAAATTGATGCCCACGCTGATTTACGCGAACAATATGAAGGGTTTTGGCAAAGTCACGCTAGTATCATGGATAACGTATTGAAAACTTGTAAGAATATGCACAAATTAGTACAAGTAGGAATTCGTGATATTTCGGAGAGAGAAGTGAATTACTCTGCTGAAAATGTTAGAGTTAGCACTTATTACGATTGGAATTTAAAAAACGAGCAGTACGAAGGAAAACGTTGGTCAGAACAAGTTGATTCAATTATTGCGGAGTTGCCACAAAAGGTTTACGTTTCCTTCGACATTGACGGTCTAAAACCAGAGCTTTGTCCGAACACAGGAACACCAGTTGCAGGAGGTTTTGAATTGATGGAAATCAGGTACTTACTAAATAAATTAGTAGAATCAGGACGCAAAATAATTGGATTTGACTTGAATGAAGTTGCACCAGGAGAAACAGGTGATTGGGATGCAAATGTTGGCGCACGTGCTTTGTGGGAATTGGTTTGTTTCACTGAAAAAAGCCGCAGAAACAAATAATGAATTGGGAAACATTCGTAAAATCCTTGCAACGCGCCGTCCATCTTGGAGTTTTCTTGCTGTGGATGTATGCACTTTACGGACTTTCCAATTACCAAATCGACCCGTGGCTGAATGTATTTATTACTTTAAGTATAGCTTTAATTCAAGTTATTATATCATTGTTAATCAGAGGTAAAAGTAATTTTGTTCGCACCCTTTTTACGGTTTTTTTGTGTCTTCAAATTTTATTAACCAACGAACTTCTAAATCGTCCGGATTGGTTGGAATCCAATTGGCGCATACTTCCTTTGCTTTTATTGCCAACTGTTTTTACGGTTTTGTTGCATTATCGCCTAAAAATCACACCGGAAAAACCTTGGATACAGCTAGCATTGATGAGTATAATTTTTTTGTTAACATTGATTTTATTTCTTTTCATTCCAAGCTTTTTGACGAAGTCCTTGCTTTATTTGAGTTTTCTGGGAGGAATTGTAATGCTGTTTTGGGGCGGTAAAAAATCAAAGAATGGAGAGTAATGCCATTTTAAATCAATTGTGATTTCCTCCCGCCAATTGTTTTTTTCTCCTTTTCAAATTTGATTTTCAGAGCTTTCATCAATGGTTTTAATTCGTTTCATTGCTGTTTATCGACTGGATGTATAATGATGGTTGTCATTTTTGCATTTTTACCCAAAACTAAACTGCAAAACCTATTCGTAATAAATTACAAAAGTGGATTCTAATTTTATTAAAATGTGGTGGTTGAGGATTACCGTTACGGCTACAACGGCATGTTGAACGACACTTGGTTTTCAGGTAATGAAAGCCTTAGAGGAGTCAATCCTGATTGGAGCTTCAGCGGAACTTCGGGAGAGATTAGCAGTAGGACAACGAGGACGCAAGAATACAGATATTCATACAACGGAATGGAATGCGACCCAGAGGTAAAAGGCGAGGTAAACAACTATACTACGGAATATCGCCAATATAGCCTATCCCGAAATAGATTTTCAAGCGATACTTTTTCATCGCGTAGCAAAATCATATTCGGGAACCCGAGGATTGGACAAATGTGTTTATGATTAAAGGAACGGTAAGTCCCAGTGTAGATCAAACAAACCCATTTTGGAAACCATAAAATTATGAGAAATTACAATTACGAATTGATAAATACACAATATGTAGAAACATCAATGATAATTTTGAAAGTGTATCTTTTGAAATAACTGAGAATAGCGATATACAAACAAAAATTGTCTTATCAGAATTAACAAAAATGGAAGAAGAATACACAGATGATTTAATTGCAGAGTTTTCGGCTCAACAAGAAAATGACTGTGTTTTAAAACCAATAGTTGATATTGGAAATAGTCCGCCATTGTAGAATATAGTTTACCAAAAACTTTAAATTAGAAAGGCCCCGAACTTCGGGGGGGTTGCTTTATTCAGGCACAAACTTTAATAGTTCGTCCAGTTCTTTATCTGTTAGATTTTCTTTTTCAGATTTATCATAAATGGAGATAAGAAAAACAGTTTCTTCGGCAATCACAAAATTGGTAATTACCCTTGCACCGCCCGATTTACCTTTACCTTTGGAAGTAATGGCAATTCGTATTTTGTAGCAGTTGTTACCTAACGAAGTTCCTTGTATGGGGTTTTCTTCCAAACTCTTAAATAGAATGGCTAAATCAGTTTTTAAGGAATGATATTTTTTAGCCAACTTTTTTAATTCTTTCCTAAAAGTAGGAACAGCGATAATGTTATAACTCATCCAACAATTGCTTTGCAGGTATGCCTTTTAATTTGCCTTTTTTTATCAATTTTAGTTCTTCAACCGCTTCTTTAATCTCCTCCATCAACAAGGCTTTTTCATCAGAAATCGTTTTAACTTTAACATAAGATAATTCTTTCAAAACTGCCAATAAGTGAGTGGCTTTGTTGTCTTTTATGTCTAATAATACTTTCATTGTTCAATTTTTTTAAATGGTGATACTCATTTCGTTAATCAAAGATTGATTAATTCTATTGTTGGCAATTTTGGAGTTAATCCAATTACAGAAAAACTTTTACCCGTGTTATCAATAATGAATTTTTGGTTTAAATTATACATATCAAAAATGTGATGTAAGGGATTAGATTATTCAATCAAATTTAATAAAATTTCAGAAAAAGCCAGCGTTAATAACTGTTCAGTTTAGAAATTTTGATAATATATTCAAAAATTGCAGCTTCCAATGGACAACCTCAACTACACCTACCTCAACATCGCTGGAGCGCCTTCCAACC
>CAZWSY010000053.1:0-25549 GCA_964636775.1 uncultured Lishizhenia sp.
TAATTATAGTTGCAACCCAAACTATCGGTCACCAATAAATCATAATTTCCTGCTGAAATATTTTGAAGGTTGGCCGTTGTTTGTCCGCTGTTCCACAAGTATGAGTATGGTGAACTTCCACCCGAAATTTGGACGGAAATATTTCCAGTTGAACCTCCGTGACACAATACATTATTATTGTTTTCAAGATGTTGAAGCGGTGCTAACGGTTGTGTCAAAAGAATCGAAATAAAGGAAGGACAATTATTAAAATCGGTCACATTTACAAAGTAATTTCCAGCAACTAAACCGTTGTTAACCTGAGTAGTTGCGTTATTATTCCATAAATAAGAATAGGGTGCAGTTCCACCTGAAACCTGAACTGTTGCTTGTCCTGTTGCCTCACCAAAACAATTGATATTTTCACCTGAAACAGAGAGTTGCATGGTGTTATTTGGGTCGTCAATAAGAACTGAGACAACTTCAGAACATAAATTGAAATCCCTTACCGTAGCATCATAAGTTCCCGCTGCAAGTTGAGAAATGTTTGACGTAGTTTGATTGTTGTTCCAAAGGTAGGTGTAAGGTGCTGTGCCCCCATTTGCAATTAGCTGAATTGCTCCTTCTTGTCCGTTTTGACAAAGCGCATCAGTATGATTTTCAGAAACGGACAGTGGCGATAAAGGCTGTGAAACCTGAAACAATTGACTTTGCTGACAGTTTAGTCCGTCCGTAACAAATACCGTATAATTTCCAGAAACCAATTGTTGAATCAAAGCGGTATTCTCACCATTCGACCAATTGAAAGAATGTGGTAACGAACCTCCGCTTACACTCACAGATATTGACCCTGTATTTTCTCCAAAGCATTTGACAGGCTCAACCAAACCTTGGATAAGCATGGGCGATGGCTGATTCAAGGTGTCCATTAAAGCCAATTGACAAAGCTGTGCATCGCTGACAAGAACAGAAAAAACTCCAGCACCAACATTTAAATTACTTGGAGTATTTGTTCCATTATTCCAATTATAGGTATAGGGCGGTGTACCACCTTGAACGGATACATTTAAACTTCCATTTGTATAAGCAAAACAAGTTGGGTCAATACCTGAAATTGAACCTGAAAGAGGCGCGTTTGGTTGTGAAACTGTTGTACTTTGATTGATTGTACAACCTTTCAAATCCGTCACCTGTAACCCATAATTCCCTGAAGTTAAGCTGGAAATAGCGTTTGTTGTTGATGAATTTGTCCACAAAAAGGAGTAAGGTGATGTTCCTCCAGTTACCGTACTTTGAATCTGACCATTGTTCCCTCCAAAACAACTCACGTTTGTTACATTTAGCTGTATTCCAAGCGGTTGATTGGGTTGTAAAATGGTGAAGTTGGCTTGTAAAGGACAATTCTTTGAATCCAGTACGTTAACGGTGTAATTACCAGCTGGAACATTATTCAAATCTTGCGTGGTAGCTCCGTTCGACCATGAATAAGTGTAGTTTGGGGTTCCGCCGGTTATTAGTAAATCTAACGCACCCGTTGATGCACCAAAACAATTTACATCTGTTTGATTAACTGAGAATTGTAAAGGAAACAAAGGTTGAGTGAGCGTTATGTTTGTGCTTCTTGTGCAACCATTTAAATCGGTAACAACCACGGAATAAGTCCCTGCGGTTTGCCCACTTAAATCTTCCGTCGTTGCGCCATTCGACCACAGGTATGTATAAGCCGGAGTTCCTCCTGTTGCAGTTAGGTTAATACTTCCGTCCGAACCACCGTTACAAGAAATATTTATTCGGGTATTTGAAAGAGAAATTACAGTTGGTTGAGTTAACGTAATTGAAACAGAACGAGTACAACCTTTAGCATCGGTTATTACAACGGATTGACTTCCTGCCCCTAGCCCTGAATTGGAAGAAGTTGTTGCACCATTCGACCACTGATAACTATATGGCGCTGTTCCGCCAGAAGGAGTAACTTGAACCGAACCATCAGATGCACCATTACAACTAATGTGACGACCGTTGTAATTAGAGGTAATGGAAATAGTTCCAGCAAGGGCAGCTGTCGGTTGGGTTATGGTGTAACTTCCTGAATTGGTGCAACCATGTGCGTTAGTTACAGTAACGGTATAATTTCCTGCCGATAAATTTTGTGGGTTACTTACTTGCGAACCATTGGACCATAGATAAGTGTGGGGTAAATTCCCGCCAGTTGAATTTACTGTTAGTGAACCCGTATTTCCACCGAAACAAGAAACATTGGTTGTTCCAATTAGAGTTAGAGTAGGTCGCGGATTTACAACCACACTAACGGAAACATTCTGGTAGGCACAAGAACCATCTATTAAAGTCACCTTGACCGTGTATGTACCTGAATTTGCTGCCGTAACATTATTTATTGTGGGATTTGCTAATGTGGAAGTGAAACCATTTGGACCTGTCCAAAGGTAGGTGGCATAAATGGAATTGTTAATTCCTAGTTGCAAGGTTTGTCCCTCACAAAGTGGTGAATTGGCTGTTGCAACAAGAGCAGCGCAACCAGGAGCAACGACAGAAATAACATTACTCGCAGTTGTTGGACAGCCGAAACTATTGTACAAGTCACTCTGCCCATTATTATTGAACAAATTGTTAGAAATCTGACCTCTACCTGTTAAATAGGCTTTATTCTCAAGTGTACTGTCACACCTTAGAATAATACAATCATCCACCACTTTTACACGAAAGCGAATGGTGGTGCTATCTGCTCCATTAGGAGAATTAACCATTGAACCACCAACTGTTGCTGATGCACCTGTTCCTACCCTCGCACGAATAACTCTGCTTGAAGCAATGTATTCTGCCTGGTCGTCGAAGATATTGTCAGTTTTTGGACCAGCAAAAGGACCGTTGAGATAAACAATAGAATTGGGAACATAATCCGTACGAATATCCAAGGTATCTCTCAAAACCGTTTGAATCGAAATGTCAGAGCCAATATTTTTTGCGGTAACTGTGTATTCCAGAATGTCATTTGGCATTGCAGGAGGGCCATTCAAATCATTAATTCGAACGGTTGCACGTAAATCAGGTTCATAAATATCAATCGCCGAAGTAATTATTCTTGGTAAAATGGCATCTTGACTTGTTGCAACCCTAACAGTTGCGGAGGAAGCACTATTTCCAATGTAGCTTTGGGTGGTATTATTTGGAAAAAAAATCCCACAATCAAACCCTAGCGCGTTATTGTAATTTGGTTGACGGAACGGCGTAAGTGCACCGTTGTAAGTTATCGAAGAGTTGAAAAAATCATTTGGAGTTCTTAATGCATCAGGTACGTCTAAAAAAGTTCCGTTTCCGTTGAACTGTAATCTATCGCCCGGAATATTTCTGTCACCTTCATTAGCCATTACACCGAGTTCGAAGGTTACTGGACCGGACTGTGGTGTAAGAAATCCAGAAATTGGAATATCCAAATTATTAACACTTGAAACGTAAGAAACACCGTCAAAAACGGTTAAATTTCTCATGGACTGGAGTTGGTTTTTGTAAACAACCACAATTGTCCATGCCCCAAAAAGATTGTTGTTTCCTGTTTGTGAAACAACATTTGCTACCGTTACTCTTGCTCGCCCGTTTGACCCACTAAAAAGAGAAGTAATATCTTTAAAACAAAAATAGCCAGGCATTTGAAAATTTTGGTTCCCCTGAATGGTGGTCAAATCGTAAAGATCATCAGCAATTAAAGTTTGATAACTGCCATTGTTAATTCGCAACCTCACTCTATCGCGAATGTTATAATTGGTTGTATTGTTGGCAATTCTAGCGTTCCAATAAAGACCTACCCACGTAATTTCACTGCAAACGGGAAGATTCAAACTATCACTGCTCGACATGAAAGTTGTAGGATCATTATCAATGTCAACGTAATTCTGATTTATGTTGCCGTCTTGATTATGATTACCATTTGGTGGAAGTTGGTTTTGGTAAGTGGCACAATTATTATTATTTGAATTACATGTTATAGCCACATTGGAAAGCATTATAATTCCACCTTTTTGGTTAACTTGGTGTCGGATATCAAAAGGAACAACAATCTGAGCTGAAATTTGAAAATAGAATGACATCATCGAAAGAATGAAAATCCAAAATAGCGATGATAATATTTTCAAGTTGGTCGAATGTAAGGTAAATTAACGTTTGAAGTTGGCTTCTTGTTTCAAATCTAATAAATTTAAAAAAAGAGCAACAACCCGATTTAACAACGTGAGATTAAAATTTTTGGTTGCTCCAATTAATGGAAATAAAAAACTTGTTTGATTTAACTTTCGTGCCTACCTTTGCACCTGATTTTGAAAAATTTAAAAATGAGTAATACAACCGAAAAACTAACCTACAAAGTAAAAGACATCAGTCTTGCTGATTGGGGTCGTAAAGAAATTAAATTGGCAGAAGCTGAAATGCCTGGTCTAATGGCACTTCGAGAAGAATATGGTACTACCAAACCACTTGCTGGAGCAAGAATTGCTGGATGTTTGCACATGACAATTCAAACTGCGGTTTTAATTGAAACTTTAGTTGAACTAGGTGCAGAAGTTACTTGGTCCTCTTGTAACATTTTCTCCACACAAGACCACGCAGCAGCGGCGATTGCAGCGGCAGGAATTCCAGTTTTCGCTTGGAAAGGAATGAATGAAGAAGAATTCGATTGGTGTATCGAACAAACACTTTTCGCATTCAAAGATGGTCAACCGTTAAATATGATTTTGGATGACGGAGGTGATTTAACAAATATGGTTTTTGACCGTTTTCCTGAATTAACTAAAGGTATCAAAGGACTTTCAGAAGAAACAACAACTGGTGTTCATCGCTTGTACGAACGAGTGAAAAACGGTACTTTGGTCATGCCTGCAATCAACGTAAACGATTCAGTTACAAAATCTAAATTTGATAACAAGTACGGTTGTAAAGAATCTTTGGTTGATTCTATTCGTCGTGCAACGGATGTAATGATGGCTGGAAAAGTAGCAGTTGTTTGTGGATACGGTGACGTTGGAAAAGGTTCCGCTGCTTCTTTAAGAGGTGCGGGTGCTCGTGTAATCGTTACAGAAATCGATCCGATTTGTGCTTTACAAGCAGCAATGGATGGATTTGAAGTTAAGCGCTTGGACAGTGTAGTTCATCTCGGTGATATCATCGTTACAACAACAGGAAACAAAAACATCGTGGTTGGTCGTCATTTTGAGAAAATGAAAGACAAAGCCATTGTTTGTAACATCGGACACTTTGACAATGAAATCGATATGGCTTGGTTGAACAGTAACTTCGGTGATACAAAATACACGGTTAAACCTCAGGTTGATATTTATAACGTAAACGGAAACGAGATTATCATTTTGGCTGAAGGACGTCTTGTAAATTTAGGTTGTGCAACAGGTCATCCGTCGTTTGTAATGTCGAATTCATTTACAAACCAAACTTTAGCGCAAATTGAATTATGGTTGAATTCAGATAAATACGAAAACGATGTTTACATGCTTCCAAAACATTTGGATGAAAAAGTAGCTCGTTTGCATCTTGCCAAAATTGGTGTTGAATTAGAAACCCTTTCTCAAGACCAAGCAGATTACATTGGTGTGAAAGTGGAAGGACCGTTTAAGGCAGAGCATTATAGATATTAGTGGAGAGTGTAGTCCCGATAACCATCGGGAGAAGAGAGAAAAGATCCGCCGCGGAGGAGAGTGATGTCAAAATGAGCGAAGTCGAAACTGATTGAGATTATTATTACAAAGAGAGGAGCATTAACGCTCCTCTTTTTTTATTCAATCTTCACTACTCTGTGAGATTGGATTTTCCCATCGTTTGTTTTGATGTAAACATAAAGCAGTCCCGTTTCTAAATCTTTTAGCGAAACATCAACTGATTTTGAAGAGTTAAATGGTTGTTTCATTTGCAATTTCCCAAGTGCATTATATACTTCAACTGTGCCAATAATATTTTGTGGAAATTCAATTTTTATTAAATCCTTAGTAGGATTAGGCGAAACTTTAGAAAAAGACATTGAATTGTTCCCTACATTTTGTGTTTCATTGTTAATCACAATAAAGTTCCCATTCGCAGGACTCCATAAAGAAACTCCTTGAGGAAGTGTCTTTCCGTAATCATCACTTGAGTGAGCCACCACATTTTCCACATTCTCAAACCTCACACATTCAATAAAAGTTTGATCCGTATTTACCCGAATGTAAAAAAAATTGTCAAAAACTTCTTGATCTTTTATATAAGGTTTTCTGTTGTTTCCAGTAAAATCCAAAGTTCTGTGCGGTGCTCCCCAGTTGCCTTCTCCGATGTAAACAATTCCCGTTGGGTCGGGTACAAAATCTGAACCGTTTGCATTTCGCTTACACGGCAATGTCCATTTTGTAACATGAGAATGTGACTCCATACAAAGTTTTACGCCGTATTGCTCAAATAATGGAACCCAACAATTCATCTGATTCGGAACCAAACCGTATCCATTTCCCATTGCAAAAGTGGAAACGTGGTATTGCATAAATTTCCAATATGGTGCGTTTGTAGTGTTGGTGTGGTTTTGTAAATCGTTTGTTAACCAATTCAATTGATTTGTTTCTGTACATGGATTTTTTTCTGAATTCAACATATATAAGCGCAACAAACCATTATTGATGTTCAATGCATAATATTCCTCCAAAGGGACATCGAAAATATTGTAGATATCCTGATTGTCCTCGTGATTCCCTTGGGTAAATGTCATTGGAAACATCCTTCCGTCAGGTGCTACGGTCAATTGCCAATCGTTTAACCATTCATTCCATTCGTTGGTTGTATTGGAAGTAATTTGGTTCATCACAAAATCTCCATTGAATGCCACGAAGTCTGGACGTAATTTTGCAACCAGGCGATTTCCTTTTCTTTTTTGTTCCAAACAATTTCCACTTGGACAATTTTCTATATAAATACCCAAAGCCTTAAATCCATCACGCGTGTCTCCTCCTGATATAAAAGCAATTGGGTCAGCCGGATTGTCAGAAAGTGTTTTGAATTTATAGCGCGCACTTACCGAACCCGATGCATCACGAACAACAAAGTAATAAACTGTTTTTGGTTGCAAGCCCGTTAAGCGAACGAATTGTCGGTTAATTCCATGTCTTGTTGCCGATCGATCCACCACTTTTGAGTTCGGATAGGAAGCGAAATCTGTTCCTAAATCGCTAGTACCATAATACAAAACACCAAAATCTCCGCTCCAACCAATAACAACAGAGGTAGATGGGTCATCACGAAAAGCTAAGGTGTATTGAGAGTTTGCGGCGTAAACCTTTGAAAAACAAACAACTGTTAACAAGAAAATAATTACTTTATTCATATTATATTAAATTAATATTAAGGAAGTGTAAAATTAATGTTTACCTTACATTAAGATGTTGGGCAAACACAAAATTTGTTATTAATTACAATTTTAAAAACGTACTCAGCTTTTAACTATCTTCGCGACAACGTCCAATCAATCGATTTTGAATTTATCCGACAAAGAAGTTATTGAACTCCCCCCACTTTCAACTGGAAAAAAAATTTATTTCGCCTCCGATTTTCATTTGGGCGCGCCTAACTTTGAAGCAAGTCAAAAAAGAGAAAAACGAATTGTGGCTTGGTTGAACGAAATAAAACACACTGCTCAAGCGCTTTTTTTGGTCGGTGATATTTTTGATTTTTGGTTCGAATACAAACACACTATTCCAAAAGGTAATACACGACTTTTGGGAAAGCTCGCGGAATTTGTTGATAGTGGAATTCCCGTTCATTTGTTTTGCGGAAATCACGATATGTGGATGTTTGGATACCTCGAACAAGAAATTGGTGTTCAGGTACATAAAGACGATTTTCAATTTTCTCAAAACGGAAAACAATTTTTTGTTGCGCACGGTGACGGCCTTGGTCCAGGTGATTTTAAATACAAAAGGCTGAAAAAAGTTTTTCGTCATCCCCTTTGTCAATGGTTGTTTGCGCGACTTCACCCGAATTTTGGTGTGGGTTTGGCGCAATGGTCTTCGCGTTCAAGTCGCAAAGCGAATGCGGACGAAGATAGTTTGTATAAAGGAACTGATAATGAGTACTTATATCAATACGTAAATCGAAAATCGAAGCAAATTTCCGCAGACTATTTTATTTTTGGACACCGTCATTTACCGCTGCGTTACCTCATCAACCATACGATTTACCTCAATCTTGGTGAATGGATTAATTATGAAACGTTCGCACAATTTGACGGGGAAAAACTCCAACTTCTGTCGTTCAAAAACAACCAATTTGAGGATTACATTACCATTCCTGAAAAACAATGATCGAAAAATTTGAAATTTCTCGTTTACAAGAACTAGATAAGGTTTGTGAATTCATAAAAATGGCTTTTCCGAATCCAACTTTTTTTGCTTTTGATGGGGAAATGGGTTCCGGAAAAACGACAACAATCGGGCAAATAATTCAATCCTTTGGAATACAGCATTTTGAAGGTTCTCCCACCTACGCCATTATTCAAGAATATGCCAATTCCAGAAGTCAAAAAGTTTACCATTTAGATTGTTACCGAATTGAAAACGAACGTGATGCATTCAACCTAGGCTTGGAAGAACTTTTTGAGGAAAAGGCTTGGTTTTTTATTGAATGGGCTAAAAATATTCATTTCTTACTCCCTGATAAGGTAGTTTGGGTGTATCTTCGTTACGATAAAGTCAAAGAAACGCGCACAATAACATTTACTTATGATAACTGATCCTGAATTATTGAAAACTTTGTTGCGTCAAGGAAGTTTGTCGCCACAAGAGGAAATGTTAGAAATCCCGAAGAAGAAAGGTGCCTTGTTTATCGGTATTCCCAAAGAAACAAGTTTTCAAGAACACAGAGTAGCCTTGGTGCCAGAAGCGGTTTCTTTATTGGTAGCAAACGGACATCGGGTTAGAATTGAAACGAAAGCTGGTGAAGGTGCCAACTTTTCAGACAATGATTACAGTGAGGCAGGTGCAGAAATCAGTTATGATGTAAAAGAAATTTATCAATGTGACTTGATTTTAAAAGTTGCACCACCATCCGAGGAGGAAGTAGATATGATGCCAGGAAGACAAACCTTTATTTCTGCTTTACAACTCTCGCATCAACCGAAAGAAATTCTCCAAAAACTAATGTCCAAAAAAATCACAGCGATTGCTTGGGATTACATACGTGATGAAGAAGGCGTTTTTTCGGTGGTTAGAACTTTAGGTGAAATCGCAGGAACGACTTCTATTCTTATTGCAGGCGAATTACTGTCAAGTTATTCGAATGGAAAAGGACTAATGTTTGGAGGAATAGCTGGAGTTACACCAACTGAAGTTGTCATTATTGGAGCGGGAACGGTTGGTGAATTTGCCTCTCGTGCAGCAATTGGTTTGGGAGCATCAGTAAAGGTTTTTGACAATTCATTATCGCGTTTGAGAAGATTGCAAAACGATATTGGTTCTCGCGTTTACACCTCCATTATTCAACCAAAAGTATTAGCAAAAGCAGTTCGCAGAGCGGATGTTGTGATTGGAGCATTGCGTTCACCAAGCGGTCGAACACCTTGTGTGGTGACAGAAGAAATGATTGCATCGATGAAAAAAGGATCGGTCGTTGTAGATGTGAGTATTGATCAAGGTGGTTGTATTGAAACGTCCAGAATTACGGATCACAATCATCCGACATTTACGAAACACGATGTGGTGCATTATTGTGTTCCAAATATTTCATCAAGGGTTTCACGTACAGCAAGTTTTGCCTTATCGAATATCTTTTCACCGCTTTTAATGAATGTCGCAGATAAAGGAGGAGTGGAAGAACTTATTCGCCAGCATTCCGGTTTTAGAAATGGCGTTTATTGTTTCAAAGGGATATTGACAAGTGAAGTTTTGGGACGTGTTTTCGGTCTGAAATACAAGGATATAAACCTCTTGATTCTTTGAGATGTTGCCATTCATGGTTCCGTTGAATCTTCCTGCAACACCTTTAAAACTCTCCAAAAAAGACAATCAAGTTTACGTGCGATGTTTGATTCGTCAAAAATTAATTCTCCTAACGCCAGAGGAATGGGTGCGCCAACATTTAATTGCCTATTTGCGTGATGTTCATGCCTATCCCGCAACGCTAATGAGTGTGGAGAAAGGGCTGACTTTTAACGGGATGAAAAAACGTTGGGATTTAGTCATTTACAATTCAAACGGAGAAGCGGATTTTTTAGTTGAATGTAAAGCACCACCAATTCCTTTAGATGAAAAAGTCATTTCTCAGATAGGAAGTTATCAAGCTGTTGTTCAGTGTAATACCTTGTTGATTACTAATGGATTGGATTTTCTTTGTTGGCGAAAAACAACTGAGAATGAATGGAAAGTGACACATAGAATACCGTCTTATGATGAATAAGTCCACCTAAACAACTCAAACCTTATCAATATTTATTTTCTCCCCTAAAAATTTCGGTTTTTGACCTATGATTAAATCAATAAATAATTTCGTTCTAGCAAACCGCTCTCGAACCATTGTTTTAAGTCCATAATATTTGGAAACATCCTTTGCATTGTACCCTTGTGCTTCAAGTCCTAGTTTTTCGGCAATATAAATTGCTCTTGAATTATGAAATTCTTGGGAAACAACCAAAAATTTTGTTTGTCCGAAAATGTAATACATTCTATAAACAGAATCAAAAGTTCGGAATCCAGCGTAATCCAGAAAAATAAGATGTGAAGGAAATCCTCTTTTGACTAATTCCTGTTTCATGTCCTCAGGTTCATTGTAATCAACATGTCCGTTGTCCCCACTAATTACCAAAACTTTGATTTTCCCAGCATTATAAAGCGCCATCACGGCATCAATTCGGTTGAAAAAATATTTGTTTTGGTAGCCGTTTGACAGCATTTTAGAAGTACCTAAAAGCAATCCAACTTGATTATTTTCTATGGATTGAACATAATCAAAACACTTTCCTTGCGCTGCATTCTCAACCAAGCGGTGACAAAACGCCATCACCCACATGGAAAATAAAGCTCCAAAAAAGAAAAACTTGAGTACCCTGGGAATTATATTCAAATTGACGAAAGAATTATCGGATGAAATTTAGTGTCCTCCAGCTAATTTGATCAGCTTTTCAGGCTGTAAAACGAAAATTTTTCTTGTTTGAATTTCAATCAAACCTTCGTCTTTAAAGTCTTTAACCAAACGTATTAATGTTTCAGTTGCAGTTCCAACAAAATTCGCCAAATCTTCTCTTGTTAAATTGATTGGTTCATTATCATAAATTTTCATGAGCAAGACCAAGGAAAAAGCCAAACGCTCTCGCACGGATTTTTGAGCCATATTGGTAATAAACTCGGCACGTTCAGAAAGTTCACGAGATAATTCTTTAATCACTGAATTTCGGAGTATTGCGTTCGTGTCCATCATATTCAGAAAATCATCTTTGGGAATAAAACAAATATTACTTTCCTCAATCGTTTCTGCCCCAACAGAGTATGGGTCTTCATGAAACATAGCGCGAAATCCTACCATGTCTCCTTTCTTTAGAATCTGTATAATTTGTTCTTTACCTTCGTCTCCTCTGCGATAAACTTTAACTTTTCCTTCATTGATACAAAATACTCCACGTGGGAAAGAACCTTCCAAAAACAAGGATTGATTTTTCCTAAAAAAGTTACAACTACGGTTGTTTTCGATGTGATGAACATCATCTGTGCATAATCCACCTAACATGGAGGATTTCCTTGCTCCACAAGTGGTACAAGAAACGTGCTTATGCGATTTCTCGAGCATACAAAATTTAATTTAATAGGTTGTCGTTATTCGTCGTTATTCTTAACAAATGTAAAGAAAAGTTAAAAGGAAAAGGTGATTATGGTCATATTTTTTTGCCACCTCCTCCCCTACTTTTGCCCCATGAATGACCCCGAACTGATTAGAAAATACAATGTCCCCGGACCTCGTTACACCTCTTATCCAACAGTTCCATTTTGGAAAAACGCCAATCTTTCTCCATCGGAATGGACTAATTCGTTGAATACTTTTATTCAAAAGAATACTGTAAATGAGGGAAGTATTTATATTCATCTTCCTTTTTGTGAAAGCCTTTGCACCTTTTGCGGTTGCCACAAACGCATCACCAAAAATCATCAGGTAGAATTACCTTATATCGCCTCGCTTATTAAGGAATGGCAACTTTACAAAGCATATTTACCCGAAAATTTTCAAATAAAAGAATTGCATTTAGGCGGGGGAACTCCCACTTTTTTTACACCAGAAAACTTAATTCAATTAATGAAAGGAATTTTTGGAGTTGATTCCATCGCTCCGGAAAACTGTGAATTAAGCCTAGAAGCTCATCCAGGCACCACATCTGAAGAACATCTGAAATTACTATATGCTTTCGGTTTTCGACGCATAAGTTTTGGAATTCAGGATTACGACTCGGATGTACAAATTGCCATTCATCGCGTACAATCTTATGAGTTGGTTCAGAAAATGCACTGCCTTTCAAGAGGAATGGGTTATGCGGTTAATCACGATTTGGTTTACGGTTTACCCAGGCAAAATTTTGTAGGTTTTACCGATACTATCGAAAAAACAATCGCACTTGCTCCCGACAGAATTGCACTTTACAGTTACGCTCATGTTCCTTGGGTAAAAGGAGTTGGACAGCGTGGTTACAATGAATCAGACCTTCCTCAGGACGAAGAAAAACGAGCATTATACGAAATGGCCTGCGAAAAACTAGAGGCGGCAGGATACCTTTCAATTGGAATGGATCACTTCGCACTTCCAAGCGATTCTCTAGCGATTGCATTCAAAAACAAAAAATTACACCGAAATTTCATGGGTTACACCACACAATCCACAGAGGTGATGATTGGCTTGGGAATGTCGGCGATTTCTGATTGTGGAACTGCTTTTGCACAAAACGAAAAAACAGTCGAAGCCTACCAAGAAAGGATTGAAAAAGGAGAGATTCCAATTTTTAGAGGACATTTGTTGAACGAAACGGAAATGATTATCCGCCAACATATTTTGGATTTGATGTGTCACTTCGAAACGGAAATTCAGCCTCAAAATGAAACTTGGAAAGCCATTTATTCGGGAATTAAACACCGTTTAAACGACCTCGAAAGCGACGAACTTTTCATTTGGGAAGGAAACAAATTGGTGGTAACGGAAAAAGGAGCTCCTTTTGTTCGGAACATCTGCATGGCTTTCGATTTGGATTTAGTTGAGAATCAACAAAAAGAAAAACTTTTTTCGAAAACAATATGAGTGAAAAATCTTGTTTTCATTGTGGCGACAGCATTATTGGCAAACCCATTATCGCCAAAACCCACGAATTCTGTTGCGACGGCTGTAAAAATGTTTATTTACTCCTTGAAGGAAGTGATTTGGGTGCTTTTTATCAGTTGGAAAAGCAACCCGGACAAAAGCCAAGTAATGCAAGAACAGACAAATACGCCTTTCTCGATATTCCTGAAATAAAAAGTCGATATATTCAGTTTGAGCAAGGTTCAACCGTTCGTCTCACATTAACGTTACCTGCAATTCATTGTACTTCTTGTATTTATCTACTCGAAAACGCACACAAAATCCAACCCGGAATAAAAAATTGTCAAGTTCATTTTGCCAAAAAAGAGGCGACTTTGTTAGTGAATACCGATGAAATCAAATTGTCTGAACTTGCCCTTTTCTTGGATAGAATCGGTTATCCTCCCAATTTTGAACGCAAACGCGAGGGTAAACAAGTTATCGACAAAAAATTCTTGCTCAAGCTCGGAATCGCTGGGTTTTCTTTCGGAAGTATCATGCTTTGGAGTGCGCCCGAATACCTTGGAATTGAAAACGATAACCCCACTTTCCGGAATTTTCAGGCTTACTTAATTTTTATTGCTTCACTTCCTGTTCTTTTGTACTCAGCGAGTGAGTATTTTATCAGTGCTTACAAAGCGATTCGCAACAAATATTTGAACTTAGATGTGCCGATTACCATTGGAATTTTGGCGCTTTACCTTCAAAGTTCATACACTATTTTTAGTCAGCAAGGTCCCGGCTACATGGACAGTTTCGCTGGATTTATCTTCTTTTTGTTGATTGGTAAATGGTTCCAAGGTCTTTCTTACCGTTCACTCTCTTTCGACAGGGATTACACCGCTTATTTTCCGGTGGCAAGTACGCGAATCAAAGACAATAAGGAGGAGATTGTACCTATTGAAAAGTTAGAAGAAGGCGACCACATCAGTATCCGTAATGAAGAAATTATTCCATGTGATGCTATTTTATTGGATGAAACTTGCCAAATTGATTACAGTTTTGTTACCGGAGAATCGGAACCCGTTCGAATTCAGAAGGGAAATAAGGTTTATGCAGGGGGGAAACTGATTGGAAATCGCGTTAAACTGCAAGTTCAAGCCGCAACGAATCGTTCACACTTAACCGCCCTCTGGAACGAAACGTTGAATAAAAAAGAGGAAAACAACCTCATCCGTTACCAAGACCGAATTGCGCATTATTTCTTAATTGGTTTGCTTATCGTTGCAGGAGGCGCTGCAATTGGTTGGTTCTTTGTGGACAGTGCAAGAATTGTAGAGGTCGTTGTTGCCGTATTGATTGTTGCTTGTCCTTGTGCTTTGGCTTTGTCCGCACCATTTACCTTGGGAAACATCATGCGCGTTTTCGGAAAAAGTGGATTTTACCTGAAAAACACCTCAGTAATTGAAGCAATGGGAACAATCACGGACATTGTTTTTGATAAAACGGGGACACTAACCGACCCACATCGCTACGTCATTGAGGAATACCAAGAACTTTGCGAAACGGACATGCAAGTGGTACTTTCTGAAATGACAAAAGCATCCACACACCCACTTTCAATGGCTTTAAACCGTCAGTACAGGCTTAGTGAAACCATTGAATTAGAACATTTTGAAGAAATTAAAGGCGAAGGAATTGAAGCTAAATTTCAAGGGAACACTTATCGTTTAGGGAACCAAAAATTTTGCAACCAAACTCAACTCGACCAACGATTTACGGTGGTTTTCAGTAAAAATGGACAACTCATTCAAGCCTTTTCGTTTCTGTCTCATTTTCGTTCCAACGTCAATCAATTGGTTAAAAATTTGGGAGGATATCAACTTCATGTACTTTCCGGTGACAGCGACAGAGAGCGAATCCGCTTGGAGGAAATGGGTTTCAAAACAGAAAACATTCACTTCCATCAAAAACCAAAAGACAAGTACGATTACATTGCAAAACTAAATTCGGAAGGTAAAAAAGTCATGATGATTGGCGATGGATTGAACGATACCGGCGCAATTGGAATCGCACAAGTTGGAATTGCCATTTCAGAGGATATGTTTCGATTTACACCTTCATCGGATGCCATTTTAGATGCTGAGCAACTCAAATTTTTGCCCAACTATCTAAAAGCAGTGGGTTATTCCAAAAAAGTCCTTTATTCTTGTTTGGCTTTCTCTTTGTCCTATAACACCGTTGGGTTAAGTATTGCGATTTCGGGTGCACTGACACCTTTCGTTGCTGCGATTTTGATGCCCTTAAGTTCCATTTCAGTCGTTTTACTTTCCACTTTAATGGTACAAATTCGATACCGGAAAGGGATAGCAAAAAGTTAAGGTTTAGGTGTACTACGAAATAAACTTTTGTGAAATGTTCAACAATTGCAACTCATTTTACAATTTTGCGTTTCGAAACATCAACCCTTAATAAGCGCTTTGAAAAAATTTATTGCTGGTTTGTACGCCAAACCTTGGTTCCGTTACCCGTATTTAGCTGTATTATACGGTTTTGCAGCTTACGGATTCATTTTAGTTGCAGTCTATTTTGCCGTAAAATTCAAATGGACAAACGAAGGCGGTGGAATTGACGAGAACAACCGTCAATTTCAAGAAATGTCGGACAAATACAACCAATCGTTTAAGGTGGACAGCGTTTCCATGGCGCAACACCGATATGAAGCACTACAACGCATCGTTTTGCTCAACGATTATTATCCAAAAAACGCGGAGTACATTTTAACGGCATACAAAGCATCACACAACGAAGAATTAGCCTTGCGCATGCTCGACGCGGTGGACATGCGAATGAAGTCCAACAAAAAATACATGAAAGCCGTTAAGGAATTAAAGCGTAAAGCCCGAAATCGCAAGAAAACAACTGGTCTTTCTGTTTTTGAGTGGATGAACATTATGGAATGGCAAGACTTCAAAATTGCTGTTGCGAAAGACAAGTATTGGATTGATTCCGCTGCGAAAATGAGTGGTGTTGAACCCCGTTTGATTGTGGCGTGTTTAGCAGGCGAACAAATTCGTTTATTCAATTCAAGCAGAGAATCTTACAAACGCTACATTGGTCCAATGAAAGTTCTTGTACTTGAAAATCATTTATCTTATGGCGTTACGGGAATCAAGGAAAGTACAGCAGCAAAAATTGAGCGTTACCTCAAAGACAAGAATAGCGAATTTTACCTCGGAGAGGATCACGAACACTTGTTGGATTACGATTCGACCAATTCGTATATCAATAACATCAACGACACGATGAGTTTACGTGTACGACGTTTGGTGCAATTTAAAAATCACTATTATTCATATTTGTACGCAGCACTGTTTGTAAAGCAAATTAATGCACAATGGACACGTGCAGGCTATCCATTAGACAAACGACCTGAGATTTTAGCATCATTATTCAACCTGGGTTACCAAAAATCAGTTCCGAAGAAAAATCCAGATGTTGGCGGTTCAGTTTATACCGTAGGAAACACGAAATACACCTTTGGTTCTATTGCTTTTGAGTTCTACTATTCCGGCGAACTTCAAGACGTTTTCCCGTACAAAAAGCGCAGTTTCGATTGGCAGGAATTAGAGGATTAGGTGGGATTTAGAGACAGAACTTTGTCTTTAATGCTAAAATGGCGTGGTGGGTTAAATTGGGACTCAACTTACAAATAGTAAATGATTCGTTTAAAATTCATATCATTTATTGTCGTATTACTAATTTGGGAGAAAGGCAACTCCCAGAAAGTTACAAACCCTTTTGAAACTTTGAAAAAAAAGAAAGAAATTGTTTATGGTTTTGACAATAGAAGAACTCACATTTATCAGCATCATACCGTTATCTATGGATTGTATTCAGGAATTAGTTTTGGAAAAAAACTCAGATTCAAAATAGGTTTAAACGGAACTCCTTTTGAAGTTGGAAAATTTGTGGATGAAAATGGAATTCTTCAGAAAAACAGGTTGTTCTTTACCAGCTTAGGAGAAGAATTTGACTTTTATCAGCACAAAAAATTTGGTATGACAACCTATCTTCAAGCAGGAATTGGAACCAATTTTTACAGACAGCTGAATGAAAATAGTGAGGAAATTAACCGTGACAAACAACTCATAATTCCCATTGAGGTAGGCTTGCATTTTAGTTATGACCTATTGCCTTATCTTAAACTTAAGACTGGGTTTGGTTGGCGTTTTGTAACACCAGAAAATTCAAGAGAATTAGGTGGTTACTATGTAAAACTTGGACTTAGTTTTAAACTTAAAACATTTAATGAGACAAGAACGAACAATCAAAGAACTTCTCGCTAATATTTAGCATAACTTTCGAAAATGATCAGAAAAAACACCTAACAACCTTAGTTAACAAGTTATTTTCGTTCCACTTGACTAATGAGCATGTCTTTTTCCATAACAGAGAACTGAAATTGCACCCACGTTTAATTTATAACTTTCGAAAAGACTGAATTGGGATTTTTATTGATGAGAAATTGAAAAAATCGGATTTCCCGAGGAAACTGGAGACTCAATCAAAACTTTGATCATCGGGATTTTTGTTCTACCAAATATCCCGTAGATTTTCGTCTATTAAATCGCCTATGGATTAATACATTGGACATGGCAGAATGACAGTCAGCTATTTTCTAATCCACCGCAGCGGAAAAAATTTATGTCATCTTCTGTATTATTTGCCATTTCATCAAAGTTCCAATTAAAAATATATTTGACAATCAAACGCATACACTTTATAATGTAAACGAAGAGTGGAAAGAGAAAATAACAGAATGTTCCCCTTTTAGATTGGTCAAATCAATTTATTGCGTCGGAAAATTCTACGAACCGGAATTTGTAAACTTCCAAATACCTCGTAGCGTTTTATGGAATCGATGTTGAAAGCGTAACGCGTTCCTTCGTCCATCCAAATCACACGGTTTTGAGTACTATATATAAATCTTGGAGCATTGTTTCCAGAATAAAATATCATGTCACGTTCATTTCTAATGTAGTTCAAGAGTGGAGAGAAGAGAAATCGGTAAGTATCATTTTCTTGAGTGACCAAGCCTTTTTCCATCAATTTGCTCAAAAATAATTCACCACTTTTATTAGCACCTAGATGAAGTGAATACCCGGGTACTTGGACTTCTCTTGTTTTTTCAACTTCGACCGTATTAAAATCATCGTCTAATTCAGTCTCGATATAGGATTCTTGAACTGTTTGAAGTCCTCCTTCCATAAAATTAAGGTTACCATCCCATGCCCGAATAAACTCCTTGAAGGGAAATCCAAATTTTCTTCCCACTTGTGCAAGTCTTAATAGCAAAGGGTCTTTTGGATGTTTTTTCAACTCTGAAATATCCAAATGTAATTCAATGCTTTTATTTGCTCCAGCCATTCCACGGAAAGAATAACCCATAGTTCTTGGTTTGATATAAAAAGGAATCGAGCGCTTTAAATAAGCCTTTAAGTTGAAGCTTAAACTGTCGGAATCATGTGCGAAAAGCGCTGTTTCTATTCCTAAATCTTTTAATCCGTCCCAATTCGAAAAAATAGCTAAGTGCTCATTTTTGAACGTTCTTTGACGAATGAATTTTTTCCATTCTGGCTTCACACCGAGGTATTGAGCATTATAAACTTCCGAGAAAGTTGCATTAAAGTATTTTCCTTTGTAAAGAAATAGGTATTTGGAACCATAAGTCAAATACATTTTCTCTTTACCGTATTTATAAACTCGCTGTCCGTCGTAACTGGTATCCGAAAGTTGTACGAAATTTTTAAGACGTTCAATTCCTGGAGAAATTTTGGAGCTGTCCATGACTTCCACAAGACATCCCCAATCACCTCTTTCGTTTCCGAAAAAGTAAACTGGTTTTTGAAGGTTTAAACCATACATTTTCCCCTGACTCAACAAAAACTCATAAGTAGTTAAGTCTCTAAAAGGGAGTTTATGAAAGTACATCATTCCGCTGGTTTCCCTTGCCAACTCCAGAATATTTGCTCTTCCAACGAATTCAGCTGAGGGCATTCTGTCCAGTAATCGAGGAGGAATAGGTTTTTGAAAAAGTAATGGACGAAAATACAAAAACGCACCTAAAGCGCCTGCCAGTATAATAATGGTAAGAACCTTGCGAAACATGTTATTTTCCGACGATATAAATGGTATTGATTAAATCCAATAGATGTTTTCCGGTTGGGTCAACACCGTCGTAGGTGTATTGAATGGTGAAGTCAGTTTTCTTTTTACTCGTTTTACTAGACACCAATTCAAGATTTCCAGATTTTCCTTTCAAAGATTCAACCATTTCAGCTTGTCGAGGATTTAAAACTCCAATGGGAAATTTCGTTAACGTTTCGGCTATATCAATGTTTGCATACATGAAACCACTTTTTCTGACGCGTTTACGCTCTTTTCTTCCTAAACGCTCTTTGCCATATCCATTGGTGTAATTGAAAGCAACTTCTCCGTCATTGGTAAGAATAAATATTCCTTTTTTGTTAATCATGTATAAAGGCGCTGCGTCTAAAATAGCATTTTCAAAAACCCAATAATCTCCTTCATTTCTCACTTTTGAAGTTAATCGACCTAAATGTTTCAATACCTTTTCAGGAATATCAGACCGTTTGATTGAAAATCCAACCGTAAAAACGGGCATCTCTTCCTCTGCCTCAGCCACTCTCTCGCCGTATTCAAAAGTCTCCTCATCGTAGAAAAATTCTATTTTCTTGGTTTTTATTTTTTTAAAGCCATTAAAATTGCCGAAAATCCCACCTTGATAAGTTCCAAACAAAGCATCTTTATTTACAAATTCATTCAATAATTCAATAGTCAATACATTCATTGCAATTTGAGCATTTTTCTCTTGACTTAAAATCGGCATAATAACTTGGTAAGCAGTTTCGTAAGCCTTTCTCAAATCCACATTGTAAGTGAAATATCCTGTACTGGAAGCTGGAATGTAATTCAACATTTTTTTATTGAAACGAGCATCGTTCATGGAATAGTAAATCTCTCCTAAACCGGGACCATAATTTGCTGTCATTTTAAACTCTACCATTTTGTCCTTCAAAAACATATCTCCGGTAATCAAATTTCCGTGATACAATTCTTGAATGTCTTTGTAAAGGCTAGGAAGAACAGTTTGAAAATACCACAAACCAGCAGCTTTATCGATATTTCTGGCATTGTCCATGTAGAAAACACCTTCTGAATTGTGGCTCATTAAATCCTTGAATCTACCATCCGAAGAAACCAAATTAATGTCATTTTCAAACAATTCTTTCATGATTCCAGCTAATTGCTCTTGTTGTAAAACCAATTGCACGCTGTCCCTCAATTCGTAGTAATTTTTGACATTAGGGTCATCTGAAGCTTCAGGATACCAAGTGTAACCTTCTTCCAAAACATTTCCCTCCTCATCGTAAATCTCCTCCTCTAATACACCACCATCTCCTTCTGGATTTCCATATTCGTTGTAAAATGGATTTTCATTTCCTCTTGCATACCAAATTGAATCTGTAATTCTGTCGATATATTCCATTGTAGGTTCAACACGAATTAATAATGCCGAATTATTTTTGATAATCAAATTATTAAAAAAGGTTCCATAAACTGAAATCTTACTGTTAGACATTTTCGGCAATTCCTGAAAATCATCAAAAACTTTGAACAATTCTACTTTATTTTTTACTCCAAAAGAGAATCCTGAAATTTCAGATTTGTCCACTTTTCCGTAAAACAAATTCAGCTTTTGGTCAAAATCTATACCTGCGTCTTTCAGTGTTTTTCCGCTTGTTGAACCGTCGAATAACTCTTGATGAACCTCCTCCATGAAATCGTATTTCACTAAATCATCCATCGAAATTTTCTGTAACAAACTAATGTTATTAATGCTGAAAACCGTTACTGCATCTTTTGGAATAAGCAATTCAGACTGCTGAGAAAATGCTACTCCAGCGATTAAAAAGAAAAATAAATTGAGGTAATTTTTGAAAAAGTGCATTAAAGAAATATTTCAGCGAAATTAGTAAATATTCAGGGTAAAATTTCCCAATTCAAAATCGCAAAACACTGACTTGATTGTCAATTATTTCAGCCTCAAAATCAACTTTAAATTAATTCGTCTTTGTGTGAGGTAATTAGGGATGGAATAGTATTTACCTTCAATATCTTGTATCCATTGTTTGGACAACACATTGTTGATTCCGAGAATATTGAAAATCTCTAAAGATACGATAGCCTCCGAAAATTCACGTCGCCAAAAGTTCTGTTTTTCCTTTGGTTTGTACAACAAATCGTAAGACAATCCAAGGTCAACACGGAAATAAGACTTTAATCGAAGGGTATCTTTGTAACGCGTAAAATCGGGAGGGCCATAAGGTAAACGGGAACCAAACTGTAAACCCATCTGAACACTAAATTGCTCCAAACCTGGCATTTGATCCTGAACTAATGCCCCGAAAGTGAAAAACTGATCGGTTAATCGAGGGATGTAACCTGGAAAAATTACCGCGCTATCCACAACGTTTTGGTCGGCACTAAAACCAAAAATGATGCGTTCGCCTGCGGAATTGTAATATTCGGTGTATTCGTCGTCTAAAATATCTTCCATTGTGCGCATTAAACCCATTTTGAAAAACGACTGAATCCCTGGAACAAACTCTCCATGAATATTCATATCGACTCCGTAGGCAAAGGCAACTGCATTATTATCAGCGTAATACCTCGTTCTGACATTTTCAATTTCGTAAGGATTTACATCCCACAAATATTTGTAGTACAATTCACCAGAGAACTTAAAAGGTTGTTCGCGGCCCCACAAATTGAAAAAGAAATCAGTTCCAGCTACAACATGAAGCGACTTTTGCGCCTTAACTTCTGGATTTATTTGTCCGTTAAATGTTCGAAATTCTCTGTAAAAAGGTGGTTGATAATACATACCTGTGGACAAGCGATAGGATAAATTTCTTCTAACAACTCTATCGTTTTGAACCATGTAAATTCGAGGGAAATAAGTTAATGAGACACGTGGCGTAACAAAAAATTCATTGTTAATAGTGGTGTGTACAGCTCTTAAGCCAGCCGAAAGTGCCCAACGATTACTTGACTCCTTCAATGTTTCGGTGTACGCTTGTTTAAATTTCTGATCGTCAACTTTGTATTTTTTAACTGCAGAAACGGTCACATTTCTCTTGATATTTGACCAACTTTGATTCCATTGTACAAAAGCAGAACTGCGATAAACCTCCAAATTCAAGCGACCCTTGATTGTTTCAAAAAGCTCCACTTCATTTGGATTTCCTTGTGGTAAACTGTATCCCGCAGAATCAATTAAGCGCCATTCGCTCAAAACATCCGAAAATTGGTCACGTTGCACCTGAACACCCCATTTTAATTGAGCAGAACTAAAACGAGTTTGGTCATTATTTCTAAATCCTTTAAAAAACTCATGACTTCCATTGTGGTAAGCACTAACAATTGTTGCATTTAACCGATTACGAGCATGATTTAAAAATGAACCAATTCCTAATACTGCAATAGAATCTCCAAAAGCTTCTTCAGCAGGATTTGTTTCTAATTGATTGATAAAATATTGGCCCAAAATGTCGAAATATTCCCGTTCATCAGTATTAAAAGCTGTGGCAAAAAAGTCAAGTTGTGTTTTCTCAGAAGGTTTGTACTTCAATCCTACACCTCCCATAAGTGTCTGAAAACGTGTTTGTTCCTGTCCTTCAAAATAAATACGAAAAGAGTAAGCTTCATTTGCAGTCCCAAAATCCGTTTGAGAAGTTTGTGGTGCAAAACGAAAATTATTAGAGGAAAAATGAGCTAAAGTTGTTAATTGCAGTTTTGGAGTTAATTGCCAATTTAAAAGCATTTGTGCATCCGCAAAAACTGGATTATACGAGCCTTTTGTTGGTAAAGAATTCAATAGATAGCCATTGTTTCTGTATCGTGCGCCCACCAAATAATTAAACTTTTCAGAAACTGCTTGTTCAACATGACCTTCAACCCCCATGAGCGATGTCATTGCAGAGGCGTTGAATTTTTTAGGTGTTTTGTAAGTGATATCCAATACTGAACTCAATCTATCACCGTATTGTGCATCAAAACCACCAGCTGAAAATCGTACATCTTCCACCAAAGCTGAATGGATAAAACTCATTCCTTCTTGCTGTCCGGAACGTGTAAGAAAGGGTCTATGAACAAGAAATCCATTTACGTAAACCAAATTTTCATCATAATTTCCTCCTCTTACATTATAATTGGTAGTCAATTCATTGTTTGAAGTTGCAGCAGTTGTTAAGGTTAATGCTCTTTCTACGCTACCAGCAATTTTTTGAACATCCACTTTCGTCATTTTCTCCAACTGAAAAGGGTCTTGTTTGCTTTGTACGATGTTAACAACCTCTTGTTGTAGTATCGGAAATTGAACCGTTGGAACTTCGAAAAAGTTTTGTTCACCTAAAGAAAACGTTCTTATTTCCTGGAGATTATCAATGGTAAAGACAAGAATTAATGTGTCAACCTTTGGAATCAACATAAGGTATTTACCCGTTGAATCTGAAAACGTTGTAATTACGGGATTTGTTTTGGAGCGAATAATTACATTCTCAAGTGGTTTTTTGTTTTTACCAATAACGCTACCTGAAACTTTGACTTTTTGTCCGAAAATTGGAAAAGAAAATAGAAATAGGAAAATGTAAAAAAAACGAAGCATGTTTGTCAAAGATAGGACTCAAACGGTTTTTAATTGGAATTATTGGTAAAAATCGGAATTCTAAGCATCTTTCTTAAACCTTTGAAGAAAATTGAATGTCAAACCTAATAATTCCTTTAAGTGTTTTGGTGGTTTAGAATCCACCCAAGGATGTTTGGCACCAAAAACGTGGTCGGCATTTTTAATAACGTTTAATTGTTGTTTAAACCATGAGGAAAGATGCAAACCTTCTTCCATTAGAACACTCGAATCTTTATCTCCATGAGCTATAAACACAGGAATGGAAATAGATTTTGAGCACTTTTCAATATTTAGTTTTTCACGATTATTTTCAAAATCCTCGAAGAGGGAATAAAATTGTGGTAATTGTTGGTTGGTACGACTATTTGAAACATATCTGACACCTGAATTTTTCCATTCTTCCAATTCTTGATCGGAAGGAAATCTACTTGCAATGTCACAAATGGAAGCCCATAAAACAAGTGATTTGATTTTGGAAATCAAAGGGTTATTAGTTTCAATTAAATCGGAGTAAGTTAAAATTGTGGTAGCTCCACCTCGTGAATGACCAATTAAATGAAAATTTTGAATTTCTGTAAATGTTGATGATAAATGTTTCAAAAGGCACTTTAAATCCTGAATTTCTATTGAATACGTATTTTTTCCGAAAGCCTCCAAATCAACAAAATGGTCATTTTTTTCAATAGAAGTGCCGTTGTGACTTAGATTAAACTTGCAAAAAGCAAAACCATTTTGAACGAAATAATTTTGAACCAAATGCCAGACTCCCCAATTTTTAAAGCCCATAAACCCATGAGTAAATACAACACATTGGCCCGAAAAATTTTCCGGAATTGCTAAATCAAATTGACTTTTTTTGCCCTCTGAACCGATGTAAATCTGATTTTCCAATAGTTTACTCATACCTCATTTTGACTTCTTTCCCTTTAAATGCGATGGCAATGTGGTGAATATTTTCGCAACCTTCTTGGACTAAAATATTCGCGTATTCTTTTTCCAACATTTGTTGAAATGCGGAATCTAAGGTTTGTTGAATGTTTTCTTCGTCCTCATCATCGAATTTCTTGAACTCGAAAACAAAACCCGGAAGTTCTTTTTTAAGCGGATGAAGTATTATATCATAACGACCATAACCACTTTCGCGGTTGGAAGAAATTCGGTAATCCAGTTGCAAGTGAACCATCATTCCAAGTACGAGTGCGTGATAAATTTTTTCGGGTTCTTGGTCCGCGAAGTCGTAGTAACTACAAGCGTTTTTGATAAAGTCAGAAAAGTATTTTGAAAAATCTTTTAGCTGACCTTTCTTCATGTTTTCCATCACCACTTTGAAGCGGTCATACGTTTGGGACTGAACAAACCAATGCAAGACCGAAACTTCAAAAATTGTCTGAATCTCAATATTTGGAATTTGGAAAACGCCATAAACTTTGTTGTCAATCCATTTCTTTTCAATGATTTTCAAATAACCCGAAAACAAGAAGAAATTCCATATCGCGTCCAAGGACTGATTTACGT
>CAZWSY010000054.1:0-10621 GCA_964636775.1 uncultured Lishizhenia sp.
AAAACCTCCCCTAGGATGAATCACCAATTATTAATTAACCATTTCAATGGTTTGAGGTTCGTTCATTTAATTTGGCGCACAAGGAAATATTATTTCGTTTAGTAAAGTTCCGCAGGATTTGAAACCCTGCGGAACTGTGCAAAAATATTTCACACATTTTCATTTATTTTGTTCCTAATGAAGCTGAAATGTATTGTTTTACTTTTCTTGATGTATTTCAAAAGCGATATTACATTCGCATCTAAGCATATTTCAGCGGACTATTTTACCACCAAAAAACTAGAAATCAAGGAATTAATTGAAAGAGGACTTTTCAATAACGCACATCTGAAGTGTGAGTCACTGCTAAAACAGCATTTGAGCAACGATCAGCGCTATGAAATTCTAACCACTCAATCCAAGCTTTATTTTTGGGAAGAAAATATGTTTGCCTTTAAAATGGCTGCTCAAGAAGCAGTAAAACTAAAGCCCAATCAGCCTATTTACAAGGCATACTATCACGCACAAATTGCCTTTTATTACCATTATTCTTTCATCGGTGATTCAGCGATTATTAATTCCGACAAGGCGATTTCTTTGTTGCGAAAGCATTACAATGAAAGGCATAAAATTGGATCACATTTCATTTACCAAATGTTTGCATCAAGTTGTATCTATCGTTCGGATTACTACCTCAACTCCGGAAATATAGTAAACGATAAGCGCAAAAAAATAGTTCCAATAATAAGTTATTTAGATTCTGCCTTGCTCTCCATTGAACAGTACCCCTATTTCCCACAAGAAGAAGCTATAATTCACCGTTCAAAAGGGAGCAGATTATTTGATTTGGTTGGTTATCAAGTAAGAACAAAAGCATCGGACTTTAAAAATCCAGTATTTGAAAAAGAAATATTTGACAAAGTAATCGAGTCCTATCAAGCGGCAATCGATTGCATGCCGGCAACAGAACATAATTTACGTAAAAACTTAGACGGTATGTTAGCCATGGCATATTACACTTGCATGCAGGAGAACAAAGCTGATTCACTTACGCTTCCGTACCTCAATAAATTTCAAGCCAATCCAATTGGTGAAATGGGTCCAAATTTTATGAATAGTTTCTCCTTGATTTCATACTACATAAAAAATGCAATTACTAAAAACTACCCACCGGATAAATTACTGCAAGTCAAATCAATATTAGAACGTATTTTACCATTTTGGCGCTTTTATCAAAACAAACTTAGTATTAATTTTTTTGATGCTTATGACATTTCTCCCCATTATCAATTGTTATTAATTCACGAGTATTTTTTGAAAAAAAAGCCGGAATGGGCGGATAAAAAAATGATGCTCAATTTAACGTTAGACAGGTTTTCGTATTATTCGAAAAATAAAGTAAATCCTAATTTAAAAGAAGAAAACAGGCTGTTTTTGACTAAGTTATTGGCGAAGATTGAATTAAAGCCAACTAATGAGAATCAACTCCGATTTATAATAAAGCTATTAAACGCTTGGCAACTTGAAGATAATGCTTCGCACATGCAAGCACAATTAGAAAAAAGAGATGCAGCGATTTTAAATGTAGGAATAGCACCATTTTTTCTATTGGTCCAAAAAAATAATATCGAGGTTTTCAGATTAAAAGATTACTGGACATTTTATCACCTAAAAGATTACGAAACAGTAAAGTCCTTGAAGACGAAAGGATTTGAGATTTATAAATTTTCAAAAATTTTACCTGCCATTATTAGACGAAAAATAAAAAAAGTCTATGTTGCACCAGATATTTCACTACCATTTGATTGGATTGTGACTGATTTAAAGGGGAGTCAATTTAATGAATTATCCTACTTTAAGAAAAAAGTGAATGTTGTCAAAATATACAATCCCATTGATTTTTTTATAGGTAAAAAAGGAGAAAGAAAACTTCATACATCAAAGAAACAAGTATGGTTAAATAAAGGGTCACTTGGGAAATTGCCTTTCTCTAGCACCTTTGTTAAACATACCAATAAAAAGTCTCAAATCTTTAACGTAAGAAATCTATCACAACCAGGAATTTTACAAATTATTGGACATGGTGGTTTGAATAAGTACGGAGATTTAGATCCTTCAAGTTCAACGCTTGAGTCAAGGGAATTGAATAAAGTAAGAGACCCTTATTTCAAAGTCAGAAAAGACCTTGTGATTTTTAATGTGTGCTATGCTGGTAGTAGAAGAGGAATAAATATTTTTGATTTAGGGATTAATAATCTACTACTTTCTCGTGGTGCTAAAGCCGTAATTGCCTCTCCGTATCAAACAGTTGATCAAAGTTCAGCCTATATTTTTGAGAAATTTTATCACTATCTTTTCAAAGGAGCTACCGTTGAAGATGCCTTGCAAAATGCTAAATTGAATTATTTACAAAACCATACGGGCCAGCTTGCACATCCACTTTACTGGTCAACCTACGAATTAACTTCCAACGTAAAAAACTTACGTTTAGAACCTACGCGAAAATCAGATTATTCATGGATGGGTTATTTGATCGTAATTGTTTTAACTGCAATAGTGTTGCGTTTTTATTTGTTTTGGGAGGAGTATTGAATTTCGTTGAGCACGATTTCTAAAATAAATTAGGAAATAGTTCAAATTTAATATCGGATATGTTATATTTGTGGTTTATCCGATATTATGTGGAAGAATCAATTTTTAGTAGATGATGAAATCAACGATCACCTTTCAAGGTTGGAATCCAAGAAAAAGGAATTGGATGCACATCGTCCTCTGCCCACATTTATAGTCGAGAAAATTAAAACGAATCTTGCATTGGAATGGACCTATAATTCCAATGCCATTGAAGGAAACACCATTACGCTACGTGAAACCCAAATGATTCTTGAGGAAGGTGTGACAGTGAAAGGGAAAAGCCTTCGGGAGCATTTTGAAACGTTCAATCACCACAAAGCGATTTCTTTTTTATATCAATTGGCTGCTGCTTCGGAACCAGTTCGGGGTATTGATATTTTGAAATTACACGAGATCGTATTAAATAACATAGAAGAACATTATGCTGGTAGAATCCGTTCAGGAAATGTCCGAATCAATGGTGCAAATTTCACTCCGCCAGCTGCCTCAAAAGTAAGTGAGTTGTTTGACGAACTTATCGAATGGATTCATTTAAATCCAGATGGATTGGATATGGTCAGTTTGGCAACGCTTTTTCACCATCGTTTTGTTTGGATTCATCCTTTCTTTGATGGAAATGGAAGGACCGTGCGTTTGGCGATGAACCTGCTTTTATTGCGAAATGGTTATCCTCCAGCAATTATACTTCACGCTGATCGAAAAAAGTATTTCGATGCATTGAACCAAGCAAATAACGGTCATTATAAAAAGTTGCAGTTGCTAATGATTCAGGCTGTGGAACGTACATTGAATATTTATTTATCCGCCTTACCCGGTTCTAATTATGAATACTTATCCATCAATAACCTTTTGGAGGAAGAGCGTTTGCCTTACGGACAAGAATACCTGAGTTTATTGGCTCGACAAGGCAAAATAGATGCATACAAGGAAGGAAATGTTTGGTACACTTCTAAAAACGCAGTGAATTCTTATATGGTCAACAGAAAGCGCCAACGAAAAAACAAATGAGTTGATTTAGAAATTAATACCGACTATGACATATAATGTCTCCGACACGACGGAATCAAATTGTATTGAATGTCAATCCGCGGCGGAGGCATTATACCACACATTGTTTTTAATGCGGCAAAATGTATCACAATTGGTATAAGTCAACTCATTTAATGGATGTATTTTCAATTTCTTTAATATGATTTTTTGCAGCCTTTTTTAGTTCTAAATCTGTTGTTGAAATAAGTTGTTGAAACTTTTCCTTTGCGTCTTCTAGTTTGTTTTGTTTCCAATCAATTATAGCTATGAAATACAGTGAACGGTCGTTGTAAATACTTTGGATTTGACGGTTTAGATGGAAATATTTTTCAGCTTTTTGTTCTTGACTGGCATTGAAATAAACAAGACCTCCAAAATAAAGGACGGTATCGTTTTCAGGTGCAATTTTTTGAATTTTTCGCCATTCTGAAATTGACTTTTCCTTACTTTCATTTGCCATGGCATACATCAATGGAGCCCAATCGATTTGAGCAGAATCTCCCATTAGTATTGGAATCCCTGGTTCTTTAAAAATTTTTGGGTTACTTTTAGAGGTTATTGTTGTGGGTTTAAACGTTGTATTTCCAAAATATAATAAGCCACCAACTCCCAAGATTAGCAATAAAACCGCCGCATATTTCAAATACGAAATAGAGCGTTTAATTGGTTTTGATTTGGAGACAATGAATTTTTCAGTTGATGTTATGTAATTCTTTACGGCATTACAATCGCCATTAAAAGAGTCATACAATACAATAAACCCCTTTACCTCTTCACTCAGATTTTTTTCATCCCGCAATTCAAGGATTAATTTTTTTAAGTCATTTGGCTTGTTTAAAAGCAATTTTAAATCTTTCAATTCCATAACCACATCATTATTAAGAAAGATTGCCACCAAATTTTGGCCAACTGCTTTCGTGTTAAACTTAGTCGATTACGCACTGTTTTTTCATTTATTTGAAAAGTTTGTGCTAATTCTTCATTTGAAAAACCAATTAAATGAGCCTGAAAAAATAAGCGCTCGTCTTCTTTTAAAAGTTGTAAGGATTCATCTATTTCTTTTCGAAGACTTGACATATTTTCGCTTTGCAGTTTTGGCTCAATAGTGAGTTCGTTTGTACTCTTTATGTTCTTGACTTGGTAAGATTTGAGGTAATCTAAACATTTGTTTTTTACAATTGTGGTCAACAAAAGCTCAAACTGACTGTGTTTACTCCATTTTTCTAACCTCATCTCTTTTGGCGTTTCAATAAGGTAAACGAATAAGCCACTAACAATGTCCCGAGCAACTTCAGGATTTTTTGTGTAATAAATAGCCTTAAACACTAATCGCTCAAAAAACAGCTCATATAATTGTCCCAGCGCCTGATTATCACCTTCGATATATTTGAACCAATAAAATTTGATGTTGTCCGCCACTGTTCAAAAATAGCAACTTAACACAAGATTTTACACCTTCTCCAGGCTCTCTACAAACACCGCCAATTCAATAAAATCTTCTACGCTTAATCTTTCGGGGCGTTCGTTGGAGAATTTTTCAGGGAGTTCGTTTCCTTTTAGCAGGGCTTTGATGGAATTGCGGAGTGTTTTGCGGCGCTGGTTGAAAGCCGTTTTAATGACGTGAGCGTACAACTTTTCGTCGCAAGGTAGGTTTTCACGTGAATTTCGTGTACAACGGATTACCCCGGATTTTACTTTTGGTGGCGGAATAAAAACGTGTTCGTCAACTGTGAAGCAATAATGAATGTCATAATAGGTTTGCAGTAAAACACTTAAAATTCCATACTCCTTCGAACCGGGTTTTTCTGCCACTCTCACTGCCACTTCTTTTTGAAACATGCCCATAATTTCAGGGATTTGGTTTCGGTATTCCAAGCAGCGAAATAAGATTTGTGAGGAAATGTTGTAAGGAAAATTCCCCACCACAGCGAAAGGTTCCGTTCCCATGATTTTTTCAGCGGGAATACGTAGGAAATCCCCAAAATGAATACGGTTTTCAAGATTCGGAAAGTGATCTCTTAAATAATAAATCGATTCTTCATCCACGTCAATAACTTGTAAATCTATCCTTTCGTCTTTCAACAGGTAGGTTGTCAAAGCACCCATTCCCGGACCAATTTCAAGAACGCGATGACAATCTTGATGATGTGTGAATTGCTTGGCAATCTTTTCGCACGTTCCTTGGTCTTTTAAGAAATGTTGTCCGAGGTGTTTTTTGGGTTTTACTGACATATTAGGCTTTGAATTCTTCGATGAGGGTTAGATTGGTTCTGAAAGCGGCAAATTTTCCTTGGTAACGAGAGCTGTGTTCTTGTTGCAAACGCGGCGCAAATTCTTTTTGGTAAGTTGCCAAAACAGACTCACTCGGACAAAGATAAAGCACCGAATACGTTAATCCACCTTCTTCTTCACCGTGAACCCGCGATAAGCGACTTTCTAAAAAACAACCTGTTGCCATCACGTCTGGAATGTGAACTTTTCGCATCCAATTAAGCCAATCTTCCGCAACTGCGGGGTCTATACTGACTGTAACGTTATATAAAATCATAATTCAATTTTTAACTTCAATTAGTTTGTGGGTGGTTTCCGCAATTTTAGTGAGGTCTTGTTTTTTCATACAAGCGAAATGTTTTTTCGGACATTGCGAAGAACCAATTTTTGAACAAGGACGACAACTCAAATTCTCTACTTCGAAATGAAACAGTGTATCGTTGCTTTCCGGTCGGTAGGCGGACATGCCAAAATCCTTTATTGTATTTCCCCAAATCGTTAAAATTGGAACATCAAAACAAGCCGCAATGTGCATCATTCCTGTATCGTGTGTAAGTAGTGCTTTGGCTTTACTCACAAGGTATGCAGACTCAAAAAGAGTTGTTTTTCCGCATAAATCAATTATATTTTGAGAATTTAGTGCACCTGTGATTTCTTTTCCACGATTAGAATCTTCTTTTCCGCCCAATAAAACGATTGGCAAATTCAATTTTTCAATCAAGTTAATGAGTTGTTCGGTTGGCAATCTTTTTGTGGTAAATTGTGCTCCGATTGCAAATGCGATAAATGGATGATTCGGCAGAAAGGAATGGGCATTTGTTGCTGCATGTTCAGGAATAAAAAAGGCATTATTGCAGTTGTCGTTTCGAACACCAAGTTTTTTTACCGCACCAAAATACCGTTCTACAACATGAAGATTTTTTGGCAATCGATTAATTTTGAATTGTGTCAACAACCACTTTTGAAAGTTCAATTTATGGAAGCGAAAATTCGGTTCTTGAAGAAACAAGAGTAAAATAGAGGTGCGTAGGTTGTGATGAAGGTCGATGATAAAATCAAATTTTTCTGCTTTCAGTTTTTTGGACGTTTCCCACAAGGAATGTTCTAAAGTATGAACCTTATCAATTTCAGGACAAGCATTCAATAAATCCGCAAAGTGACTTTTTGTGAGGTAGTGAATTTCAACATTTTCCAATTGGTCTTTCGTACACCTCACCACCGGAAAGGTTAGCACAATATCACCAATGGAGGAAAAGCGAATAAATAAAACTTTCAAACTAGGATTCTAAACGAAAAAGTACACGATTTTTGTCAAGTTGACCGCGTAAAGTTTCAAAAAATTCGTTGCGCTGGTCTTCTGGAATACAATCCGTTGGAAAAGTCAACTGCAAATTCTCGATGTAATCAAAGTAAACGGTTTGCTGACTAATGCTCACTTGTCTTAATCCTTTAAGGTAAATTAATATTACTTCTCTGTCTGAGGCCAGAATGGCTTTTGAAGTAAGACCTATTCTGAAATTGTTTTTGGAGTTTACTACAAGAAAAATTAAACTCTCAACACCAAGGACAAACATTGCTAAGGTTGGAAACCAGGCATCTTTAGTCAAATTCATATAACCGAACCCCAACGAAAAGAAGAGTAAACTTTCCAATAAGGTATAAGTAATTACACGTGATTTTCTGGAAGAACTAATAGCAACATTCCACTTAAATTTCTGAACTTGTTTCGTCATTCGAATTCCCATCCAACGTCTGGTTACTCGCCACAAACCAATTGCCAACAACAACATTCCTAAACCAAGAAAAATTTGGATTTTGTAAGGTAAGGCATTTCCAGAAACACCAAGAAATTCAACCGGTAAATCGAAACCAACAAAAATGGCCATCAACATTGTTGGAAGTGTAAACAACAACAGTAATAAGTTGATGAAACTATTCATTCGGAATCATTTTGAGTTTTTGTTTTAAACTCGCAATTTTTGATTTTGTTCGTTCAACTTTTTGTTCCACCTCTTTTCTAAGTTGGTCAGCACCTTTTGATCTTGAAAAGAAACCTAAATTGTTTTCCAGCTGGTTAATTTCTTTGCTTAACAAATCAATTTGTTTTCTGATTTCATTGCGTTCGGACTGTAACAATTTTGATTTGTCAGGGCTAGATTGAAGTGTTTCTAATCTTGCTTGGAAAAGTACGGCTTCTTTCTCCGCTGCTTCCAATTTTAGGTTGGAATATTGTTTGTCGATTGCTTTTTTGAAACGATCGTAAATTTCATTTTTTTGCTTCATTGGAACGTGACCAATTGCAGAAAACTCGTCGTTCCATGCTTTTAATTGTTGTAAAGCATCCGATTTGTTTTCCGGTAAAGTTGCGTTTTCAATCGTTGCAATCAATTGATTTTTTGCATCCAAATTGGTCGAAAGTTCAGCATCTTGAGCGTTGAAGTGGTTGTCTCTTGCGGTGAAAAAAGCATCACAAGCCCCGCGAAATTCTGCCCAAAGTTTATTTTCAAATTTCTGTCCTGCGTTTCCGATGGATTTCCATTGTTTTTGAAGTTGAATTAACTTGTCGGCAGTTTGTTTCCAATCCGTTGATTCTTGGAGGGATTTAGCCTTTTCAATAAGTTCCCTTTTCTTGTTGGCGTTATCTTTAAACTGAGCATCCAATCCACGATTGAATTCCTTTTTCGCCTCGAAGAATTTATCACATGCACCACGAAATGCAGTCCAAACGGCGTCGTTTTCTTTTTTTGGACCAAAACCAATCGTTTTCCATTCTTCTTGAAGCGCCAAATAAGCTGCGGATTTGTCTTCCCAATCTTTAAGTTTATTCAATTGTTCAAGACCCTCCAAAAGTTCGTTGGCTTTTTCAATCAACACTTTTTTCTTTTGGATATTTTCCATGAGTTGAGCACGTTGTTCGTCGTAGAATGCGTTGATTTTTTCGTAAACCGACCTTACAACTTCCCAATAAGCAGCTTTTAGGGTTTCCCATTCCTCATTTTTAACAGGTCCGATAGTTTCCCATTCATCCTGTAAAGTGCGTAGGTGAGATTCTAAATCTCTGATGTTTTTATTACTCGCACGCAGAGTCTTCAACTTGAAAATAACCTCTTCTTTCAGTTGATGATTGCGCTTGTAATCGTGTTCTTTTATTTCTCTGTAAATGTTGATGTTGTAGAAAAACAACTCCATCAAACGAGAAAATTCTTTTTGTACTTCATCTCTTTTGTCGCGTGGAATATCACCGATTTTTTTCCATGTTTCCAACAATTCTTTTTGTTTGATGAAGGCTGCACCGATATTTTCCTCTTGTTCAACCACCTCTTTTAATTGTTGAATCACTTCTCTTTTCAAGCGAAGATTTTCGTTTTCAAGGGTGTTTTTAAGTTCAATTTGTTTTTTACGAGTTTCTTGAACCGTTTTCAATAGGTTGTAAAACTCTTCTTTTTCAGGTTTAAAATCCCTCGGTTCAAACTCTTCACCTGTTTCATTGGCTTCTAATTTTTGCACTTGGTCTTTGCGTTCTTCTTCCAGAACAAAGTCTTCAAAAGCAGTTCTAAGTTCACCTAGTTCGCGCCCCAAACCAATCAGGTCTTCTTGTGCAGCGTATTGTTCAAGTTGTAAATAAAATTGATTCTTTTCCATGAGTTAGGCCAAATTCATTTCAAAATTAGTGAGCTTAACGAATTCGTTAATGCGTAAGTTTAAGTCTTGTTTGTTGATTTCTGCAAGTCGTTGTGTTCCAAATTTTTCAACGCAAAAAGAAGCTAAAGCAGAACCCGCGATGATTGCTCTTTTCATGTTTTCGAAGGAATAATCATCTGTTGCAGCGATGTAACCCATAAAACCACCAGCGAAAGTATCACCAGCACCAGTTGGGTCAAACACTTCTTCTAAAGGTAATGCGGGAGCAAAGAAAATATTGTCACCGTGGAAGAGCAAAGCGCCGTGTTCTCCTTTTTTAATAATCAAAATTTTAGGACCCATTTCACGTATAACTTTTGCTGCTTTTACCAAGGAATATTCTTTTGATAATTGGCGCGCTTCCTCGTCATTGATGATAAGAACATCAACAAGTTGCATGGTTTTACGCAATTCATCCATTGCAATATCCATCCAAAAATTCATGGTGTCCATTGCGATTAATTTTGGTCTATTCTCCAAGCGTTCGATAACCGTTCTTTGAACATCAGGACTTAAGTTTCCGAGCATTAAATAATCAACACCTTGGAAAGATGGTGGAACTATTGGGTCGAATGTACCAAGTACATTTAATTCTGTTACTAAGGTGTCGCGCGAATTCATGTCATTGTGGTACTTGCCCGACCAAAAAAACGTTTTCTCACCCTCTTTGATTTGAATTCCAGTCGTATCAATCCCTTTTTGATTCATGTAGTCCAATGTTTCGGAAGGAAAATCTTCTCCAACAACGGATACAATTCCCTGATTTTCAACGAAGAAAGAAGAAGACAAAGCAATAAAAGTTCCAGCTCCCCCTACAATTTTGTCAGTTTTTCCAAAAGGGGTTTCAATGGCATCGAAAGCAACGCTGCCCACGGTTAATAAGTTCATTCGCAATAGTTGTTATAGGTTTTAGTAAGGAATATGCATACTTCAACCTTGATTAATGGCGGCAAAGATAGTCAATTCAAGATATGAAGACATTTGACAAAGTTTAGGTTATGTGGTAATGAGCCAAGAATGAAAGTCC
>CAZWSY010000054.1:10721-25476 GCA_964636775.1 uncultured Lishizhenia sp.
TTTTCTTATTTTTTTGGAAAGGGTTTGAATAAGAAACAATTTTATTCTTTTCCATTGATTTTCAATAAAATCCTTGTCTATGTGAGTTTTCGGTTTACCTTTACCTTTTTTTAATAATTACCCATGAGTAAAGGAACAGTAAAGTTCTTCAATGAGACCAAAGGATTTGGCTTTATTGTAGATGAAGAAACAAACAAAGAGTATTTTGTACACGTTTCAGGTTTAAACGACAAAGTCAAAGAAAATGACGTTGTAGAGTACGATCTTCGTGAAGGTCGCAAAGGTTTGAATGCAGTAAATGTCAAAAAAGCATAATTACGAATTCCAAGCATGAAAAAGTCCCGCTGTTTAGTGGGACTTTTTTTATGCGCGTACTTTTTGAATTTAGATTAGAGAAAAAGATTTACTGCAGAATTATGTTTCGTCCTTCGACTCCACTCATTTCGGCAAGATCAATGTGTCAAAATACAGCGCAGGACATCGCTTTCCGTTGTTTAATTTCCACTTTCAACTCTTCTCCCAATAGTTATCGGGACTACACTTTTCACTTTCCATTCTCAGTTCTCTCCACCACGACGGATCTCAGTTCTCAACTTTCTCCGCCGCGGCGGATCTTAGTTCTTCCCTCTCCACTATTCTCTATTTCTTCGGTTTATCTAAATTAAAGCCAAGTGAGGTATAAATCATTCGTCCAATCATTGGTCCGCCGAATACTTCACGACGCTTGTAGTTCAATACGTTAGAACAACCCAATCGAACAATCATTTTGCTTGCTTTTATGTCGAACGGATAGTTCACCTGCATATCCCATACATGGTAATTCGGCACGTAACCTGTACCAAACGTACTTTGCCATTCGTACCCGTGAACCCATTGGAAAGTTGTATTGAAACCTAGATTTTTCCAAACATTTTTACCTGAAAGTCCTACGTTTACTTTGTGTGGAGGAGTGTTGAATCCTGGTATTAGGTCTTCTTCTAACGTTTCGGTTAATAATTGAGCATAAGTGTAGTTTACAGTCGCAACATATCCTTTCGGCAAGAAATAACTCGCTGCAATACCTCCACCTAATGCATTCACAACTTTTGAACTGTTTACAGGTATTTGATACACTTCATAGTTTTTAGTTACAATCGCGTCAAAACCAGACTCTTCACCTGCAATAGCACCATTTAACGGTCTAACTACTCGAACATCAGCAATGAAGTTTGAATATTGATTGAAGTAAAAGTCAGCGTCAATCATTAATTTCCCTTTGATTACCCCACGGTAACCCAATTCCACTGTTCGAACTTGCTCTGGCTTAAGCTTATCATAGTTTTGAGCTTTTAAAATACTTGGATCAACAGCATTGAGGTTGCCGTCTAGCGCCTCTAAACTATCATTGAAAGCGGTAACTGAATTGAGTGTATAAAGATTTTCAAAACCATTCAGGTTGCCCAACAAACGAATTGGACCTAAATTCAAATCAATATATTGGTTTTGAAGGGTTGGTGTACGGAATGCACTTTGAGCACCAATTCTGAAGTTGCTATTTTTGTAGGTATAAGCGACAGATAAACGTGGTGAAAATTGCGGTTGGAAGTTTTGGTTTTTATCTACTCTTGCTGAAGCGTTTACAATTAGCTTATCATCAAAAAAACGTTTTGAAGCTTGAATGTAACCGCCAACTTCCCATTGATGCAAGTTCACAAAAGCGGCATTTCTATCTGCTGAACCGTTAGCTAAAGTATCTCCGGCATTCACTAAGGTATCGGAGAAAATTGTACCAAAAGAACGTGGAACATAGTAGCGACCATTTACTCCAACTTGTAAATTAACCCATTTCACTTTATCGAATGTATATTGTCCATCGAGGTGATAAAGTGCTGAACGATCCACAAATAATGAACCTTTTTGAAGGTCTGCGTTTTGTGTAATTTCTCTCACAACAGAGTCGTAAGCAGCAGTTCCAGGTTGATACCATGAGTTGTTCGCATCCAATAATGCTGCTTGCATGGCGGTATTAACCATTTCTAAGTTGGCATCGTTATCATAGTCGTTGTTTAATTCACTTAAAGTATTAAAAAATGTACTTAAATAAGTGGGTACCCAATTATCTGCAATAGATGCTTTTGAAACATTTATTCCTGTAAAAACGGCATCGTAAGATTTTCCGGCATCCTCGATTGTGCTGTATGCTTTAATCAAAAAGTTCTTACCAGAATACTCCAATTTATGTTGTTGAAACATGATGTCTTTAATGGAATATCGATTTGCTCCTTGGTAAACAGCTGTACCTAAACCAAATTTACCAGTGTACGATAGCTCTGTTTTGTTGTCAAAACGATAATGTAAGCCAAGATTGGTTTTAAAACTTCTTACATCATTGTTGGCTAATTGATTTTCCATGTAGCCTGGTGCGACAACCTCCTTAATATTGAGTCCCGTTTGTCCAACTACTGGATTGAATTCAATGTAATTATTTAATGCAACCCATGTATCAATGTCCTCTTGAGAAAGAGATTGGTCGTATTGAAGTTTGGAAACGATACTGCTCAAGTTTACATTGGCAGAAATATCTCCATATAAATTTGATGTTGAATCATCCGCCACCCAATCTTTCATTTGCATGTAAGAGGCAGTGAATTTTACGCCAAAATTCTTCTTCTTTCCTAATGCCTCAGCATATCTGAAATTCATTTCCATTAGATTGCGTGTTCCCGTTTTGACTTCTGCTGAAATTCCTTGATGATCAAAAGGATTCTTTGATATCATATTTACCACCCCTTGAAATGCGTTAGGACCATAAAGTGCAGAAGCCGGACCTGTTATAACTTCAATGCTTTCCAGGTCTAAGGGATTAGCTCCTACTAAGTTACCTACAGGGAAATTCAAACCGGGCGCTTGATTGTCAATTCCATCAACAAATTGAACTACCCGAACAGGAGCAGTTGTATTGAAGCCACGCATATTTACTGCTTGAAAACCTGCAGAAGACGTTGCCATGTCCACTCCACGTAAGTTTTTTAACCCTTCATAAAAATTCCCACTCGACGTGGCCATGATTTGTTGTGCCGATAAACGTTGAATACTTACCGGAGCTTCCAAAATCCTTTCTGACATTCTGGAACTCGAAACAACCACCTCGTTGAGCGTTACTACCTCACTTTCTAACTTTATTTCAAGATTAGTTGGGCTTGTTGGCGTTATTGTTTGGGTGTATTCTTTGAATCCAGTGAAACGTATCATCAACACTTTTTCTTTTGCACCTTGGAAGTCAATGGTAAGGGTGAATTTTCCATCGACGTCAGTGACAGCACCCATGTTAGAGTCCTTGATAATAACCTTTGCAAAAGGAACAACGGTCTTGTTGTCAGACTCTTTTACTACTCCTGAGAATTTAACTACTTGAGCAAAAACGCTCGTTGATGTACAAAAAACGAAACAAAAAAGCAGGGAATTTAGAACTGTTTTCAGCATAAAACATGGTTTAGTTGGCTGAAAATTAGAAAATCAATTGCACATACAATCCAATTTGTTCACACTTTTTTTAACTTTTTTTAATGATTACGAAAATTGTTACATTTGAGACTCTTTAAAAAGCGACTTTATGACCTCCTCACAAAAGATAAAAATACCTTCACTCGCAAAACACTTGGTGTTGGTCAAAAGTCTTGTATTTACTTATTTAGTAAGCAGCCATTTTTTTAGTCAAACAGCAACTCCTGGAAATGGTGTTGTGGATAGTGACGGAAACTTCTACAACAGTATCATTGTTTCCAATGGACAAGAATGGATGACCGAAAATCTCAAAACAACTCGCTTCGCAAACGGGGATTTGATTTCAAAAATTGAAAATAATTTAAGTTGGTCATCTGCTTCAACTTCGGCTTTTTCAGATTATCAAGGAAACGAAATAATTGCCAATACCTATGGAAGGTTGTATAATTTTTTTACAACAATAGATGAAAGGAATGTTTGTCCTTCAGGGTGGCATGTACCTTCAAACTTAGAATGGACAAGATTCACGAATGAAATTGGTGGTTTGGGTGTTGCGGGTTCCATTCTAAAAGCAACTGGAAATGAATTTTGGCAAGCGCCAAATACCGACGCAACCGACGCGATTGGATTCAAGGCGCTGCCCAACGGGTGTCGTTATGATGGTGGAAATTATAACAACTTAGGAACTTATGCTTACTTCTGGACAGCAACAGAGCTTGACACTACTTTTTCTTGGTTTAGATCTTTAAAATATGATGTTCCGACTGCATTTAGAAATTTCACCAAGAAACAAAATGGTTTTGCGATTAGGTGCGTTAAAAATCAGCCTTTGGAGTTAATTGAAAAAGAAAATCTTAAAGTATCCATTTTCCCAAATCCTTTTACGGAATCAATTAAAATGGAGTACAACCATTCAGCGAATTTTGAAAATGCAATAGTTTCAATTCTCAATTCTCAAGGTTTGGTGTGCAAAGTTTTTAACGGAGGAGAATCAACATTAGACTTATCGGAACTTCCCTCAGGACTCTATATTATTGTTGTTCAGTTGGAAAATTCAAAAGAAACTGTTCGAATTGTGAAGATGTGAGAAAAATTAATTTATTTTTAACAAAAATTAAACCATGAAAAAAGTTCTATCTGCTTTATTCATCTTGGGTTGTTCGGGTCTTTTCGGTCAAAATGTAATCGTTAATGGCCAACTTGATAACCTTGAAGAATTATCTACAAAGTACACGATTCCTCTTACAATGCCTGATGGTATTCAGCTAATGACGGACGTTTACATGCCGGTGCTAAGAGATTCGTTGGTAATTAATGTTGACGTTTTAGGTACATCGGTTCCGATTGAGGTATTAAAACGAGGTGTACAATTTATCATGTATGATTCCATTAATGGACAACCCAACCCGAATCCTTACCAACTTCCAATGGTGTTTTCACGCACCCCTTACAACAAAGGTGACTGGGATGGTTTGGCTGCACCAATCAATATGTTGGGTTATGCTTATGCTATTCAGGATATGCGTGGTCGCTACAGTTCAAATGGCGTTTATTTACCACTTTATTCAGATAGCTGGAATAAAAATGCGTATCACCCAACTTACGGACACGTTCTAGATGTTACGCCTCTTGACGACCCAAGAAACGGGAATAGACATGAGGATGGATACAATTCCATTCAAGCAATTATTAACCAAGATTGGCTTTTCGATAATGACCAAAATGGTGTTCCTGAAACTACTGCTAAACTTACCAATGGACGAATTGGAACGTTTGGTGCTTCTGCATTAGGTTATAATCAATACCAAGCGGCGGCGGCGAGAAAAATCGACCCATCACAGCCTGGAATGAAATGTATGGTTCCAATTGTTGCAACGCAGGAATTCTATAAGAGTACGGGTTTTCAAAACGGTGTTTTTAGAGATCGCTTGGTGAACGGTTGGTTAAAAGGACAAATTTTCACGGGAACAAACGATGACTTGAACGAAATAGACGACGATATCGACAACAATCTACACTCTGCAACGGATTACGGATTACCAAATAAATTTGTGGCGGCGGCTAATGCAATTGACCACTTTTCCTCTGTACGATACTTAAACGGTCCTGCGGGTTACTATCCAAATAGCATTGGAAGAAGGGATATGGATGCTTCCCGTGCGCCAATCAATGAGGACGGATTTGGTGACATAAATGGTACAAAAAGTAGATACACCAATATGGAAGTTCCAGCTTATCACTTAACGGGTTGGTGGGATATTTTCACAGACGGACAAATTGAAACGTGGAACTTGATGAAACAACATTTAGATCCAAATAAAAAAGCAAAATACCTTCAAAAATTAATCATCGGTCCATGGGCGCACCAGACTGTTGGTAGTTTGAAAACAGGTGACATGGAATACAAGGACAATGTTTACGATGTACTTGGTTTGGATTTGGATGAATTCAGTAATTCAGATTTGCCCATTGCAAAGGCGATTAATTCAGAACTTATTGCTTGGTTTCGTTACAACTTAAACTACGATGAAACAGAATACTTAGGTGAACCTAAAGCATTTATTAAAGAATCAACTACTTGGACAAACGCAGGCTTGGTTCAAATTCGTGTTCCAGCTGAAGATTACAAAATTCCATTGAATACATTGATTTCATTCCTCACTGGTGCAACTCCTCTTCCAGGAATAAAGATTGCGCTTCGTGCGGCAAATTCAACAGATCCTGTCGGACAAATTCAAACACAAGATATTCCTGCGACCGGAGAGCCTTTGATTGCAGGATTCGATAGTGGGGAAGTGGGCGCTGTTAAGAAATTGGATTTTGATTCAATTCCTGATATTCGTTTTTATGTTGTTGGTCCAGTTAATGACGGTGTAGCTGAAAATGAAACAGCGGGTAATTACTGGTTTGGAAGTGATAATTTCCCTTTAACAACAGGAATTGATTGGAAAAATTTCTACTTACACAGAAATGGAGGAATTGACATGAATGCTCCAACTTCCGATGAAGGGGTTTTGGCGTATTTACATGATCCAGATGATCCAATCCGTACAATTGGTGGTGCAAACATGATTGTAAGAACACCGGATGGACTACGTGATTCTCAAGGTCAATTTAACCTTCGAGATTGGACAGAATACACCATGGATAGACCAGGGGTTTTACAATTCCAAACGGAAATTTTACAAGACACTTTGTGTGTAATTGGTTTTCCTGAAATGACCATATACGCTAAATCAAATCCAGCGGGAGTTACACAAGGTCCAACGGATACTGATTTTCACATCCGTGTGGTTGATGTTTATCCTGATGGACGCGAAATGTTTGTGTTGGAAGGTTGTGTAAACGCTAGAGGTCGTCATTATGCACGTTCAATCGTGAATGGACAAGAAGACGATAATGCGCCTTTCGAAAACATTAACATTGGTGAAATTTACGAGTATGTTTTCCAAACGATGCCTTTAGGTTACACTTTCGGAAAACAACACCGTATGAAAATATTGATTTCAAGTTCCAATTACCCACGTTACCAATCTAACCCAAACTTGCCAATTATGCCTAACGAATTCTTCCGAAGAAGACCGGGTGATGGACGCTCTTACACGTTCGAAGGTGTTGAAATGATGCCAAGAGTTGCAATTAACCGTGTTGCATTTGCACCAGAATATCCAACTCACATCAAAATGCCGGTTTTCAACGGAGAAGTGGCAAGTATTCCAAATGTTGGTGGATTAACTGGCGATGGTGCGATTTTGAACGTTTATCCTAATCCAACTTCTAGTGAAGCTATCGTGTTTGTGAATTATGCTTCCGACTTTGAAGTAAGTATTATTGATTTATCTGGAAAAGTTATTGCGAAAGAACAATTCTTCGGAGACCAAATCAATATGAATGTAGCTGACGCAAAAACAGGAATGTACATTGTTAAAGTTCAAGATAAAAATAGCGGTCGTCAGTTGACCTCTCGACTTGTGAAACAATAATAAAAACCAATACTACCCTAATTAAAACGCTTCGAGAGAGATTTCGAAGCGTTTTTTGTTGACGTGAATGGGAATGCCTTAGGAATATTGCGGTTGTTTGTTTTAACTCCATTTTCGGTTGAATTTTACTTATTGAATAAAAAAAAACAACCCAACTTTATCTTTCCTAACTTAGCGCGTTTTCTTTGGCGTTATCATAGTAAATCAACTAAATGTTAAAATGAAGAACCTGATTTTATTGTTGTTTACACTTGTGTCTTTGTCGCTTTATGCGCAAACCGACACGGATATTCAACTTGCTCAACATTATTACCTCAGCGGAGATTTTGAAAAAGCAGCAAGTTATTACGAGAAAATCTATGCAAATAGTCCTACTAAAGTGTATTTCAACCGATACTACGACTGTTTAATGCAGTTGAAAGACTACAAAACAGCTGAAAAGCTAGTGAAGAAGCATGCTCAAATGAACAAGGGCGATGGCGAACTGAAAGTTTTATTGGGTTCTTTTTACGAAGATGCAGGCGAACCAGCAAAAGCCCAAAAAGTTTACCAAGACATTGTTTCCGAACTTACTTCTAATCCCTCTCAAATAATCAATACCTACCAATCTTTTGTCGCCAAAAACAAGATGGATTTTGCGAAACAAACGCTTGACCGAGGACGAAAATTAATGCCTTCCTATCCTTTCAATTTTCAGTACGCTGATTTTTTTGCTCTTTCTGGAAATAAAGCTGAAATGGTGCGCGAATACCTTGATTATTTAGAAACTCAACCAATGATGTATGAGTCTATTCAAGCTGCAATTGCACAACGTACAGATTTAAGCAACAGCGAAGGACAGGATTTTTTAGCTTTAAAAGAAGCATTGATTTTAAGGGCACAGAAAAACACTACTACTTTGGTTTTCTCGGAAATGTTAGTGTGGTTGTTTATTCAAAATAGAAATTTTTCAGGTGCTTACAACCAAGTCGTAGCCTTAGATAAACGCAACAATGGCGATGGAGGTAGAGTTTATGATTTAGGTGGCATAGCTTTAGAAAATAAAGATTACGAAACGGCTAGAAAATGCTTCAATTATGTGTTGGAGTTAGGTCCAAACGGAAATCTGTATTTGAGTGCACTTAAATCCTTGTTGGGTGCGCGATATAAAGAAATAACCACCAATCGTTCGTACAAAAGTGACGAAATAAATGCAGCATTAATGGAATACGAAAATGCGATTCAAAAGGTTGGAAAATCAAGGGGAAGCGTTGGGTTAATGTTAGAATACGCTCACATTCTTGCATATTACGCTGACAAAGCCGACAAAGCAATTGAAACATTAAACGAAATGCTCGCTTTTCAAGGAATGACAGACATTCAGAAGGCTCAAATAAAAATGAAGTTGGCCGATGTGCATGTGTTGGGAGGAGACATTTGGGAGGCTTCACTTTTGTATATGCAAGTGGACAACGACTTTAAGTTTGAGTCAATTGGCAATGAAGCAAAATTCAAAAATGCCCGAATTTTCTACTATGACGGGGAATTTAATTTTGCACAGTCTCAGTTAAATGTTTTGAAGGAATCAACTTCGAAATTGATTTCTAATGATGCCATGCAATTGTCCATTTTGATAACGGATAATTTTGGCTTAGACAGTAATTTCCAGGCGATGAGTTGGTTTGCACAAGCTGATTTGCTCATTGAACAACACAAATATCCTCAAGCATTTTCTCTTTTTGATAGCATTCAAACCAACTTTCCTTTTCATTCATTAGCCGACGATATTTTGTTTAAAAGGGCGCAAGCCATGGAATTACAGGGTCAATGGGAGAAAGCTATTGGGTTTTATGAAGACATCTTAAAGTTTCACAAAGAGGATATTTTAGCAGATGATGCGTTGTTTCGACTCGGGGATATAAATGAAAATGTATTGAACTATAAGGAGAAAGCTCTTGGATTTTACAGACAGCTGATTATTGATTTTAAGGGAAGTTTGTTTTCTGCTGAAGCGGCTAAAAGAGTAAGAACTCTACGTGGCGACAAAGTAATTGACATCGATGAATTGTGATTTTTATAGTAATCCTTGAGTTTCATTTGCTTTTTAAATTACTTTCGTTCGAACCTAATATCATAAAATCGGTTAATTAACCAATACATCAATATGAAATTTCTTTTATCTGTCTTGTTTTCTTGTGCTTTTTTATTTGCCTTTGCGCAGGGGTCATCTAAAATCAAATTATACTTCAATCATGAAGTTGATACAACGTTTAAACGCGATCAAATTGCATTAAATGTTGGAAATAAAATGGTTGATACGCTTATTTCCTATATCAATCAATGTGATTCAACTTTAGATATTGCTATTTATAATTCATTCTCTGCCAATGCTACCTCAGGACTAGCAGGAGCCATAAATGCAGCTTTTAATAGAGGTGTAAAAGTTCGTGTTATTCATGACGGCGGAACTTCTAGTACAATGGTCGGATTATTAAATAATGGCATTCCAAGAATCGCAAGTCCAACCACATCAGCTTACACAATAATGCACCATAAATTTGTGGTTTTTGACGCAAAATACAGTAATGCAGGCGCGAAACCAATGGTTTGGACAGGTTCTACCAATTGGACGTCAGCTCAAATTAATGGTCCTGATAAAAACCACAGCATTTTAATAGAAGACCGACCTCTAGCTTTGGCATACACCACTGAATTTGAAGAAATGTGGGGAAGTTCAACACAAACTTTCAATCCCCTTAATAGCAAGTTTGGCCCCTATAAAACGGACAACACGCCACACACTTTTAATGTGGACGGAATTTTAATTGAAAGCTATTTTAGTCCAAGTGATGGAACAAATGCTAAAATCATTAATGCTTTAAATACAGCAAATGTAGATATTGATGCGGCAACAATGTTAATAACCAAAGATGATTTGGCGAGTACATTAATTAGTAAATACAACAACGGCGTTGAGGTTAATGTAGTAATTGACAATGAAGACCCGAATGGAACAGATTTTTACACCTTGCAAACGGCAATTGGTAGTCAAAGGATTAAAAAATGTGTGTTAAGCGGACAAATGCACCATAAGTTTGCTGTGATAGACAACTTTGCTCCAGATTCAGATCCACAAGTAATTACAGGTTCCCATAATTGGACAGCCTCCGCGGACTCAAAAAACGATGAAAATACACTTATAATTCATGATGCCAATATCGCAAATCAGTTTTACCAAGCATTTGCCTATTTATACGGTGCATCAGGAGGACAATTCAAACCAAACCTATCAACAGATGAATTGCAACTCGATGAACATATTTCTGTTTATCCGAATCCAGTAGATGAAACATTATTTTTCCTTCAATCCCTCCCAAATTGGAACAAAGAAATTCCTTATCAACTTTTAGATTTAAGCGGGAAAACAATTCAATCTAGTGTTTTCGAGAATACTCCTATTCAACAGTTAGAAGTTTCCTCCATTAGGAAAGGAACCTATTTTTTGGTTTTAAATTTTGACGGAAACCAAAAGACCTTAAAAGTTTTAAAGCATTAAATTTGAACCAAATAAAACACTATGAAATCCTTATTTTTCCTTTTTTCGTTTTTGGTTGTAAATGTAGTTTTTTCACAAGACAATCCTGTATTCTTGGTGGATGCAGCTTTGGTCGGAAAATGGAAAATTGAAGAGATTACCGTAAACGGAAAACCTTTGACCGAACATCAAGAATTTGATGAATGGAATTTTACCGCTGACAAACGTTACATTATGTCACGACAAGGTACAGACCAGGTCATTAAAGGTCGTTGGGAAATTAAGTATGAAAGTGTTTTCGTTTGTTACCACGATGAATCAAGTGAAACGCCTCACTTCGAAGTGCAAAAAATCCATCCGCTTTATATGATAATTCATTACGACGATGAAGGCGATAAAGTTGTTTTTAAACTGGTTCGGAAATAAACCCTTTTGTTTCTCATCATTTTGTTTTCGAATCCTTAACCGGGGAAGGTTTGATTACTTTCATTTTAAATTTGGCTCAAGGCGAAATCCTTTTCTTCATAGTTAGGAGACCTGAATGAACAAATGCTTTAAGTTCGAAAACCAAATAATGCTACAATACTGTCTAGACAAATTCTAAATTCCTCTAATAAATCATTGGATTTGAACCAAAACGAAATCAATCAGTTTCTTGAATGTAACTTTGTAAAAAAAAGAATATGAACAAACGTGTTGAAGCGGCCTTAAATGACCAAATAAGTAAAGAAGCATCTTCCTCCCAATATTACCTTGCAATGGCATCTTGGGCGGAAAACAACGGTTTGAACGGAACCGCAAAATTTATGTACACCCATTCCGATGAAGAACGTTTTCACATGTTGAAATTGGTGAAGTTTGTTAATGAACGTGGTGGTACAGCAGTAATTCCTGCAATTGAGCAACCTCCGGTGAATTTCGAAAACCTTAAAAACGTGTTTGAATTATTGCTTGCCCATGAGATTGGGGTAACGCAAAGCATTAATAATTTAGTGGACGTTTGCCTACAAGAAAAAGATTACACTACCCACAATTTCGTTCAGTGGTATGTTTCCGAGCAATTGGAAGAAGAAGCCTTAGCTCGAACCATTTTGGATAAATTAAGACTTATCGGAAATGACAATGGAGGTTTGTATTTCTTCGATAGAGATTTGGAAAACGCAGTTATTCAAGGGGCTAACGCTAAGAATCAAGACGCAAACGGACAATAATTTCAAGTGCGGAAAATAGTCCTTGTACTATTCAATCTATTTTTAATCGCTGTTTTCGGACAGGGAGATTATCGCTTTAACAATTATACTATCAGTCACGGGCTTTCTCAAAGTTTCGTGACTGCCGTTGTACAAGACAATCAAGCAGGAATTTGGGTCGGAACGCAAGACGGTCTAAATCGTTTTGACGGACGTACTTTTGAGGTTTTTCATGCCGACGAAACCCCTGGAATTGAAAATGCCTATATTCATTGTGCGGCAAAAACTACAGATGGAAAATTGTGGTTCGGCACTTCTGACGGCCTTCTAAATTATAATCCGTCCTCGGGAAAATTTACGTCTTTTAAACTAGGAAGTCTTGCCTTACTTCCTTTTGAATCTATTGGTGTCGGTCAAAATAAAAAGTTATGGTTAAGTGTAAACGGTTATGGGATTGTTTCTTTTGACACGGAAAAAGGGGTTTTTGGAAAAAGAATTACTAACCTTCCTTCAAAGAGGGTGCATTTTGTTTCTGTTGTTGATGCAGACAATCTTTTGGTTTACACCGATGACAAAGGGTTGTTTTCCATTCAAATAAAATCAGGTTTTGTTCAGCCCGTAAAATTTCCTGATAAACGAAAGTCAGTTTCTGTTTTAAAAATGATTCGCGAAAAAGACGGAACAATTCTCTTAGGAACGAATCAAGGTGTATTTAGTTGGAAAAAAGGCGATTTATTGACCCATGAAATGTTTCCCTTTTTGCGCAAAGAACAGTTAAATGTTACTGATATTGTTCATTGGAAAGGCAGATATTTCATCGCCACAGCTTCCAAAGGACTTTATACTGTTTATCCTGACGGAAGTTATTACAGCAGTACCGTCGATATATTTCAACGCAATTCTCTTTTATTTAATGGGTTAACGGTTTTGTTCACCGATAAAAACGAGAAAATTTGGGTAGGTAGTGAACGCGGATTATCAACTTTTGATCCAGAACGGAAAGGCTTTTTGAGTGTAGGTCCGAGTGGAAACTTAAGTAAAGGATTGCCTGCCTCTAATGTTTGGTGTTTTGGTGAAGACCAATCCGGACGTTATAAATTCATAGGTACAGATGTTGGAATTACGCGTTGGGACAGAAAAACAGGAAAATTTCAGCAATTTTTTAGGACGATTGGCGCTTCGGTGAGCAGTGAAACGGGTAGAGAGGTGGTCTTGAGTATGTACATACTTTCCTCGAATAGAATTTTGGTGGGAGCACTTGACGGATTGTATGAACTACAAATTGGTGCGGAAAATAATTATGTGTACAAACCCTTGAAATATGTTGATGCCAACGAAAAAGCAAAACACGACAGAATTTACAAGATAGTTCAGTACGACGAAAGCCGTTTTTTTCTTGCAACCAAAAGTGGAATTATTCTTTATGATTTGAATAAAAGCAAATCACAAATATTTGAACATCAACCGAATAATATATTGAACTCACCAACTATTGGGATTTGTAGAGTGATATATAAAGATGATTTTGGGAGATTTTGGTTTGCAACAAGTGGAGGGGGAATAAATTTTTTGGAAGAAAAAAATGGACAGTTTACAATAAAACCTCACCCTTTAAACGGAAAACTAAACACAGCAAGCAAAGACTATGTAACAGCCATTTTAGCGGCAACTAAAAACGAACTATGGATTGGAACATTTGGCTCTGGACTAATTAAATTAAATCTAAAAACAAATTTTGCTCAATCTTATACACGAAAAGAAGGACTGCCAAACAATGTTATTTATGGTTTATTGAAAGATGATAATGGAAAGATTTGGATGAGCACCAATCGCGGTTTGGCTTGTTACGACACAAAATCCAATAAAATTTATGCTTACTCCGAATTAAATGGACTTGTGAGCGATGAATTCAATGCAAACGCCTATTTTAAATCAATTGATGGAGAACTGTTTTTTGGTGGAATAGATGGGTTCAATTACTTTTTTCCTGAAAGAATAACCAAATCCTCCGACAATATCCAAGTTATTGTTGACCGAATCTTTAAAGACAAAAAATGGCAAAACGCAGCCAAACTGCTTTTGTCAAGCGAATTAGGTAAGGCACAGTTACAATTGGATTACAGCCAACGCAGTTTTAGTTTACGTTTCCATGCCGACGATTTGAGCAACGCACAATTGATTAATTATCGTTTTCAGTTAATTAGTGATAAAATTGAAGATCAAAATCTCGGTTCTAACAACGAATTAAGTTTCACCTCTTTATCAACGGGCGATTATGTGCTTAAACTTTATGCACGTATGGGAGATGGGGCTTGGAGCAAAAATCCAACAGTAATCTACCTGAAAATACTACCTCCGTATTGGGCTACTTGGTGGTTTTGGTCGCTTGTCGGGTTGTTTATAGCGGCCGTAGTTTTCTTGATTTTCCGTTCAAGAATTGAATTAGCACGTCGTGAACAAGTAAAATTGGAAATCAAAATTGCACAAAGAACACGTGAAATTAGTTTGCAAAAAAATCAAATTGAAGAACAAAAGTAACTAATCAGTAACCTCTAATTCTGCTATAACGAACAATGCATTTAGAA
>CAZWSY010000055.1:0-25069 GCA_964636775.1 uncultured Lishizhenia sp.
CAGTGGTTAAATCAAGCTTTGTGCTTCTATCAAAGTTTCTGCTTGGTTGACAGTGCTGTGCTCCAGACGCCTTGGTCCGGACAAATTCGAAATAGCCACCTTCCGGTAGCCGCAAAACGTTATGTGGGATTGCCCATACCCGGGAAATACCCAAAATATGCTTTTAAATAATACCAATATTTGGTATGTTTGCTAAAATTAGTTGTTATGAGCAAAAACACATCAATCACTTTGGGTAGTTATTTTGATCAATTTATTCAAAGTGTTTTAAAAGAAGGACGCTACAAAAATGCAAGTGAGGCTGTTCGTGCTGGTTTGAGACTACTTGAAGAAGAGGAACAGAAAATTATTGCTTTGCGTCATGCTATTGATGAAGGTGTAAATAGTGGTTTGGCCGAAGATTTTGATCCTGAAGAGCATTTAAAAATGATGAAAGCAAAACGAAAATAAATGGCAAAGTTTAAGTTTACAAACAATGCTGTTAAGGATTTATCTGACATTTGGAGTTACACAGTTGAGACTTGGTCTGAAAGCCAAGCGGACAAATATTATAAACTAATAATTAGTGCCTGTTCAACAATCGCTAAGAAACCACAAATTGGCAAAGAATATCCGGAAATTTATCCTGATTTGAAGGGAAAACTTACCTCAAAGCATATAATTTTCTATCGTGTATTGGAAGATCAATCTATTGAAATAACAAGAATCCTGCACGAACGAATGGATTTGAAGAATAAATTGAACAAATGAACCCCACATAACATAGAAGGACTTGTCGCCGCGGCGACCGAAGCGCAACGAAGTGAAGGTTCGTTCCTCGCGGAGAATTAGTCTGTTGTTGATTCCGTTCCGACATTTATCGTTGGAAAGAAGTCTTCGCTAGCCAATTTCGGTTAACTATGGGGGGTCAATGATAAAGACTTGTTTTTTACTGATGCTTTCTGATTTTTTGAAGCACACCGCTTTGAAAACATCGCCTGAATTGAATAGAGTCTAGTCTTGCTAAAAGCAGATTATTAAAATTTAAAGTTGACTTTCGAGTACGATAAATACTTATTTTTAGGTCATGGAGACTCTATGCAGGCTAGCGAAGCTAAGGTTCAACACGGGTTTTGCGTCAGGCGGGGTGACGTGCAAACTTGGAGCTTTGTGCTTCTATTCAAGTGTAGTGCAAGTTGATAGTTTTGTGCATCGATTCGCCGCGGCGAACCACCTGAACGCAAAGCTCGAAAACGTTACCGCTAAGCATAAAAATAGGAAATGCAGAGATAAACAACTTTAATCTCAGTATATTTTGCGGAGAAAGACTTATTTGCGGAGAATAAGATTTATATTTATCGCATAATTTGCGGAGAATGGAGATTTTTATACACGAAAACGAAAACTGGACAGACTTCACTTGGGATAATAAAAAAGTGATGATAAAACTTGGTGAAGTTAGAAATCTTCAAGGGAGACTATTGGGTAAAATGGAATCACTTGGTTTTGACTTACAAAACGAAGCTATTTTAAACACTTTGACATTAGATATTACTAAGTCCTCTGAAATTGAAGGCGAATTTTTGGATATTGTACAAGTACGTTCATCAATTGCTAGGAAACTTGGAATCAACTTTGTAGGAGCAATAGATTCTGAAAGGCATATTGACGGAATAGTAGAAATGATGCTTGACGCCACCCAAAATTATTATAAACCTTTGACTAAAGAACGCTTATTTGGATGGCACGCAGCACTTTTTCCTTCTGGGTGGAGTAATCTTAATAAAATTACGGTTGCTGACTGGAGAAAAGACACTACCGGACCAATGCAAGTAATTTCTGGAGCTTTGGGAAAAGAAAAAGTTCACTTTCAAGCTCCAAGTTCTGATAGAGTTGATGAAGAAATGGCAAAATTTCTAACATGGTTTGAAAAAGAAAATGAAATCGACTTAGTTTTGAAATCTGCAATTGCGCATTTATGGTTTGTTACAATTCACCCTTTTGATGACGGTAATGGACGAATTACTAGAGCAATTACTGACATGATGTTGGCTCGCTCAGACAAGAGTAAGAAACGTTTTTATAGTATGTCGTCACAAATTAGAATTGAAAGGAAACAATATTATGAAAACCTTGAGAAAACCCAAAAAGGAAATTCAGATATAACGGATTGGATTCTGTGGTTTTTGCAATGTTTAATTAATGCCATAAATTCAACGGAAGTTATTTTATCAAAAGTGTTTTATAAAGCTGAATTTTGGAAATTACATGCAACAAAAATTCTTAATGAAAGACAACAAAAAATCATTAATAAATTGTTGGATGGGTTTGAAGGAAAGTTAACTACAAGTAAGTGGGCAAAGATTAATAAATGCTCACAAGATACAGCACTAAGAGATATTCAATACTTAATTTTAAAAAATATTTTACAAAAAGAAAATAGCGGTGGACGAAGTACAAGCTATGAATTAATTAAAAAAGCCTAGCGGTAATCGAGTAGCCTGCCCTGCCAATAATTGACAGGGAAAGGCTCTCAACTTAGCGAAGCGATCTCTTGAATACCTTTAAAAAACAAAGCTAACTATTCAAACACCACGACTTTTTTTCTAAAAAAAGTACTTTCCGACGTTTCTGCTGGAATACACTTACCCACTTAGTCGAAAATTTCACCAAAACAAACCACCTATTGAGAAAAACTCATTAGGCGTTTTCTTTGCTCTCGGGTAGTGGGCATATCTTTTTCCGATCTAATACCATAAATTATTTTTTTGAGACTTAATGTTTCACAATTGGTATAACTCGTGTTCAGCGAAATTCCATTGTGGTTCATAGATGTGGGGTAATTCAGTAAATACGGATTTCCATCAATCACCCTTCGACTCTGCTCTGTTTTACTTCGCTCTCACTCTCCTTCTCGCTCTTCTATCAGAATTTCTTATTTTTAATACCAGTTTGTAACTTACTTTAATTCAGTAAAAAAGTTCGATATTTTAGTCCTTTGATCCACCCACTTGTCTGTTATTTAAAACAAAAAAAGATGAATTATTTGTAATAACGAACAAAATGAATTCAAAGGAATGGGTGGATGATTTAAAAAATCCATTTACGAGATGGAGGTTTTAGCCTTTTACAATTTTCTCTAAAGCTAGAATTTGATCTCTAAAACGTGCGGCTTCCATAAAATCGAGTTCTTTGGCCGCTTTTTCCATGGCCTTTTTCAATTGTTTAATTTCTTTTTCAATTTCCTCTTTGTCAACTGGTTGTCCATAAGTTGTTTTGCTTTCGGCTGCAACAAGCGGTTCTTCTTTGGTTTCGTATTTGGTTTGACGCGTAACTGGATCTCCGTCTGCCACTTTTGTGCTTTCCAATATTTTTTCCTTGCTTTTATTTAAAGGTGTTGGCACAAGTCCGTGTTCTAAGTTGTAAGCCATTTGCATGCTTCGTCGTCGGGCGGTTTCGTCAATTGTCTTTTGCATGGAATCGGTTACTTTGTCGGCATACATTATCACAAAACCATTAACGTTTCTTGCCGCACGTCCAACCGTTTGAACCAAAGAACGTACATTTCTCAAAAAGCCTTCTTTGTCTGCATCGAGTATTGCAACAAGTGAAACTTCTGGTAAATCCAAACCTTCACGAAGTAAATTCACACCGATTAAAACATCAAAAACGCCTAAACGCAACTGCCTCAAAATTTCAACGCGTTCAATGGTATCAACTTCACTGTGAATATAGCGACACAAAATCCCTAATTTGTCCAAATATTTCTGTAATTCCTCCGCCATTCTCTTGGTAAGCGTTGTAACGAGTGTGCGTTCCCCATTTTTTATGCGCTCTTGGATGGAGCTTATGAGATCATCAATTTGGTTTAAGGTAGGTCGCACTTCAATAATAGGATCGAGTAAGCCCGTAGGACGAATCAATTGTTCCACAATTACCCCTTCCGATTTTTCCATTTCATAATCTGCTGGTGTAGCCGAAACATAAATCGCTTGTCCAATCATTCCCTCAAATTCCTCGAAGCGCAAAGGGCGGTTGTCAATAGCTGCTTGTAAACGGAAACCATATTCCACAAGGTTGGTTTTTCGTGAACGGTCGCCACCATACATACCTCTAACCTGAGGAAGCGTAACGTGACTTTCATCAATAACCATGAGGTAATCCTCTGGAAAATAATCCAATAAACAGAAAGGGCGTTCCCCTGGCTGACGTCGGTCAAAATAGCGCGAATAATTCTCAATTCCAGAACAATAACCCAATTCACGAATCATTTCTAAGTCGTAATTCACCCTTTCATCCAATCTTTTCGCTTCTTCCAAACGTCCCGCTTTTCGGAAATTTTCAACTTGAATGACTAAATCATCTTGAATTTGTTCGATGGCTTGTTTTGTGTTCTCTGGACTGGAAACGAATAAGTTAGCTGGAAAAATATCAATTTCTTTAAACGATTCTATTCGTTTGCTGGTTTTCGGGTCTATTGAACTGATAGATTCAATTTCGTCACCCCAAAAATTAATTCGAAGCGCGTATTCCGCATAAGCAAGAAAAATATCGACTGTATCTCCCGAAACCCGAAAATTTCCACGATTAAATTCATCACCTGCTCTTGAGTATAAATTTTCAACTAAGCGGAAAAGGAACTTATTTCGAGCAACAGTTTGACCAATTTTCAAATGTATTATGCTGTTTTTGAACTCAGTAGGATTTCCAATACCGTAAATACAAGAAACAGAGGCAACAACAATTACATCGCGTCTTCCCGATAAAAGTGCAGATGTCGCCGCCAAACGCAATTTTTCAATTTCATCGTTGATTTGGAGGTCTTTTTCAATGTATGTTCCGGTTACGGGTAAGTAGGCCTCTGGCTGATAATAATCGTAGTAGGAAACAAAATATTCAACCGCATTTTCGGGAAAAAACTGACGAAATTCACCGTAAAGTTGAGCAGCCAATGTTTTGTTGTGTGATAAAATTAAAGTAGGTCGATTGAGATTGGCTATAACGTTTGCAACGGTAAATGTTTTTCCTGAACCCGTAACTCCGAGTAAAGTCTGGTGTTTGATTTCAGCTAAAAGACCTGCCGTTAATTGACGAATTGCTTCGGGTTGATCACCGGTGGGCGAAAATTCTGAGTGGAGTTTGAAAGACACTTGACAAAGTTAGTATTTCACAGTTACACTTTTGATTTAAAATTGACCTCTACCCTGCCCTCCCAAACGGAATTCGGTTCTATTTCTAAAAGACCAATTTTATTATTCAAACAATTTCCCGCTCCACTCAACGCCTCTATTGCAAATCCCCGATGTCGCTTGTCTTGAAAGAATTGAAAAAAAGGCATTTTTTCGGTGGAAATTTCCAGTTCAAATTGCGTTGATTTCACATTAACCTTTCCATTTTTGATAAACAGTAAATCGTCTGGTTCATCTTGCATGCGGTATGTTAAAGCAGCAATTAACTCCGATTTTCCTGTTGGTAGAAGTTGTTGATCCAAAGAAAATTTTTTGACATTTTCAATGGAAACTAATGCATCATCGGGCAATAAAAAATACGGGTGCCATCCTGCCGCAAAAGGCATAACAACAGCATCTTTGTTTTCAACTTTAAAACAAACAGAAAGTCCTTCAGCTAATAATTCATAAGTAACTTGAAAATCAAAGGAAAATGGAAAAACGTTTAGTTGGTTTCGTACTAATCGAAGGACGATTTTATTCTCAGATTGAAATGAGCATTCAAAATCAGCATCATAGACAAGTCCGTGCAAACCTTCATCGAAATCGGATAACTTGATGGATTTATTTTTCAAAATACTTGTTCCATTTTCCAACCGATTTACCCATGGAAATAAAACCGCACTTTCAAACCATCGGTCAATTCTATCCTCGGCTTCAATTATTGAAATGCTCTCCTTTCTTTTGTTCAATACTTCCCATTTAAGAATTTTTGCTCCCTTGTTGGAAATGATTAATTTTCCAGAAGTTGTTGACAAAAGAAAAACAGAAGTCATTAAGGGTAATTTAAGTGACGGTTAAATTAGTAAATTCGGCGGTCTGAAAATGAAAAACATATTTCTTCTCTCCCTTTTATTGCTTGTCAATTGTACAATTGCAAGGGCACACGCTTTTTATTTTGCCTTTTCAGAAATTAGTTTTGATGAAATTGGACAACGCATTGAGGCTACACTGATTGTTACTGCACACGATTTGGATTTAACTTTTGAAAGTGAAAAGTGTAGAATTAAAAGTGAAGGATTAAATAAAGAGGATTGTATTAAGCAAGTTGAAGCGTATTTGAACGGGCATTTTTTAATGGAGAAAGGTGATTATCGGACTCGATTTAGAATAGAAGGTTACGACATCAAACGAGAGGGAACAATTGAATTTTATTTATCCAGTGAATGGAAGCCATCTTTTGAGAACATTTTGTTCACCTTTAATTTATTAATGAAGCAATTCCCTGAACAACAAAATAAAGCTTTAATCATCTGGCGAAACCAAAAGAAAACCTTGGAATTTTTGCCTAACAAAACCCAACAATTAATCTTATTCGAATGAAAAATAAAATACTTTTAGCATTACTCGTTGCGGGTAATTACTCTCTTTTTGCACAGAAAAAATTTGCGCAGTTGGATCAAGAATTGCCAACACCAAACGAATACCGTAACGCAGCTGGTTCTCCTGGTCATCGCTATTACCAACAAAAAGCAGATTACAAAATCAATCTAACCTTGGATGATAAAGAGCAAAAAATCTATGGTTTTGAGACGATTACTTACACCAATAATTCTCCCGACCAATTGGATTATTTGTGGTTGCAACTCGACCAAAATTTATTTGCTCCAAATTCTGATACTAAATTGATTGAAGTTGAAAAAATGGAGGATTTCAAATCCGTCGGTGACATCAGAAAGAAAATGTTTCAATTTGATGGAGGTTTTAAAATTGAGGAAATTAAGACCGTAAATGGACAAAAAATGCGCTACTTCATCAACAAAACAATGATGCGCATAGATTTAGATAAACCACTCGCTCCAAAAACAAGCATTAGTTTTCAAGTGAAATGGTGGTTCAACATCAATGATAGAATGGCTGTTGGTGGACGAAGTGGATATGAATATTTTGAAAAAGAAGACAATTATCTCTACACGATTGCTCAGTTTTTTCCGAGAATGTGTGTTTACAACGACGTGGAAGGATGGCAGAATAAACAATTTTTAGGAAAAGGTGAGTTTACGCTCCCTTTCGGCGATTATGAGGTGAATATCACTGTTCCGTCTGACCATGTTGTTGCAGCAACCGGCGAGTGTCAAAACTATAATTCAGTTTTATCAGCAGAGCAAAGAAAAAGACTTGAACAAGCCAAAAAAGCCGATTCTCCAGTGATGATTGTCACCCAAGATGAAGCGATAAATGCTGAAAAAAACAAGGCGACAACCGTAAAAACTTGGCAATACAAAGCAACTAATGTGCGTGATTTTGCTTTTGCAAGCTCTAGAAAATTTATTTGGGACGCACAAAACCAAGTTGTTGCAGGAAAAAATATTTTATGTATGTCCTATTATCCGAAGGAAGGAAATCCTTTGTGGGAAAGGTATTCCACAAAATTAGTTGCACACACCGTTAAAACCTATTCCAAATTCACTATCGATTATCCTTATCCTGTGGCAATTTCTGTTCACTCGAAATGGATCGGAATGGAATACCCGATGATTTGTTTCAACGGTGGACGTCCTGAACCAGACGGAACTTATTCTGAGCAAGAAAAATACGGAATGTGGGGCGTGATCATTCACGAGGTTGGACACAATTTCTTTCCAATGATTATCAATTCTGACGAAAGACAATGGACTTGGATGGATGAAGGTTTGAATACGTTTGTTCAATATTTAACCGAGCAAGAATGGGAGCGAAATTATCCTTCACGTCGTGGACCTGCACACCTCATTGTGGATTACATGCGCAGCGATAAAAAGAATATGTCGCCAATCATGACCAATTCCGAGTCAATTTTTCAATTTGGTAATAATGCTTACGGAAAACCAGCAACCGCCTTGAATATTTTGCGCGAAACCATTATGGGACGCGAACTTTTTGATTACGCTTTCAAAACTTATTGCGAACGTTGGAAGTTTAAACACCCGACTCCAGCAGATTTTTTCAGAACGATGGAAGACGCTTCCGCAGTTGATTTAGATTGGTTTTGGAGAGGTTGGTTTTACGGAACAGACCACGTGGACATTTCAATTGACGATGTGAAATGGTATCAATTGAACACTCAAAATCCTGAAATCGAAAAAGCAGCGAAGAAAAATGCCAACGACCAAAAAGATGTACATATTGGTGTTCCTAGAAACAAAACTTCCATCACAGAAACAGTAAACGAACGCGACAAAAATATTGATGATTTTTACGCAAAACGCGATATCTATTTCGTTGATGCGCTGGACAAAAAAGAATACAAAGATTTCTTAAGCAAAATAGACCCGAAAGATTTGGAACTTTTAAATGCCGATAAACAATTTTACGAAGTTAGTTTTAGCAATGTGGGAGGCTTGGTAATGCCATTAATAATAGAATTCACATTTGAGGACAACACTAAAGAAGTCATGAGAATTCCTGCTGAAATTTGGAGAATGTACGAGGATAAAGTTTCACGTGTTTTCATTTTTGACAAGGTGGTGAAATCCATGCGCCTCGACCCATTCTTAGAAACTGCCGATGTAGATTTAGACAATAATTCATGGCCACAACAAACACAACCCACACGCTACCAACTTTTCAAACAACAACAAACGACTAGAGAAAACCCGATGCAACGACAATTACGTGTAAATGAGTTGAATAAAAACTAACAATTGGCAACTTAAATTGTGAAAATTCGTTAAACAAATCGCTAAAAACTAATTCTATGAAAAACAAGAGAGCGCTATTGTTTTCGCTTCTCAACCTACTATTTTTATGTTCATTCACTTTTGCTCAGGGTGAAAATGAAATGAAAAGTGTTGATTGGAATTTTACTACCATTTACAATCGACCGGTTCAAAATCTCGAACATTGGAAAAAACACAATCCATCCAATTATTGGAATCACCCTGACTTTGGGAAATTATCAGAAGGTAGCCCTAAAGGAAATGTAGTTGAAATTCTTTCCAAACGCAAAGCAGATGAACGTCATTTCGTTTCAATTGATGACCCAAAAAATGTATTTATTCAAAAATCTTTGGGCGACCTTCATTACTTTAAGAATGGTCAATGGTTGTCATTTGAACACAGAGTAGCTTCAATTGCTGAACATCTTTTTGGTGCAATCCAACAACCAGACCCAGTACTTTTTGATTTATCCAACGGACAAACGTACATTGAAACTCCTCATGGTAAAGTATTTTTTAACCGTTGGCAAATGACTGCGAAAAAAACGAATGGACAACTTGAAAGTTTTGAATCGAATTGGTCAAATTACTCTGTTGGAAAAGATGGAGTTTTGGTGAAAGATATTTTCCCTGGAATCGACCTTCAACTTGTTGCCAATAGAGGTGGTATAAAATCTAACCTTGTTGTAAAAAATCTTAATGCTTATTCAAATCTCGAATCTTTTGTTTTTATCGATAACTTTCAAACTCAGGATGGATTTTCAGCGTTGAAATTTTTGAATGAAACTAATTCAAACAAAGGGATTGGAGAATTAGAGTTGTTAAAAAATGGAGAACAAGTCGTTGTAGTTGGTCAAGTTACAACATTTGAAGAAAGGGGATTAAAAAGCGACTACAGAACTATCGAATATGAAATTTCAGGTTCGTCTTTAAATTTTGAAATCAAAAAATCTTGGATTAGTAAAGCGCTTGAAAATGGAAGAAACTTTGTGATAGATCCAGTTGTTACCAGTTCGAATACACTTGCATTGGCGGCAATTACAGGTTCGGGTTACAATGCAACATGCTTCAATGGATTTTGTGCTTACAATTTGGCAGTTCCAACTCCTGCAAATGCGACAGTTACGGATGTTCAGTGGTCATTCAGTTACCGCGCTCAAGGTGGATGCTGGTTGGACGAAGGAGCAAATACCTTTTTGTTAGGAAGTTGTGTAAGTCCGAATCAAGCAGGTTTTTTCTGGTTTTGTGATTTAGCAAACCCTGGAGATTGTACGGGCGACAATATTTCTATTTTTTCGGACATAAGTACTTGTTTACCTGCACCGAGTTGTACTCCACAAAACTTGAATTTCACTATGCGCTTCCACCGTTGTTTTGGTTCTGGAGGTGGTTGTAGCAATACCTGTATTGGTGCTATTACACCGTGGACAATGACCATAACAGGAAGAACGTTAGAGTACACCAATCAAACAACACCCATAACCTTGAATAACACAACGATTTGTCAAGGAGGTACGATAAATGCCAGTGTTGGCGCAAGTTTTGGAGTTCCGACCTATTCCTACAATTGGAGTTTGAATAGCAATATGTCTCCTTCGAATGGAACAGCAGCAAGTAGCACCTTTAGTTTTCCAAATGCAGGAACATTTACCATTTATTCAACTATCACAGATGCTTGCGGAACGGTTGTTTCTTCCAACCGAACAGTAACTATTAATCCCAGACCAACTGTCACTATAAACCCAAGCCCTACAACCATTTGCTCAGGACAAGGAACAGGTTTAACTCTCACAAGTTCTATGGCAAACACAAGTTATTCTTGGTCTCAAACAATGTCTGGTGTTGGTGGGGCAACAAACGGATCGGGAACGGGAACAGGCACAAATTCGTCATTCAATTTAAATCAAATTTTGAGCAACAATAATGCAGTTCCTGGAACAGCAACATACACTGTTACCCCGACTGCTGGTGGATGTGCAGGAACGCCTGTTTCGGTTACTGTAACAGTCAATCCAAACCCATCAGTCACCAACCCTGGAAGTCAAACTATTTGTGCCGGACAAAACTCAACAGCTGTTACCTTTTCAGGTACAAGTGGAGCAACATTCAACTGGACGAACAATAACACTTCGACAGGCTTAGGGGCTAGTGGAACAGGAAATATCGCTTCTTTTGTCGGACAAAATACAAGTACGACCAATAATGTCTCCAATATAACGGTTACTCCCATTTTTGGAACATGTCCCGGAACGGCTCAAAACTTCAGCATAACAGTATCCCCGCCACCAACGGTAAATACTGTAACATCTCAAACTGTTTGTGCTGGTCAACCAACAACAGCAGTCAGTTTTACAGGAACAGCCTCATCCTATCAGTGGTCAAATAGTAATACTGCAATTGGTCTTGGGGCATCTGGAACAGGAAATATCACTGCATTTACTGCTACCAATTCAACTACAAATCCAATAACTGCAACTATTTCTGTTACGCCCGTTTCTGGATCCTGTCAAGGAACACCAACGACATTTACAATTACTGTAAACCCAAGTCCGACGGTAACTGCACCGCAAGATCAAAGCATTTGCGCTGGACAAAGTACCACAGCTGTAACTTTTAGTGGAAGTGTGGGAGCAACATTTATCTGGTCGAACAACAATACTGCAACTGGTTTAGGTGCAAGTGGAACGGGTAATATTGCATCCTTTGTTGGAACAAATACTACAACAGGACCTCTAACCTCTACTATAACAGTAACTCCAAGTGCAAATGGTTGTAATGGTACACTTGTAACGTTTACAATTACCGTTAACATAACACCAACCATGACGGCACCAACTTCTCAAACCGTTTGTGCGGGTCAACAAACCACTTCGGTTACATTTAGCGGTACTGCAACAACTTATTCTTGGGCAAATTCAAATTCAGCAATTGGATTATCATTAACGGGAACAGGAAATATTACATCATTTACGGCAACAAATTCAACATCCTCACCAATAACAGGAACAATAGTAGCTACACCTTCATCAGGTACTTGTGTAGGAACACCTCAGAATTTTACTATTACTGTAAATCCAAGTCCAACCGTGACTGCACCGCAAGACCAAAGTATTTGTGCTGGTCAAAGTACAACGGCAATAACTTTTAGTGGAAGTGCGGGTGCAACGTTCAACTGGTCAAACAATAATACTGCAACTGGTTTAGGTGCAAGTGGAACGGGTAATATTGCATCCTTTGTTGGAACAAATACTACAACAGGACCTCTAACCTCTACTATAACAGTAACTCCAAGTGCAAATGGTTGTAATGGTACACTTGTAACGTTTACAATTACCGTTAACATAACACCAACCATGACGGCACCAACTTCTCAAACCGTTTGTGCGGGTCAACAAACCACTGCGGTTACATTTAGCGGTACCGCAACAACTTATTCTTGGTCAAATAGTAATACTGCGATTGGTCTAGGTGCTACAGGTGCAGGAAATATTGCTGCGTTTACAGCAAATAACTCAACTGCAAATCCCATAACTTCTACAATTTCCATAACTCCAACCTCGGGAACGTGTCAAGGGACAACAACTACATTTACCATAACTATTAACCCAAGCCCTACTGTAACTGCTCCTCAAAATCAAAACATTTGTGTTGGTCAAAGTACCACAGCGGTAACATTTATTGGAAGTGCAGGAGCAACATTCAACTGGTCGAACAATAATACTGCAACTGGTTTAGGTGCAAGTGGAACGGGAAATATTGCATCCTTTGTTGGAACAAATACCACAACAGGTCCTCTTACCTCTATCATCACTGTAACTCCTATTGCGAATGGCTGTAATGGAACACCTATAACGTTTACAATTACAGTAAATGTCACTCCAACAATGACAGCACCAACTTCACAAACACTATGTGCGGGTCAACAAACTACCGCAGTTACTTTTAGTGGTACAGCAACAACCTATACTTGGTCAAATAGCAATACGACAATAGGATTAGGTTCAACTGGCACTGGAAATATTGCTGCATTTACGGTTACCAACACCACTACGAGTCCAATTGTAGCGACAATTTCTATTACACCAACCTCTGGAACATGTCAAGGAACGCCAACAACATTTAGCATAACCGTCAATCCAGGAGTAAATCCAACCTTTAATCCAATCGCACCAATCTGTCAAAATTCGACCCCACCAGCACTACCAACTTCCTCAACAAACATCCCTGCTGTAACAGGCTCTTGGAATCCAAGTACTATTTCGACAACATCTGTTGGATCCTTTACTTATAATTTTACTCCAAATGCGAGTCAATGCGCAAATCCTGTTTCAATAACCATTCAAATTTTACCTCTCGTTTCGCCAACTTTCAATCAAATCGGTCCAATTTGTCAAAATACAGGAGCAAGCTTACCAACGAGTTCAACTAATTCCCCAGCTATTACCGGAACATGGAATCCAAGTACGGTAAACACCTCCACAGTTGGAATTACTACTTATACATTCACACCAAACCCAAACCAATGTGCCTCTAACACAACCATGAACATAGAAGTCATCACTAACCCTACCGTTACTATTTCAACGCAATCAATTTGTTCAGGTCAAACTATTTCAATTATCCCAACAGTCACACCAGCTGGTGGAACTTACCTATGGTCTAACAATAGTACAGCAAGCTCAATCACCGTTTCTCCAACCCAAACCACAACCTATAATTTGTTGTATTCGTTAAATGGATGTAACGCAAATGGTTCCGGAATTATAAATGTCACTCAAAATGCCACACCAACATTCACAGCTTTGGGTCCTTATTGCCAAAATACAATAGCTGACCAATTGTCAAGTACTTCTTTAAACGGCATTCAGGGAACATGGAATCCGAGTACAATAAATACAAGTAATCCAGGGAACTCAACCTATACCTTCACCCCTAATGCTGGAATTTGCGCAACAACAGCCACCATGAATGTTACAATTAATCCATTGATACAAACAACATTTAGCCAAATTCCTTCTCTTTGTCAATTTGAAACAGCACCAATCTTACCCGGTTCGAGCAACAATAATCCTCCTGTAAACGGAACTTGGACTCCTAGTACAATTAACACAAACACAATAGGCACAAATACCTACGTTTTTTCTCCCAATGCAGGTCAATGCGCATCAAATTTCACCATGAGTATCGATGTCAATGCAGCACCAAACCCTGACGCAAGTGCGTCATTACAAGCTGGATGTATTCCTCTAAATGTAAATCTTCAAACGGCAAGTATTCCGGGTGCAACTTATCAATGGACAGCAAATGGAGTTAATATTGGTTCTACGCCAACTTTGAACACAACTTTCAATGCTTCAGGATGCTATAATGTGGTGGTAAATGTTACACTAGGTTCTTGTAGTTCCTCAGCCGCTATTCCGAATCCAATTTGTGCAGAAGCTGCACCAACGGTTTTCTTTACAGCATTTCCAAGTTCTTTTTCTAGCAGTTCAGGAAATATTAATTTTTCGCCGAGCAATAATAATTTAGCTACGTATTCTTGGGATTTTGGAAATGGAAATACCTCTACAGAAATTTCGCCTACCCATAGCTACTCTGGTGTAAATGGAAATGTAACCGTAACATTAACAGCGACAAGTGCTTTGGGTTGTATTGGCAACTATTCGCTAGTTCTTCCGTACAGAGAGCAAACGCTCTTTTACGTACCAAACTCATTCACTCCCGACGCCGATGAATTCAACCAAACATGGGGTCCAGTATTCACGCAAGGATTTGACCTGTATAACTTTCAGTTGTATATTTACAATCGCTGGGGAGAATTAATTTGGGAAAGTAAAGATGCTGAAGGAAGATGGGACGGAACTTACGGGATTGGCGGTTTGAAAGTCCCTGCTGGTGTTTATTTATGGAAAATTGAATATAAACCTACAAATACAGATGAAAAAAATATTATTTCTGGACATATTAACTTGTTACGTTAAAATAATTCTTTTATCGGTTCTCTTTCACCAAAATGCATTTGGACAAATAACAATAACAGCTGGTGGAACTCCCGCTCAACTTTTAAATGAGTTAATTGGACCAGGGATAACCACAGCAAATCCCTTAATCAACTGCAATACTGCGGCTTACGGCATCTGGACTGGAAATCTTCAAGCAGGAGGGTCTCAATTAAGTAATGGTGGAATAATACTTACAACTGGTTCGGCAACAGCTGCAGATGGACCAAATAATTCAGGGTCGGCAAGCACCATTGTATCAGGTTTTGACTTTTCTGACCCTCATCTTACAACGCAGCCCGGAGTCGGAAGTGTACCCCCATCTAGAGATAATTGCATTTTCGAATTTGACATGACCCCAGTATGTAATAGTATTGTGGTGAGTTTTGTTTTCGGTTCAGAGGAGTATCCTGAATTTGCTCCACCGCAAAGTTCAAGTTTTAACGATGGTTTTGGAATATTTATAAACGGTCCAAATCCACAAGGAGGAAATTATAACTTTTTCAATGTAGCTCGTTTGCCAAATAATCAATTGGTTAGTATAAACAATGTAAATCCAGCCACAAACGCATCTTTTTACAATACCAATAATACAGGAGTGATGCAATATGACGGATATACTGACGGTCTTACTGCCAATTTATCAGTCGTACCTTGCTCAACTTACCGAGTGAAGATGGCGATTGCAGACGCTGGCGACGAAAGTTATGATTCAGGACTTTTTCTTGGAAAATTTAGTTTTGCATGTGCCGCACCAGCTTTAACTATTACTCCACCAGCACCTATTTGCCAAGGACAATCGGTAACTTTAACAGCAAATACTACACTCGTAGGTGGAAGTTATTTATGGTCAAATGGTCAAACTACCCAATCAATTGTTGTTAATCCAACTTCTACCACCACATACACTTGTTCTTACACTCTTACGAATTGCAATGCGACTTCCACAACAGTGACAGTAGCTGTAAATCCTAACGTTACTACAACTTTTAATCAAATACCACCTATTTGTCAGTTTTCAACTGCACCAGCTCTACCAACGTCATCCAACAATACTCCAGCAATTGCTGGAACTTGGAATCCTGCAACCATTGATACTAGTGTTCCTGGAACAACTACATTCAACTTCACTGCTAATCCAGGTCAGTGTGGTACAAACGCGACGATGACCATAACTATAAATCCTCAAATTCAACCCACATTTAATCCGATAGGCCCTCTTTGTCAGTTTACAAGTGCTCCTACTCTGCCTACAAATTCAACGAATACGCCAGCAATTTCAGGAACATGGAGTCCAGCAACCATAGATATGAATACGCCGGGAACTCAAACTTTCACCTTTACCCCTTCTGCTAACTTTTGTGCTAGTAATGCGACAATGAACATACAGATAATTGACCAAATTACACCAACGTTTGCACAAGTTGGTCCACTTTGTCAGTACGATAACTTTATCACACTTCCTTCTACCTCCACCAATTCTCCTGGGATTACGGGAACTTGGACTCCTGCTATTATAAATACTGATACTCCAGGAACATTCACTTATAATTTTACTCCAAACCCTAATCAATGTGCTATTCCTGCAGCAATGACAGTTTTAATTAACCCTCAAATAATTGCTTCGTTTACACAAATTAGTCCTACTTGTCAAAATGGCATAACTCCTATTCTTCCTACTACATCGTTGAATAACGTTGTTGGTTCTTGGTCTCCATCTACAATTAATTTAAATTCTCCTGGAACAATAACCCATACTTTTACTCCAAACGGTGGTGTTTGTACGCTCGGAACTACAATGGATGTGACAGTCATTCCTATTGTTCCGCCAACAATCTCTAGTAATTTAACACAAGGTTGTACGCCTTTGAATGTATTATTTTCTTCAACAAGTACTCTAGGCTCGAATTTACGTTGGTTCGTCAATGGAAATCAAATTAGCACCTTAAGCAGTTTTAATTTCCTTTTCTCAGATGAAGGATGTTATGACATTAGTTTAACCTCAGAAAACCAAGGTTGTATTGAATCAGTTTCCATTGATAGCATGATTTGTACACAAGATGTTCCTGTCGCATCTTTCAGTGCAAATCCTTTAGTAATCAGTGAAAGTCCGCAAGTGGTTAATTTCTTCAACAATTCTATAGGTGGGACGTCTTATTATTGGGATTTTGGGGACGGAAACTTTTCTACAGACCTAAGTCCAAGCCACCTTTACACTAATTTTAATTCAAGCAAGTATGTTTCTTTAACAGCTACTACAACGTTTGGTTGTACAAACACCACATCAATTATAATTAGATTTCAAGATAATACAATCTTTTACATCCCAAATTCTTTCACACCTGACGAAGATCAGTTCAATCAAACTTGGGGTCCTGTTTTTACATCTGGTTTTGATCCATATAACTTTGACCTATACGTATTTAATAGATGGGGTGAGCTAGTTTGGGAAAGTCATGACGCAAAGGCGAGATGGGACGGCACTTATGGAAAAAATGGAATGAAAGCACCTACAGGTCTTTATTTGTACAAAATTTCTTACAAGCCGCTAGATACGGATGAAAAAGTTGTCGTAACTGGTCATATAAACCTTATGAGATAATATTATTTCCATGTTCCATTCCACTCGTAGATTGGAAGACGGTTAAAAGTTTGTTCAAAATAAGGACTATTTACATAGATAAAGTAAAGTTGTTCCCATTCGGACTCTCTAAATGTTTTATCATTTATTTTTTTTAATTCGAAATTTACTTTCAGTTGGGGATCGTTTTGTAAAATTTCGTCTGCCAAATCAATAAAAACATAATTTGAAAAATACTCTTTTTGTTGAAGGTAGGAATCGTAAAAGTTCCAGCTAAAAAAAGAATCTTCTGCCCTTGGTTGAAGGACGGAATGCAAATAACTTCCACCATCCTGAGCTGTTGGAATAATCCAATCACCTTTTTTTATAAGAATTACTCTTTCTTGTTTTTTAAGTTGAATATTTGAATGTCTGAAATGGCCTTCGTATGGTTTTGTTGTACTTTTAAACTCAGATATAATGGTAGTGGTTACCAATAAATTTGTGTCATTCTGAACTTCGATAAACTTAATTTTATTTGCTCGAAGTCTTTCTTTAGTTGCTTTTTCCTGAAATCCGACAATGTAATATTTCGGCACTGGAACAGAATCTTGAGCTACGTAATGATTGTAGTGTGCAATTTTAATGTTAATAGGTTTAGACCTATCGTAGAAAAGTCGAGGTAATCCAGTAACTGGATGAACAGGATGAGAGTGTGCATAACCCTGAAAATCAATAGAGTCATTGAAATTAGAGAGCTTGTAATTGAATTTAAACCATTTCATATTCTTAGTTGTCTGTTTTGCTTTAACTCTTAATGTTTTAAGTTGCTGTCCTTCCATTTTCATGAATTCAATTACAGCCACCATAAAATCCTTTGTCGCGATTACCCTTTCTGGAAAAGGTTTAAGCATATGAGTTTCAACCGTAAAACTCATCGTGTTAAACAAAGATGTATAGCCCATAGAATAGCGCGGCAGATCATTGAAAGCTATAATTCCTTTTTCAGGAGTATCTCCTTTTAATTCTACATAGGGATAAAGAGTCCAATTTTTGGTTATCAAATTTGAAGTCATAAAAGGTTGAAATTTTTCTTTCTCGAAATTCGATAATTCTGCATTAATTCTTTGCTGAACACTCGAAATACATGTTAATGTGTAGGAATAATCTGCGCCATTGGAAACATGATTATCTATAAAGATATCTGGATCGAGTTCATGAAAAATTTTTGAAAAAATAAAACTATTGTCAGAGTCCATTTTAATGAAATCCCTATTCAAATCCAAATTCCTCGCGTTTCCTCTGAATCCATACTCTTCCGGACCGTTTTGATTCGCACGTGAATTTCGGGATCTATTTAACATACCACCAATATTATAGGCAGGGATAAAAGCGACAACCGGCATATTGTCTTTTGGTTTGCCTGAGACAATCCATTCCTCTACCCAAATCAACATGGCATTTACTCCATCCGGTTCACCAGGATGAATTGCATTGTTTACAAGTAAACAAGTTTTTTCTTTTGCCTTTTGAAAGGTTTTCAAAGAATCCTTTTCAGAATTGACAATAAACAAATAGAGTGGCAATCCATAATCACTCAACCCCATGTTAAAAAGTGAGATGTCTTTATGTTTTTTGTCAATAATCTTTAACTCACTTATTAACTCTCGGTATGTGGGAGTGGTGTTTCCTTTCCACTTTGATTGAGCGTTACTCCCAATGCTAACAAAAAGGAGGAATCCTAAAAAAAAATATTTCATCCTGATATTTAAGGGCTTAAATATAGATTTTTACTTCTATTCTGTGATTCCCAATTTAGAAAAGCGAGGTTTTATTTCATGAAAGACTATTTTTAATCAACAAAGCAGAAAAAGTAAAAATGTTAAACTGCTACTTGATGTTCCCTTAACGCATCGTTTAATGAAGTTTTAAGGTCGGTGGAAGGCTTGCGTTTACCAATAATTAAAGCACAAGGTACTTGAAAACTTCCAGCAGGGAAATCTTTAGTATAAGATCCGGGAATAACAACACTTCTTTCTGGCACATAACCTTTCATTTCAATTGGTTCAGTACCTGTTACATCAATAATTTTCGTGGATTGCGTTAGTACAACATTTGCACCAAGTACTGCCTCCCTCCCTACTCTAACTCCTTCTACAACAATACATCTTGATCCAATGAAGGCGTTATCCTCAATGATGACAGGAGAGGCTTGTAAAGGCTCAAGCACACCACCTATTCCCACACCACCACTTAAATGAACATTCTTACCGATTTGAGCACAACTTCCTACCGTTGCCCAGGTATCTACCATTGTTCCCCCGTCAACATAAGCTCCAATATTCACATAAGAAGGCATCATAATCACACCTGATGAAACATAAGCACCATAACGAGCAATTGCATGAGGAACAACTCTTACACCTAGCCTAGCATAATCCTTTTTCAATCTCATTTTATCGTGAAATTCAAAAGGCCCGACTTCAATTGTTTCCATTTTGCGAATAGGAAAGTATAAAATCACAGCTTTTTTTACCCATTCATTTACAGTCCACGTTCCTGTTTCATTTGGTTCAGCAACTCTTAACAAACCCTTATCCAAATCCTCAATAACTTGCTCAATAGCATCAACTGTGTTTTTTTCATTCAACAACTCACGGTTTTCCCATGCAGCTTCTATTTCAGCTCTCATAATTCATCTATTTTAACTGGTTTCAGTTCAATTTCGTTTTTTGGTACTAGTACGAGAAATATAATACCGATGACAAAAAATGCGGCAACAGAGAAAACAGAATATCGTATATTCTCGAAAAAGTACTCCATTGCACCGAAAAAAGCAGTACCTAAAACGATTCCAATTTTTTCAGTTGCATCATAAAAAGAAAAGTAACTTGCTGTGTCTGTAGTTTCTGGCAAAAATTTGGAGTAGGTAGATCGAGCTGTTGCTTGTACACCGCCCATCACCAGCCCAACCGCCGCCGCCAACATATAAAACTCAGTTGGAGTTTCGATAACATAAGCACAAGCACAGATTCCAATCCAAAAAATAACCGCTCCCAATAAGGTCACAATGTTTCCGATTTTCATCGCCAATTCAGACATAATTCTTGCACCAATTGCTCCTAAAATCTGAATCAATAAAATGGCAATAATCAAACCTGTTGTGCCGCTGTCTCCTGGCCATTTAATAGCTTTGCTTGCGAAAATTGTTGCCATAAGCATTACGGTTTGAACACCAGTATTAAAAAAGAAAAATGCCCTAAGGTATTTTTTAAGACGATTCGTTTGTTGAAACTCTTTAAATACTTTCTTTAATTCACGAAAACCTCTCCATATATAACCTTTTTCTGGTTTACGACGATGAATATTGTTGGGTAAAACTGCATAAGTAACTTGAGCGAATCCAAGCCACCAAATTCCAACCAACAAGAAAGAGTATTTTGTCAATTCTTTCCCTATTCCCATAATCATAGCCAAACAAATGACCAGGCAAGTCATACTTCCGATATAACCCATTATAAAACCCCTAGCTGATATTCTATCGTGTTCACTTTTATCGGCAATCTCAGGAAGAAACGAATTGTAAAACACTAAAGAGTTCCAGAAACCAACAGATGCCAGAAGAACGGATAACATTCCAAGCTCTATACGTGAAGCGTCAAAAAAGAAAAGTGTTGTACAAGCAAAGGCTCCTAGGTAGCAGAAAAATTGAAGAAAACGTTTTTTATCCCCAGTGTAGTCAGCAATTCCTGATAAAAGAGGAGAAAAAAATGAAACCAATAAAAAGGAGAATGAAATAACCATTGAATAAAGAACGCTGGGCGAAACATTTAATCCAAAAAAATCAACGGTTACGTCATTAGGATCAATTGATTTTAAATCACTCACACCTATAGCTTCTGAATAATTTGCCCGTGTATTGGCCTCGTAAAATATCGGAAAGATTGCTGATGAGATAACTAGATTATAGGCAGAATTAGCCCAATCGTACATTACCCAACCTCGAATAACTTTTTTATCACCTTTTTGAATCATGGGCTAAATGTAGATAAATATTAGTCCAATGCAAAACAATAAAATATATCATTCATAAATGCTCTATTAAAAAACGTAAGATGCTATTATTTCTGAATTGAAAAACTCGCTTTTCTAAGTTTACTTGCGTTTTTAGAATCCGATGGAACAACTTTATGGGATTGAATAATTCTTTCAGACTCAATTCCTTGTTGAACCATGTATTTAACTGATTCTGAAGCTCTTTTTCTTGCAAAATTCTCGTTATTCTGAGGATTACCAGAATTGTCCGCATAACCAATAACAGAAATTTTAAGTTTCGGATTATCCTTCATTAGAGCAATTAATTTGTTTAACTTATCCATACTTTCAAGAGATAATTCAACAGAACCTGTGGCGAAGAAAATTTCATGTATTCCAAGTTTTTTGAGATTTAAAGTATCAATGTTTACCTCATTTTTTGGTTTTGCAGCAATAAAATTTTCTTTAATAATTCTTTCAGTAGTTATAGTTTCAGTAGTTATTCTTTCACCTAATTTTGTGTCTTTCCAAGGCTCCATACAACCAGAGTAAATATTTAGCCCCTTTTCGTTAGGGCATTTATCCAAGACATCAGGGATTTCATCACCATCCGAGTCAGGACAACCTTTAACTACACCTTTTAAATCTGGACATAAATCAATATCATCAGGAAATCCATCACCATCAGAATCCTTATTCGACCTGGAAACTTGTCTTTCTAACTTTTCCTTAATCAATGCATCTAAACCAGTTGTATCAATTCCTTGGGATTTCGTAAAACTTGAAGTTTGATCTAAAACAGACGATGTTTTTTCCTTAATTGTTACCCCACGTTCATCAACTTTTGAACCTGCAACTGTATTTGGTTCTAAATCAAGCAAATTTATTACTCCATCACCGTCGTAATCTTCCAATTTCATTTGAAGTAATTCTACTTGGGATTCAAGAGACAACAATCTGTAAATATCCTCTTTCTGCAATTTAGGAGATGGAAACCAATCTGCGTGTTTAGGATTATTCCCGATGTAATAACGAATACCAATGTGAGAACTTAAAAAAGAGCTACCAATTTTATCCGTACTATTTACAGTTTTGTTCAAATCCAAAAAAAATTGTTGTTTAAAATTTACATTAAATGAAAACTTTGTGAATAAAGCCAAATTCGATTTAATTGAATATTGAGGAGACAATCCAACATTCATTGACCATAATCTGTCTGGACCAATTTTCATTTCACTTCCCAAAACGTTTCTCGTAACCAAGACATCTTTATTCCTCAAAGTACCCAATCCGACTCCAAAATCAAGAAGCAAACCAAATTTAGAATTCACTTCGGAAATACCAGTTATCTCCGTTAAATTAAACGTAGGAGAGATTCCGATTTTCCATAAATGACTCGGTGTTCTTTCATTGTTCCAAACAAATCTGTCATAAAACAAACCAACGCTCAATCCGAATTTATTTGAAAATGAATATCTGTAACTCGATTGAAAGTTTAAAAAATTCAATGATTTCGCAACACTCTCAGTTTGTGTAACTAAAGAATGATTCCCCAATGATAGCTCAACTGAGTGTTTATTATACTTCTGGGAATTTAAATTGCTTCTTAAAAAAATTATGACTAAAAAAATTACAATTCGAAAAATATTGAATCTCATAAGGTTGGTTTTATCAAATTAAAATATCGAATAATTAATACTTACGGCTAAAATAACATAAAGTTCGTCAAACCCCGAAAACATAAATTTGTTCGTCTCAAAAATAATTCATCATGATTAAATTATCTTTGCAAACTATCAAGTTAATAGTTTTTCTGAAAATCAATATTAAATGCCTAAAAATCAATCCATCAAGTCCGTCCTAATCATAGGTAGCGGACCAATCGTTATTGGACAAGCCTGTGAGTTCGACTATTCCGGTTCTCAAGCTGCAAGATCGCTTCGAGAAGAAGGAATTGAGGTTACCCTCATCAATTCAAATCCAGCTACGATTATGACTGACAAGGTGGTTGCTGACAATGTTTACCTTGAACCACTCGAACCAGAAAGCATAATCAAAATCCTTCAAAATCACCAAATTGATGCTGTTCTACCAACTATGGGCGGACAAACCGCTCTCAATCTTTGCATCAAATGCGATGAAATGGGAATTTGGGAAGAACACAATGTTAAAATTATAGGTGTTGATATCAACGCTATCGAAATCACTGAAAATCGTGAGGCGTTTCGAAATTTAATGGATGAAATTGGAGTTCCCATGGCTCCACAAAAAACCGCAAAATCATTTTTAGAAGGCAAAGAAATCGCACAAGAATTTGGTTTTCCACTTTGTATTCGCCCCTCATATACACTTGGAGGTTCGGGGGCTTCTATTCTTCACGACCCAAAACAGTTCGACGGTTTATTGGAACGCGGACTTCACCTCTCCCCTATCCATGAAGTTATGATTGACAAAGCTTTACTCGGATGGAAAGAATACGAATTGGAATTGTTGCGCGACGCAAACGATAATGTTGTTATCATTTGTTCTATTGAGAATTTTGATCCGATGGGAATTCATACAGGCGATTCCATCACAGTTGCTCCTGCTATGACCCTTTCTGACACAACTTTTCAGAAAATGCGTGATATGGCAATCAAAATGATGCGTTCAATCGGGAATTTTGCTGGAGGTTGTAATGTTCAGTTTGCGGTTTCTCCTGACGAAAAAGAGGACATTATCGCAATTGAAATTAATCCTCGTGTTTCCCGCTCGTCTGCGTTGGCATCGAAAGCAACAGGTTATCCAATTGCTAAAATCGCATCAAAACTGGCAATTGGTTATCACTTAGACGAACTTAAAAATCAAATTACCAAAACAACCTCTGCCTTATTTGAACCCACTTTAGACTACGTTATTGTTAAAATCCCTAGGTGGAACTTTAATAAATTCCCGGGTACCAATCGTCAATTGGGCTTACAAATGAAATCCGTTGGAGAAGTAATGGGAATTGGACGTTCGTTCCAAGAAGCCTTGCAAAAAGCTTGTCAATCATTGGAAATTAATAGAAACGGTCTAGGGGCTGATGGAAAAGAATTGACTAACCAAAATGAAATTCTTCATTCACTTGAAAATGCAAGTTGGAATCGTTTGTTTCATATTTACGACGCCATAAAACTTGGTATTCCTTTCAAGACAATCGTTGAAAAAACAAAAATTGATATTTGGTTCCTTAAACAAATCGAGGAACTTATAAAATTGGAACGACAAATCGAAAAATTCCACATTGGTAACATTTCCAAAGAATTGCTTTTTGAAGCAAAACAAAAAGGGTATGCCGACCGACAAGTTGCTCATCTTCTAAGATGTCTTGAATCAGAAGTTTACAAGAAAAGAACTGAATTCGGCATTCAAAGGGTTTACAAATTGGTGGATACTTGTGCCGCAGAATTCGAGGCTCAAACGCCTTATTACTACTCCACTTTTGAATACGAAAACGAAAGCGTTGTAAGCGATAGAAAAAAAATAGTTGTATTGGGTTCAGGTCCAAACAGAATTGGGCAGGGAATTGAGTTTGATTATTCTTGTGTTCATGGGGTTTTGGCTGCTAAAGAGTGTGGTTATGAAACAATCATGATTAACTGTAATCCG
>CAZWSY010000056.1:0-24443 GCA_964636775.1 uncultured Lishizhenia sp.
TACCAGAAACTGGAGCTTTAATTTGGATTCCTCCGTCCATCAAAGCCAGTGTACCAGCACATACAGTTGCCATTGAAGACGAACCGTTAGATTCTAGAATATCAGAAACGATACGGATGGTGTAAGGATTATCTTCAGGAAGTACATTTTTCAGAGCTCTTAAAGCCAAGTTTCCGTGACCGATTTCTCTTCTTGAAGTTCCACGTAATGGTTTCGCGTCACCGGTAGAGAAAGGAGGGAAGTTATAGTGTAGTAAGAATTTCTCGGTTCCTTCAAACGTTGCTCCGTCAATTAATTGCTCGTCCATTTTACCACCTAAGGTAAGGGTTGTCAAGGATTGCGTTTCACCTCTTGTAAACACAGCTGAACCGTGAACCATTGGTAAATAATCCACTTCCGCCCAAATTGGACGAATCTCGTCGAAGTTACGTCCGTCAAGGCGTTTGCGCTCGTTCAACATCACCCAACGTACGGCTTTTTTCTTCACTTCAGAGAAATAAGGTGAAATGAATTTTCCAACTTCTGCTAATTCTTCTTCAGTAAATGCCGCCTTCACTTCTGCTTTAATTTCTTCAAACAGTTCAGTTCTTTTCGCTTTGTTTGCCAAGCCCATTCGTGCAACGTCTTTACATTTTTCCATTGCTAATTCATAGACTTTCGCACGAACTTCTTCGTTGTGTGTTTCGTGGCTGTATTCTCTTTTCGGGTTAGCCGTTGGAATTTCAGCCGCTAAGTCCAATTGGAATTGACATTGTTCTTGAATTGCAGCATGTGCAAATTTGAAAACTTCAACCAATTCTGCCTCTGAGATTTCTTGCATTTCACCCTCTAACATGTTGATGTCTTTAGCTGTACCTGCAATCATAATGTCGATGTCTGAAAGCGCCATCTGAGCCATAGTTGGATTGAGGATATACTCACCGTCCACTCGACCAACACGTACTTCTGACATTGGACCGTTAAATGGAATGTTAGAAACTGCAATCGCTGCAGAAGCTGCAAAACCACAAAGAGCATCTGGATTGTTCACGCCGTCATAAGACAACAATTGAATCATCACCTGAACTTCTGCATGATAATCATCTGGAAACAATGGACGTAAAGCTCTGTCCACCAAACGCATCACTAAAATTTCTGTTTCAGAAGGACGTGCCTCACGACGGAAGAATCCGCCTGGGAAACGACCAACTGCAGAATATTTTTCACGATAATCCACCGTAAGCGGTAAAAAATCTACTCCTTCTTTGGCCTCAGGAGCTGCAACAACTGTTGCCAATAACATGGTGTCGCCCATGCGAACCACAACGGAACCATCCGCTTGTTTAGCCAATTTGCCTGTCTCAACGGAGATTTCTTTCCCCCCTGTGATAATTGACTTTCTTGTACCTATATTCATACTTTGTTTAATTACTTTTTTATTTGACTTTAGGACTTTAAGACTTTAAGACTTTTTATTCTATGGTTAATGTTCGTTTGAATGCGCCAATTTTGTTTTGAATTGTTTTTAATTCTTCAATAATTTCATTCGTTTCAATTTCAAAAAGCTCATACATTAGTATTAGTTGCGTTTCCAATTCATAACTAGACGACATTGAAATTTCAAGAAAACGACTAAATTCTTTTTCTGTTGTTCTACCTGACCCTTCGGCAATGTTAGAAGGAATTGAAATGGAACAACGATTAAGTTGTGAAATTAAACCGAATCTCTCTTCATTTGGTAGTTTTGATGTTAAATTATACACTTTCTTAACCAAAATCATTGAGTCTTTCCAAATTTGCAATTCCCTAAAATTGTGTCTTTTCTTCATAATTTATTTGTTCTTTAAGTCCTATTTTCCTTTTACAGAACTTAAAATCCTACCGTCCTAAAATCCTTCCGCCGCGGCGGAGTCCTATTATCCTAATGTCTTAACATCCTAATATCCTAATGTCTTAACATCCTAATATCCTAATATCCTAATGTCCTAATATCCTAATGTCTTAATATCCTAATGTCTTAATATCCTAATGTCTTAATATCCTAATATCCTAATATCCTAATGTCCTTACAACAACAAAAAAAGGGACGCCCGACAAAAGCCGAAAGTCCCCTCTACAATAAAATTCGCGTTTAAAGCTGATTAACGACGTAATCCTAATTCTTTAATTAACGCACGATATTTTTCGATATCTTTTCTTTTCAAATAATCCAATAAGCTGCGACGCTTTCCAACTAATAATTGAAGTGCACGTTGTGTACCAAAATCTTTGCGATTTTTTTTCAAGTGCTCTGTCAAGTGGCTGATTCTAAAAGTGAACAATGCGATTTGTCCCTCTGTAGAACCAGTGTTTGTTTCTGAACCTCCGTACTGAGCGAAGATTTCTTTCTTTTTTGCTGTGTCTAAATACATGCTAATATTCTAAAAATGATTATTATGTAGTCACCGAACTTTTCGGTAATCGGGTGCAAAGATAGTGTTCTTTTTGGTTTATCTAAATCTTTTTTAGTTATCCAACAAATCAGATGATCGTTCTTCTATTTTTGGGTCTGAACCATATTTATTATTCCCCTTGTCTCCATTTGTCGCCAAAAATGCTAGAAGTATAATACTTTCAATTATAACAATACCAGCAATTATAAAGATTATCATTGTTGGCAGAATCCCTGTAAATAATAGCAATGAGAATAATAATGGTGGTAAGAACAAGATTAACAGGAGCCTTCCACTTTTGTTCGTGTCGTGCAATCTTCTTACCATCACAGCTAAACTTGGTATCAAAACAAACAACGAATAAATTGTATTCAGTAACCCAATGGGTTTGTTGTCACCGCCTAATGTAGTAGTGAGATTCAGGAAATAGTCTGCAAATTGAAATGAATAGGTGAAAATTGCATTAAAAAGAACAAACATCCAATATTCTTTTCTCCTTGCTCTACCTTTAAAATTAGCATAGTTTGAAATTACTTTAATGTACCATTTCATAGTATTGTTTTTAGGTTTAAATTAGGTTCTCATGCCGAAAATAACAATTAATGTTGAGTAAACATTACAATCAAAAAAGGGTGTTACTGAAACCAATAACACCCTTCAATTTTAAAAAACGATTTTTCAATTCAAAAATTCAGGCAATTTTAAAATCTTGCCAAACTCCTATTTCAATTTAAGCTCCTAAAACACCACGAGATATTACGATTTTCTGTACTTCCGACGTTCCTTCGTAAATCTGTGTAATTTTTGCATCGCGCATCAAGCGTTCAACGTGGTATTCCTTCACGAATCCGTAACCACCGTGAATTTGAACAGCCTCAACCGTTTGCTCCATTGCTACTTTTGACGCGTAAAGTTTTGCCATTGCTGAACTTTGGTCATAACTACGCCCCATGTCTTTATCAATTGCGGATTTGTAAACCAACAAACGAGCAGCTTCAATTTCGGTGGCCATGTCAGCCAACTTAAACGCAATTGCTTGGTGCTTATAGATTTCTTTTCCAAACGCTTTTCGTTGCTTTGAATATTCTGTAGCCAATTCAAACGCTCCGGCTGCAATTCCCAATGCTTGAGCGGCGATACCAATTCTTCCACCACTTAAAACTTTCATTGCGAATTTGAAACCGAATCCGTCTTCACCAATTCTATTTTCTTTAGGAACTTTCACGTCGTTGAACAACAAGGTATGCGTGTCACTTCCTCGGATTCCCATTTTATCTTCTTTAGCACCAACAACAAAACCTTCCATTCCTCTTTCAACGATTAGTGCATTGATTCCTTTGTGACCGAGTTCAGGATTCGTTTGTGCAATAACCAAATAAGTTGAAGCAGAAGAACCATTTGTAATCCAGTTTTTTGTACCGTTCAACAAATAGTAATCGCCCATGTCAATGGCAGTTGTACGTTGTGAAGTTGCATCAGAACCTGCTTCCGGCTCTGACAAACAAAACGCCCCGATTTTTTCCCCTTTCGCAAGTGGAACTAAGTATTTTTGTTTTTGTTCTTCTGCCCCAAATTTCTCAAGCCCCCAACAAACCAATGAATTGTTAACAGACATACAAACTGAAGTGGATGCATCAACTTTAGAGATTTCTTCCATTGCCAAAACGTAAGACAACGTATCCATTCCGCTACCACCGTATTTTGGGTCAACCATCATGCCCATAAAGCCCAATTCTGCCAATTGTTTAACTTGTTCAGCAGGGAACTTTTGGAGGTTGTCGCGTTCAATAACGCCTGGCTTTAAAACGTTTTGTGCAAAGTCTCTTGCGGCATCACGTACTGCAATTTGCTCTTCTGTTAAATCGAAATTCATATTGATTTTATTAGGATTACTTTTGACAAAATTAAAACGAATTAGTAAACACAATGTTCTAATGAAAAAGGAAAGGCAATTAATTGGTTTGATGTCGGGAACTTCTTTGGATGGATTGGATATTGCTCATGTTAAATTCTCTTTAAATCGAGATAAATATTCCTTTGACTTACTCCATTGCAAAACATCTTCCTTCCCAAAGAATCTACTCGAAAAATTAACCAGCGGCATCCATTTAAACCCAGTCGAATTGCTTTCGCTAGACAAGGAATTGGGGAAATTTATGGCTGAGGAAATTCGATTATTTTTTTCGGAATTTGAAATTGATGAGCGCATGATTGATGCAATAGCCTCTCACGGACACACTATCCACCACCAACCAAAACTTGGATTTACACAACAAATTGGCTGTGGGGAAACCTTAGCTTTTCATACGGGAATCAGTGTTATAAATGACTTCCGCACAAAAGACGTTGTTGCAGGTGGGCAAGGAGCGCCTTTGGTTCCAATAGGAGATCATTTTTTATTCGGCGACTGTGCTGATGCGTTTTTGAACATTGGTGGTTTTTGTAATATTTCCTTTCATCAAAATGGAAAAACGAAGGCTTTTGATATCTGTCCAGGAAACTTACCCTTGAATAGACTAGCACAAAAGTTCGGGAAAATCTATGACAAAGGTGGTGAAATCGCAAAACGAGGAAAGGTTAATGATTCACTTTTATCACAGATGAATAATTTGGAATTTTACCAAATAACTGCTCCAAAATCCTTGGGTGTAGAATGGTTAAACGAGGTATTTTATCAGTTAAATCATCATGAGATTTCGGCTGAAGACTTAATGAGAACTTCTGTTGAGCACATTGCCTTTCAGATTTCCAAAGTGTTAAAATCCAATAATTTAAAAAGCGTATTTATCACAGGGGGAGGTGCAAAAAATCATTTTTTAATTCAACGCATCGAAGAATTGTTCGGTGGAAGAGTGATAATTCCTGATTCTAACATCATAGATTTTAAGGAAGCCTTGATTTTTGCTTTTTTAGGTTTGCGTTTCTTGGAAGGAAAGTTCAATTGTTTAGCTGATGTTACCGGCGCAACCAAAAATGTAGTTGGTGGTGTTTTGCATGTTAATCCTTAAAAATCTCCTCCAAATCAATTTCAAATTCTGGAAATTTTAGTGACTTAACTTTCGTTTTTCCATCCGCGATATTGAAAACGCCTTGTGATACCAAAATTTCCCCTTCGCGACTGAAAAGTTCCATGCTGTACATTTCAGGGTTTACAATCCAATATTCTTGAACAAAATTCTCCTCATACAGCTTGAATTTATCGTTGTAATCTCGTTTCATGGTGCTGTCTGAGGTGACCTCAACCACTAAATCTGGCGCATCAATTGCTCCACGATCGTCTAGTTTGCTCAAATCACAAAAAACGGAAATGTCAGGCTGAACAACAGTTTCCACCTCGTTGTCATCGCCTTTGTTTCGCTTTAATCGGACATCAAAAGGGGCTTCATACACTTGACAACCACACTTCCTAAAATGTAACTTCATTTCCACGAAAAGATTTCCAACAACAAATTGATGCCTTCTTTTCGGCGCGGGACTCATTTTATGAATCCAACCTTTTATCAATTCAACTCTGTCCTCAAAGAGCCAAGTTACATAGTCGGCGTAGGTGTAACGTTTTGATAAATCGAGTTGAGAAAAGTCAGTTATCATAAAGTATGTTTAAAAATAGGATTTCATATTTCGACTGAGAGCAGATTTATTTAATCCCTAAAAATCTCCTCCAAATCAATTTCAAATTCTGGAAATTTTAGTGACTTAACTTTCGTTTTTCCATCCGCGATATTGAAAACGCCTTGTGATACCAAAATTTCCCCTTCGCGACTGAAAAGTTCCATGCTGTACATTTCAGGGTTTACAATCCAATATTCTTGAACAAAATTCTCCTCATACAGCTTGAATTTATCGTTGTAATCTCGTTTCATGGTGCTGTCTGAGGTGACCTCAACCACTAAATCTGGCGCATCAATTGCTCCACGATCGTCTAGTTTGCTCAAATCACAAAAAACGGAAATGTCAGGCTGAACAACAGTTTCCACCTCGTTGTCATCGCCTTTGTTTCGCTTTAATCGGACATCAAAAGGGGCTTCATACACTTGACAACCACACTTCCTAAAATGTAACTTCATTTCCACGAAAAGATTTCCAACAACAAATTGATGCCTTCTTTTCGGCGCGGGACTCATTTTATGAATCCAACCTTTTATCAATTCAACTCTGTCCTCAAAGAGCCAAGTTACATAGTCGGCGTAGGTGTAACGTTTTGATAAATCGAGTTGAGAAAAGTCAGTTATCATAAAGCCTATCAGTTAAGTGATTACGTGTTTTTCATTTGAGTCGCACGTTCAAATTTAGGAAAAATGGCGTCTAATCTGGCAGAATTTCCAAGTTGGCATAGCGCAACAAAACGGTTTTACTTCCGTGCTGTGGAAAAAATATCGTTGCTTTTTTGTCTGCTCCTTCGTCAAATAATTTGATGACTTTACCTTTCCCAAACTGCTTGTGCTCAACATTGTAACCTACTTTAATATCCGTATTTCCTCCAGTATTTCTAGCCGTTTTTTCACGATTTAAATCATTCATTGACTTCAAATTGCTTGTGCTACCACCTAACGGACGGTTCAATCCACCCATTCGAGCAGAACTCAACGAAGGTACATTTCCCATCAATGAACGCCCACCGCCCCTCAACATGGTTTCTTTGTTCAAAAAAGCAGGATTAATTTCATCAATGAAACGGCTTGGTTCACTAGTCATCAGTTTTCCCATCACAAAACGACTTCCTGCGTAGGTCAGGGTGCACGATTTCATTGCACGGGTAACTGCAACATAAAACAATCTTCTTTCCTCTTCCAAATCTGTACGTGTGGTCAGAGACATTTGTGAAGGAAACAAGTTTTCTTCCAAACCAACTACAAAAACATGTTGAAATTCCAAACCTTTACTGGCGTGAATGGTCATTACGGAAACGTGATTGCGGTCTTCTTTATTTTTGTTTTGGTCAGCATCAGTCAAGAGAGCAACGTCCATCATAAAGTCGGAAAGGGAACGAAAATCACCACTTTCATCGTTGACAAATTCACGAATTCCACCGAGCAACTCTTGCACGTTTTGTAAGCGTTCAACTTCCTCAGGACCTTTGTCTTTTTCGGCGTTTAACTCACGTAAAATACCTGAAGACTTAACGATTGTTTCTGCCAAATCGAAAGCATTGAGTTTGTCTAATTGAGCGGAAAAACTTCGAATCATTGTGACGAATTCCGTTATTTTTTGTTGAGTTGGGAGGTTAATTCCAGCGGGATATTTTTGAAAATCATTTATGACATCCCACATACTCACATTGTATTGATTTGCGGCGATTATTATGTTTTCAAGGGTTGTTTTTCCGATTGCTCTTTTCGGGAAATTTATAATTCTTTTCAGTGCTTCTTCATCGTTTTGATTAGCCGTTAAACGGAAATAAGCCAGAACATCTTTGATTTCTTTTCGTTGATAAAAGGACAAAGCCCCATATATTCTGTAAGGGATATTTAGTTTTCGTAAAGCTTCCTCAAAAGCCCGTGATTGTTTGTTAGTTCGGTATAGAATGGCAAATTGACTAAAATCAGAAGTGCTGGATTGTTTGAGGTCAAAAATTCTCTCTGCAACTAATTTTCCTTCTTCATTTTCGTTTAGGGTTCTGCATACATTTAACCGATTGCCCATGTCGTTGTCCGTCCAAACGGTTTTGTGAATTTGATCTTTGTTGTATTGGATAACACTGTTTGCCGCTTCAACGATATTGCGCGTACTACGGTAGTTTTGTTCGAGTTTAAAAAGTTGAAAATCGGGATAATCTTTTCGAAAATTCAAGATGTTTTCAATGTTTGCTCCACGAAAAGAATAAATACTTTGAGCATCGTCGCCAACCACACACAAATTCTGATAGGCAGCAGCAAGCATTTTAACAATAGAATATTGGGCAAAATTGGTGTCCTGATACTCATCCACTAAAATAAATCTAAATTTTTGTTGGTAATAGTGCAGAACATCTGGAAAATCGCGGAGCAAACGATTGGTGAAAAAAAGCAAATCATCAAAATCCATTGCCCCAGCTTTTTGGCAACGATTGGCGTAATTGATGTAAATATTACCCATTTCTGGACGGCGAGAAAGGTGGTCTTCTCCAACTATTTCATCGTTATTGATATAGGCCTCAGGTGAGAGTAGATTATTCTTAGCTGCGGAAATTCGACCTAAAACAGTGCTTGGTTTGTAAACCTTATCGTCCAAATTTAATTCTTTGATAATGGTTTTGATTAAGGATTTTGAATCTTGCGTATCGTAAATCGTGAAGTTGGTCGGAAATCCCAAACGTTCGGCATTGTAGCGAAGAATTCGTGAAAAAACGGAGTGAAAAGTTCCCATTGTTATATTCTTTGCCTCAGTGCCACCAATAACATTGCTCACCCTTTCGGTCATTTCGCGAGCCGCTTTGTTGGTGAAAGTAAGAGCGAGAATGTTGAAGGGATCAATTCCTTGTTCCAACATGTGAATAATACGATAGGTCAATACACGGGTTTTGCCCGAACCAGCACCTGCAATAACCATAGTTGGACCTGTAATATTTTCTACAGCAAGTCGTTGACTTTCATTTAATTCGTCGAGATATGACATAAGGTTTTTTGCTTGTTTTGAGGTGGTAAAAATGTGCTTTTATTAAGCCTCCAAAGTTAAAGGTAAAAAAACGCTGTGACCAATACAAAAGTTTTTTTCCTTCCTGGAATTGATTGTAAATTGTCTTTGTTAACTTTATTCCAATTTCTACGTTACAACAACAATGCTTTTTCTAAGAACAAAATATCGGTCAAAATGGACATTTTTATTTTGTGTGTTTTCTTTATTAAGCCATGTAAACTATTTTTCTGCTCAAACACCAATCACCTTACAATCAGAAGTTAAAGCCTATCTTTTTCATGTTGTTCGGAAAAGTCCTATTTTAGAAAAAAACCTTGGTTACGCTTTCGAATATTCGGGACCTAAAGTATACCTCCGTGATAAATCCGTGAATTATGATTCCTTAGAACACTTGATTATCAACCAACCCGAATTGCTTTATATCCGAACGGAGGAAATTGCCAAAGCGCCGAAAGGACTTCTTCTTGAGCTTACTAATAAAACGGCTGTTTGGATGCTTAATAAAGCACTCAATGATATTCAGAATGGGATTTACGACTATAATCAGGACTTGTATAACGATTACATTACCCAATTCAACAAGTTTCTTCCGAAAAGTATCATTCGACAAAAAACTTATGAATTATTGTTTGATCCCAAGCAAAGTCCAATTTTCAATAGTAATTTATCTTTGTACGATAGAGGTGTTTTGTTGCAACAGATTGGTTTTTCAAATCCCGAGGATCAGTTAAAGATTTTAAAAGCTCAACACCTAGCCATTAATCAAACCATTCAAGAGCAGTGTTTTATACTTTTTAAAAGTTTAGGTGGTTCTGCTTCCGAATTTGAAAATTATCTTTTTGCTGCTGGAGATGGTAGTTATACCAACGGCATTCTTTCGGAAAGAGAGCGTGACGACGATGGCAACTGGAACAAAGGTTTACCAAAAGCTATTGGTTTATTTCCGTATGATTTGGAATTAAAAGATGGACAGCTTCTTCCGCTTCGAATGGTGACGAGACAAATGGAAACTTGTGGAAAAGGTTTACAAACAAATTTGCATTTTGATGTATGGGGCTACAACACCAACAAACAAACCACCATTGTTATTGAAAAAGATGGTTGGAGCTATCATCTTTATGGGTCTGAAAATACGCGTTTTCTTTCGCCAGATAGTTCATTTTCAAAAGGATATACTTTTCATAAAGTCATTAACCATTTGGAGAAAATCCTAAAAAAGGATTTAGAACCCATTATTCTTGGAAGAAAAGGATACAATTCAGAGATAGATGAGGTTCAAAAAGCCCTGTCTCAAACGGCTGAGTTGATTCGTAAAGAAGAAATTGCCTCGGGAATTTCACCAATTGCGTTAGGAAATTCAAGCAAGAAGCAGTCGAAGAAGAAAACCAATACAACTAGTTGGAGCACAGAACTCTATGATTTATACCAAGAATACATCAATCTTGAAAGTGAATTAGATGATTTGTTTCGCCAAAGAGAACCGTATCTCAAAGAATACTTGGAGGCGAAATCAGTCATTGACAAGTATAAAGAAAGCTTAGGACTCCGTTGGATGCCCTACGTTGAGCGTGATGGACTTTATATTTTTCGTGATTCTTGTGTATTCAACATTCACACCCAAGAATTTCTTTTTCCTTCTACACTCAAACGTGAGGCTTTTGAAGTAAGATTAATTGCAATACCGGAAGATTTGTTAGGAACAAGTGCGGATGAGGTTATGCTGCATGTTTCGAAAGTCGATATTGAGCCAATGTACGATGCTGATTTGAGAATTGAATTTTTTGATTCGTTCGACTCTGATGCTTTCCAATTGAACCGTTCAATTTTTACTGAAAAAGACACCGCCACCTTGAGAAAATTGTTTGATAGAATCAGCAAAAAAAGTCCATCCTTAAGAATCGAAGTTATTGGTAATGGAATCGGGAAATGGGAAGATGGAAGACTACTACGTGACCCAGAGCAATTAGAAATGAAGAATTACCCAGGTAAAAATAGTATCGAATGGAGAGTTTCGAGAGCTGAACCTAGGTTCGCCAGATTGAGAAAAACAATGCTTTACATGAAAATCGACAAAGAATTGCATCTTAAAATCGATTCTTATACTGATCCTGTTGTTTCTAATTTGATTGCACCAAGTAATGTGGTTTCAAAAATGATAGAGGATGGTCAAATTACCAAAAATGAAGCTTTGAGCGCTTACAGAAGTTTGGCAGTTTTGGAAAAATTGAAAATTGAATTAAGTATTTATGCTGCTCAATACCTACCACCGGATAAAGCTAAAAACTGGATGGACTCATTGAATAACTACATCAATAGATCAACTGTTTCTATCGGTAAGTTCAATTTGAATTACGGCGAATTTTAATCGAAATAGGGTAAGAGTTAAAAGTTTTCTCCAAAACAAATCCCAAAACACAACATCCAATTCTGTTTTTTCTCTGTTTTCGTGTAGCGTTAATTCCTCCTTTGATTTTTTTTTAAGTCAAATTAATTTTTGTAAAGCTCAGATATTCAGATGTATACTGTTATGATAATTCAATAAAAAAGAAATATTTTAGTACTATGTATTGCATAATACAAAACAATACATATATCTTTGTATAAAATTTAACACATGAATGCAGAAAACACCCAAGCACAAATGCGGAAAGGTATTTTGGAATTCTGTATTCTAAGTATTCTTAATGAAGGAGAGGCCTATCCTTCGGAAATCTTAGAATCCATGAAAAACGCCAAATTACTGGTGGTAGAGGGTACACTTTACCCTTTACTGACGCGGCTCAAAAACATGGAACTTCTCACTTATCGTTGGGAAGAGTCCACTTCGGGGCCACCGAGAAAGTATTACAGAATAACCGAGAACGGCAAGTCCTTCTTGGGAGAACTACACAAAACCTGGACTGAACTTCAAGAGGCGGTCCAAATCCTAACCAAAAAATAATTCTTATGAAAAAAACTATTTCTATCCATTTACAAGGTTTTCCTTTTTTGATCGAGGAAGATGCTTATCAAAAATTGAGTGAGTACATTCAAAAATTACAAGTCGTTTTGAAAAATGCGGACGGTGCAAACGAAATAATCCAAGACGTTGAATTGCGTATGGCGGAACTTTTCTCCAAACAACTAGAAAACGGAAAAAAAGTAATTGAGCTATCAGGAGTTGAAGCTGTAATCGCTGTTTTAGGAAATCCAGAAGTTTTCGCAGACGCCGAACAATCCGAGACTTTTTCAGCTGATTCGACAGAAAGGGAGATTCCAATTGAGAAAAGACTGTTTCGCGATGAAGACAATGCGATAGTAGGGGGTGTTGCAAGTGGTTTTGCGAATTATTTCGGTATTGATGTGGTGATTGTGCGTGCCTTATTTGTGTTAGTTGTTTTCGTCGGTGGATTTGGAGTTCCTTTGTATTTTATTCTTTGGATGATAACTCCAAAAGCCAAAACCAGCTTTGAAAAGCTTCAAATGAAAGGAAAGCCGGTCACTTTAGAATCAATGAAAGAAGAAATTGAAAAGGCTTCTGAAAAAATTCAACAAAAAACGAGTTCTTGGGCTAAAGCGGTTGAAAAAGACGGTAGTATCGGCACAGGAATAAGGCGTTTAGTTCGAGCATTTTCCATTGCCTTTGGTTTGTTTTGCTTGTTTTTGGGTTCAATGCTCCTTTTCAGTTCTGTAATGGTTCTGTTTGTTGATCCTAACTGGATTCCAGCACAAATCAATGGTGAGTTTATGTCTCTTGGAAAATTTGGGGAATTGATTGTAGAAAATGAATGGGATTATGAATTATTGTACTCCGGTTTAATTTTAATGGCCTTTTCAATCATAAGTTTCCTTTATATGGCTGGTATTCGTGCATTGTATCCGATGAAAAATTACATTACACGAACTGTTTCAATTGCTTCAGTAGCAGCAGGAATCATAAGTACTGTTATATTATCCTATTCCGGAGTAAATATTGCACGTTCCTACGCTGTTGAGGGAGAAGTACAAAAAGATATCTTGACTTCGGATTCAACACAATTAAATCTGAATATCATTAAAGAGGAACGCGTTGATAAAGAAGGATTTAAAGTTGTAAAAGATGATCATTACGGCGCCATGCAAATCAATGGAAAGAACATCGAGCAATTTGGAGTTAGAGTAGATTACGAAACTTCTCCTGACAGTTTATTCCATGTACAACAGATTTTTCAGGCTGAGGGTCGAAATTGGAGTAAAGCACAAGAGCGTGCTCGTTCTATAAAGGCTACTATTTTGGTTGACGGAAATAACATCTTTCTACCAGTGATGTACACTTTTCCTGTGGCAGACAAGCTCCGCGATCAAGAATGGAAACTAAAAGTTCAGGTTCCCAAAGATAAAAAGGTGTTCTTTGCGGGAAGACAAGTTTATCCTTATCTTATAACAAATGAGGAGAATCGTGAATCCACCAACGGTTATATCAATGAGAAGGGCGAGTACGAAAGTTGGTGACATCAAAATCGGAAATGAAAAAAGGCAAGATTTCTCTTGCCTTTTTTTGTTATAATTGCTTGATTGAAAGTTTATTCAATCGCTTTTCGTCTATTTAATTTTAATCATTTTTGTTATTTTCTCTTTATTGTTTACTGTAATGTTCAAATAATAGACTCCTTTTGAAAGTTTGTATTTGTCTGCTTCCATCACTACTTTGTGTTGACCTTCACCGAGGTTTGTGGCGTTCAAAATATCAGCGATTTTTTTCCCACTCAAATCAAATAAAGTAATATCAACTTTGCTATTTTTGGTTAAAGAGAATTCAATGTTTGTTAAGTTTTCCAGAGGATTTGGATAAACTTTTACCCCTGAAAGTTGGTTTGTGGTTGGTTTATTTCCAACCAAAGTATTCTCTTTAAGAATAGTGAATTGATCTCGAACAGTACCATCAGAAGCAATGTAAGTTCCATCCAAACGATTGCCGTCAATTTCTAACAAAAATGAACCATAACATGTGTCACAACCATGTTTAGCATAATGTACAGGATGATTTAAACTTGGACTTGAAGTTCTGCTTCCTGAGTTACCAAGTACAGTATAAACCGTTCCCTCTCCTCCAAAACCATCTTGTCGAGATTTCATGTAAGGTTCACCAGTATTGAAGTTGCCACTGCTGTTATCCACCATCATCGTTGTTGCATTGAAAGAACTTGAATTGCCATAGTGACCTTTAATCATGTAAGAACGCTCATAAACATGACTGTGTCCGCCCATCATTAAGTCAACACCAGCGTTTTCGAGTACAGGAACAAAATTCTCGCGCATCGCTTTCATGAAAATAGTAATGAAATCATCAGAATTGTGTGAACCTTTTGAATAAGGAGGTTGATGCCAATAAACAATTATCCAATCGCGTTTTTTGTCCAAAGCATCTTGTAAATCTTGCACAAACCACTGATACATAGGTAAAGTTGTAACAGTATTATTGGTTCCTGCTCCGATGTAATTGAAACTTGCTGTTGCCGAACCCAACTCAGAGTTCAGGTTAATAAAGCGAATATTTCCGTAATCGAAAGAATAATAAAGTTCTGTGCCAGAGGGTACTCCACCTGCTTCGCCTTCTTTCGGTAAAGTGAAAATATCGTAGTAGGGTCCCGAATGTTGTTGAGGATCTTGATTACATGGAATTGCGCAAACACTATTGTAATCGTGATTTCCTGGAGTTGGCCAAATAGGCATATTCTTCATTTCATTAGGGTAAATCTCGAAGCATTTGGTTTGATATTCCAAATCAGTTCCATCGTCGTACACAATATCACCTAGCATTAACCACATATCCGTCGATTTACCCGCAGTATGAGCTAAATAAGCGTCTCTAACATCTTTTTGTCCTTGGTTTCCTTTTCCTTGATCTCCAACAACCCAAGCACGAAGAGGTGCATAAGTTCCGGGTACTGGATGGGTTTTGAAGAAATGTAAATCACTCGGACCACTTAGAACAGTTGAACTTGTTCCAATAGAATAATAGTATTTAGTTAAAGGATCTAATCCCGTTAGTTTCACCTCGTGTTCCGTGGTTTCTTCCGCTAAATTGGCTTGTCTGTCTAAATTCGAAGAGGAAACTCCAAAACTCACTTTACTGTTGGTTGGAATATCTGTTCTCCAGCGGATTACGATACTGTTATGAGTAGCTACTTGCAAATAAGGTCCTCTTACAACTTCTTGTGCATTGTATTCAAAGCAGAAAACAGACAAAAGAAATAAGCTGAATAAAAAACTGGACGACTTCTTCATGATTAGTGATTTAAAATGAGTGTGACCAAATTAACTATTATTGGGAATCTTGAATGATTTTTTGTTATTAAAAAATTGTTACCCAAAACTTTTGTTATTTCCTGAGCCTTGATAATGTTTCAGGGGTCATTCGAAGATAATTGGCGATATGACGGAGCGGAATTTCTTGAAAAAGCTGCGGACTTCGTTTCAAAACCCTGTCGTAACGGTCTTTCGGATTATTGTGTAGTAGATCGCTCTCCCTTTCCATTTGTTGAAGAACGAGATGCTCCAATAATGAATTCCACTTTTTCATTATGCTCGGCGAACTTGAAATAAAGGATTGAAAGTCACTTTTGTTGATACGACGAACAACAGTTGATTTTAGTGTTTCAATTGAAAATCGCGTAGGTTTTTCGCATAGAAAAGAATCCAAAGCCGTCAACCAATTTCCTTTGTATCCGAAACGAATAATTTGTTCTTTATCGTCTATCCATTCGGTAACTTTCACTGCGCCTTTGTCAATCAAGAAAATGATTTGGCAATGTTCATAAGGTGTAACCAACAAAGTCCCTTTCGGGTGTTTTTCCTGAACTAATTCTACATTTTTATTTCTCAAAAAAGCGATGAGTTCTTCTTGCATTTTATTTTCAGATGAATATGGAAATCGAAACCAATAATAGCAATATATAAGATAATCGGGACTATTACTTAAAAAATACAATTGAAAAATCATCGGTATCCAATCTCAAACAAACAAGAAATTCTACTTAAAAGCAGTAGTTCATGTTTTTGGTAATTATTTTTCGATAAGTCCACTCGGATAAATCAATAGATCGCCCTTCGGCTCCACTCTTCACTAATCACTCTAACTAAACTGTTTCCAAATACCTAATTCAGGAAGTGGGGCAATGATTTCAATCGTGTGTTTTTGTGTAGGATGTTGAAAAATTAGTTTTCGTGCATGCAAACAAATTGAGTTGTCTTCGTTGGATCTTTTTGCGCCATATTTTACATCACCCTTAATAATGCAACCAATTGCAGCTAATTGTGCTCGAATTTGGTGATGGCGACCCGTTTCTAAAACGATTTCCAATAAATGGTAGCGTTCCGAACTTTGAATATGTTTGTAGTGAAGTATTGCTTCTTTTGCGCTAACGGTATTTGAATCAACAACATAACTTTTGTTTTGGGCTTCATTTTTTTTAAGGAAATGTACAAGTTTTCCTTCCGAATGAGTGGGTGCTTTTTCGACCAATGCCCAATAGGTTTTTTGAGTTTCTTTTTCTCGAAATTGTTGATTCAATCGTTCTAAGGCTTTGCTAGTACGTGCAAAAACAACAACACCAGTTGTAGGTCGGTCAAGGCGATGAACTACTCCACAAAAAACATTTCCAGGTTTGTTGTACTTCTCTTTTAAATAAACTTTGATGAGGTCGGGTAGGGGAGTGTCGCCCGTTTTGTCACCTTGCACGATATCGGATGCTCTTTTATTCAGAACAATTAAATGATTGTCTTCAAAAAGAATTTGTTCTTCAATTCCGTTACTCATTCTTCAATGCTTTGTTATAAGAATTGTTTCTTATTGCAGCAATGGTAGTGAAAATCGCAAGAACAAAAATGGTGACCAATAACCAATTCGGGAATTTGCCCAAACCTTCACCTTGCGCATAGGAATGAAGACCAACCAACATAAAATTAACGCCAAAAAAGGTAAATAATATGGCCGAATACCCCCAGAATGAAACAACGTTAAACAAGAATTTACCATTAAAAGCAGGGATAAATCTAAGGTGTAAAATTATGGCGTAAACGAGCACTGAAACCAAAGCCCAAGTTTCTTTTGGATCCCAACCCCAATATCTTCCCCAAGACTCATTTGCCCAAACTCCACCAAGAAAAGTTCCAATCGTGAGCATGAACAAACCGACAGTCATTGTCATTTCGGAAATGTAGGTGATTTCGGAAATATTGATTGTTAAAAGTTCTCCATTTTTTCGAGTACGTGCGGTGTAGAGAATTAAATTGAAGAATCCGAGAATGAACGAAAGCCCAAGAAATCCATAGGAACCCGTAATAATCGCCACGTGAATCATTAACCAATAAGATTTAAGCACTGGAACAAGTGGCGTAATTTCTGGATCGAGCAAGTTGAGTTCCGAAACAAAAATGATAAGAGAAGCAAGAATGGCTGTTCCCGCCAAAACCGCTGGATTCTTTCTGGAAAATGCAAAACCTGCAATCATTGTAACCCAGGCGATGAAAACCATTGCCTCGTAACCATTACTCCAAGGTGCATGTCCTGAAATCGCCCATCGGAAACCTAGTCCAACTCCGTGATAAACGAAGAAAACAACTAAAGCAAATACAAAGAATTTTCTAATGTTTGAAAACCATTTAAGTTGTTCTTTTGGTCGTTTATTGAAAATTTGAATGAAAAACAAAATCAACATAAGCAAACCAACCAACCCATAAATTCGGTAGGTATTTTTGAATATATTCATTTTGTTGTAGCTGATTTCTATTCCCACAATTCGCTCTGTTGGCACTACCGCTTTACCGTCGATTCGCTGTTGCTTAATCAGAGAAGCGAGGATTTCATCCGCTTTTTTAAAATTTTTGGTTTTCGCCGCGTCGTCGATGGACTGCAAATACTGAAATGCTAAAATTGTTGCAGTGGAATCTTGTGATAAAACCTCAGCAGATGCAGGAAGAAACCATTTGTTTTCTGGGTCGTTTTTGCGAGGAATAATGCGCATGTATTGCCAAGTGAAAACACCTTGAACCACTTCAAATTTCTCATTGAGTTTAATAAGTTTTTTATCGAATTCATTGCGTTGAGACTCCAGTTTTTGGTGAGCGATTTTATAGTCTTTCAACCATTTAAAATTCCCTTCCTCGTCGGCTAATTCAAGAGGAGTTGCGTAATCTTTCAATTTCAATCGTTCTCGAACAGCTGACGGAACTTGTACTAACGGCTGTTCAAGCCAATATTGAGGATACATGTGCATACTCAAAACCACTTGAACAGCATTCAAATCCTTGTATTTATTGTCACGATAAATTTTTCGTAGAATTTGGTCAGAAAGAGTATGGAAAGGAACAACACGTCCATCGTAATCCAAAACGAGTAAGGCCGAAAGTTTATCCGCATGTTCTTTGGACGGAACACGGAAAATAGCTTTGGATTTATTCTTTGGGTTCGAAGCGTGATTATGCTCAACATTTTGAAGTTCATCCTGATCGTGATTGTGTCCGTCATGGGCATGATGATGTCCGTCGTGGTCGTGATGATTGTGGCTATCTTGAGCTTGAAGATTGAATGCGACAAATAAAAGTACAGTTGCAAGTAAGTTGGTTTTGCGAATGTTCAATTTTTCAAGTTTTTGATTCAAGTCGCGAAAACGTCCAATTGGAGCAAACAACGACAGCAACATTCCAATGGACATTAGAAGATAACCCACATAAGTTACATTCGTTCCCCACCAGTCGAAGTTTACGCTGAGTTTTGTTGCTTCTTCGTTTTCTGGAGTTTGAGGATTGTCCAATTCATAGCTCGATTGAAAAAATCGGTAACCACTGTAATCCATTACATTGTTCATGAAAACGCGCACATTTCGTTCGTACTTCTTTTTCGTGTCAACAACAGTTAATTCACTTGCAAATGAACTTGGTGATTCTGAACCTGGATATTTATCCAACTGAAAATCCCTACAAAAAACGTCAAATGGAATTGGTTTTCGAATTGAGCCGAATTCTAATTGATAGATGATACCGTTCAATTCAAAGCGTTCAGGAGTTGGTATTTGGCTCATTCCTCCTTCTAATTGAACCGTTTTTTTCGATTTTCCATCATTCAATTCAACTGTTAAATAGTCTGAGCCAACATCTTTTCTTCCAGAAGAAACCAACATTTTCTTGGCATGAGGAATACTTCTTTTGAACACAAATTGTTTGTTTCCGACTTGGTAAAGTGTAGTCGTAGGAAATTTAGACCATTTGTTTAAAGGTATTTCAACATAGGAACTGTCTGCAATTGGTGCCCCCGTTTTTCTTGATTCTTGCATTCGCCACATTGGTAGGTATTTTATAGGAACCGAAGTTCTAATTTCCATACTATCCTTGTTGTTTCTTATTTCAATTCCTGGTGTTTCTAATGTTTTTTGGTAAGCAAGAGGAACAGCACCAATCATAAATAGATCACCTTCACCAACGAAATTTGACTGCATTCCGTCAGTTACCAATTCCAAAGCTGTCTCTTTGAAAGATTGATTTATTACTAGACTATCAATCATTCTAGTTTGAAAATCGACGTAACGAACGGAGACATTTTTTCCTTTAATATCCAAATTCATCTCAAAATCGTTGTCGGTAATAATTGACATGAATTTCTTTTCGGCGATGGTTTTTGTTGTTCCGCTTTGTTTGTCTTGAGCGAATACTAATAAATGCGGGTCAGCAGTGTAAATGAAATTTGAACTTGTTCCTTCACGAATCACCATCATTCCTTCGAACCCAACATAACGCGTTAAAGCAGCTCCAATCATTATTACAATGAAGGAAATATGGAAGGTGAACATTGCGATTTTTTCTGGCTTCCACATTTGATAGCGGAAGATGTTGGCGATGAGGTTAATGGTAAGAAAAGTCAACAAAACCTCAAACCATAAAGCGTTGTATATGATGATTTTCGCACTTTGAATTCCGTAAATGGATTCAATAAAGGTTGCTGCTCCAATAGCCACAAGGAATATAAAAAGGGCAACGGACATGCTTTTCATTGAAAATACAATAGCATTGAGCCGTTGAAAAAATGTTGAATTCATAGGCGACAAAAGTAATATTCAAAAAGTAAGAAACACTTTAAAATACCTTTTGTTAACGAATATTCACCTCAAAATTCTTTACGAACTGAAAGTTATAAATGTACTTTTGCGCCCAAATCAACAAAAGAAAATGATTGAATCTAAAAAGATATTGATTCTAGGTGCTGGTTTATCCGCTTCCTCTCTCATTCGATATTTATTAAACGAGGCAGAAAAACACAATTGGTTGATACAAGTTGTAGATCAAAATTTGGAGTTGGTCGAACGGAAAATTAACGGTCATCCTTGTGGAAAGGCTATTGCGGTAAATGCACTTGACCCACATGAACGCCGGCCGCTAATTGGACACGCTGATTTAGTTGTCTCAATGCTTCCAGCCCGTTTTCATGTTGAAGTAGCAAGGGATTGTATCGACTTAAGAGTTGATTTGATTACACCTTCATACATTTCAGCTGAAATGCGAACGCTTAGTCAAGAAGCGGAGGAAGCAGGGATTGTCATCATGAATGAAATTGGTGTAGATCCGGGAATTGACCACATGAGTGCAATGAAAGTAATTGATGAGGTGAAAAGTAGGGGAGGAGTTATGAGAAGTTTTAAATCCTTTTGTGGTGGTTTGATTGCTCCCGAAAGCGACAATAATCCATGGCATTACAAATTCACATGGAATCCAAGAAATGTTGTTTTGGCTGGTCAAGGTGGTGCAGCTTGTTTCCTTCAAGAAGGAGAATACAAGTACATTCCCTACAATCGACTTTTTTCTCGAACAGAACGATTCAGTATCTCAGGTTTTGGCGAATTTGATGGATATGCCAACAGGGATTCGTTGTCTTACCGAAAAACGTATGGTTTAGAAGAAATCCCAACCATTTATCGTGGTACATTAAGGAGACCAAATTACTGTCAGGCTTGGCATGTTTTTGTTGAACTTGGAATGACAGATGATTCTTATGCAATGACAGATGTTGAAAATATGACCCCACGTTCATTTGTGAATGCATTTTTGCCCTTTCATCCAACATGGACGGTTGAAGAGAAGTTTAAACAGTTTTTACGTGAAGACAGAATCGAGCTTTTTGAGTTATTCAAGTCGATTGGATTATTTGAGAACGGTGTGATTATTGGTTTTCAAAAGGCTACTCCAGCTCAATTGTTGGAAAAAATACTTGTGAAAGCTTGGGCCTTAGAAACTGGGGACAAAGATATGCTGGTGATGTATCATGAATTTGAGTATGTTATCAATGGTGAGAAATACAATCGTACCTCATCAATGGTTTCGGTTGGTGAAGACGAAGTTTATACAGCCATGTCGAACACGGTAGGTTTGCCTGTTGCAATTGCTGCTAAACTTGTTTTGGAAGGTGCTATCACTGAAAAGGGAGTAACTTTACCGATAAATCCAAAGGTTTATGAACCAATACTCGAGGAATTGGAAACAATGGGAATTAAATTTGAAGAACAAGAATCGAAATTAAATTAAACAGATAAAATGGAACAAGACGAAAATCAAATGAACATTGAGTTATCGGAAGAGGTAGCTTTAGGTGTGTATTCAAATTTGGCAATCATTACTCATTCTCCTGCGGAGGTGGTATGTGATTTTATTCAAGTTATGCCAGGGATGCCAAAAGGAAAAGTGCGTTCTCGTGTGATCATGACACCCCAAAATGCAAAACGTTTTTTACAAGCATTGGCAGATAATATTCATAAGTATGAACAAAACTTTGGAGTTATTGAGGATCCACAAGCAGGTGTTCCACCGATGAACTTTGGTACTCCAAATACAATGGCTTAAATCTTCATGCTGGAAGTTTGTATTCCTATTTACAATAGTGATGTTCGTCTTTTGGTGGAATCCTTAAACAAAGAGATTGAACAATACAAACTTCCAGTTTCTATACTTCTTATTGATGATTTTTCCGAGAGTAAATTTCGGAAATTGAACAAGGAGTTGCAAAAAATAGCGCGTTACATTGAACTCAAAGAAAATGTCGGACGCTCTAAAATCCGAAACTTACTTGCTTTTTACTCTAACCAAGAATATCTTCTCTATTTGGACGGAGATACCAAACCTGTCAAAAATGGGTTTCTCTCCAACTATTGTGAGACAATAAAATCTCAAAGTCCGGATTGTCTTTTTGGAGGCAGTGAATACCAAAAAGAAAGACCAGAAAGAAGTTATTTACTGCGATGGAAATACAGCATTGAACGCGAGAGTAAATCTTTTGCTCAAAGGGAAAAAGCGTCTTTCAGTTTTAAAACCAACAATTTTGTAATTCGTAAGTCCTTAATGATGAAATTTCCTTTCTCAGAGAAATTAATAGGTTATGGTCACGAGGACACCTTATTTGGATTTGAATTGAACAAAAATCAAATTACAATTTACAATATCAACAATCCAGTTGAAAATCCGCTTTTGGATTCAAATTCACAATTCCTCCATAAAACGAACAATGCATTAAGGAATTTGCTACATGCTTATCAACTAAGTGGTTGCGATGAGGATTTTCTTAAGGCAAACAAATTGTTGATGCTACACATGAAACTAGACAAAAGCAGATTAAACCTAGTTCGATTCTTCGTTAAACCTTTAAGGTTAATTCTTCACTACTTTTTAAAGAAAGGCTGGTTCACATTGACAATGTTTGATTTGTACAGATTGTTGACACTTAACGAAATTGCTAGGGATTTCCAAAAGCATCCTTAATTACTTTTCTCAATTTTTCATTTTCCTTTCCCCAATTTTCTATTTCAGCTGCTTTTTTGCAGTTACGTTTCATTTCATTTAGCAGCGTTCTGTCATTCAACAAAGAATTAATTGCATGTGAAATGTTTTCAGGAGTTGTGGACGGAATAGAGATGCCAACATTGTAATGTTCAACTACTTTTTTGATTTCAATAAGTTGGCTACAAATAATTGGTGTGGACGCTTGAATGTAGTCGAATAATTTGTTTGGTAATGCCAATTCGTAATTTTTTGAAATCGGTTTATCTACTGCTAAACCAATATCTGCATGAACGGTAAAGCTCATAAGTTCGAGGTAAGGTCGTTTTCCGAAAAACAAAACACGATTTTTCAATCCTAGATCTTCAACCATTTTTTTTGCGTTCGGAATAACATCACCGCTTCCTACCAAAAGTAGAATTGCATCAACGTTTTTCATGGCCATTATTGACTCTTCAATTCCTCTATCTACATTCATTCCAGAACCCTGGATGATAACCAGAGGCTTACCTTCTGGAATTCCCAACTCAATTTTACTTTTCGGTACAAACTCCAATGGAAGTTGATTTGGGACGTTTCTAACCACTACAGCTTTTAGGTCATAAGAATTCTGAAAAACTGTGGCGATTGAGTCATTAACTGTAATGAAAAATTGAATTTTGGGTAAAATATTTTTTTCAAAGAAGAGCCAAACTTTCTTTATCGATTTTCTATGTTCTAATTCAGGCGTTTCAGTGAAAAGTTCATGTGAATCATAGATAACCGACTTTTTCCCTTTGAGTTTGGAAGCATAATATCCTGCGGGTAGGGTATCTAGATCATTTATATAAATTCCATCCCATGATTCCAGAAGGAGCATAAGGAAAAAGCGAAGATTTAAAGCAGCATAGAAAAGAGGTCCTTTTTCGAAAACCAAGTTGAGCCTTCTGCATTCGTAGTTCCTTTTTTCTAAAGGAATGCTTGTTTTTCGTGAACGACCAACAAGTACAACTTGAAATCCTATTTCTGTGAGTAGCGTACAAGTGCGATGAACTCTGTTATCAGTTGCAATGTCATTGGATACAAGTACAAATATTTTCTTTCCCATTCGAACATTCGAAAGTAAGAAGAAGTTTGGTTTGAAAAGTGACGAATAAATTTGAACAGTTATTTTGATAGGGGTAATTCGAATTTGAAACAAAGTAGAAAGGTTTATTTTTGTTTTGTAAAATTCAGATTTACAATTGATTATAATTTTTTTTGAATTTTATTATTGAATTCAAGTAATTAAAGTGAAAAAAAACAGAAATATTTTTTCAAAAAAAATGTTTTCAGAAATAAAAAGTTTCATACATTTGCAGTCCGAAAAAATGAGTAATCAACTTTTCGCCTCGTTCTTTTAGGTTTTGTACCAACATTTAATTGAAATGCCGATGTAGCTCAGTTGGCCAGAGCAGCTGATTTGTAATCAGCTGGTCGGGGGTTCGAATCCCTCCATCGGCTCTCAGTGTTGGGGATGTCGCATAGTGGCTATTGCAGCAGACTGTAAATCTGTCACCGTAAGGTATCGTTGGTTCGAGTCCATCCATCCCCACAGAAAGAAAATTAGCGGGAGTAGCTCAGTTGGTAGAGCGTCAGCCTTCCAAGCTGAACGTCGCGAGT
>CAZWSY010000057.1:0-23500 GCA_964636775.1 uncultured Lishizhenia sp.
TACGTTGACTGGTGGGGCTTCGTATTGTAATGCACAAAGTCAACCTGATTATTACGGTAAAATGTCATACCACTGGACGCAAAATGGCACAGCCGACAACCGCAGATTAAAACCATTTTTGGATCCAACCAACTCAGGTGCGTTAACCTTGAATGGCTCGAATGACCCTTGTTCTAACCCTGTTCCGCCAGTGGCTCAGTTCACCGCAAACCAAACTAATATTCCAACAGGAACAACCGTAAACTTCACCGACCAATCAACAGGAAATCCAACTTCATGGGCTTGGGCAATTTCACCTGCAAGTGGATGGAGTTTTGCTGGTGGAACCTCAGCTTCGAGTCAAAATCCACAAGTAACGTTTACAACTGTTGGTCAATATACTGTAACCCTTACTGCTACGAATGCTCAGGGTTCTGATGGTGAAACCAAAAACAATTACATCACAGTTACTCAACCAACAAATCCTTGTGCAGCAACATCTACAACTTGTGACGAATTCATTCAAAATGTGACTTTAAACACCTTGAATAATACTTCGGCTTGCACCAATTATACCAATTACACTGCAACAACTACCTTAAATAAAGGAACGCAATACACCATTGTAATCACACCACAAATAACAGGTAATCAAGCTGGTTCTGCTTACACTGGAAATGAAATTGCTGCTTGGATTGATTACAACAATAATTTAAGTTTCACTGATAACGGCGAGCGAATTGCATTCGTGAGTGTAGGTACAGGTTGGTCAAATCAATTCCAGTTTACTGTTCCAACTACAGCGGTTACAGGAAATGTTCGAATGAGAGTTCGTATTTCTTACAATGGTGCAGATGGTGGTGAAGGTCCGATTAATCCTTGTGGAACAACGCAATACGGAGAAGTTGAAGATTACACTATCAATATTCAACCAGCTTCTACTTCATCTTTGAGTGAGGAAATTTTAGGGGCGGTAAACGTTTATCCAAATCCAACTAAGGAATTTGTAACGATTGAATGGACAAACACGAATTTTGAAAGCGTTGATATTCAACTTACTGATCTGACAGGAAAAGTGCTTTTAGTGAAAAACGCACAGGACAACAAAACAGAATTAAACCTTAATCAATTTGCCTCTGGAACGTATCTCGTTCAAATAAAAACGGATAAAGGAACTGTGATTAAATCAATCATTAAGGACTAGTTGACCTTAACTTCTTTAAAAAATCCGACATTCGAAAGTTTGTCGGATTTTTTTTGTCCAACCATTTCAAAGCTTAGGGAATACTGAACATTATAAAAATTAAGTGCTGTTGGTTAAGCGCCTCATTCACATTGTTTACTTTTGCCACCCCAATTTTAACCGAATGAGTAAAAAAAATAATTCTGACGACACCCGTTTACATGTTGAGGTTTGCTTTACACCGGGTGAATATCCCTACTATAAAGACGAATTTGAAATTGTTGTTGTAATTGATGTTTTGCGTGCAACATCGGCTATTTGTGCTGCTTTCGATAACGGGATATCCGCTATAATTCCGGTTCCAACTGTTGAGGAAGCCTGGGAATACAAAAGAAAAGGGTATTTGGCGGGCGCAGAAAGAAAAGGACAAATTGTTGAGGGTTTTGACTTTGGAAACTCACCATTTTCCTATATGAAAGAAGAGTTTAGAGGTCAAGAAGTCGTACTAACTACAACGAACGGAACAAAATCGTTAGATGTCGCAAAGGATGCAGAAATAGTTGTGGTTGGTTCTTTTTTGAATTTAGATGCACTTAGCGAATGGCTTTCAAAACAAAACAAAAATGTTCTTTGCCTATGCAGCGGTTGGCAAGATAAATTTAATTTGGAGGACACGATTTGTGCTGGTGCAATCTCTGATTACCTACTCAAAACAGGAAATTTCACAAGTGATGAGGATAGTTCAATCGCTGCGAAATACCTTTATTTATCTGCAAAAGACAACTATTTTGGATATTTAAAATCAAGTTCACACAGGCGACGATTAAAAAACTTAAATTTGAATGAGGATATCAAGTATTGCTTGACTCCTAATCAAACGAACGTTATTCCTATTCTTCGCGATGGTAAATTGGTCAAATTTTAAAAGGGTTTTATTTCTGGCGCTGGCATTTCTAGTGTTAGGAAGTGGTTCCACTGAGAAAAGAGCAGTTCAGTGGGGTTTTTTCGGTCACAAACGCATAAACAGAATTGCAGTTTTTACCTTACCACCTGAAATTTTTGGTTTTTACAAAGAACATATTGAGTTTTTAACGGATCATGCTGTTGACCCTGACAAACGTAGATATGCGGTTGAAGGTGAGGCACAAAGACACTTTATTGACCTTGACCATTTTTATAAACCTGGTGAAGACCCTTTTGAAATTATGCCTAAAAAATGGAAAGATGCTGTAGCCAAATTCACAGAGGATACATTGCAAGCCTATGGAATTGTGCCGTGGCATATTGAAGTGATGAAACACAAACTAACCCGCGCTTTTGAATCGAAAAATGTGGATTTAATTCTCAAGTATTCAGCGGACATTGGTCACTATATCGGTGATGCCCATGTTCCTCTTCATACCACCGAAAATTACAACGGACAAATGAGTGGACAAAAAGGAATTCACGGTTTGTGGGAAAGTAGGTTGGTAGAAATTAATGCAGAGAACTACGATTATTTTGTTGGTAAAGCACAATATATAAAAAGTGTCAATGACTTTGCTTGGGGAGCAGTTGAAGGTTCACACCGAGCTTTGGATTCCGTTTTAAGAATGGAAAAAGAACTGACTGCTGAGTTTCCGAAAGATAGAAAATACAGTTTTGAACAGCGTGGAAATGTGACAATTAGTGTTTATTCTAAAGAGTTCAGTGATGCTTATCATAAAAGAATGAACGGAATGGTTGAACGTCGTCTGAGGAAAGCCATTAATGGTGTTGGTTCCATTTGGTACACTGCTTGGGTTGATGCAGGACAACCGGATTTGACCAAACTTCAACGCACACCACCCTCCGCTGATTTGTTGAAAGAAATGAGAACTTTGGACGAAGAGTTTCTCAAAGGCGCGAAAAAGGGTAGGATCTGTGATTAGTAATTCGAATTAAACCAACGAAATGAAAAAAATACTTGTGTTCACAGGTGCAGGCGTATCCGCTGAAAGTGGAATCAAAACCTTCCGTGATTACGATGGATTGTGGGAAAATTATCGTATTGAAGATGTAGCAACTCCGGAAGCTTGGAAGAAAAACCCTGAACTTGTCAATCGGTTTTACAACGAAAGAAGAAAACAACTTTTCAGCGTTCAACCCAATAAAGCACACCAATTAATTGCTGAATTGGAAAAGAATTTTGAAGTAAATATTGTTACCCAAAACGTGGATGATTTGCACGAAAGAGCTGGTTCAAAAAACATCATTCATCTACATGGAGAATTGAAGAAAGTTCGTTCGACAATTAATCCAAATCTGATTTATGAATGGGAAGGTGATTTAACGTTTGAGGACAAGTGTGAGAAAGGAAGCAAAATGCGTCCACATATCGTTTGGTTTGGCGAATATCTAAATGAAAATTATCTTTTTGAAGCACGAAAACTAGCAACACAAGCCGATTATTGCATCGTAATTGGAACTTCCATGTTGGTTTACCCAGCTAATGAGATTCCGACTTTCGTAAAAGAAGATTGTACTATTTTTCTAGTTGACCCAAACGCTAATGAAATTCCTTTAAAAACACGAAGCAAAATTATTCGGATTGCTGAAAAAGCAACAAAGGGGATGGAGAAGGTGGTGGAATCGCTGGGAAAATAAGTTTCGGTTTTTATCCAAGTTAAAATTTCATCACCACTCCAAACGCGCAGAAGCACTGTCAGCTTGATTTCCAATTTTTCCTTCTTCCCACAACATTTTACCCGTGATTGCAATCATTGCGGCATTGTCTGTACAATACGAAAGCGGTGGAATATAAATTTTCCATGATTTTTTTTGTCCCAAATCTTGTAAACGTTCTCTTAAACCACTATTTGCAGAAACGCCTCCAGCCAATGCAACTTGTTTTATTCCAGTTTGTTTTACCGCCAATTCGATTTTTTCAATCAAAATATCAACTATCGTTTTTTGGATTGAAGCACACAAATCTTTTACTTCTTCCGTTCGAAAATTTGGATTTTCCTTTTCCATTTTTTGTAGAAAATACAAAACACTCGTCTTCAAGCCACTAAAACTAAAGTCCAATGCAGGAATTCGTGGTTTGGCAAACTTGAATTTATTTTCGTCACCTTCTTTTGCCAATTTATCAACCAAAGGACCGCCAGGATAAGGTAAACCTAACATTTTCGCGATTTTGTCAAAAGCTTCGCCCGCCGCGTCATCAATTGTTTTTCCAATGATTTCCATGTCGAACGCTGAATTCACTTTTACGATTTGCGTGTGTCCTCCTGAAACCGTTAAACACAAGAACGGAAAAGTGGGGGCTTGTGGATTGGCGTCTTCGATAAAATGAGCCAAAATGTGCGCTTTCATGTGGTTGACGGGAATCAACGGAATATTTCGTGCTAATGCAAATGCTTTCGCAAAAGAGGTTCCAACCACCAAAGATCCCATTAAACCTGGACCTTGTGTGTAAGCAATTGCTTGAATGTCTGCAACAGTGACATTTGCTTGTTTGAGCGCTGCAACTACAACTGGCACAATATTTTCTTGATGTGCACGGGAAGCGAGTTCAGGAACAACGCCACCGTATTGCTCATGGATAGCTTGTCCTGCCGTAACATTCGAAAGGATTTTGTTGTTGAGAAGCACCGCCGCAGAAGTGTCGTCACATGAGGATTCTATTCCTAAAATTAAAGTGTTCACCTAAAAGATTTCTTACTTTTGTAATATTGACTTGGATGGCGAAAATACTCAAATTTACTGCACGCGTTTTTGGAATCGGTTTTGAGTGGTTTTTGATACTTTTTATCACCTTCGCTTTTTTGATTCGAGCTCCATTTTTTCAAACATTTCTTGCTCAAAAAGTTAGTGCGTTTTTCTCCAAAGAATGGAATACCGTTGTTCAAGTTGGTTCAGTTGAAATAATTTTCTTCGATCGGTTGGCCCTTGACCGCATATATGTGGAAGATTTAACAGGTAAAACTTTGTTATACAGCGGTTCACTTCGAGTGAAATTAGCAGATTTTAGTTTGTCGGAAAGTAAGTTGGAAGTGGCTTCTGTTACTTTACAACAAGCAAAAGCAAATATTCTTCGCGAAAAAGAAGCCGAAGATTTTAATTTCCAATTTATCGCTGATTATTTTGCGAGCGAAGACACAACAACTAGCGAATCGAAGCCTTTCAAGTTACTTGTTAATGAAGTGAATTTGGAAGATTTGGCCTTTAAATACCAAGATGAACACAAAACATTAATGCCTTTTGGTGTTGATTTTGACAACTTAAATTTAACGGGAGTTAACTTGTCCGTCAGGGATTTTGAATTGAATGATGGCGCGTTTAAATGCCGATTAAAAAAACTTCAAGTGAAAGATCGGTCGGGTTTGGACATACAAAATTTGAGTGCTAGTCTGAATCTCAGCGACAAAGGAATCAAACTCCGAAACCTATCTTTAAAAACTGCAAATAGCCGTTTGCGCGCAAAAAGATTGGGTTTACTTTACCCAAATTGGGATGCTTTTTCACATTTTGAGGACAAAGTGAAATTTGACATTGTTTTACTTCCAAGCGCTGTAAATCTTCTTGATGTATCCTATTTCGTGCCTGATATGGAAGGAATGGATGCCCTTGTGAATCTTTCTGGAGAAGTGAAAAACGCGCTAAACAATCTACATATCAACGATTTGAATTTGCGTTTAGGAAGAAAAACCTATCTCGCAGGAAATATTGATTTACCAGATGTTCGAAAGTTTTTTGACGAAGATATGCGCGTCAATTTATTCACAGCAAACATTGATTTTGAAGATGTTGAGCGTTTAAAAATGCCGAAAAATGTTTCTTCAATTGTCATTCCTGAGCCTTTGAATAAACTTGGATTTGTGGAATTGAGTCAATTGCGTTTTGTGGGTACTCCGTCCGAAATGCACCTCAATCTACAAAATGCTAATACAGGTATGGGTTCAGTAGCGCTTACACAAACCCTAGATTTGTTGTTGAAAGACAATCAATTATGGTTTGGTGGAAGAAATAACGATTCGCTTTTGGTCCAAGTTCGCGATTTTCAGTTAGGACAATTTTTAGACATCCCAGATTTAGGGGCTATTAGCGTTGACGCTGGATTGAATGGAGGCTTGAATGCAAATAGTGATTTCTACTTTAAAAATGGATTTGTGAAAATCCTTAATGCCACTTACAATAATTACACTTATTCCAAAATTACAGCTACAGAAGCACAATTGGTTGACAATGAATTAAAAATTAAAGTTGACTCAAAAGACCCTTATGCAGATTTTGAACTATACAGTGAGTACAATCTTGGCGAGAAACAGCACATTCTCATTGATTTGGATTTACATAAAGCCTATTTGGGCAAACTCAATTTTTCGGAAGACAAATCCATTTCTCTTTCAACAGGTATTCGTGCTTCATTGGACGGCGTGAATTTGGAAAGTATTAAAGGAACCATAACTGCCAATTTCCTGCAATACCGCGAAGAAAACAACGAATTAAATATCCCAACCATCGTTTTTGATGTGGACAGAAATAATCACTTTGATTCCTACAAAATTCGAAGTAGTATTTTAACGGCCTCATTAGCTGGAGAAATTGATTATGAAACTGTTGTTGATGATTTTGTGGCTGAACTTGCTTCGGTTTTCCCGAGTTTCAATGTTCGAAAAAACCGTAAAATAAATGGCTTCAATAACAATATTAACTTTTCCTTGAAAACTGAAAAACTAGAAGAGTTCCTCACCATTTTTGTTCCAGGATTAACCGTTAGTCAGGGGACTGAATTGCGTGGAAAATTCAATGCAATTGAAAAAAGTTTAAACTTTTCCCTGAATGCGGATAAGATTGTTTACGAAGATTTTATATTCAACGGAATAAACATCAACCAGCAACTGCAAAACGGAGGTGTGGTTGGAAATTACCGTGTAAACCAACTCAAATACGATTCCCTTCACTTTGACAAGATTGAATTTACAGCTGAAGGTACGCGACATTTACTTGGTTCAACCTTGACTTGGGAGCCAAATTCACCCAATTTTTCCTCCATTCATTGGGATACGCGTATTGTTTCTCCAGAGCATATTTTACTCGCCTTAAGTCCGTCGTTTTTCTCACTAAATGGAATGAGGTGGGAAATCGCAAAAGAAGCAGACATTATTTTAACAGAAAGGGATATTGTTGTCAATGATTTTGAGTTGAAGAGACAAGAGCAATCGCTTCAAGTGAACGGTTGTGTTTCTCAAAATATCAATGATAGATTGTACCTGAGAATCAATCGATTTAAGTTGGGAGAGATTGGAGATTTACTTGGTTTAGGTGTGGATTTGGATGGACAATTTTCTGGTTCAGGGCATATCAGTACGCCGTACACTAATCTACAATATCAAGGAGATTTAATGATTTCTAATCTATTTGTAGATCAGCAAGAAGTTGGAGATATTTCAATTTTAACTGACTGGAATACAAATCTTAATCAACTTGATTTATTGGGTGGGTTGATTTTTAGAAAAACTAAAACTTTTGATTTTGTTGGAGGTTATAATGTGAAAACTGAATTAATTAATTTGGCATTAAACTTTAAGGAAACGGATATTGCTTTTGCTAATTCCTTTATGGATCCAGAGGTTGTTGACGATATTAAAGGAAAATTGACTGGACGTTTAACTGTAAAGGGAAAAATTGAAAAGCCACAAATTAATGGTCGCTTAAAGTTAAAAGATGCCTCAGCATTAGTTGCCATGCTAGGCACAAAGTACGCTATGGATGGGGATGTTTCAATTGTCGAAGATGCATTCTACATTAACAATATGCCAATTCGAGATGAGGATGGAAATCAGGCTTCGCTCATTGGTTCCATAAATCACCGCGATTTCACCAATTTTAACTTTGACTTGAATTTCAACTTTGAGGACGATTTTTCTAAACGACCGCGACCGAATGGTACTCCTGTCCCGCTTGAAAAATTCATGGTCATGAACACCAAATTTAAGGACGGCGATATTTATTTCGGAAAAGCTTATGCTACCGGTTCTGCAAATATTTCAGGAACAACCAATAAAATGGAGGTCAATGTCGATTTGACGACTAAAAAAGGTACTGTTGTTAATTTTCCAATGTATGGCGTTTCTGATATTGATGAGAATGTGGATTTTGTGGAATTTGTTCAAAAAGGAATTGATGCCAAGCAAAAAGAAGAAAAAATCGACTTTACAGGCGTTGATTTAGATTTGAAATTCAGAGTGAATACTGATGCTCAACTTAGAATAATTTTCAATGAACTTACTGGCGATGAAATCATTGCTCAAGGAAACGGTGGTATTAATGTCAAACTTGACCAACTTAATCATATTACGCTGAACGGAGACTTTGAAATTGCAGAAGGTAGTAAATACAACTTTGCCTTAGGTGTGATAAAGCAAACTTTCGACATTGAAAAAGGTTCAAAAATCACTTGGACGGGCGACCCTTACAATGCCAACATTGACATCAAAACAGTTGTTAATATGCGTAAGGTTTCTATTTTGGAATTAAGTCCTGAACAAGTAGATAAAACCCTTATTAATCAAGATGTTTTGGCTTATTTAAATTTGACCGAAACCCTACTCAATCCTCGAATAGGTTTTGACATCAAAGCTCCACGTGCTCCCGAAACGGGTAAGGCTTTAATTGCTCGCGTGACTAGTGATCCCGACGAATTGAACAGACAGTTTTTCTCTTTATTGCTCATGCGCAAATTTCAACCTTTGAAAGGTTCAATTTCGGCGGGAGGTTCAGCGGCAATCGACTTGGTGGAATCTCAAATCAACGCGGCTTTAGGTTCGCTTTCCGACAAGTTCAAATTAAATGTGGATTACGGTGCAGACCAAGCCTTGCAAGAAAATTCCGTTGAATTGGGTGTGAAACGAGGGTTCATGAACGATAGAATTATAGTTTCTGGAAGTTTTGGTGTTGAAAATAAGGGGGTTGGAAATACCGACCAATCCAAACATTCAAGTTCGCTTATTGGTGACGTGAGTGTTGAGTTTTTGATAAATGAATCGGGAACTTTCCGTGCAAATGTTTTCAATCGCTCCAATACCAACTCCGTAAATGAAGCCGCAGGACCTTTCACGCAAGGTGCCGGTTTGGCCTACAGGGAAGAGTTCAATTCATTCGATGATTTTAAATTAGCACAATATTTTCTGGATATTTTTAGGAAGGAAAAAAAATACAAAATAAAAAGTAAACGTCAACAAAAACCTGTGCCGCCTTTGGAAAAACCAGATGTCGCGCTACCAAAAAGTGAAGAATAATGAAAAAAGTACTCATTGCCAACAGAGGCGAAATTGCAAGAAGGGTCATTCGTACCTTGAAAAAAATGAACATTAAAACGGTTGCAATTTATTCCGATGCCGACCAACATGCCCCCCATGTTTTAGAAGCGGATGAGGCCGTTTATGTTGGAGCAAGTCCATCTGCTGAAAGTTATTTGCGTCAAGATGTGATATTGGCTCACTGTAAAGAACTCGGTGTGGATGGCATTCATCCGGGCTATGGATTTCTCTCTGAAAACGCTGGTTTTGCCAGAAAGGTAAAAGAGGCGGGAATTCAACTGATTGGTCCTTCTCCCGAGTCCATGGAAATTATGGGCGACAAATTAAGTGCAAAACAAGCCGTAAAAGGTTATAATGTCCCACTTGTTCCAGGTGTTGACGAAGCCATTTCGGACGTGAAAGCAGCAATGGAAATCGCTAAAGAAGTTGGTTATCCTATTCTTATCAAAGCTTCAGCTGGAGGTGGTGGAAAAGGTATGCGTTTGGTGGAAAGAGAAGAAGATTTTGTTGAACAAATGACGATGGCACAAAATGAAGCACGTTCTTCGTTTGGGGACGATGCAGTTTTCATTGAAAAATTTGTAAACAAACCACGACATATTGAAATTCAGGTATTTGCCGACCGACACGGAAATGCTGTTTATCTGTTTGAACGCGAATGTTCTATTCAGCGTCGTCATCAAAAAGTGGTGGAAGAGGCACCAAGTGCAATTGTCTCCCCTGCTTTACGTCAAAAAATGGGTGAAGCTGCTGTGGCTGTTTGCCAGGCTTGTAATTACGAAGGAGCGGGAACCGTTGAATTTTTGCTCGATGCAGAATTGAATTTTTACTTCTTGGAAATGAATACGCGTTTACAAGTAGAACATCCTGTAACAGAAGAAATTACTGGTTTGGATTTAGTAGAATGGCAGGTGCGCGTTGCACGTGGAGAACGTTTGCCAAAATTGCAGGATGAACTTTCTATCAACGGACATAGTATTGAAGTAAGAGTGTATGCTGAGGACACACTCAATGGTTTCACACCCGATATCGGTACTTTAAAGCGTTACAGAATTCCGGGCGGACAAAATGTTCGTGTGGATGATGCATTTGTGGAAGGAATGGAGATTCCCATTTATTATGATCCAATGATTGCAAAATTGGTGGTTTGGGGTGAAAACCGAATGGCGGCAATCGAACGCGCTATTGAAGCGATTGATGCTTATCAAATTTCTGGAGTGAAAACCACTTTGGATTTTGGTAAATATGTTTTAAAACACGAAGCTTTCCGAAGTGGCGAGTTTGATACGAATTTTATAAAACATTATTTCAGTGACCCAAAAGTGGTTTATTCGGCAATGGAGGAGGAAGAAGATGCTTTGGCACATTCAATTGATAATATTTGGAATGACATTATCGCATTTAAACAAAAGGAATTTGCTTCCAGGGAAATAGCTTCGAGTTGGAAAAACCGAATTGAATAAAATATGAAAGTCACTTTTGAATCTCAGGTAACACTGATTTTGACCGCCTTAAGTGTACTAGGTTTGTTTTTTGTCCAAGGAAATTTAGATAATTACTCACCTTCGATTTTTATTTTAGACGGACGCATGCAAACAGAAAGTGCGGTTTGGTACTTGAGTACGCTAGGTTATATTTTCGGACATGCCGATCTTCAGCACGTGGTTGGAAATCTATCCATCATTTTGCTTTTAGGTCCTTTGGTGGAATTAAAATTTGGTTGGAAACGATTCACCGTAATGATTGTCAGCACAGCGATTCTCACAGCGATTCTTCACACCTTATTGTGGGACAGTAAATTAGTTGGTGCAAGTGGAATAGCCTTTATGTTGATTGTCGTTTCCACTTTACTAAACGCAAAAGGAAAAGACATTCCCGTGACCTTTATACTTGTGGTATTGCTTTATCTCGGACAGGAAATCTACGCCTCTTTTCAGCAAAGTCAAATTTCACATTTCGCCCATCTTTTCGGTGGTGCTATGGGAGCGTTTTGGGGATTTTATAGGAAGTAGGTTTTAAAATTTTAAACTAATTAGTAGAGATAGCATACCTTTTGTCAAAATGACCAATACAATGTTGAGTTCAAAACCTAAAATGGTATTATTACAATAAAACCACTTGTGAAACAATGGTATTGAAATGGTTAATGGGAGCATTTTTCTTCTCGCTGGTTTTTGTTTCGACAGACATGAACTAAATCTGTGATTCTAACTAAGTCACCAATGGACTCCGTTAACGATTGCAATAAACTTTAAATAAATTAAAAATGGTTGCTCCAATTACAGAAAAATTATCAAAATCAATTATGGAAAGTATTGAAATTGATAAAATTATTTATGCAGAACTAACATGGCCAGGAGGAATGGGTAATTCTGGAGGTGTTATTATTTACATTAGTTCGGAAAAAAAGAATAAAATGCTCTGTTATGAGACAAACATCTTTCAAGATAAAGAAACTTTTATTCTAGCCGAAGAAACGTTGTTTAAACATTTAGACAAGGAAAAAACAAAAAAAGATAAGGACAACTTATACTTTAATCTCTACGAAGTAGGTATGGGCAATAATGTTTTTATCAATAAAAAAGCGGTACTTACTGTTAAAGACCACTATTTTGTTTATACGGCTGACAATATTGAGTTTCAAATTTTTTCGTCGTCTTTTGGTGTTTTTATGAATGTTGTTGACCAATTGGAAATACCGAATAAGGAATAATTAGGATCTGCTGACCGACTAATTATTTATCCACACGCGACAGAAATGAACCTTTCTTTCAATAATTAGATTGAAAAAGTAAGGAATGTCTGCCCGAAAAAAAATTGACCACCATAAGAACATGAGCGAATGACTTGGCATACAAAGATTTAGAATACATTGATTTCGTGTAAATCAAGTTTAGAGAAATTCAATGATTTATTGTAAAAACCTTGCACTTACAGTTACAAACAGTTATAAATTTTTATGTTTGCCCTTTTTGATCAGACAATACTTGATAAAAAGAAACAAAAAATGAAGTCTTTGCTTTGGAAATTAAAAAGTTAAAGTTCTGGTAAATAATTATTTAGTTTGAAATTCACATGAAAAAGTTCAATATTCAAAAAACAATAAAGATGAAGTTTAGTATGATTTTATTTTTAGTGGCAATTTCTTGTTTTTCTTGTAATACTTCAAATGAGAAGAAGTTTAATACGACAACCGATAATGAAAAACTTGTGAAGGAGTATTTTGAACATTTCAATCATCACGATTGGACAAAAATGGCTAGTATGTACGCGGAAACTGCTGAATTTAAAGATCCTACATTGGGGCTTGGTATTGTAAAGTTGACAAGGCAACAAATTGTGGAAAAATATAAAGAATTAGGTGAAATGATTCCAGACGTTAAAGACAAAGTTCTTCATACTTATTCCGCTGGAGAAAACCATATTATTGTTGAATTTTTATCTAGTGGTACTTCTCCTGATAACTCAAAATTTGAGTTGCCAATTTGTACAATTTTTACAATAGAAAACGGACTAATCACAAAAGACTTTTCCTATTTCGACAATTTTGGTGACGAATCTAATGAGCCATAAACCAACAAGTAAGGAGTGCTATTCAAGGGATTAAATTAAGTAGATTGCAAGCTATTGTTTGTTCGCCAACGAAATTACTGCGATTGACGATTTTAAATTTTTACAAACACATGTCAAAATCACTCGAATGGAGTTGGTCGGTGTTTTTTTTTCAAAGCCAATTGAAAATGCAGTGGATAGTTTTATAAGTTGTTTGAAAAGGCATGGTTGCGTTCAACGTTAATTGAATTCTTTTGAAAATGAAACTTTTAGCTAATTTCATCGTTTTCAAGGTTTATGTTCAAATCCTATTTTTGGCAATTTATTGTTGTTTTTCAGTTTATTTTAATCGGTTGTGAACAGCTTCCAATCCCCAAAAAGGAAAAGATTTACGACCTTGAACAAATTAGAAAAAAAGGAAAACTCACCATTTTAACGGAAAACAGTTCTCTTTCCTATTTTGAATACCGTGACAAAGCAATGGGTTTCGAATATGAGATTCTTGATACTTTTTCCAGATATATTGGTATTCCTTTGGAAATTAAAGTGATACCTCGGTTCACTGACTTGAAAAAGTTTCTGAAAGAAGGTAAAGGCGATATCGTTGCGGCCAATTTAGCCATTTCTTTAACAGACATTTCCGAACTTAAATATTCTCATCCTTACTATCATTCTTATCAGGTTTTGGTTCAATTACAAAGTGATAGTGCAGTTACAGAGCCGTCTCAACTCGCTGGAAAAGAGGTGTATGTCCGTAAAAATTCCACACACTCGCGGAGATTGAAGTTCTTAGAAGAAGAAATTGGTGAACATTTAAAGATTCGGTATGCTAAATCCGATTTGATTATTGAGGATTTAATTGAACAAGTTAAACAAGGTAAAATTCGTTTCACGGTTGCACACGAGAATTTAGCACGTAAAGCAAAAGAAAGAAGTCCGAGGTTGGATATCAAAACGAGAATGTCCGTACTCCAAAAAATCGCTTTCGGGCTTCGGAAAAATGCACCTGAGCTTAAGAAAGAATTGGATGGTTTCTTGAAAGTGTATTGTCAATCAGAACATTATGCGGCTCTAAAACATCAATATTTTGATTATTTGGAACCTGAGTTAACTGAAATTTTGCCGATTGGAAGGGGGCAACTCTCGCCTTACGACAAAATCATGAAAAGTGCAGCTAAAAAATACGGTTGGGATTGGAAACTTTTGGCTGCAATCATTCACAAGGAATCGAGATTTAATCCGTACACAAGAGGTGCAGGAGGAGCCTACGGTTTAATGCAGTTTATGCCAAATACAGGTCCGAAATTCGGCGTCTATCCGCACTCCAATCCTGAAATACAAATCAACGGCGGAATGCACTATTTGTCGAGAATTTTTGCCTCTTGGGGTGAGATTCCCGATAAAGAACAAAGAATAAAATTTTCATTGGGTTCATACAATGCTGGACGTTGTCATATTGAAGATGCACAGAAATTAGCAGCTGAATACGGCTTAAATCCTCAAGTTTGGGACGGAAACGTAGCTTTAATGGTTGAAAAATTGGCCGATCCGAATTATTATCGTTCACCGGATGTGCGATGTGGGGCTTATAGAGGTGCCGCAGTTTCCTATGTTGAAACCGTTTACAATCGCTATTTGGCTTGGAAATAGGAGGGAAGTAGAAGATGAAAATTATTGTTGTTCAAGGTCCAACTGCATCGGGCAAAACGGGTTTGTCGGTTCAAATCGCTAAAACACTTAAGACAGTTGTAATTTCCGCTGATTCACGTCAGTTTTACAGCGAAATGAATATCGGAACAGCGAAACCTACAATTAAGGAAATGGATGGTGTTCCGCATTATTTTATTGGTTCCCACCAAATAAAAGATGAACTTACTGCTGCTGAATTTGCCTCTTCCGCCCGAAAATTACTGGATGAACTGAAGGGGAAATACGAGCATATAGTTGTTGTTGGTGGTTCTGGAATGTTTGTAGATGCTTTAATCAATGGTTTGGATGATTTACCAACAGATTCAAAAGTGAAACAGAATCTTCAAGAAAATTTTGAACGTTTTGGTTTACAATTTCTACAAGAGTATTTTTTTGAAAAAGACCCAACGGGCAAAGATTTAATTGACTTTAAAAATCCTATGCGATTAATGCGTGCATTGGAAATCATGGAGTTAACTGGTAAACCTTGGTCTGAACAGCGTCTTGGTCAACAAAGTCCAATTCAAGGTAAAGTTTTCCGTTTTGCAATCAATTGGGACAGGGAAACCTTGTACCGTCGTATCAATCAACGTGTGGACGAAATGATGGAAAACGGACTTTTGGAAGAGGTGAAAAGTCTTTCTCAATACAAAAACACAAAGCCATTAAATACCGTCGGCTACAAAGAAATTTTCGAATATTTGGACGGAAACTGCGATCTACCAACAGCCATCGACAAGATTAAACAACACACAAGGAATTACGCAAAACGACAATTAACTTGGCTTCGACGTTACGATGATTTGGTTTGGTTAAATCCCAAAGAAAATTGCTTGGAGCTTGTAATTCAACGTTGTAATTCCAACTGATTTTGTTCAATTTCAGTCACTTTTAAAAATTTTAACAATTCATAAAAGTTGTGTTCACTTATCTTTAACGCCGTTAACATAAAGATAAGTTTATGAAATTTTCCTATCTATTCGTTTTTGGGTCAGTTATGCTCGCCCTTGTTTCTTGCAAACCAATCTATCAATGTGGCGAGGAAAAGCCAGCCAAAATTTCAGGTTCGAAAAGAGTTAAATCAGTTGTGCAAGAACGTGATAAATTGTGTGACGATTTAGCTGTAATGACCTCGAAAAGAGATTCTTTGGATGAAAAATTAACTGATACAAAAGGGCGTTTATCGAAACTGACAAACGACCATAAAGCCCTCACCGACAAACACAATGATTTGAGTACAAGACACGATAAACTCATAAACGATAATTTGTCGCAGGCTGAACAATACAATGCTGCCCTTAAGGCTAAATCAGATGAATTGAATCAAAAAGAAAAGTTGATCAAGGAGCGCGAACAAGCTTTGCGGGAAATGCAACAAGTCATTGCGAGAAAAGACTCCTTGACCAAAAGATTGAATGATATTGTGCGAAATGCTTTGCTAGGTTTCAATTCTGATGAACTTTCTGTGGAGGTGAAAAATGGAAAAGTGTATGTTTCCATGAGCGACAAACTTTTATTCAAATCAGGGAGTGCAAACATCGAAACTAAAGGTCAGGAGGCCATTAAACTTCTAGCGGATGTTTTGAATAAAAATACTGAAATCGATGTTGCCGTTGAAGGACATACCGACAACATTCCAATTCGAACCGCACAATTTCGAGACAACTGGGATTTAAGTGTGGCGCGTGCAACAACAATCGTTCGTTTGCTTACAAATGATTACAAAGTGAGCCCTTTGCGCATCACAGCTTCGGGGAAAGGCGAATTTTATCCGCGTGCAAACAATGAAACTGCTGAAGGTCGTGCATTGAACCGTCGTACAGAGATCGTTCTTTCACCGAAATTGGATGAATTGATGAAGTTGTTGAATGCAGAGTAGGAGGGGAAGGCGAATAATCCTGAATCAAATTTTGATTAATCAAAATCCTTGGAAAGGTAGCTATGTTTTTTGCAATAAGTTTCGCTTCAAAGGGCTGGTGAAGTCTTTGGAAATCAAGGAGTCGGTATAGCTCAAACTAAACGCCGCCAAGTCTTTCCCAAAAGTGCTGTTTACCCCTGAGAAGTTGTTTTGTAAGGGGTTGGTTGGAGTTTGAGTAGTGTTGATTTATTGCATCGTTCAAATATAAAAGTGATGAGTTCCGATTTGCGGTAACCTAACTTATTATACTTTTTACTGAAAATACTTTTCTAAATTTTTGGGATATATACTTGCCCTTCCTTTGAGTTTGGTGATTTTCAAAAAAATTACTCTTCTCTTTTTAAAAAACAAATTGTCTCCTTTCCTGAAATAAGGTTTTGTAGAAACATATGAACGGCTTCTGATTTTATCTGGAATTAAATCAAATTGATTTTTTATTTTCTCAATTGTACCAGAATAAGACTGATTATTTTCTCCTATTTCAAAGTGTATGCCGTAGTAGTAATCGTTATTAATAATTTTACTCACTCTTTTCATTAACTTGTCCATCTCAACACTATCATCTACGTTATAAACTTTAGTTTTAAAGAAAACAAAATTTGTTTGCAATAAACAATTTTCAAATTTGAATAGGCAAATTAAAAGAATTATAAATATCTTCTTCATTGTTACACTCATTAAAGGATTTTATTTCTTGTCTAAAAGCAGGAACTTCTTTATTTCCTCTACCTTTTATTTTTCCAACGTGCTGTAAAACATGAATTGTTTCATGAATTAAAAGTCGATATGTTCGCAAAATTCCATTAATTCTAGTATTGTCTTTATCTTTAAATTCTTGTGGGTAATAATTAATAGTGTTATGAATTTTTCCTCTGAAAAGAAAACTGCTTTCCCAGTTTAATAAATTCCAAAAGTAAGCATCAATTTCCTCTAATATATTTTTTGTACAATCAATTTCGCCTGCTTGTAATCTTCAAAATGTTGTTCTAATGTATAGCCGTTTGGCAAGTTCCTAAAAGAATTACTCACGTTTTCCGCTACACCTGAATTCACGAAAACAGTCTCAAAAAAGCTATCCAAGTATTTGAAAAATGCGGAGTAAAAAACAGTAGCCGAACATTGAATTTCTTCTCGTTCGGAGCCATCGTGGAATTGACTGTAAATACTGACGGTGTCCTTATCGAGTTGCTCCACATATAATTCCGCATAGTCGCAATAAGTGTAGGCTTTGAAAGAGAGGTCTTTCGTCATAAAATCCGCTTGTGAACCGAAATCTATGATTGCTCTAAAAATGGCTTGTTCCAAAATAAAAGACTCATGTTCACCACCGTCACCTAAGCAAATAGTGTCTTCGCCATAGTCGAAACTAACGCCATAGATTGTGAGGTTTGTGACATGTTTTACCATTGTCTTATTTTAAAAATTCAAAGTCAGGTAATGTTTTCAATGCAGAAAAATCCACAATTTCAGCGCCTTCGATTCCTTGAATATCCAAATAGTGTAGGCTTTTCATCGAATTTAATTTTTCTAGATCTGAAATTGGATTGTGAGCGAGCACCAAAACGGAAAGATTAGTCAAGCCAACAAGCGGGCCGCAAGAAGATATTAGATTCACATCTACTTGTAATTCAGTTAGTAAGTTCATGTTCCTTAAAATCGAAAGCTCATTGATTTGATTTTTGCCAACATCTAAATAATTTAACTGAACATGATTTTCCAAGGCATCAATGTTTTTAAGCTTGTTCTCACGAAGGTTAAGTTGTGTTAGATTATTCAATTGCTTTAGTGCAGAAATGTCAGTGATTTTATTTTCTTCAGCTAGCAAGATTTCCAGGGATTTACAATTTGCTAAAAAATTAAGATTAGTAAAGTTATTGCAACAAATATCTAGATTTTTTAACTGAGATAGTTGCTCCACCAAAGGGATTTCATTTAGATTCAAATCGGCTAAAAACAAGGTTTCCAGTTGTGGTAATAAGGAAATTTCCTCTTCGATTACATTGTTTTTAAACTGCTTACCGAATGTTGCTTTGTAACAATCAAAGGGATTTTGTCCGAATTGGAATATTTTTTCACGTTGAGCTGGGCTAAGACGAAAGTTGGCAATGAGATTAATGCCAAAGATTTTTTGCCATTCTGTTGAAAGGCTATTCCAGGATTCGATTGTAAAATTTGTGCTCATATAATTTTGTTTTGTTCTAAATTTCTCCATCCCCAAAATCCTACTTTTGGTTTTTTGTAAGCAGTTTGGGCATGACAAATCTCTAAAAATGCTGAATTACTCGATAGGCGTTTTCCTGCTTTTTTTTCCATTTTGCGAATGATAATTTCCCGATTTAACTTTTCTAAAAAAGAATCACGATCTTCTTTCAAGAAACTAGCGCAGCGTAAAATAGTTTGGATGTCCAATGAATTGTTTTTTCTTTCAAAAGTGAATTTTGCTTCTAAGACTTCAAAAGTTGCCTGGAATGACTGACCTTTTGTACTTGCGCAAGCTTCCACACAACGATGTAAAGCAATCCAAGCATGAGAGGTTGCCCCCATTTTCGCAAATTTTACTACTAATCGATAACTACAATTGAACTTTGACATTTTTTGTGATGAAATATAATCTGAATATAGGTTTGATTTTAAGACATTGAGATGCTTAATTCTTCAAATGCAATCCAATCCCAAACGGATAAATCGGCATTGGGACTCAGTGCTACAATTTCCTCCAATGCCTTTTTACGCATAGCAAGTGTAGCTTCATTTTTAGGCAAGTGCGTCTCACTTTCTTTGCCTTTCCAACAAGTTTCAATAATGTCTAAAATTTTATTCAAAACGGTATAATCTTCAGCAATAAAAACGGGCTCAGGGCTGAAAGGAGTGCATAAATTTTGCCTCTTTCATTAGAACAAACTATTTGAAACGCTAATGCATAAGGAAAAGAGTAGATGTACTTGTAATTTTCATCGTTCATTAGTTGCAATGAGCTTTCTTTGATGAGTAGTTCAATTTGTCGCAAGGAGCCAATTTGAACCTGTCTTTCTATTTGTGAAAAGTGTTCCATTTTTTTACCGTCCATTAATACTTTTACTGATTTGAAAAGGGACTAAATTCAAAAGCTTTACTTCCATCAAATAATTTTCTACGATAATCTATAGCTCCTTTTGATTGAATCAATTCCTCTAAATAGTTGGATAGCGAACAAGATTTAGAATAACGAATACTGCTGTAATAATCTGAACCCATAATGATTGAATTTACATTGTTATCGTTATTTGAACTAAAAAATCCAATACATTCCTCTTTAGAAAATAAATCAAAAGGCAAAAACTTCTTTTTAAGTTCTAATAAAGTTGTTTCCTGCTGATTATAATTGAGTTTTATTTCGCGTTCTGAATCAAAGTAAACACTTTCTTCCCATGGTTCGTTTAAAACATCTCCTAAAGGCCAAATATTAATACATCCGTCTATTTCAAGTTCACTTCTTCGTGGCAAATCAAAAGAGAAGGATTCAAGGGAAAATACATGTTTATCGGCGTCGAATTCTGGATTGTTTTTGTCAATCCACATCAGTTGAAAACAGTTTAAATCCGCATAGAAGTTTTTTATTTCATCATTGAATCGCAGTTTTTTTTCTTGCTCAAGCCATCGAACATAATCTAAGCCTTTACCGGATTCGTAATAGGCATAAAGCAATTGTTTGGTTTCATCTTTTTCAATTTGCTCTGCTAAGTCAATTAATTTAAAAATGAGGTCTTCCATTTATTTATTTTTATTTTCTGCAACTTTAAGATTTTCATATTAACACGTTTTCAATTTGGGATCCAGCTCCATTCGGTTAAATCAAAATTACCTTCTAAATGTTTCACAATTTGATTTACAATAGCGGGAACTTCTTCCGTATAACCAAGACCTTGACTAGCTAATTCTATTACATCCTGAATAATAGCTCGGTTTCGAGTTGTTAAGGTGAATGCCACATTTTCCCAATCTGTATTTAAAATACATAGTTGATAAAATCCATTTCTAGGATCGCCATCACCCTTCCAACTCACATCCAAACAAGGCCAATTCTCGTAAGTATATTTTTGTTCAATTTGGTTATAAGCCATTTTATACATAAAAAACAAATCCTCATGTAATTCGTACCATTGCCGCTGTGGGTCTCCGTTTTCTGAAATATCGGTTTCCACAAAATTGTTTGTGCTAATAAACCAACCACTTGCAATTTTTAAAGGCACCAAATTAGTTTTCTTAACTATCATATTCCAATCGATTAATTTTCAATTTTTTACCTAAAGATTTTTCTATTAAACCAAGAGCAGATTGAATCGAAAAATCAGCTGAAACAGTTATGATTAGGCGATGTTGTTGGGTGAATTCATATACCAATTTCAGTTCATTGGTTTAAATTTCAAATTCATTATAATCGTCCAATAAATGTGAGTGGATAATGATAAAGTTTTTCTGTTTTAATCGCTTCTCTAGTAATTGGAAAATTTCTTGATAACCACAAGTTGAGTCAAAATAAAGGAAAGCTGTGGTTGACATGTTGTTCAATTTAAAGTGTGCTCTTTTTGTTCCTTTTCTATTCGAAGTCTAACATTTCAATTTCTGTTCTTACTATTTGGAAAAAACTTTCCACCTCGTGCAAAAGGACATTACTCCCCTCTAAATTCAAAACAAGCTGCCCGTTTTTGAAAGTAATGAAGATGGGATTTGGTTTGTAAATCAGCGAAAAGGAATTTATTACCCGTTCCATTTTTTGCTCCATTTCGTCCTGATGCCAAAATTCACAGGCTTGAAGTTCACAACTCAACGACAGAAAATTGTCTTTCAAGAAACCGTTTACTGTTTTTTCATCGGAAACGAGATGAAATTGATTTTCTGCTCCTGTTTGTAAGTCAAAACCGCTTGCAAATGGTTGAATTTGTTCAGTTGTTTGGGCATAAATTTCTTCACTTGCATAAGGGGCAAAGCTGGAATGAAAAGTCACTAATCGCCGATCGATTGCTTTAGAAACTGGATTTAGGAGAAAAACCATTCTTCAAAATTTGGAAACGAAATGATTGCTTGGACAACTTTACTAAATGGATCTGGCTCTATTTCAGTGCCAAATTCTTGTTGTAAAAGGCTTGTAAACTTTTTTAGTTTTTCATTTTTCGAAAAATTTTCCTCTAACTTCAATTGATTGGTTTCGAGATTATACTTTTTACTAAACTCATCTTTTCTACTTGGATTTAATCGAATACTTTCGTAAGAGGAGATAATATCATATACATACTCCACTCCATAAGGTAAAATACGCAAAAAATCTTTAAAGCTGTATGCAATAACCGATAAAGGACTTCCTTCCGAATCCACCCAAACTATTGGGTTTTCGAATTCGCTTTTACTTTCTTCAATTTTCCAAATTGCAACAACCGAATGAGAAGTATGGAATCCAATAACAATAAGTGAATTCATTTTTGAACTTGAACAATATTCGTTTAACAACGATTGGTTTTTATAATCAAATTTAAACGAGTTAAAATGATTGGCTGTTTTAAGTTCTTCAACTAATTTTTGATTCATATTTAAGTTTTTTAGTTAATCAAAGCTAATCATACAGATATCTATGTTTGCAATATTAAAATAACTCTCCACCTCATGTAAAAGAATATTACTTCCTTCCAATTTCAGTATGAGCTGCCCGTTTTTGAAAGTAATGAACATGGGATTTGGTTTGTAAATAAGCGAAAAGGAATTTATTACCCGTTCCATTTTTTGCTCCATTTCGTCTTGTTGCCAAAATTCACAGGCTTGAAGTTCACAACTCAACGACAGAAAATTGTCTTTCAAGAAACCGTTTACTGTTTTTTCATCGGAAACGAGATGAAATTGATTTTCTGCTCCTGTTTGTAAGTCAAAACCGCTTGCAAATGGTTGAATTTGTTCAGTTGTTTGGGCATAAATTTCTTCACTTGCATAAGGGGCAAAGCTGGAATGAAAAGTCACTAATCGCCGATCGATTGCTTTTGAAATTGCCTCGCTGTCAATATATTGTGAATAGTTGTCCAATTGTTCCATCATTTCCTCTTCGGGAAGTTCGGAAGCGTATATTTTTTCCATTTCTTCAACCGTCGCCACAATATCTTCGGAAACGCCTAAACCTTTTAAACCTGAGTCGATGTTTGCCTGCAAAAACGAAGCGCGATTTTCAGAAAAGAAACTATATGGACCACTGCGCATTAGGTAATCGGAAAGCAAATGAACAGCAAACAATTCAATCAACTCCTGCGGATATTTTTGGCGAAAAGCTGCTTCTTCCAATTGATACAAATCGCTGTGAAGCGTATCGAAAAAAGCAAAGGATAGATAGTCGAGCGATGGTTTCATGTTTTTAAGTAATAAACTTACAATCTAATCATTAATTCTCCAAAAGTGTATTATGTAAACTAATTCATTAAATCAATTTTGAAAATAAAATATTGGAATTAGATATTTCTAAATCATCATTTGTAAAATTAGATTTATCTTTAATGTAATTAGTTTGCCAATAATACGAGCCTTTATGAAAAAATGCTTTTTCTAAATATTCGGAAATTGTGAATGGTAATAAATGTAAAGTTCTGTGATGATAATAATATAATTTAGGATAAGTCATTCCTTTTTTATGGTATAAAAGAGTAAAAGTATCCCAGTTAAAATAAGTGTCAAAATAATAGCTATTTTGTAGTATTGAAATACACTCATCAGTTAGATAATCAGTTGTATTAAGAATGAATTTATTCGATTTTATCTGAAAAACATTATCCAAATTTCCAAAATTTATCATACCCATGCAGTTTTCATAATTCTTTTTTCCTTTCCATAAGTAACCAGTATGTTCACCTAAACTTAGCAGAAAACCTTCCTCTTCTGGTA
>CAZWSY010000058.1:0-12904 GCA_964636775.1 uncultured Lishizhenia sp.
GGCTGGACACGAAACCACACTGCCAATCACCTTGGATCAAATGATTTATCATGCATCTTCCGTTGTTCGTGGAGTAAAACGTGCACTGGTGGTGGTGGATCTTCCTTTTGGGTCTTACCAAGGGAATTCTAAAGAAGCTTTGAGCAGTGCAATTCGCATAATGAAAGAATCGGGTGGACACGCGGTAAAAATGGAAGGTGGACAAGAAATCCTTGAATCCATCAAACGAATTTTAACAGCTGGTATTCCAGTTATGGGGCATCTCGGTTTAACACCACAATCCATTTACAAATTTGGAACATACGTCGTTCGTGCAAAAGAAGAGGAGGAAGCCGCAAGGTTAATTGAAGATGCAAAGGCTCTTGAAGAGGCGGGTTGTTTCGCGATTGTATTGGAGAAAATTCCAGCTAAATTGGCGACAAAAGTTGCACAAACGGTAAATATCCCAATCATTGGAATTGGTGCAGGGAATGGCGTTGACGGACAAGTACTTGTGGTTCATGATATGTTGGGTATCAACAATGAATTTAAGCCGAGATTTTTAAGGAAATACAACAACCTTCACGACCTGATGATGCAATCTTTTGAGAACTACATCAAGGACGTAAAAAGTGGAGATTTTCCGAATAGCGGCGAGCAGTATTAACCAATCCCCACTTTTATCCCAAAAAGTTTACTTGAAAATTAATGCTGTGAGGTTCTGAAATAAACTCAATTCTTTCTGATTTGCAAATTATTTCGAACCTTAAGACTTACCAGATGTTTTTTTGCTTTAGTATTTAAATGATCTCGAAAGTTTAACGATTCAACTCAATAGTGGCTCACAAAGAAATCTACAAGTATTATTCCTTTGTAACGAAATGTTGACTAGTACACCTCCAAGAGATAAAAATGGTTGGTTTATTGCAACAATCTTAGAGTGTAATCAAGAATATATTCATCATTTTTAAAAAAAATGTAACGTATTTCTTAAGCATGACGTTAAAGAGATGACGCAAGTAATAGAATTGTTCGTGGGTAAGAGCTAATAAAAAATGATGATTTGAAACTTTTTTAACTACTTTCGTAAATTCTTAACGGAAAACTATGCTTTTATGAGACATACACTATTGTTTCTCTCCTTTATCGCAACATGGTCTTTTGGTCTATTAGGTCAAGCTCCAACTGCAAACTTCACGATTTCTGATAACGTTTTATGTTCAGGGGATTGTATAATTATCACCAATAATTCCTCTGCCAACTCTTTGTCATTTACATGGAGCTTTCCTGGGGGAACTCCCTCAGTATTCAATGGTCAAAATCCAGGTTCTGTTTGTTTCAATACTCCTGGTACTTACACCGTTTCCCTAACTGTATCTAATACGTTCGGCTCTAATACTGCAACGCAAACAGTCGAAGTTGGGGCTATTCCAACATTAACAACAACGATTACAGACACACTTAATGGAATTCAAATACCTATACAAGACACTACCATTTTTATGTTTGAAGAAGCGTATTTAAGTGCTGTTGGTAGTCCTTCTGGAGGAACATTAATGTGGTATGCTTCCGGAAATATAGCCGACAGTATTTTTGGTTGTTCTCCTTGTACTGCAACGGGAAGTTCACTTACAGTTACTCCTTTTTACAATACCTGCTACACTGCGGTTTATACAACAGGTAACGGTTGTGCTGCTGGTGATACGATTTGTGTAGAAGTAAGATTTTCAGATTATTTCCGAATTACCTTACCCAATTCTTTCACACCGAATGAAGATGGTGAAAACGATATATTCAGAATCTTAACCAATGTTGACGCAAACAATAATTTTAATGATGGATTTACTGAGGGAGGATCAATAGCAGAAATTGATTTTAGAATTTATGACCGATACGGCAAAATGGTTTTCCGAACAATAAATCCACTCGAAGGATGGGATGGGAACTATAAGGGAAAACCGCTCAATCCTGCGACTTACACGTATTATGTTTCTTATAGAAGAATCGACGGTCGTTCAGGAGAATTAAAAGGAAACGTAACCTTGATTAGATAATTAGTCCATGAAAAAACTATATACACTTGTAATTTTTGCGTTTTGCCAAACTTTAGCTTTTGGTCAACAAGACAAAAACATCAGTCAATGGTATCACTCAAACGTGCTTTATAATGCAGGGAGCGTTGCCACAGGTGAAGAGGATTTTGGATTTTTCACCAATTTCAGAAGTCAATGGTTAACCATTCCTCAACCTGGAATTGGAATGCGTACCAATACACTTTGTGCTGAATTCAAAGTTCCTGATGGCTTTAATGGAGTAAATAATTTTGGAGTTGGTATTGTTGCTGTTAACGACCAAACTGGCGACGCAAGATTTATGACCACTAATGTAAGTGTTCCAATCAATTACTCTTTACAATTAGATAGAAGTAATCGCCTATCCATAGGTATTTCACCTGGATTTTACCAACAATCCATTAATCCAGATGCACAAACTTGGGAATCACAATGGAACGGTATCAATTATGTGACTAGACCGAATGTTGAAATAGGTATAAACCCATCTTATGCTTCAATTGATTTGGGGGCAGGTTTATTCTACCAACATACTACTCGCGAAAAAACAAGAATTTATGGTGGGGTTGCATTAAATCACATTACCCGTCAAAAAATTAATTTCTCTTTTGGTGGTGATAGAATTTATATGCAAACTGTTGTGCATGGTGGTGCAGATATTACAACAAACAAAAAAGACCTTCGCATTCAGCCTAATGTTATGTTTTTTAGAGCTGGAAGAGCTTACAACTTTATGGCAGGTTTGACGCTCGAACACATTTTGAAAAATCCTTCAGAAATTACCACAATCAACAAAACCACCTGTATCAATTATGGTTTTTACTATCGACACAACGATGCTTTAGTTACATCTTTAGGGTTCAAAGTGAAAGGTGTTCGATTTGGTCTAGCTTTCGATGCTAATCTTTCTTACCTGAGTCAAGCTACAAGTAGTGTAGGTGCAATTGAAGTTTACTTTAAAACGATGCACCTTTACAGAAAGTCTTCGACAAGAACTAAGCTGAAATAACATTTTGGTCACAAATAAAAAAAGCTATCTGGACGGGTGGCTTTTTTTGATTAATTAGATATTTACTTACCTTGAGTTCTAATTATTTTGTTTTTCTATAATTTTTATGCCCTTTGGAATGTACATAGCGTATTCGATTTGTGACCATTTGCGTTTCTTCGATAAGTAAGCCAATTGTCTAAATCAATAGAAAAGGGTAGATTCAAATTTTCGTCTATTGCTAGGAATTGCTAGTGTAAATCTGATTCAAAATGGATTTTCATATTTAGCCACATTAAAATACCCAGCAAAATTATGATTTCACTTACAAAAAATTCCAAACACTTCATTTCGTACCTTTGCCGACCAAAATTGAAAGCATGTCTGTCATTGAATTATCTGAACAAGAATTATTGAGAAGGGCTTCCCTCAAAAAATTGCGTGAAATGGGTATCGACCCCTACCCTGCCGCGTTGTTTCCTGTAAACGCTTATGCCGAAGAAATTAAACAAAATTTCGAAGATGGAAAGGAAGTTTGTTTGGCTGGTAGAATGATGTCTCAGCGCATTATGGGTAAGGCTTCATTCGCAGAGATTCAAGACGCTTCAGGACGAATTCAGGTTTATTTCAATCGCGACGAATTGTGCCCAGGAGAAGACAAAACCCTTTACAACGAAGTATTTAAGAAACTCTTAGACCTTGGAGATTTTATTGGAATTACTGGAAACTTATTCAAAACACAAGTTGGTGAAATCTCTATAAACGTAAAATCACTTACCATTCTTAGTAAATCATTACGTCCTCTTCCGTTACCGAAAACAGATGCCGACGGAAAAGTTCACGATGCTTTTACTGATGCCGAATTGCGCTATCGTCAGCGATATGTGGATTTAGTTGTTAATCCAAAAGTTAAGGACACTTTCGTTAAACGAACCAAAACTATTTCCTCCATGCGCCGATTTTTTGATGAATACGGTTACATGGAAGTGGAAACCCCGATTTTACAACCTATTCCCGGGGGGGCATCAGCGCGTCCGTTTATCACACACCACAATGCTTTGGACATTCCTTTGTATTTAAGAATCGCTAATGAACTGTATTTGAAACGATTGATTGTAGGTGGATTTGACGGCGTTTATGAATTCGCTAAAGACTTCCGCAATGAGGGAATGGATCGCACACACAATCCTGAGTTTACCGTAATGGAAATTTATGTTTCCTACAAAGACTACAATTGGATGATGGATTTCACCGAAAAAATGGTGGAACGCGTAGCAACAGATGTTTGTGGTACAACTGAAATACAAGTTGGCGAAAATAAAATTTCCCTCAAGGCTCCTTTCAAACGCATTTCTATGCGCGATGCGATTTTGGAACACACAGGATTCGATATTAATGGTAAAAGTGAAGAGGAATTACGTGCTGCTTGCCAACAATTAGGGATTGAAACAACTCCTTCGATGGGAAAAGGAAAATTGATTGACGAAATTTTTGGTGAAAAATGTGAAGGAAACTATATCCAACCCACTTTCATTACGGATTATCCCTTGGAAATGTCGCCGTTATGTAAACGTCACCGCGACAACCCTGAATTGACTGAGCGTTTCGAATTGATGATTAACGGAAAAGAAGTGGCAAACGCCTATTCGGAGTTGAATGACCCAATCGACCAACGCGAAAGGTTTGAAGAACAGTTAAAATTGTCGGAAAAAGGGGACGATGAAGCAATGTTTATCGATCAAGATTTTTTGCGCGCATTAGAATACGGAATGCCACCAACCTCAGGAATGGGAATTGGAATTGATAGATTGGTCATGCTTTTAACTAATAATTCTTCTATCCAAGAAGTGTTGTTTTTCCCTCAAATGCGACCAGAAAACAAAGGTTTGAAAATTGAATTAACGGAAAATGAAAAAGCAATTTTTGAGCAATTGAAAAAAGAAGGTGGAAAAGTTGAACTTGCAAACCTACGTGCTCAGTTCGCCGATTGGAGTAATAAAGCTTGGGATTTAGCATTAAAAGGTCTGGCTAAACATCAACTCTCAAAAGTGAGTAAAGAAAACGATATTTTGTGGGTACAATTGGTTTAGGTACTTTAACCAAAGTTTATTGGTTGAGTCAATGTGTTATTTTTGGATGGTTACTCCATAGTTGTCAACCCAAAATATTTGTGAATCAAGATGTAAGTTGGACAAACGAAATTGCTAAAGAATTTCCAAAAATTTCTGAACAAACCGATGACCCATTCAATTACGCCTTAACTGAAAATCAAAGTTATAAGCCAAAAATTTCTGACCCTTTTTGGGTAGCACCGATGAAAGTTAAAGGTGTTGACTTCGGTCGTTCGAACAATAATGTTTCAATTGCTATTCACAATGGAAGACTTTTCGTTGCTATGAGAACTGGTAAAACACACTTTGCCTCTAAACATACGCAACTTCACATTCTATCCACTTCCGACTTTAAAAATTGGCGTAAAGAACTTTCATTCGCAAACAAAACGGATTTTCGCGAACCGTTTTTAATAGTAATGAATGATACACTACGTTTCTTTTGTTTTGAAGCAGGAACTAAAATGACCGCTTTTGAACCGAAAAAAATTAGTCAATTCAATTACATTGACGAAAAATGGAGCGAGCCTAAAAATATTCTTTCTTTAGGTGAAGTTCATTGGGACATGAAAAACCGCATGGATACAACGTGGTTTAGCTCCTATATTGGCTCTCATTATCAATTGGATGGGCCGTCAAACGTTCAACTAAAATTTGGTTTTTTCGATAAAGAAAGTCAGGCAAAACAAGAACCAGTTTACATCGGTGGTGTATCGGAAACAGCTTTTGAATTTGATAAAGACACCAATCTTTGGGCAATTACAAGACTTGAGGATGGAGACGAAACTGGCTTTGGTTCACATGTTGTTTTTGCAGATAAACAGGATAAATATGCTTGGGAATTCCCAAAACTTGCCGACCCAAATTGTTATATGTCTCCGAAAATGTTTCGTCATCAAAATGAAATTTATTTAATCGCTAGAAAGCAATTAGGTAAACAACCATTCGGAAGGGCAAAACGCACTTTGAGTTGGAGAAAACAACGTTTAAAAAATTGGGTGAGATTTTCTTTAACACCAAAAACAACTGCATTATACCGAATTGAATCTAAAACAAGAACAGTAAAATGGGTGATGGATTTGCCCGGAACTGGCGACACCGCTTTCCCCTCTATTCAAAGATTAAATGACCACCAATTTTTAATAGCAAACTATTCTTCGCCTCTAAATAAAAAAAAACGTCCTTGGTTATTTGGTCAATTAGGAAAAACAGGTATTTACCTTATTCTCCTTGAGTTTGAAAATAATGGCAACTGATTAACAGATTCTGTCATGCTTATTTACAAGTGTGCTTAAATTTGTATCAAAGGAATAATTAAATAAAATGACGAAACACATCGGACTAATCATACTCGACGGTTGGGGAATCGGAAATGGACAGCAATCTGACGCAATAGCAAATGCCAAAACGCCATTCATGGACTTCCTTTTGGAAAATTATCCATCCGCACAATTACTAACGAGTGGTGAAAATGTTGGTTTACCCGATGGACAAATGGGAAATTCAGAAGTTGGACACCTCAATATTGGAGCTGGAAGAATTGTTTACCAAGAACTTACGCGTATTAATAAAGCTGTCCGAGAAAAAACCTTTCACCAACACCCTGTTCTTTTAGATGCTTTTCAAAAAGCAAAAGAAACGAATTGTAAAGTTCATTTTATAGGACTTGTTTCAAAAGGTGGCGTTCACTCTAATCAAGAACACGTTTACGCATTGAGTGAAATGGCAAAAGATTTTGGACTCGAAAAAGTGTATGTTCATGCTTTCACTGACGGACGTGATTGTGACCCGAAAAGTGGAAAAGGTTTTGTACAGGAACTTGAAAGTGCTCTAAACCTCAATGTTGGGAAAATCGCTTCAATAGTCGGTCGCTATTATGCAATGGATCGCGATAATCGTTGGGAAAGAGTGAAAAAAGCGTACGACCTTTTAACGAAGGGTGAAGGACAAAGTTTTCACACGACAAGTGACGTTTTTGATTCGTCTTACACTTCAGGTATAACCGATGAATTTATTGAACCAGCGATTTTAGACAAAAACGGAATTATTGAAAATGGTGATGTGGTCATAAGTTTTAATTTCCGAACAGATCGACCAAGAGAAATTACGATTGCTCTCACACAACGTCCACTGCAAGAGTACAATATGCATCCACTGGACTTGCATTATTGCACAATGACCAATTATGACAAAACGTTCAAAGATGTTCATGTCATTTTTGAAAAAGATAATCTGAACAACACACTTGGCGAGGTGATTTCCAAAATGAACCGCACACAAGTACGCATTGCTGAAACCGAAAAATATCCACATGTTACTTTCTTTTTTAGTGGTGGAAGAGAAAATGTTTTTGAAGGGGAGCAACGACTTTTAATTAATTCACCAAAAGTTGCAACTTACGACCTTCAACCTGAAATGAGTGCGCCTGAAGTGCGAGATGCAATTGTCAATCATATCAAAACAGAGCAACCTAACTTTATTTGTCTCAACTTCGCAAATCCAGATATGGTGGGGCACACAGGTGTTTACGATGCTATAGTGAAAGCTGTTGAAACGGTTGATTCGTGTTTAAAAGATGTGGTTGAAGCAGGTTTAGAACACGGTTATGAATTTTTGGTAATTGCCGATCATGGCAACGCAGATTATGCTATAAATGACGATGGATCTCCAAATACTGCCCATAGCTTAAACCCTGTTCCCGTTGTTTTGGTCACTAAAGATGATTTGAAATTGAAATCAGGAATTTTAGCTGATGTTGCACCTACCATTTTAAGCCGTTTGCAAATTGCTGCACCAATTGAGATGACTGGTCAAAGTTTGGTTGTGTAAAAATCGTAGAATTTGAATTTCAAGTCCCTTCTTCTTTTATTTTTAAATCTCTGGATTTCTCAAATTAAAGCTCAAGTTTACACTAGCTATTTTATAGGAAATTCAACGGATTTGGAAGTTCAGCCGAAAGGTGGTGTTTGTCTTATGGGAGGAGGAAGTGAAAACGACAATGCCATGCGATGGTTTTTGGAACAAGCCAACGGAGGTGATGTTGTTGTATTGAGAACAAGTGGTTCGGATGGTTACAACAATTACTTCTTTTCAGAGTTGGGCGTAAATGTTAATTCAGTTGAAACAATCGTGTGTAACAACGCGCTTAGCGGAAGTAACGAATACATTATTTCTCGAATTTCAAAAGCGGAAGGTTTGTGGTTCGCTGGGGGAAATCAAGCTTTGTATCTTTCGTATTGGCGAAATTCAGAGGTGTTGCAAACAATTCAAAACCGAATTGATGATGGAATGATTGTAGGTGGAATTAGTGCAGGAATGGCCATTTTGGGTGAACATTATTTCTCCGCAGAAAACGGAACTATCACAAGTAATGAAGCGCTTTTACAACCCTTTCATCCAAACTTAACCTTAGGTTCAAGTGATTTTTTGGACATTCCCTTCCTTGGAAATACGATTACAGATACTCATTACAATAATCCTGACAGAAGAGGACGACATTCCGTTTTTCTTTCAAGGTTAATCAATGAAAATCCGCTCATTAAAGGTATTGCTTGCGATGAACATACTGCCGTTTGTATTGACACCAATGGAATTGCTAAAATTTTCGGGGATTATCCAAACTTTAATGATTACGCGTGGTTTATTCGTCCCAATTGTTCAATAGCAAATAATTCTCCCGAAATCCTATCCGAAAACTCAGCATTGACTTGGTCACAAAATCAAGAAGCAATAAGTGTTTACAAAGTTCCTGCAAATGGAAATAACACTTTCAACCTCAACGATTGGCAAACTGGAATAGGTGGTACTTGGCAATTTTGGTCTATAAATAACGGACAATTTGAAAGCATTGAAGCCCCACCTATCAACTGTGGTTTAAGTGTAAGCACCAATCAAACAACAAGCTTAAATGTAATTTGGGATGATGAACAAACTTTTCACTTTAACACTACAATAGATAAATTACAAATTTTCAATTCTTTAGGACAAAAAGTGCCTTATTCAAATGAAGAGAGCGGAAGGTTTAAATTGAAAAAAATGGGTGATTTTTACTTTTTTCAGATTGAAATTGAGGGAAAAATCGAAGTTCTAAAAGTTACTCATGTGTTTTAATAAGCCCTTTCGTTTCTTTTTTCCATCCAATTCACAAAAGCTCGATTCACAACTTTGTTTCCTCCTGGCGTTGGATAATTTCCTGTAAAATACCAATCACCCAAGTGGTTTGGACAAGCTTTATGTAAGTTTTCAACCTTTTGGAAAATAATTTCAACCTCAGCATTTATCGTCGGTGGAGTAAGTAATTCTGCGATTTTTGCTGAAATTTCCTCATCTGTAAAAGGTGCATAAATATCTTTTACATGGTTGACTACCATTTCTTTAGGTAAACTCAACTGCTTCAAACAACGAGTGTAAACATCTTCGATTACATTCTCCATTCCTCTATCACGAAGTAATTGTATCGCCGCTTCGAAAGCAATAAAATCTCCCATTTTTGCCATGTCAATTCCGTAGCAATCAGGAAAACGAATTTGTGGAGCAGAAGATACTACAACGATTTTTTTAGGCCCTAAACGATCTAAAATTCTCAAAATGCTTTGTTTTAAAGTGGTACCCCTAACGATACTATCGTCTATCACAATCAAGTTGTCAGTTCCTCTTCTCACGCTTCCGTAAGTTATATCGTACACATGAGCAACAAGATCATCTCGCGAGTCATCTTGTGTAATGAAGGTGCGCAATTTGGCATCCTTAATTGCAATTTTTTCAATTCTTGCTCTTCTATGGATAATGTTTTCAATTTCTTCATTGCTTGGATTAGCACCTAAAGCCTTTATTTCCTCAATTTTTTGAAGATTCAAATGTTCCTCCAAACCTTTGATTAAACCATAAAACGAAACCTCAGCAGTATTTGGAATGAAGGAAAAAACAGAATTATCAAAATCATAATCCACCGCTTTCAAAACTTGAGGAACTATTAAGCGACCCAAAGCTTTTCTTTCCTTGTAAATATCCGCATCCGAACCCCTTGAAAAGTAGATTCTTTCGAAAGAACATTTCAACGGAGTTTTTGGTGCATTAATCATTTCTTCATTGACTTCACCGTTCTTTTTAACGATGAGCGCGTGACCAGGCTGTAATTCTTTGATTTGGTCGTAACGGATATTGAATGCTGTTTGAATAACAGGTCTTTCCGATGCCACAACACAAATTTCATCATCTTCAAACCAATAAGCAGGTCGGATTCCATTAGGGTCTCGAAGCACAAATGCATCACCGTGACCTAGTAAACCTGCCATTGCGTAGCCTCCATCCCAATCTTCAGAAGCACGTTTTAATATCCGTACTAAATCCAATTGTTCAGCTATTTTGTCGTAAATTTCTTGGTTATTATAGCCCAACATTCGGTATTTGTTGAACAACTCATCGTTCTCAACATCAAGAAAATGCCCAATTTTTTCGAGTACTGTTACTGTATCGGATTTTTCCTTTGGGTGCTGTCCGACTCTAACTAAAACATCGAAAAGCTCATCAACATTGGTAAGGTTAAAATTTCCTGCAACTACCAAATTCCTTGTTATCCAATTGTTTTGACGAAGGAAAGGGTGACAACTTTCAATAGAATTTCTACCAAAAGTTCCATAGCGCAAATGACCTAGAAAAAGTTCTCCTGTGAAACCTGCGTTTTTTTTGAGGTAATCCACATCTTTCAAAAGTGCCGGATTTTCGGTTGCAATTTGTGCAAATCGTACATTGATTTGGTCGAAAATATCTTGAATCGGACTTTTTGCAATGGAGCGCGTTCTTGAAATATAACGCTGTCCGGGTTCCATATCAAATTTTATATTGGCAACTCCAGCACCATCTTGTCCGCGGTTGTGCTGCTTTTCCATGAGGAGGTGAAGCTTGTTGATTCCATACAGCGCCGAACCGTATTTTTCAACATAATATTCCATTGGCTTTTTGAGTCGAAGGAGCGCAATTCCGCACTCGTGTTTGATTGCATCACTCATGGAGAGAAAAAAATTTGCGCGAAGATAGTCATTCGTTGGAAAGTGGAGTCCGCCTCTTTGTTTTGAAATGAAGGGATAAGTGAGCGACTTGTTGAAAAATTCACCTTTCTTCATTCAAAAACTTCAAACTATCTTTTTTAATGTTTCTCTGTTCATAAATTAAGCCCCTCTTACGCTAATAGTTGAACTACTTTCAGAAATTTGTTTGAAATACCCTTATTATGAAGCAAAATATCGTTTGGATTTACTTAATTTTATTAAGTAGTGTGGTTGCTTGTGTACCTGCTAAAAAATACAAAGAGTTAATGGCTCGAGAACAGAAATGTGCCGAAGAGTTAGAAAATGCACGTCGAACTTCAAATGATTTTGAAGCTAAATCCAAGGATTTACAAGTGAAATTTGATGTAGCATCGAAAGATGTTGAAAAACTTAAAAAAGATACTAGTAGTGTAGGAAATGAACTTAGGTTGTTGAAACGAGACTACCAACAGCTTGCAGACCAAAATGAATCCTTGGAAAAATCGTTTGAAAAATTAAAGAATTTAAGTGCGAAAGAAACCGCCGAACTCCAAGCAGAATTGGAAACCAAAAACAAAGAACTCATGCGAAAAGCTGACGAATTGTTGAAAAAGGAAATCGAATTGAAGGAAAAACAAAAATTGCTCGAAGAAAGAGAAAAGCGAGTGAAAGAGCTTGAAGACGCCATTCGTAAAAAAGATCAAGCGATTCAGTTGTTGCGAGCTAAAGTTGCTGGTGCATTAAAAGGTTTTGAAAGTCAAGGTTTGACTGTTGTTCAGAAAAACGGAAAAATCTACGTTTCTCTTGAGGCTAAATTACTTTTCAAATCAGGCAGCACTTTCGTTGAACCTGAAGGAAGAAAAGCGTTAATTGAATTGGGGAAGGTTTTAGAAACTGAAAAAGAACTAGAAATCGTTGTGGAAGGACACACCGACACTGATAAACTGACAAGTCCAACTTCACCAAAAAACAATTGGGAATTGAGCGTATTGCGTGCCACTTCAGTTGTTGAGATTTTATTGGCTAATTCAAAAATGTCACCAACGCAGGTTATGGCCGCAGGAAGAGGTGAATTTATGCCTGTAAGCGCAACAGATAAAGCGAAAAACCGACGAATTGAGGTGATTATCTCTCCTAACCTAAACGAGTTATTTGAAATCATTTCAACGGACTAAATTTCAGTTTTATTCATTTCATTAGATAAACTTCAATTTGTGGTCCACTTGAAGTTAGCAAAAACCACAAAACCTATAAAATCAACGGTTTAACAATGACTGAAAATGAAATTTCATATATCATTCGAGGTGCAATTTTCGATGTTTACTACACGCTTGGTGTGGGGCTTTTGGAATCGGTCTATGTTAAGGCACTTGAATATGAACTGACAGAAAGAGGTTTAAGTGTAAAGCGAGAAGTTCCGATTCCGGTTCATTATAAGAGTATAGAAATGGATTTTGGGTTTCGGTTAGATTTATTGGTAAATGATAAAGTCATTATTGAGGTAAAATCTACACTAAATCTAATGGAGGTTCACCACAAACAAGTATTAACCTATTTAAGGGTAACAGGATTGAAACTTGGTATTCTGGTTAATTTTGGTGAATCTCAAATTAACCAAGGGATTTTTAGAAAAGTTAATGGATTATAAAATCTCCCGCTGATGACGCAGATAATCGCAGAACTTTAATTCCCTCAATTCTGATGATTTTTTTCTCTTCTCCTAAATTT
>CAZWSY010000058.1:13004-23404 GCA_964636775.1 uncultured Lishizhenia sp.
ACCCTACCTCACAATACTTGTACTTACAAAAAAAATATTCTGCGTATTCTGCGCACTCTGCGGGAGACTCCTTCCTTACTTGCCTCACAATATTTATGCTTACAAGAATAAAACTTTACGTATTCTCCGCTTTCTGCGGGAGACATAAGATGGGTTTTGATTTCTCAAGTTCTGGGTTATAAATTAAATCCTGGTGATCAAACGACTCGATTAATTTAGCTCCCGCTGATGACGCAGATGCTCGCAGAACTTTAATTCCCTCAATTCTGATGATTTTTTTCTCTTCTCCTAAATTTCATATTCAACAAACAATTACAACTTCCGCGTATTCTGCGCATTCTGCGGGAGACTTCATTCCTACCCTACCTCACAATACTTGTACTTACAAAAAAAATATTCTGCGTATTCTGCGCATTCTGCGGGAGACTCCTTTCTTAACTGCCTCACATTGTACTTACAAGAAAAACGCTGCGTTGTTCTGGTAATCAGCTGCAGGCTTAATCAACTACTTAATTATAATGACTAGTTAAGAAGATCACTTTACGCGATTCTAACTTGTAGTAATAAACAGAACTCCTTCTATATGGTATTTTTACTAACATTGAAGCCGAAAATAAAAAGTTAGGTTTTAATTGCAACTCGCGCCAAACCATGAAGTCATGAGTAAAACGAAAAAACAAAAAACAATTACGCAACAAACTATCGCGGAAAAAGCGACAAATGCCACAGGAAATAAAAAATCTTCCTTGTGGTGGATGCTGTTGGCTATAGCAATATTGACAGTTACCGCCTACTATCAAGGATTTTCACCAGACAAAAAGTTCACTAATTGGGACGACCCCGGTTACGTCGTAGAGCAACCACTTGTTCGTTCTCTAAACGCTGACACTGTTTCGATACTTTTCAAACCCGAAACGCAAGTCATGTTGAATTATCATCCATTGACCATGTTGACTTTGGCTTACAATTACTCCCAAGCAGAATTGGATATTCAGCCATACTTTAAAACCAATCTATTCCTTCATGTCGCCAACACATTGTTGGTTTTTTGGCTGATATTTTTATGGTCGAAAGGGAATCGTTGGGTATCGGGTTTTAGTGCGATTTTGTTTGCCATACACCCGATGCATGTGGAAAGTGTGGCGTGGATTTCAGAACGAAAAGACGTGCTTTATACCTTATTTTTCCTGCTTTCTTTAATTACTTATTGGTATTACTTGGTTCAAAAAAAGTGGTACTGGTTACTCCTAACTCTTGCGTTTTTCGTCGCCTCTTGTTTAAGCAAAGCCATGGCGGTTCCTTTGCCAATCATTCTGCTTTTGGTGGATTATTTCTATAAACGTCCGTTCAATTTTCGTGTGGTTATTGAAAAAATTCCATTTTTCGCGTTGGCAGTATGGTTTGGTTTAAATGCGGTTAAAATCCAGTCAGCAGGTGCGATTGCGAGTTATGAGACCTTCTCCACTTTACATCGTTTTCTTTTTGCATCCTACGGTTTTTGGCAATATTGGTGGAAATTGTTGGTCCCAATTGAATTGTCGGCATTTTATCCATATCCGACCTTTGATGAAGCCAAAAACTTGCCTTTTCTATTCTACTTTTCACCCATAATAGCACTTGTTATAACCGTGGGACTTGGATTATTTATTTGGAAAAAACGGAAATCTGAACTTCCAACTTATCTACTCGGAATGGGCTTTTTCATTGCGATGATTGCGCTCGTTTTGCAGTTCATTTCTGTTGGTTCAGCTATAATGGCAGACCGCTATACCTACATTCCTTACATCGGTGCAGCTTTTCTCATTTTTTCCATTGGCGACCGCTTATTCATGGACGGAAACAAGCGAAACATTTATTTGGGAGTAGTTGGAGTTTATCTTCTGTTTTTGTTCACTCAAACCTTTAATCGAGTAGGGATTTGGACTAACTCCGAAACACTTTGGAGCGATGTAATTGAAAAGTATCCTTACGAAATTGAACAAAACGGAACAATTGTCACAGTAAAGAAAACGGGTGTTGAAGTAGCATATAAGAATCGTGGGAATTATTATCGTGAAAACGGAAGGATGGATTTGGCATTCAAGGACTACGAAGTATTGTATGCCGCAAGGGTGAGCGACCCATTGATTTACAGTAATATGGGCAATATGTTTGCGATTGAAAACAAGTTTGATCGTTCATTAGAATGTTATGGTTTAGCGTTAGAACGCGACAATAAATCGTTTGATGTTTACCTAAATCGTGGGATAACTTTCGGGAAAATGGGAAATCACCATGCTGCACGAAAGGACTTTGAACAAGCCCTGAAATTGCGTCCTAATAACGAAATGGCACTTTCTAATCTTTGTGGTGAATTGGTGAATTTACGCTTATGGGATGAAACAGTACAACGTTCAAACGAATTAATTACCAACTATCCTGCTGTTTATCTTGGGTATTTTTACCGTGGAACTGCACTTGTCAATCAAGGAAAATATCAAGACGCCATCAAAGATTTAGAAGAAAGTATTAAACGCAATGAAAACTATCCATACACGTGGTTCAACGCCGCTGTAGCCTACAAAGCAATCGGAGACCAAAGCAACTACGAAAGTTACCTGGAAAAAGCTAGAAGTTTAGGGATGAAGGTTTAGTGTAACCTGAGTAACCTATAAAGAAGATTGCTCAACCTACTTTCGTCAAAATTTTTGATATGAAACTATTTTCTTTGGGATTGCTTTTGCTTTCTTTATTAACGTTCAATTCTTGTAAAACCAGTGCGCAAGGCGGTTACAAAGATTTATCAGGTGCGCAGTACAATCAAGTTTTAAAAGACAAGCAAGCAATAGTTATTGACGTTCGAACTCCTGGTGAAGTGAGAGAGGGTTACATTCCTGAGGCTACCTTGTTTATAGATTATAACGGAGGTAATTTCGAACAACAAATTCAAAAACTAGACAAATCCAAAACATATATCGTCTATTGTAGAAGTGGCGGTAGAAGCGCAGGAGCATCAACAATTATGGCGGAAAAAGGCTTCAAAAACGTCTATAATTTAAAAGGCGGAATGATGCAATGGAGAGGTCCTGTAAAAAAACCATAATTCAAACTTATCACTTTTAAACTCCAGAAAACGATGTGGTGGAAAGAAAAAGGAACGGGATTTGGATTGTCCGTTTTTGTTGCTGCTGTTGGGTTTATTGTTTCCTTTTTTACACCATCCTTCCTCAATAGTATTATTCTTGCTTTGCTTATTGGTATTGTAATTGGTAACCTATTTACACTTCCTAAAATCACTGGCGATGGCATAAATTGGACAAGTGGAAAACTGCTGGAATGGTCAATTGTTTTTCTAGCCTTTAGCATCAATTACACAAGTTTTGCAACTTTGGGATGGGGAAAAATCAGTGGAATGGTTGCAGTTGTTGGACTTGTCTTGTTGGCTACTTTTTTTCTGGCAAAATACTTCAAGTGTCCAACATCAACGGGGTATTTGGTTGGTTTCGGAACGGCAATTTGCGGTTCGTCGGCAATTGCGGCATTGGCTCCAACAATAGATAAGGAAAAAGAGGACGTGGCGATTTCTATGGCAGTTGTGAATCTTTATGGAACTCTCGGAATGCTTTTACTTCCTATGATTTTGGGATTGTTAAATTGGACTGATGAAAAAAACGGTTGGCTGATTGGAGGTTCGCTTCACGCGGTTGGAAATGTTGTCGGTGCGGGCTACGGAATGAGTAAATCAATTGGTGATTTGGCTTTAACCACCAAACTTTCCCGAGTTGCTTTGTTGACTCCAGGATTGTTATTGTTCAATTTTCTTATCAATCGAAAGAAAAACGTGGGGAATTGGAAGGCTTATTTTCAGTTACCATGGTACTTAATCACTTTTATTGTGATAACCCTTTTCGTTTCTTTTGTCACCATTCCAGAAAATTATATTTCCCTTGCTGATACTATTGGAAAATACCTGCTCACTATCGCAATGGCAGCGATAGGGCTGAAAGTTGGGTTTAAAAAACTTATTAATTCGGGTAAAAAAGGAATTGGATTTGGATTGGTTATTTTCTTTATTCAATTTGGATTGCTGTTGCTATTGGATTAAATAAAAACAATTCAAACAAAAAAGCCCGACAATTTAATTATCGGGCTTTTCTATATTTTTCTAGAAATTAATTTGCCATTTCAGCAACATTCATTTTCACTTTCAATCCATTGTCTAAAGCGTCAAGAAATTCTTCTGTGTAAACGTAATGCTCTCCGTGGTTTACTTTGTTGCCATGAATACACACAGCTAAATCTTTTGTCATAATTCCTTGCTCAACTGTTTCGATGCAAACTTGTTCAAGGGTATTACAAAAATCGATTAAAGCTTGGTTATTATCCAACTTTCCACGAAACGCTAAACCTCTTGTCCAAGCGAAAATAGAGGCAATAGGATTAGTAGATGTTTTCTTTCCTGCTTGATGGTCGCGGTAGTGACGTGTAACAGTTCCGTGTGCTGCCTCAGATTCCATAATTTCACCATCGGGAGTAATTAAAACAGAAGTCATTAAACCTAAGGAACCAAAACCTTGTGCTACGGTATCCGACTGAACGTCACCATCGTAGTTCTTACAAGCCCAAACGAAATTTCCATTCCATTTTAAAGCCGAAGCCACCATATCATCAATTAAACGGTGTTCATAAACGATACCTGCTTCCGTGAATTTTGCTTTGAATTCTGCTTGGTAGATTTCTTCAAAAATATCCTTGAAACGACCATCGTATTTCTTTAAGATGGTGTTTTTTGTAGAAAGGTAAAGCGGCCATTTTTTCGTTAATGCCATATTGAAGCAACTTCTTGCAAACCCGCGAATGGAATCATCCGTGTTGTACATCGCCATTCCGACACCATCACCTTTGAAATTATAAACTTCAAAAGTTTGCGCTTGACCACCGTCCTCTGGAGTGAAAGTCATTGTTAATTTACCTTTTCCTTTAAAAACGGCATCTGTAGCGCGGTATTGGTCACCAAAAGCATGACGACCAACAATGATTGGCGCGGTCCAATTGGTCACTAAACGAGGTACATTTTTGATAACGATTGGCTCACGGAAAACAGTTCCATCAAGAATGTTTCGAATTGTTCCATTTGGAGATTTCCACATGGATTTCAAACTGAATTCCTCAACGCGCGCCTCATCAGGAGTGATGGTAGCACATTTGATTCCTACTTTGTACTTTTTGATTGCCTCAGCTGCATCAACAGTGATTTGATCGTTTGTTTCGTCCCTTTTTTCGATTCCTAAATCGTAATATTTAATATCCAAATCCAGGTAAGGAAGAATTAATTTGTCTTTAATGAATTGCCAGATAATGCGTGTCATTTCGTCGCCGTCTAGCTCAACAACGGGGTTCGTTACTTTAATTTTTGACATAGATGAAGTTTATAGTCGGCAAAAGTAACTCTTTTATAAAGAGATAAAAAGTCCAAAATGAATTGATTTTATGTTTAAGGGTGTAATTCTTATTCCTCAACCCTCAAACAATCCACCTCATCCACTGATTTTCGTAAAAACCGTAATAAATGTAGGGTTTGTAAATGTGCTTGTTGTCGGCCAATTCTACTGATAATGAAAATACTTGTGAGAATTAAAATAGTTAAAGGAATGAGAAACAAATAACTCCCATTTCCATTCAATTGCCAACGTACAAGAGCGAAAATGGAACCAAACATTCCCAAAACAGAGGTCGCAATGTAGCCAAACATGACCACAATCCACACCATCTCCTCCGGACCAATCAAACAACGTATTAATGTGCGTTCTTTTTCCTGATCAAAACTTAAGCTCAATACGGGTGACCAAGTATGTTGTTCCTTCTTAGGAATCCCTAGTTTCATAAATCTACTATAGCGCGATAGCGTTACAGAATTATCTTGTCGAGCATGCCCGTGAATGATTTCCATTATCTCTTCTTTGGATTTCGACGTACTTAATTTAAACCGCGGGCGAATCTGTCCCGCAGTCGAATGATCGAGTTTATTGAATGACATATAGCTGGTTTAAGGTCGAAAAGTACAGCTATTCAAGGTGTTAAAACATGACGAATGTCAGCGAAAAATAAAATCCTTCAGAAGTAACAATAAAAAAAATCGCCGTGATAATTTTATCACGACGATTCTAAATTCAAATAATATCCTCAGTAATTACTTCACCACAACCAATCGTTGCTGTTCCATTTTGCCATTGAATAAAGTTATATTCACCAAATAGATACCTGCTTCAAACTGATTCAAATTGATTTTTGCTTCATTTTCTTCAATTTTAACTGAATGAACCAACTTTCCACGTGCGTCGTAGATCATACACAAAGACCCCTTTGCATTTGAAATATTCACATTTTCTTGTGTAGGGTTTGGATAAAGTTGAACAGTTTGAACAGCAAGTTCACCAACATTTACACCTGTCACTTCGATGCAAACTTCCGTTGAGTCTGAACATTCTCCAGTTGTTGCTACTACACCATAAAAACCTGATTGGGTTGGAGTGAAAGTTGCGTTTGTTGCTCCTTGAATGTAAGCTCCTGTAGTACAGTTGAACCATTTGAAAGTTGTTCCACCACCTGTTGCTGTTAATGTACCTTGGTTCTCAGCAATTGAAACTGTGAATTCAGGGGTAATAGTCAAGTTTAGCGTTACCGTTGAATCACAGCCATACATGGATTGAAAAACAGCATTATAAACTCCCGAAGCAGTCAATAAACCTTCGCCGAAAAGGTAAGAACCACAAGCGGTTACAGTAGCAGCACCAACACTTGCTCCTGGGATATAAATTGGAAAATCCAAGGTTCCAATACCCTCACCTAATGAATAATTAACTGAAACCATGTAATCACCAGCTTGAGTAAAGTTATAATCAAATTCATCTACTTGAGTAAATAATTCATCCACGCCAGAACCATTCCACAATCTCATACTGATTATTCCAAATTGGTCATCTCCGACGTGACTTACATTAAAAGAAGCTGGAGCAAATGCTTGTGTATTTACAATTACTTGAGCATCCGATACTAAAACGTAGGCTTCTACTGAATCAGCAAGGTTGCTGCATGTATTTGTAAAATAAGCCTTAACCGGAAAATAACCCACATCCTGAAATGCATGACTTACCGCTGCACCACTTCCTCCAAAACTCCAAGAAATGTTTGTGGCTTCAATTGGCAGGTCATCCTCAGCTTTCAATTCATAATCAACAGGATCACCCGCTCTAACGAATATCCAATATGGTTCGATAGTATGGTACACACCTGAAACTGTTACTGGAATAAGTAAATAATCTACAAGATTAGAATTTGCATCGTAGCAATAAACTTCTAAAGAACTTTGACCGTTTGACCAATAGGTTAACTCAATTTGTGGCGTATTTAGAAAATATGCGTTATTTGGTGTTGAAACCATGTAACTTGTAGTTGAAGGATTAGCTCCGGTTATTTGAGCGGTGAAAGGTGCTCCAACACAAATCGTTTCAGGAAAATCTGCTTGAATATTACTAGCATATACTTCAATATTTCTAACCACCGTACCACACTCTGTACTAATTATTGTGCAGGTAACTTGATACAATCCTGCTTGAGTGAAAGTTGGACTTGCAGAGGTGCCACTTGCTTAAGATTGACCATTTCCGAAATCCCAGCTAACGGATGTAATATTTGAATCGCTAGTAATTAATTGAATGGGAAAAGCTTGACCTACAGAAACCGAATAAGGTAAAGAGGTTTGGGTGCTAAGGGTGTATTGATTTCCAGAAACGGCGTAATTTTCAAACAGTTCCTCTAAAATGCCAGTACTGTTTAAAGCTTGAATCCCTAAAATCGCATTGATATTATTGTTTGTAACAAAGGAGTAAGGATTTCCTGCGACAATAACTTCATGTCCATAATTCCAACCGCCATTAAGGTAATCCTTGTTTACTCGAAAAAAATTCACCGTTGGATCATCCGAAGAGATGTTAATGGTTACGGTAATCGGAAAACAATTTCCTGAAGTGGTAACGGTGTAAGAAATAGTAGCTTGCACCTGATTAAAATACGTGAGCAAAATCAAGCTCAGAAATGTAAATATTTTTTTCATAGAATAATTTTGAATCAAATTATCTGTAGCTGTCAAAATCACTCAAAATTCTCCATGAAACACTAAAATCCTTCTATGAAAAGCAGAAAAATTTTCATTGAGATGTAACAACAAAAAGGTTAAATTAAGGAGAATGAAATCAGTTTTTCAATCTTTCGAATAACCAAACAATGGGCGCTAGCATTGCAAAATTGTAGAAAACATCTTCAAAAGGAATTGTAATTATCCGAAAACCGATGATGTGATTGGGATTGTACCAAACCACGGGAACTTCGGTTGCCATTCCCGTTAAAATCCCATTAACAAGCAGAAAAGGAACAAGCGAAATTAAAAAGGTTAAAACAAATCGTGGGTAGCTTTTCCATTTTGAAAAATAGAGCAATAAACACAAAATCGTCGCAAGTAAGCAAGCCGAAAATGTGTAGTATTGATGGTTGTAAAAAACAGCTAGTAATAAGGAAATACACGCGAATATCAAAGTGAAATACTTGGATAAATTTTCAAGCTTTAAATTCGGGAAATAAGCGAGTTGAACTTGGTGAACAAACAAAATATTATAAGGAATAATCACAAAAAACAATACTTCTTCTAATGGTAAATGTCCTAGATAAATTCCTTGTAAATAACGCGGTGTAAATCCCCAAACTCCTATTTGAGTGAACCACTCATCCCAAACCACAAAAAATACGAAAGTAGGAAACATGGCAATAAAAACATTTTTCCAAAAAGTGTAGAAATGAACTTTCTTGTCGAAACTCAGTAAAAAAGGGCCAGCAAATGAAGCCAACATTAATATAAGATACAAGCTCATTTTAGGAGAATTTGCGCTTGTAAGTTGCTTTTGCTTCGCGGTAAAATTTTGGTGGAACAATCAACATTCCAAAGCACTCGCCATGTTCTTTACCCAAATGTTTGTGGTGGATTTTATGCGCTTTTCGAATGGCGTAAAAATACGGGTGATCAATGTCGCGCAACCAAGAAAAACGGCGATGTATATAAACATCGTGAATTAAGAAATAAGCAATTCCATAAGCCGCAATACCGAAACCAATCCATACAGCGACATAGGCTTCGTTCATCATTCCTAGCATTATACACAACCATGAAGGAATGGCATAAATCAGAAAGAAAACGTCATTTCGCTCAAAAAAACCAGGTTCAGCTTGGTGATGGTCTTTATGAAAATACCACATTAAACCGTGCATCACAAATTTGTGTGTTGCCCAAGCCATGAACTCCATCACGAAAAAAGTTGCCAATAAAACGAAAGGTCCCCACCAAAACATATCAATTCAAAAAATTAAGTGACAAGAAAAACAACAACATTATAACAAACAAGCCGTCGTTGACCTTGTTCGTTTCGTTGAGTTCAGTAAAATGAAGTACAAGTTGCAAAATCCATCCCACAACAAACCAACACACATAATTAAAAAAAGGAATAACACCACCCGCCCACGTCCAAAAGTCGGATTGTATTGCAACAGGCTCAATTGCGAAGTCCAAAACCACCATTAGTGTTGCAGCGACAAACGCATTAAGAAATTTTCCAAATTTTAAATGTCCTGCAATTGATGCACTCGTAACTGTTACCAAACACCAATTCACGCTTATCATCAAAGGAATTCCCAATAATTTTGGACCCAAATTTTCCCCATAAGCATAGTCTCCGAAAAGTAAACCCGTGTGTACTCCAACCCATTCCACTGTCCACCCAACAAGTCCACAAAAAGCCAAAAAGTAATACCACTCTGTTTTTTTGTGTTCACGGGCGATTATCAAAATGGTAAATGACATCAATAATATGAGCGGTGTAAGTGCTAGTAATAAGTCCTTCCAAGGTGAAAAACTTACACCAATAACGCCTACGGTATAAAAAATCACCAGAATTCCAATCAACTTTAGGGATTTACTCATATACCTAGAAAGACAAATGATTTGGCTTAATGTTCATTTTTTTACCTTTCGAATAACGATTAACCTTTTTTGTCTTTCTTTCTACGCCCCACATTAACCTTAAAATCATCTATTCCACCTTTTACAATGACGTAAACAAATTTTGATTTTTCGTCGCGGTATAGAATTTCATCCTCCCCATCCTCTGTTTTTTTATTTCGCTTGAAGAGTTTATTCGCTGCCACATTTCCAATCATTTTCCAAGGAACACCAATTTCATAATCCATATCAAGGGTTTCATTCATTTTTTGTGTACCACTCAATTCCATAAACCCAAGTGTTGAATTAATGGTCATTTTAGGAATAATGATAGTTCCTCTGTCGAAGGTGATTTGATTACGCAGCGTGTCAAAGC
>CAZWSY010000059.1:0-6147 GCA_964636775.1 uncultured Lishizhenia sp.
CAACTACCTATCTTTATCCCCTCTAAAATCTTTATTATGGAAAAAACACAAGCATTTATAAACGCAAACAAAAATCGTTTTTTAGACGAGTTGTTGGAATTATTGCGCATTCCTTCTGTTTCAGCCGACCCAAATTTTTCCGCTGAGGTTGCCCGATGTGCTGCAACACTTGCTGAAAATTTGACCCAAATCGGTTTGGACAATGTTGAGGTTTGTACCACAGCAGGACATCCAATCGTTTACGCAGAAAAGATTTTAGACCCAAGCTTGCCAACGGTTCTCGTTTACGGACATTACGACGTTCAACCTGCTGACCCTCTTGAATTGTGGCATTCTCCGGCGTTTGAACCTGTTATTAAACCTACAGCAATTCATCCCGACGGAGCCATTTTCGCAAGAGGTGCCTGTGACGATAAAGGGCAATTTTTTATGCACGTAAAAGCTGTTGAAGCCCTATTGGCAAGTGGCGAATTGTCTTGTAACGTTAAATTGATGATTGAAGGTGAAGAGGAAGTTGGAAGCGAAAACTTGGCGATTTTCGTAAAAAACAACAAAGAAAAGCTCAAAGCTGATATTATTTTGGTTTCGGATACAGGAATGCTGGCAAATGATGTTCCATCCATAACAACAGGTTTGCGTGGGTTAAGTTATGTGGAAGTTGAAGTTACAGGACCTAACCGCGATTTGCATTCAGGACTTTACGGTGGTTGTGTGGCAAATCCTATCAACATTCTCACCCAAATGATTGCTTCACTTCACGATGAAAACGGAAAAATCACAATTCCGGGGTTTTACGATAAAGTAGTTGAATTATCGGATGAGGAAAGAGCTGAAATGGCAAAAGCTCCTTTTTCAGAGCAAAAATATTGTGAGGCTTTGGACATTGCTGCAACGCATGGCGAAGCTGGATATTCCACCATGGAACGCGGGTCAATTCGTCCAACACTTGACGTTAACGGCATTTGGGGTGGCTACACAGGTGAAGGTGCAAAAACGGTGATTGCTTCCAAAGCCTTTGCTAAAATCTCTATGCGACTTGTTCCAGATCAAGATCCTGAAGAAATCACACAATTATTTAAAACCCATTTCGAGTCGATTGCGCCAGTGAGTGTGAAAGTACAAGTTAAACCTCATCACGGCGGTCAAGCTGCGGTAACTCCAATTGATTCAGTTGGTTACAAAGCAGCGGCATTGGCTTACGAAAAGACTTTTGGTAAAACACCGATTCCCGTTCGTAGCGGAGGAAGTATTCCAATCATCGCCATGTTTGAACAAGAATTAGGCTTGAAAACTATATTAATGGGCTTTGGATTGGATAGCGACGCCATTCACTCACCAAACGAACACTTCGGACTATTCAATTACTATAAGGGCATAGAAACCATTCCTTATTTTTATCATTATTTCAAAACATTATATGCGTAATTTATTGTATTTGTTTGCTTTATCAACGTTAGTTGCTTGTGCACCGTTCAAGGAACCTGTTTTCAAAAGTTTTGATGGCTTTGAAATGGGAAAAATTGACGGTCAAAACGTGAATTTTCAGTTAAAATCAACAGTCTATAACCCAAATTGGTACGCCTTAAAAATCAAACCATCTATGCTTGAGGTGAGTGTGGATGGGAGAAAATTTGGCGATTTGTACCTTGACAAAAAAATGAAAATTAAAGCGAGAAAAGAAACACAACTCGTTGCACCGCTTCACGCTGAATTGGAAAATGGAGCAATGATGCGCATGATGGGAATGATGATTCGCGATTCCGTTCGTGTTAACCTAAAGGGTGATGTAAAAGGTGGCGTTTTCTTTATTTACAAAAAATTCCCAGTTGAATTAACGCGTTCCATTTCACCAAAAGCACTGAATCCACTCAACCGTAAAAACTAAAAATGTTATCTCAAGCCGCACCCAAAAAACTATTTCTTCTCGATGCTTACGCGTTGATTTACAGAGCTTATTTTGCTTTTGCCAAGAATCCACGTATCAATTCAAAAAAAGAGAATACTTCCGCAGCCTTTGGTTTTACAAACGTGCTTATCGACGTTTTGAAAAATGAAAAACCAACGCATATCGCCGTGGTTTTTGACCCGCCTGGTGGTTCGAAAGACCGACAAGAAAAATACGTTGAGTATAAAGCACAACGCGAGGAAATGCCCGAAGATATTCGTTCCATGATTTTACCCATTAAAAAAATCATTGAAGCCTTCAACATTCCAGTACTACAAGTGCACGGTTATGAGGCGGATGATGTGGTTGGTACTTTGGCGAAGAAAGCGGAGGAAAAAGGGTTTATCACCTACATGATGACCTCTGATAAGGATTACGGACAACTCGTTTCCGACAAAAGTTTCATTTATAAACCGGGAAGAGGCGGCGCTCCTGCTGAAATTTTAGGTGTCAAAGAAGTTTGTGAGAAATTTGGTGTCGAACGTCCTGATCAAGTGATTGACATTTTAGGTTTGTGGGGTGATGCATCGGACAATATTCCCGGAATCCCAGGAATAGGTGAAAAAACCGCCAAATCTTTAATTCAACAATACGGGTCGATGGAAAATATTTTTGCCAATGTCAACGACCTTAAAGGAAAAATGAAGGAAAATGTTATCAATTTTCAACATCAAGGTGAAATGTCTAAAATGTTGGCAACCATTATCACCGATGTTGACATTGAATTAAACGAAGACGAATTGCTCCTTTCACCTTACGACCCTGAAAAAATCAAAGAAATTTTTACGGAACTAGAATTCAGGGGCTTAAGCAAAAGAATTTTGGGTGAAGAAATTGTGGTTACCGCACAAGGACAAACAACTATTCCAGGTCAATTGGATTTATTTGGAACTCAAAGTATTGTGGAAGAAAAATCTGCTGAAACAACCGCGGAGTACAAAACAATTGCAACAGAACGCCCTAGTTACCACCTCATTACAAAACCTGAAGAAAGAGCTGAATTACTTGACCTTTTATTAAAACAAAAAGAAGTTTGCTTCGACACAGAGACCACGAGTATAGAAGCTTTACATGCTGATTTGGTTGGGTTTTCTTTTTCCTACAAGGAACGTGAGGCGTTTTATGTGGCTGTTCCTAAGGACTTTGAAGGTGCAAAATTGATTGTTCAAGAATTTAAACCCTTCTTTGAAAATACTTCCATTGTAAAAATCGCTCACAATATTAAGTACGATTTACAAGTTTTAGGTCGCTATGACATTCAAGTGTCAAGCCCTACTTTCGATACCATGATTGCGAGTTACCTCATCAATCCTGAGTACAAGCAAAGTATGGATTTCTTAGCTACCTATTATTTGAATTACCAGCCTATTTCCATTGAGCAATTGATAGGGAAAAAAGGAAAAGATCAAGGAAATATGGGCGACCTTTCCCCTGCGGAAATTACCAATTATGCTTGTGAGGATGCCGATATAACTTTCCGATTAAAGCAAGTTTTAGCACCGAAATTGTTGGATAGTGATGTGCTTGAGTTGTTCAATGATTTGGAAATGCCTTTGGTGGAAGTGCTGAAGGACATGGAAAAAGAAGGAATCGCTATCGACAAACAAGCACTTTTGGACTATTCTAAAGAATTGGAAATTCGACTTTTGGAATTGGACGAAGGAATAAAAACCTTGGCCGGCGTTCATTTCAATATTGATTCTCCTCGACAATTAGGTGACGTTTTGTTCGACCATTTGAAAATTGATCCTAAAGCAAAGAAAACCAAAACTGGTCAATATGCTACTTCCGAGGACGTATTAATGAAGCATGAACACGACCACCCTATCATTCCTTTAATTTTGGAATTCAGACAGTTAAGAAAGCTGAAAAGTACCTATGTGGACCCACTTCCAACACTTTGCGATCCTGTTGACGGTAGAATTCACTCTCATTTTATGCAAACCGTTACTGCTACGGGAAGATTGAGTTCGAACAATCCCAATTTGCAAAACATTCCAATCCGTACAGCGAAAGGTCGCGAAATAAGACGTGCTTTTGTCGCGAGGAATAAAGAATTCCGTTTGATGGCGGTGGATTATTCCCAAATTGAATTACGAATTATTGCTGCTTTAAGTGGCGATAAAAACATGATTAAAGCTTTTCAAGACGGTTTGGATATTCACGCTGCAACGGCCGCAAAAGTGTTCAATGTTGCTTTGGACGAAGTAAGCCGTGAGCAAAGAAGTGCTGCCAAGGCGGTGAATTTTGGGATAATTTACGGACAAAGTGCATTTGGTTTGGCACAAAATCTTCGCATTTCAAGAACGGAAGCCAAACAAATCATTGACAGTTATTTTGAGCAATTTCCGACTATTCGTTTGTACATGGACGGCGTTATTGCAACCGCACGCGACAAAGGATACGTGGAAACCATCATGAAACGACGTAGGTACTTGCCAGACATCAACTCAGCGAACGCCGTTGTGAGAGGTTTTGCCGAACGAAACGCCATCAATGCACCCATTCAAGGTTCAGCAGCAGACATAATTAAAATGGCAATGGTGGCGGTACACCGAAAAATGAAGGAAGAAAAAGTACGTTCCAAAATGATTTTACAAGTTCACGATGAATTGGTTTTTGATGTTCACATTGAAGAAGAAATGATCATGGAATACCTTGTAAAAACGGAAATGGAAAACGCTGTTAAGTTAGTTGTACCAATGGTTGTGGAATTAAAAATGGCAGGAAATTGGTTGGAAGCGCATTAATAAATCAGAAGACCCATTCGACCGAAATTGTTATCAGAGGTAACACAATTATCGATTGAATTGTGAAAAGTGCAAAGGCTAAAAGGAATTCTTCTGTTTAAGTTCTCAACTTTTGATTTTCTCTGCCACGACGGATTTCATTTGCCTGACCCACTCCCGATCTCTTCCATACAAATCCGCATAGAAAATCAAGCCTTCGGACGTGGCAACAACCGTTTGGTATTCCACAAAAATTGGAACGGGATTCTTTAGCGACAAATGTGTATTGCGTTTTAAGCTGAATAAACTGTCAATTTTTTCTACGGAATACGGTTCATTCCTACCAATACTATCCCTCAAGAGAAGTTCTTTCGCCAGTTCTACAGGATTTTCGCAACGCATACAACCGTGAGAATAACTTCGGAAGTCGGTGTTGAAAAAACGTTTTTGTGGCGTATCGTGTACATAAACACTATGATCGTTGAGGAATTCAAATTTCACAATTCCCAAACTATTTCCACTACCAGGCTGTTGTACAACGCGATAAGGAAAACCACGAACACCGTTCCAATTCACTGAACTTGCGTCAATTTCTTTTCCGTCAGCGTAAAGTTTCATGTTGTTTCGGCGAAGGTAGTTTGGGTCTCGACGTAAATCGGGCAACATTTCCTTTGAGGTGATAGAATACGGCACAGACCACGTTGGGTAAAGTACCACTTTGTAGATTTGAGAAGTAAGTTCAGGTGTTGGTGTGCTTGTTTTTCCCACGACAATTTTATGACTTCGAAGAACTGTATCATTTTGCACCAAGTAAAGCATAAACTCAGGTAGATTTATCCTTACAAACTTGTTCGGACGCGCACTTTGCTGACGGATTTTTTCCATTGCCAAGCATGCTCGAAGAACTTTGTCCAAGTTACTTTCATTCAAGGCGCGAACAGTATTTCGGCCTAATTTCCCATCAGGGAACAAGCCATTTTGTTCTTGATAACTCAGCAAGACCTTTCGAAAAGTTGAAGAATCTGCGTCAGTTGAAAGAAAATTCTTTTTCACCAAAACTTCTCTCACTTTTTGCACTGCACCAACACTGTCATCTTTTTCCGTTTTAAGTTGAAAGGAAGTGGAATCTAGTCCGTAAGTTTTACAAAATTGATAGGTGTGTTTTGCGAGAAATTGATAAGACGAATCCATAGGGCCTGTTTGAAAAACCATTTCGTTAAAGGGAATTTCTTTCAGATAATTAATACGTTCGTTAAATGAAATTACATCAAGTGGTTTTCGTGGCTTAAATTTTTTTTGCTCAAAATCGTAAGCTCCTTTTTTGACATCCTCCAACAAAATTCCCAACTGCAACATCATCCAAACCTCATCTTCCATCGGAAATAAATTTGTCAAATTTTCTTGCACTCTTTTACCCGGAACACCATACCACAAAGTTCTTGATAATTCTTGTTTGCATAATTTTCCAAGTCG
>CAZWSY010000059.1:6247-23347 GCA_964636775.1 uncultured Lishizhenia sp.
AGGAAGATTGAAACAATTTTCATAGATGAAGGTATAAATGAATTTTAATGTAAACGTTACTTTTCTGATAATTTGATTTATCTGAGAATTAACGAAAACGAAAATAGATAAAAACGAATTAAGTCTATGAGTCCTTTAATAATCATAATTGCAGTTACGGTTGGGATGTATTTTCTGACAGAAAGAAACGAGGAACTCAAAGATAAAATGTTGTTTTCGCCTTATCTCATCAAGAATAGGGGTCAATATCACCGTTTAATAAGCTCTATTTTTATTCACGCCGATTTGATGCATCTTGCGTTTAATATGATCTCATTGTTCTTTTTGGGAGAGGTCATTTTGAACGAATTTATTTTCTCTTATGGTATCGAAAAAGGAAGTGTCATTTTCGTTGTGCTTTACCTTGTTGGCGGATTGTTTGCGGAATTATGGCCTTATTCGAAGCATCAGGATAATTATATGTACCGAAGTTTGGGAGCGTCCGGTGCCGTTTCAGCAGTAATTTTCGCAGCAATTCTTTGGAGACCCGACATGGAATTAATGATGTTTTTGTTACCCATTCCCATTCCCGCCTACCTATTCGGACCAATTTATTTAGCAATTGAATACTACGCCATGAAGCGCGGACAAACCAATATTGGACACGACGCACACATTGGCGGAGCAATTTTCGGGATTTTGTTTGTATTACTTTTGAACCCAAGTAAGGGGGCTTTGTTCATTCAACACTTTTTTTAATTATGGCTTTATTTGTCAACAACAACGGAACTATTCTACCTTCTGATGCACCCACAATCCACCCTGGAAACCGTGGGCATTTATACGGAGACGGTGTGTTTGAAAGCATCCGAATTATGTATGGACGACCTATAAATGTTCATCAACACATTGTACGTTTACTTGAAGGTGCAAGAGCCATAAAAATGAACGTTCCAAGCTATTTTAACGTTGAATTTTTTCAAAAGCGTATTCAGGAATTGTGCGACCTTTCTGGAATAAAAGAAGGTGGGCGTTGTAGATTATCCTTGGACAGAGCAACGGGTGGAGCCTACCTACCCCAGACAAACGATTGCAATTATTATATAGAGGTTTATTCTTATGATGTCAACCATTTTGAACTAAACGCACGTGGATTAAACGTGGATATTTATCAAGAAATTAAACTTCCAAAAAACTTTCTGTCGAATTATAAAACCAAAGCAGGTTTGACTTATGTTATGGCAGCAATTTCGGCGCAAGAAAAAAAGTTGGACGATTTGTTTTTGGTTTCAGATAGAGGTTCAATTCTGGAGAGTTCGAGCTGTAACATGTTCATCGTAAGTAATGGCGTACTTTACACACCAGGGTTGGACGAAGGATGTTTGGCGGGAACAATGCGCATGCAAATCATCAACTTAGCAATCGCCTCGGGAATAAAAGTTTACGAATGTTCAATATTGCCTCAAAACTTGTTGGCTGCAGACGAAATTTTCCTAACCAATGCCATACGCGGAATAAACTGGATTGGAAGTTTCCGAACGAAGCAGTTCACCAACGTTATGGCGCGAAGGTTAGTAGTTCAACTCAATGATTTTTGGGAAAAAGAACTCGGGATTTAGTTATCCGCGGAGGAGAATTGAAAACTGAAAGTGGAGAATGGAAAGCTGAGTACTGAGAGTGGAGAATGGAAATCCGCCGTGGCGCAGAAAATTGATATTTGAAGCCTGAGCTGAGTCGAAGGGTGAAGAGCAATGCCCTGAGCGATGCCCTGAGCGATGCCCTGAGCGGAGTCGAAGGGTGAAAATTAGTTTTTTTTCCAAACCCAACTATCTTTGATTCATGTTGTTCCTTTCGAGAATTCTCGTTGTTTTTGTTTTTCTTCATTTCCAAGTTACAGCTGCTCATAAAGTTTATGTAATTCATGGCTATGCTAGCTCGAAGTTGATGATGAAAAAATTAACCCGGAGCATTAAAAAAGAGCATTTTACGGTCGAAAATTATGGATACCGCAGTATGCGAATAGGACTGGACTCACTTGGAAAAGAACTCTATCTTCACCTAAAAAATGAGCATTACGACTCGATATCCTTTGTCAGTCATTCAATGGGTGGACTTGTGGTTCGTTCGATGCTTCAATTTTCTCAGAATGACCCCGAATTTCCTGTTATTCATCGAATGGTGATGATTGCTCCTCCCAATAAAGGCGCGGAATTGGCTGATTTTGGTTCTTCTTTTGAACTTTTGAAATTCGTGTTGGGTCCCAATGTTGAGAAAATGAAAACGACGTCGGATGCTTATGTTGCTAAATTGCCACTTCCTCTCGGCATTGATGTTGGGATTATTGCAGGACAACGTGGAAAAAAAGTGGGATACAATTTATTCATTAAAGGAGACAACGACGGATTATTGACCACCAATAAAACCAAACTAGGCATCGAAAAGGATTTCATTTGTGTCAAAGCAGACCACAATTCATTGTTGTTTAAAAAATTCGTTGGAAAGCTGACTTTGTCTTTCTTAAGAAACGGGATTTTTGTGACAAATGAAGAATAGATGTGTTTCTTCAATTCTTCTTAGGAATCACTAAAAGAAATTAATATTGAGTTTCTCTCTAATCCTTTCCAATGTACTGAAACAACTCTTGTTTGGTCGCATCCTGACTAAATTTCCCTGAAAAATAGCTCGTTACGGTAGCAGAGGTTTCATCCTTAATACCTCGTGAGGAAACACATAAATGTTTAGCATCTATGATTACCGCAACATCTTCCGTTCCTAATACGCGTTTTAATTCTTCACCAATTTGAACAGTAAGTCTTTCCTGCACTTGTGGACGTTTAGCGAAATATTGAACAATTCGATTCAATTTGGAAAGACCAATCACCGCGCCGTTTGAAATGTACGCAACGTGGGCTTTACCCATAATCGGAACGAAGTGGTGTTCACAATTGCTGTAAAACGAAATATTTTTCTCCACCAACATTTCATTGTATTGGTACTTGTTTTCGAAAAGTGCAATTTTAGGTTTGTTGTCAGGATTGAGGCCTGAAAAAATTTCTTTGACGTACATTTTCGCTACGCGGTAAGGAGTTCCTTTCAAACTATCATCGTTTCGGTCAAGACCTAAAATATCCATAATGGCAGCGAAATGGTCTGCTATTTCGTCGATTTTTTGTTCGTCGGATTTATCGAAAGCGTCGGCGCGCATTGGGGTATCAATTGAGGTAAGCACGTGTTCGTCGCCAAGTTGATCGTGCCATTCGGCAGTTTGAGATGTTTTCATGTTGTTTTGAATAAGGTTGTAAAAGCTTTAAACGAACAAACGAAAGATTTTGTTTAACTAATTTATGTTAAAGATTAAACAAAGTACGGCTGTTACCTAAAAAAGTACCCTTCGATAAACCTATTTCTTGAACGTCCATCGTTGTAGGTTAGGGTTACTGAAATCTTTGTGTTTTCTGGTGAAGAAAGAACTTTTGCTTTTTGGGAATGGGATAACTTTGAGCCTCTAATTTTCAAATTTTCTCCATTGAAAGAAAGATCAACCTCCAGAATTTGAAGGTTTTGTTTCAATTCAGGGTTGTCCAACAGAATTGAAAAATCAAGACTTGTTGTATCGAGAACTTCACCCGAGGCAACCTTTCCCCACATTAGAATTTTACGTGGAGTAGGTTTAATTTGAACTTCAAATTTGTCAATGATGACTTTTTCTCTTTCGTCGGTAACTGGATTTTGTTCGTACCTAACAATCCACAACATTGCTTTGGTTCGTGTAACGGTATCTAGTGTATTAACGTGAAACGTTTGAAAATTGTCCGCATTTTGAACATCAAAAGCACCGTCAAGATTTATAGGAATACCGTATTTGGTAAAGAATAAATTTTGGAAATCAGCATAAAAAACACTGTCCTTTTTTCCATTAAAAAGGTATTCATGTTCAATTTGACCAAATGAAAACAGAGAAAAAAAGCACGCGAAAATCAAGATTGCTTTCAAGCCCCACAAGGAATTTTATTAATTCTATTTTGGTGACGGCCTCCCTCAAACTCGTTATTAAGAAACGCTTCAACGATTTTTTCTGCTTCCTCAAATGTTAAGTAGCGGGCTGGAAGCGCAAGAATATTTGCATTGTTGTGTTGTCTGGCAAGTGCAGCGATTTCAGGCATCCAACACAAAGCACTACGGATTCCCGAATGTTTATTGGCAGTCATGTTAATTCCGTTTCCTGAACCACATATAACTATTCCAAGAACATTTTCATTTTGTTCCACATAATCCGCTACTGGATGTCCAAAATCCGGGTAATCAATACTTTCCTCCGAATAACAACCCTTGTCGATTAACTGATAACCCTGTGTACTCAACCATTCGATGAGGTGTTGTTTGAGTTGAAAACCTGCGTGGTCTGAGCCAATAGGAATAATTTTAGAAAGCATAATTATTTGGTTTAATCGTATTATAGTTCAATCCCAACCGGACAATGGTCGGAACCTAGAATTTCGTTGAGGATAAACGCACTTTTCACCTGTGGTAAAAAGGATTCCGAAACGAGGAAATAATCAATTCTCCAGCCTATGTTTTTTTGTCTCGCACCCGCACGATAACTCCACCAACTGTATTTTACTTCATCGTTGTTCAACGAACGGAAAGTGTCAACGAAACCAGCGGAGGTGTAATTGTCCATTCCGTCAATTTCTTGTTGCATATAGCCCGCTGCTTTATTGTAGTTTTCTTTAGGGCGTGCAAGATCAATTGCTTTGTGCGCTACATTAAAGTCACCACAAACAATTACCGGTTTTTTGGATTCAAGGTCTTTTAAAAAGTTGAGAAAATCTTTATCCCATTTTTGGCGATAATCCAAGCGCAACAATTCACTTCCAGAGTTGGGAACATAGACGCAAACCACAAAATAATTTTCAAATTCAGCGGCTACAACTCTTCCTTCCTGGTCGTGCTCTTCGATTCCAATTCCGTAGGTTACTTGGAGAGGTTGGGTTTTAGTGAGAATTGCAGTTCCTGAATAGCCTTTACGTTGCGCTTCGTTGGCAAAAACGTGGTAATCAGTGCCTATACAAACATCTTTTACTTGTTCAACGGTTGCTTTCGTTTCTTGCAAACACAAAATATCGGCTTGCATGGTATCTAAATCTTGGAAAAAGGTTTTACCTGCAACTGCACGGATACCATTTACATTAAAGGAAATTATACGCATGGTTAGGCTGTTGCTTCGCTTTTACATTGTTCTTCTGGTCGTGCACCGCATAAACCGCAAACAGCCCCTTCTTCTTGTAAAAGTGGATTGTTACTTGCACAAGTTCCAGCAAATTTTCCGTCTTTTTTTGCCCAAATTTTAATGGCAATTCCAGCAAAAGCTAAAGCCAAAAGTCCAATGGTGAGGAGGATGAGTTCCATTTTGTAAATTTTGACAAAGGTAGGTCGTTTCTTTGAACTGAGGTTTTACTTGAAAACAAGTTTGCCCTTGCCGTATTCATTTTTTAACAGAATGTTTGGAACACCAAAACACCAAATATCCGCGCTTCCACTTACCTCTGCCTTCAATTTCGGTGTTTGAGCGTTCAAAAAGGAAATAACTGAAGATTTAGAAAGCACATTAATGGAATCACTTACAACCAATTGACGTGTGTTGAAAAAACCGTTTCCGTCCATGTCTAGCCGAAGTGAGTTGAGGTTTCCTTTCAAGGTTATATCGCCCCAACCGTGAGGATTTTCAATATTCATACTATTTCCGTTCACCCTCAAATTAATACTTCCTGCTCCATCTTGAAGCGTAATTTTAAACTGATTGAATTCCAAAACATCGTTAGAAATCAGCGAATCCGTTCCACGAAAATAGATTTCGCTAAGGGTCTTGTAATGCAATTCAATATTGATTTGTCCATTTTTGTAGCGCAAAAACCTACATCTATTTTTATTCTCAAGCACTAAAAAATCGTCTTTTTCGGTAATTTCAATCAACTTCAAAAGATGCTCACCGCCTTTAATCACCGCTTTGCAAACGGTATCTTTCACTAGCCTTACTGCTAAATGTTCAAAAACTTCAAGTCGTGAAAAATCATTTACAAAAACCTCTCTTTCACTTGTTTTTCCACTTGATTTCCAACAAGTTCTATCTTCTGCTTTTTTACAGGAAACAAAAGAAGCTATTACAAGAAAAAGCAAAATAATTCTCAACGTTTTTTAGTTTTGAAAGTGTAACCAATGCCATATTCGAAATAATCGGCGCGTGCAAAATGAGTTTTCAAATTCATACTTAATAGCAAACCGTTGTCAAATTGGTACCTGCAACCAATCCGATGATAAACAGGTGTATTTGTTTTGTAAACATCTCTAATGTAAGCACCCATTCCAAGAACAAAATGAAAACGATCAAAAGGAATCAAGTAGCCCGTGTAAATGCCAAGCTGTATGATGCTGAATTGCGATTTTTCAACCAAAGGTTCATAATTATTGATTTCTTGATTGGAAATAATATCCAAACTTGTTTCTAATCCGCCTCGTTGTTTGAAGAAATTGCGTGCAAAAACAGAACTTGAAACCACCAATGATTTCCCTCCACCTACAGGCATTGATTCTTTTAGTGACAAAAAACCACTCACTCCAAACTGCCATTTCTTAAATTGCTGGTGTGTTAGCCCCCTATTTTTTGCTTCAATTTCAGGTGAAATTCGTTTAACATAGCCCACCGACAAGTATGGTAAGTTAATTCCATAATTTGGCACTTTGAATGATGCGTTGCTGAAATGAGTCAAATCCAATCCTAGTGTTATTCCGTGAGATTTAAAGCGATAAATACCTTTTACACCAAGGCAAATCATAGCGTTCAACTTAGAACTAATGGCATTGGATTTCGGGTTTAAGAGGGGGTCATAGGTTTTTCCCGCGTATCCACCACCAACCGAAAACTTCCAGTTTAACTCGAACCTGTTGTGCTGAATTAAAGGTAATTCTGCAAAACCATAAAATCCCATGTAACGACCAAGAAGTTCGTTATTTCCTACTGACCCAACAAAAAGTGTTGCTCCTACAGTTGGAAAGCGGTAAGCGTTGTGCCATTGTTTCTCACCTCGGGTTCGGAGATAGTAGGAAAGTTCTACCGCTTTTGCCGTGGAATTTGGTAAATGAGCCATAACACCCCGATGTGCAGCTAAAAATCCCAATTTTTGTCGAACCTCAAAACCGTGTTCGTAAGCTGTTTGGGAGAAAATATTGTTGAAAAAACAAAAGACTAAAACGCCGTTTAAGAGCCATTTAAATGTATTGATTTTTGATGTTTGGAACTGAAAAGTCATATTTTCAGCACAAAGGAAATCAAATTTTCCGCTTTTGAAAAGCAAGTTTGTTTTATTCTCCAAATTGAGTTTAAAGCCAAGTTAAAGATTCCTTCAATAACATAAAGGTATTCGTGTTTAATTCCACTTTACTTTCTGTTAGCACTTGTTCATTTTGATACAACTGTAAATCCAAAACAACTCGTGCGTTTAATGCTTTAAGCGTTGGGATAAGAGATTTCATCGCATATTCACCACGTGGCGTATTTGGTGTAAATGTAATAGGAAGAACGGGCTTTTCGTTTAACTCACCTGTTGTGGTTATCCATTCTAGAGCATTTTTTAGTACCGCGGGAATGTTATGTGCGTATTCAGGGGTACATATAATAACAGCATCACTTTTTGTTAAAACAGATTGGAAGCTTGAGACCACATCGTTAGGTAAAGTTTGAGGTGTAAACAAAGGCATTTCACTTAAATTATTGAAAAAATCAAAATTGTATTCTTCACTAAATAATTCTGAAATGGCTTTCAATAACTTGTAATTAGCTCCGTCGGATGATGCAGAACCGTTGATACAACATATTTTTTTCATGAGGCTTTGATGTAAATTTTTAATTTCGATTGCATTTCCACTGTGTTACTTTCATTACAATTCACCAAAAATACAATGGTCAATTTTGCAGCCTAATTTAACAACATGGAAATATTTGGATACATCGCGGCGGTTTTTATTGGCATTTCACTTGGCTTAATTGGAGGTGGCGGGTCAATTTTAACGGTTCCAGTTTTGGTTTATCTTTTTCACGTTGATCCAATTTTAGCCACGGCTTATTCTCTATTTATTGTTGGCTTAAGTAGTTTAATTGGTGTTTATCCAAAGTATAAAGAGGGATTGGTTGATTTGAAAACAGCTTTGGTTTTCGGCGCTCCTTCGATTGCTGCTGTTTTTGCAACGAGAAAATTATTAGTTCCTGCAATTCCTGATGAATTATTTTCAGTTGGGGGATTTATATTCACTAAAGCCATTGGCATGATGATGTTGTTTGCTGTTCTCATGGTAGCTGCGTCTGTTTCAATGATTCGTGAAAAGAAATGTGTGGATTGTCCAGATGAACCAGAACAACTAACGTTTAATTACCCGATGATTTTATTGGAAGGTTCTGTGGTCGGTGTTTTGACGGGACTTGTCGGTGCTGGAGGAGGATTTTTAATCATACCAGCATTGGTAATGTTAAGTAAATTGCCTATGAAAAAAGCGGTTGGAACTTCATTATTAATTATTGCTGCCAAGTCACTAATAGGATTCACGGGTGATGTTTCATCAAATGGAGAAAATATGGATTGGATTTTACTCGGAAGTGTTACAGGCCTTGCAATTCTAGGAATTTTCTTGGGAAGTGCCTTATCCAAAAAAGTTGATGGAAACAAGCTGAAAAAAGGTTTTGGTTGGTTTGTCTTAGTAATGGGAATTTACATTATAATCAACCAATTGTTTTTTGGTTCAACAGGTCATTGATTTCTTTGTTTTTATTTTATGCCAAAAACAACTTTGTTCGTTTAAACAAAAATAAAATCTAATTTATCTAATGATAGTCAGATTATTGGATAAAGTTATTGTTTGTAAATGTTGTTCATTTCCCTCCTCCTAAGGCATCTTCCACCCAAGATTTTCCCCAATTTTCAACTTCTTCAGAAGTCCACAATTCAGGATAAAATATTCGCTTTTGAAATCGAGGAGGTAAGTATTTTTGCCAGTTGGTCCCTCCTGTAGCTGCAATATCACTTGAGTCTTTAGCCAAGTATCGCACTGCCGATTTATAGTGAGCAAGTGGCCAATTCACGTTTACGTTTGTGTCGTTTGTCCTTAACGCTTCTTTGATAGCTGGATTTTCTCTATCTGACTCCGGTAACCTCAAATAACTCTGCCATAGATTTTTAGTTTTGCAACGTTCACCTAAAGCAATAAAACTATCTCTGTATTTCTCTTCAAATTGAATTAAAGTCAACGTCTTTTTTCCAGTTGCAACCTCTGTTGCTCCAGCTTTCCAATATATGTGTTCAAACATCTCAGAAATACTGTCTTCAGGTTTAAACTCAGCCCTTTTTGCTTTATCCACTAAATTGACGAAATCCGTACTAAAAATCTCAATTTCACGGTATTGCCCTGATTGAAATCCACTTGCAGGCAATAAAGACATTCTGAATTTTAAAAATTGCTCTCTTTCCATTCCATCAATCATAATTTGAAAACTTTTAATCAAAGCTTCGAAATAACGATTGATGCGCGTCACTCTTTCCAAAAAGAACTTTCCGTTTAAATCTTTCTTTTCTCCGATTTGTTCAAATTCCCGCAATGCCAACTTGAAATACAATTCTGTTATTTGATGATACATGATAAAAACCACCTCATCAGGAAATTTTGTTTTGGGTTTTTGTAAACTCAATAAGGTATCCAATTCGATGTAGTCCCAGTAGGTTGTAACATCTGCGTAAAGTAAACCATCGAGATAGGAAAGCAAGTCTTGACCAAGTGCGCCGTACTTTTCATTGAGTTGTTCTAATCGTTGTTTGATTTCTGGTGTAATCTCCATTTTTTGAAAGTTTTATTTACCGAAATTAAACAAATGATTGATTTTAGAAGACCGTTAACTGCGATTTAGAAAAATTCTAAAGGAAATATCAAGTTAAACTATTGTGTAATAACTTTGTTTTTTGACATGATGCAAATAGAAAAATTACAAGCCGATATTCAACCATTGCGTTCTTCACTTTCAAATCATCCTTTGTACGGAAAAATTCAAAATTTGGAAGACCTAAAAGTATTTACGGAACAACATATTTTCGCTGTGTGGGATTTTATGAGTTTACTCAAAGCTTTACAGCGAGAATTAACGTGTGTTGAAGTACCTTGGACACCTAAAGGAAATCCAGTTGTAAGGAGATTCATCAATGAAATCGTTTGGGGCGAAGAAAGTGATTTGGACGAGAACGGTAAACCTGCAAGTCATTTTGAAATGTACCACAGCGCGATGAAATCCATTCATGCAAACACTTCACAAATAGATAACTTGACAACTTTAATGCAAAGTGGAATAAACATTCATGAAGCCTTGACAAATCTTTCTATTCATTCTTCAACGAAAAAATTTGTTGAGTTCACTTTTCAAGTTATTCAAACCAGAAAAGCACATTTAATAGCCGCTGTATTCACCTTCGGACGTGAAGACATTATCCCTGATATGTTCATTGCTTTATTAAAGGAAATGAAATCAAATGGTCATGAAAATGTTGCTTCATTATTGTATTATTTGGAACGCCACATTGAAGTGGACGGCGGAGAACATGGGCCAATTGCATTAAAAATGATTGAAGAACTCTGTGAAAATGACGAACACAAATGGACCGAAGCAACACAAGTGGCTGTAAAATCTTTAGAAAATAGAATCGAATTGTGGAACGGTATTTTAGAGGTGATTGAAGAAACTAAAAAGGTATTGGTATGAGTGAATACATAGGTTATTTAGCCTCTGGGCTAGTACTAATTTCCTTTTTAATGAAGGATATTTTTGTTTTGAGAATTGTTAACACTATTGGTTGTTTGGTATTCATTATTTACGGTTCAATGATCGATTCTTTGCCAGTAATTATTACCAATGCGGCGATAGTTTTGGTTAACTTATACTACCTAATCAGCCCAAAGTTAAAATCATCCAAAAACTAGGAAATACACATCCTTTCGTTCAATACTTTAAACTGCTCATTCTGTTATAGCTGACCTTATAATTACTTTCGCAACATGTCAAAAAAGGGTGAAGATTTCAGTAAAAAAGGTTTACGCACCAGTTACGCTTCTACCATTATAGGAATTTCCTTGGTGTTATTCATGATTGGATTAGTTATTGGTGGTGTAATTGGCTTGAAAAGTTTTGAAAAACAAGCAAAAGAAAGTTTACAAGGGGATATTTTTTTCAAACCTCAACTTAATGACGCAGATATCAAAGCAATTGAATTGGAACTGAAACTTTGGCCTGAATTAAAAGAAGTTTTTTTCGTATCCCCAGAAAGAGCGATTCAAGAATTTGGCGGTGACGGACAAGAAGCAGAAATGTTGGAATTATTTGACGGCGAAAATCCACTTCCTCCAACTGTTGGATTTAGACCAAAGGAAAACTACGCCTCCAAATTTGGAATGGAAAGCATAAAATCCAAATTACTCAAGAAATACAAAGACGAGATTGATGAAGTAAATTTTGATGAATCGGCTGTCGAAAATGTAAATCTAGGTTTCCGTCAATTTGTGATTTTATTTCTTTCGGTGGCACTTTTGCTCATTGTAATTGCAGTTGCCATGATAAATAATACTATTCGACTATCACTATACTCTAAACGTTTTACCATCAAAACTATGCAACTTGTGGGCGCAACACGTGGATTTATCCGACGTCCGTTTATATGGCAGGCGGTTGTTCAAGGAATGTTGAGTGCGCTTTTAGGTTTAAGTTTATTAATGACTGTTTTTTATGGTTTGAACAACCTATTAGATACAATAGAAATCAGTTACACACTGCCTAATTTCCTGCTTCTCGTTGGCTCTTTACTGGGAATTGGGATTTTTATTACGGTAGTATCGACACTTTTTGCCTTGAATAAGTATCTTCGTATGCAATTAGACGATTTATACTAGCAAAAAATGAAACAAGCACCTATTCATCACTTTGGTTTTCAGGCTTCCAACTACAAGTGGTTGCTGATTGGTTTAGCAATCAATATTTTGGGATTTTTGCTCATGATTGGTGGAGCTTCTGATGATCCAAACGAATTTAAAGCTGAGGAATTATTTAGTACAACACGTATTACCATCGCTCCTATTTTAATTGTTGCAGGTTATGGCGTTATTTTCTACGCTATTATGAAACGCAATAAAACTGAAAAGAATAGTGAAGTCGGTTCAACTGCTACAGCTGACAAATCAGTTTCCAACAAAAAATAAATCCTAAATGACTTTATTAGAATCAATTATCCTCGCAATTATTGAGGGGTTGACAGAATTTTTACCTGTTTCTTCCACTGCTCACATGATTTTTGCAAGTTCCATCATGCAAAATGAGAGTGATGAATTTGTGAAAATGTTTCAAGTTTCAATCCAATTCGGTGCAATTCTTTCTGTTGTAGCGCTTTTTTGGAAGAAATTCTTCGATTTTAAATCATTGCAGTTTTACGTGAAATTGGCAATTGCGGTCATCCCGGCTTTGGTTTTAGGGAAGTTATTCGATGATAAAATCGAAGCGGTTTTAGAAAAACCTATACCAATTGCAGTAGTTTTAATTATTGGCGGTATCATTTTGTTATTTGTTGATAGACTATTTCGTAAAACTTACATCGAAGAAGAGGAGGATATCACCGTCCAACAAGCTTTGAAAATAGGTTTTTGGCAGTGTTTAGCTATGATGCCGGGAACAAGTAGGGCGGCAGCTTCCATCATCGGTGGAATGCAGCAAGGTTTGACCAGAAAAATGGCAGCAGAATTTAGTTTTTTTCTTGCTGTACCAACAATGCTTGCGGTCACCATGTACTCAGTTTTCTTAAAAGATTGGGTTGTTGACGAAGTCGAAATGAAAGGTTTTGAAATGATTATGAGTTCTCAAGAAAAAATGCAAATGTTCTTTCTCGGGAATATAATTGCTTTTGTTGTTGCCGTTTTAGCAATAAAACTGTTCATCGGAATCGTTCAAAAATACGGTTTCAAAATTTGGGGTTGGTATAGAATTGTTGTTGGGTTGGCACTTCTTGTTTATTTCTCTTTGGTTTAATGAATTTTCAAGAAGGTGAAATTTTACTGGTTGATAAACCTTATGGGTGGACTTCTTTTGATGCTGTCAATAAAATTCGTTGGCATTTAAAAAGGGCGTTAAAGCTCAAAAAAATTAAAGTTGGTCACGCAGGAACTTTAGATCCCCTTGCCACTGGACTTTTGGTTATTTGTACGGGAAAATTCACCAAGAAAATAGAAGAACTTACCGGTGCACCAAAAACTTATACCGGGACTTTTCTTCTTGGAAAAACAACGCCTTCTTTCGATTTAGAAACAAGCTACAACGAAGAATTTCCAATAGATCACATTAACGCTCAATTGATTGAGGAGGTTCGTCAAAGTTTTGTAGGTGAACAACTTCAAACCCCACCACTTTTCTCGGCTAAACAAGTCGATGGAAAGAGGGCTTATGATTTGGCAAGAGCCGGAAAAACAATTGAACTTAAGCAAAACTCAATTTATATCGAAAGTTTCTCAATTGATGCAACTCGTTTTCCCGAAATCGACTTTGAAATTCGTTGTTCTAAAGGAACTTACATTCGCTCCATTGCAAGTGACTTCGGTAAAAAACTGCATTCAGGTGCAACACTTATTGCTTTAAGGCGCACATTTTCAGGCGATTTATCTGTGGATGACGCAAAAAATCCTGAGCAATGGATTGAAAAAATTGAGCTACTTTTTCCTCAATAAAACCAACAAAATCTACCGGCATTTCTTCAAAAACGAGTATGTAAACCGCTAAAGTTTGAACCTTGCTAAAATTTATCTGTTTTTAACGTTGTTGCAATACCTTAAAAGTGGTATTTTTGCACCTGAATAAAAACTTATTTATAATTAATCTAAATAAAAAGTAACATGATAACTGTAACAGATACAGCGAAAAAGCAGGCTTTAAGATTAATGGAAGATGAAGGTAAAGATGGCTATTTTATCCGTGTTGGTGTACAAGGTGGGGGTTGCTCAGGTTTAATGTACCAACTCACTTTCGACAACGAAGAAAAAGAAGGAGATAAATCATTTGAAGACAATGGAGTAAAAGTAGTTGTGGACAAAAAAAGTTACTTGTATTTACTCGGAACAACGCTTGATTTTTCAGGAGGATTAAACGGTAAAGGCTTTATTTTCAAAAATCCAAATGCCGATCGAACGTGCGGTTGCGGCGAATCATTTTCAGTTTAAACTCAGACAATGGCAAATTACACCGAAAACGAGTTAGCGAAAGACCTCGAAAATCAGGAATACAAATTTGGTTTTGTAACAGAAATTGAGGCAGATACTGTTCCGATTGGTTTGAACGAAGACATTATTCGTTTGATTTCCAATAAGAAAAATGAACCGGAATGGTTGTTGGAACATCGCTTGAAAGCTTTTGCAATTTGGAAAACCATGACTGAACCGGAATGGGCGCACGTTCATTACACAAAACCAGATTTTCAGGCAATTGCTTATTATTCAGCTCCAAAGCAAACAAAAAAATACGAATCGTGGGACGATGTCGATCCTGAAATGAAGGCAACAATGGCGAAATTGGGAATCTCGTTAGAGGAACAACAACGCTTGACTGGAGTTGCTGTCGATTTCGTGATGGATTCAGTTTCTGTTGCGACGTCTTTTAAAGAAAAATTAGCTGAATTGGGAATCATTTTTTGCTCGTTTTCGGATGCAGTACAAGAACATCCTGAATTGGTAAAAAAATATATGGGAACAGTTGTTCCAACTACCGATAATTTCTACGCTGCTTTGAATTCAGCGGTTTTTACAGACGGTTCGTTCTGCTACATTCCAAAAGGTGTTCGTTGTCCGATGGAACTTTCAACGTATTTCCGAATCAACGCTGGAGGTACAGGACAATTTGAACGCACATTGGTTGTTGCTGACGAAGGTTCGTATGTTTCTTACTTGGAAGGATGCACCGCTCCGCAACGCGACGAAAATCAATTGCACGCAGCTGTGGTTGAATTAATCGCTTTGGAAAATGCCGAAATCAAATATTCCACGGTTCAAAACTGGTATCCGGGTGATAAAGAAGGCAAAGGTGGCGTTTTCAATTTCGTGACCAAACGTGGTATGTGCGAACGTAACGCAAAAATTTCTTGGACGCAAGTAGAAACTGGTTCAGCTGTGACTTGGAAATATCCTTCGTGTATTTTGAAAGGCGACAATTCGGTGGGAGAGTTTTATTCTGTGGCGGTAACCAATAATTTCCAACAAGCAGATACCGGTACGAAAATGATTCACTTAGGTAAAAACACAAAAAGTACAATCATTTCAAAAGGAATTTCAGCAGGAAAATCTCAAAATTCATACAGAGGTTTGGTGCAAATTAGCAAGAATGCACAAAATGCTAGAAATTTTTCTCAATGTGACTCTTTGTTAATGACGGATGAATGTGGTGCGCATACGTTTCCATATATCGAATGTAAAAACCCAAGTGCGAAAATAGAACACGAAGCAACGACCTCAAAAATCGGTGAAGACCAGTTGTTTTATTGCATGCAACGCGGAATTAGTGAAGAAAAAGCGATTAGTTTAATTGTAAATGGATATTGTAAAGAAGTATTGAATCAGTTGCCGATGGAATTTGCGGTAGAAGCTCAGAAGTTGCTGGCGATTAGTTTGGAGGGCTCGGTAGGATAATATGGATTACAGATTAACAGATTACAAATTGCAAATTAATTTATTTCTCAATTTTCAATTTTTGAATCTGTAATTCATTAATCTGCAATCTGCAATTTTCCAATCTGTAATTTACGTTTAATCTGCAATCTGTAATTTTCTAATCTGTAATTTAAATATATGGCAACAATAGGAAACTTTGAGGATTTAGATGTTTGGAAAGCTAGTATGGATTTATGTACTGAAATATATAGGTTAACAAATACAGAAAAATTTTCTAAAGATTTTGGTTTAAAGGATCAAATTAGAAGGGCTTCCGTTTCTGTTCCATCGAATATATCAGAAGGTTATGAAAGAGATGGAAAGAATCAGTTTTTGTATTTTCTAGCGATAGCAAAAGGATCGTGCGGTGAAGTAAGAACCCAATTGAGAATTGCATTTAATTTGGACTATTTAAGCGAAAATGAATATAACATACTTAATGAAAAATGCGCAACAACAAGTAAACAGTTAGCTGGATTTATAAAATATTTAAAAAGTTATAAAGGAAATAAATAAAATAGGATTGAAAATAAAGAACCTGCAGCCAATCTGCAATTTGGAATTTTTAATTTGCAATGCTTTAATCTGCAATCTGTAATTTTCCAATCTGCAATGCTTTAATCTGCAATCTGCAATTTTCCAATCTGCAATTTAATATAAAATGATAAAAATTAAAAACTTACACGCCAACATTGAAGGAAAAGAGATCCTTAAAGGCTTGAATTTAGAAGTAAACGCCGGAGAAGTACACGCGATAATGGGGCCGAACGGAGCTGGAAAAAGCACGCTTGCTAGTATTTTGGCAGGACGTGAAGAATATGAAGTAACCGAAGGTTCAGTCGATTTTGACGGAAAAGACTTATTAGAGTTGTCAACGGAAGATAGAGCGAGAGAAGGTTTGTTCCTTGCTTTTCAATATCCCGTAGAGATTCCTGGTGTTTCGAACGTAAACTTTTTGCGTACGGCATTGAATGAAATTCGTGAATACAAAGGGGAAGAACCAATTTCAGCGAAAGATTTTATGGCAAAAGTTCGTGAGAAATCAGCGATTGTGGAATTGGATAGCAAATTGGCTTCACGTTCAGTCAACGAAGGTTTTTCGGGCGGTGAAAAGAAACGTAACGAAATCTTCCAAATGGCGATGTTAGAACCGAAATTGGCGATTCTGGATGAAACCGATTCTGGTTTAGACATCGATGCTTTGCGAATTGTGGCGAGCGGTGTAAATAAATTGAAAACGCCTGAAAATGCTACGATTGTAATTACGCATTATCAACGTTTGTTGGATTATATCGTTCCAGATTTTGTGCATGTATTATATAATGGAAGAATCGTTAAAACTGGAACAAAAGAATTGGCTTT
>CAZWSY010000060.1:0-10212 GCA_964636775.1 uncultured Lishizhenia sp.
AACCCCATAGACGTAATCTATTTACGTTTTGTGGTAAATATGGGCTCATTCAATAATGGAATATAAACCTAAAAAATAATTATTGTTCGTGGCACCATTCCAAGAGTTTAAATTTTGTTGGGGAAATGTATATAATCCACCACACTGCTTTTTCCATATATCTGGTGTGGCTGAGTAAACATTCCAACATGGCCTGGGAATCGCGGAAATATTTAGTTGGTTCATTACACCGCAATTCGAAAACATTTCAAAATCACCATTTTGAAGGTAAGTAGAACAAATGGTGCTACTAGGACAATTTGAATTTCGAATAAAAACATAAATATAGGTGACATTACCTCGTAAACCATTAACAACAGGAGTATATCGAATTAAATCAACTCCATAGGCATTTGGGTTTGGAAGATAACTTATAGAATTATTAGAAAGAATTGTGATTTGTCCTAATTGATAAACACTTTGTATGCATTCAGAAGTTATTGAATTCCATGACGTTGAATTTGGATTGTAATCATTGTTTAAAAAATTCGAAATAGTAATTGGAATATTTGAATTTCCATTTACAATAAATGAAAAAGTCGAACCCCCAGATGAATGAGTAATCCCATCATCAACACCAACTACTTGAGTACCTCCATATAGCGTCGGATAAGTAGGATGTCCTCCACATATAGGTTGATTTATGTATGTGAAGGTATTATTGGATATACTTGAACCAAAAGTATTGTTCACTCTATAACCTAATTCACAGAGTACCTTTCTTTCCTCGTTTTTTGGAAAACGATGAGCAAAATAACCTCCCTGACTGTTAACAGATGAGTTTGCCATCAAGTAATAGGAATTATCTGGCAAAACTCCACTAGAATGACAAAGATCCTCGAAATGACTTAACGAACTTCCATTATTAAAGGGTGGAGATGAATAAACTATTTCATTAACCGACCCTCCAAATTTAATTTTACAGGTAGATGAACTTCCGAATACAGCGTTTGCATTTAATACCGAACTATTAAATGAATAATTATAAAGTTCGCCACAATTTTGAAAATTACTAACAATTAAATTTTCGTTGTTGATTGTTTTTAAAAATTTATCGTATCTAGAAAAATATGGATAATTGATTCCCAGTTTGGATTGCCCAAATTCGTTTATCAAAGATGCGAAGCCTAAAACATGGTACATCTCATGTAATGCAGTGCTGTATAGATCGAGCTTATTTGATGGGCATGCACTTAAATCCTGATGCCACTGAATTTGATTATTAAAATTGAACGCCATAATTCCGTGGTAGAACCCAATAGAGCCCGTAGTTGTGCCCATAGGAGCTGAAAAATTGTAGAATGCATCAATCCCTGAATTAATTGTTTTCCAAACAACGTTATCTGCAATTCCCCCTCCCGATATTGGTTGAGGCGGAATAGTGTAAACTGGCGAAGCATAAGCGGTTACACCGTTTGGTGGAATAATTGTTCCATTAATAAAGCTTCTTACAAAAATATTGACTTCTGTATTTGGATTAACTGGTAGTACAAAGTTTGACATATCAAATAACATTCTACAAAGAACGTTCCGTCGCTGTATATGTATAGGATCATTTTGAAGTTCAAATCCTGAACCTATTTCATAATACAATTTAAAGTAACCGCTATTACAATCATTGAACGATACTGCTTTATTAACCGAATTTGGATCTTTGTCAATAACAATGTCTTTCAACAAAAATTTATTACCATAATTGTCAAAGACGGTGTCCATAACTCCGCCAGGGGAGAATTTTACATCGTTCAAAAATTGATTTTGTGCATTACCTAGCCCACTTATAAGCAGCGCTAGGAAAAAGGTTAACTTTTTCATAAAATAGAGATTTAGTTATTAAATCGCTATTGAAATAAATCATTTAAGCACAGGTCAAAGCGCAGTAGGTTTCAAGTTCACAGTAGTGTTTATACAAATTATGACAATAATTAGGTACGTCAAACCTAAACCAAATTGCGATTGATAAGTGTTAAATTTAATAGCTATAAGAAAATTTTATGTTTTTCGGGGTTTGTTATAAAAGAAGTTGAGGTTTAATGAATTAGATTTTGGTAGCATTCATTTTGGAGGTTAGGACTTTAGGACTTTAAGACGTTAGGACGTTAAGACGTTAGGACGTTAGGACATTAGGACGTTAGGACGTTAGGACTCCGCCACGGCGGAAGGTTATTAGGACGTTACGATATTAAGACATTAGGACGTTAAGACTTTGGGACGTTAGGACTTTAAGACTTTAGGACTCCGCCGCGGCGGAAAGACATTAGCACATTAAGACATTGGCATATTAGCACATTAAGGCCGCGGCACATTATACTTCCTTCCATGCGGATAAATATTTTCAGCTTTACATTCTCCATTTTCAAATCAACGCATTTTCAAATTTTCAAATTTCCACCAATCCCTATCTTTGAAAAAAAATCTTTTATGGCTTATAACTATACAGTACTCGAGCGATTCCTTCGCTACGTTCAAATAGATACCACTGCAGACCCGAATTCTCCTAGCTTTCCCTCCTCTGAAAAACAAAAAAATCTCGGTCGTTTGTTGGCACAGGAATTAAAAGAAATGGGTGCAGCTGAGGTCGAAATGGATGAATGGGGTTATGTTTTCGCAACAATTCCTTCCACGATTTCTCAAAAAGTCCCAACGATTTGTTTTTGTTCACACATTGATACTGCGCCTGATTGCAGTGGAACAGACGTTAAACCAATTGTCCATAAAAATTACACGGGCGCACCAATAACTCTTCCCGATGACCCAAGCCAAATTATCACCACAGACAAACACCCTTACCTAAAGGAAAAAATCGGTGATGACCTTGTTACAGCGAGCGGTTTAACTCTACTCGGTGCCGACGATAAGGCTGGTGTGGCAATAATCATGGATTTCGCAAATTATTTGTTAACGCATCCTGAGGTGAAGCATGGACCTGTTCGTATTTTGTTTACGCCCGATGAGGAAGTCGGACGTGGTGTGGAACATTTGGACATGAAAAAGTTGAGTGCGGATTATGGTTACACCTTAGACGGTGGACAACTTGGCGACCTTGAAGACGAAACTTTTTCGGCAGATGCAGTGAAAATCAACTTTTATGGAATGAGTGCTCATCCCGGTTACGCGAAAGGAAAAATGGTTAATGCCATAAAATTGGCGGCGGAATTGGTGAGCAATTTACCAAAAGATAGCTGGTCACCAGAAACAACAGAAGGAAGGGAAGGGTTTGTTCATGCAACTTCCATCGAAGGAGGACTCGAAAAGTCGAATGTTTCGTTCATCATTCGCGATCATGATACGTCGAAATTGGCGGATTATGAGGAAAGATTACGACAAATGTGTGAAGATGTGGTGAATAAATTTCCGGGGTCGAGTTATGATTTTGAGGTGATTGAACAGTACCGAAACATGAAGGAAATTTTGAAAGATGTTCCTTTTGTGGCTGATTATGCCGAAGAAGCGATGCGAAAGGCTGGAATCACTCCAAAACGCGCGATTATACGTGGAGGAACGGACGGTTCGCGACTTTCTTTCATGGGTTTACCTTGTCCGAATATTTTTACGGGAGAAATGGCAATTCATTCCAAGCATGAATTTGTGAGTGTTCAAGACATGCAAAAAGCCGTTGACACAATCGTGGAATTGATTCAGATTTGGGCTACTCACGAAGAGTAATACTATGTGGCGCGGTGCGATTTTCGGGGTAATTGCCCTTGCATTTTCTTTTTTTTGGAATGAATGGAATTTGTCTGTTTTGCCCGAAGAACTAAGCCGCAACCATACCACCGTTTATACCCTCGACGATGCGAGTTATCTCCGCCCTTTTGATGAATTATATCAATTCGGTACGATCGGTAAAACGGCGTTTAAATCCCGTTTAAATAGTGTTCGTCCACCAGGTTACGGACTTTTTTACTACTTCCATTTATTCCTTTTTGGTGAATATGCTTTAAAAATGCTCACGGTTACTCAAGTTTTACTTTACGGATTCAGTATATGGGCATTTTTTGAATTGGCGAAATTTTACATGAAAAGTGAGCGTTTGGCTAGTATTTCTACTACCATTTTCATGTTGATTCCGTGGTCTATTGGATTTCACTATTACACGCTTTCAGAAGGAATCACGCCTGCTTTGTTGTTGATTGGTTGGTACTTGCTGATTTCCAATTCAAACGGAAAAACTGGTGAATGGAAATTTTACTTGGGAATAGCTTGTTTGTCTTTTTTGTTGCTAACAAGACCCGTTTTAATCGTTCTAACTCCCGTTTTTCTCTATCTAATTTGGTTGAGATTTGGTGCGCTTAATTGGAGAAAAATCATTTTTAGTTCAGCATTTCTTTTCTCTGGACTTCTGGTTTGGCAAGGATATTACTTGGTGAAACGAGGAACTTTTTTGGGTTTACATCCCATTTATCAAGCAGAAATTCCAGGTTTATTTCGTCCGGCTCATGCAGCGATTTGGGATTGTTTTAAAGGTTGGGAATCTGATGGCGCTCATTTCCACGAAACCATTGGTCCGTTTTGGGAAGGCGTTATGAAAAATGAAAGCACCACCATATTGATCGATGAAGTGCTTAAAAAAATTCCAAAAGAAGTTAAAGAAGTTTTAACTGAAAGAAGTTTGAGTAATGCTTTTCTAACTTATGCCGAGTTAATTAATTCTCAGAAAACGGCATACCTTCAAAGCGAATTACTGCCACCTACTTTAAGTGATTTAGAACAAAAAGTAATTGCTGATTTTCAGACCTTAGAAAAGAAATTTCGACAAAAAAATCCTGTTCAATATTTTGCATTTACACCAATTAAAGTTGCCAAAAACCTAGTTGCGCATTCGAATTTGTCCCTTTATCTTTTCCAACATCCTTTGCGCGGAAGGTGGTGGTTGGAAGGACTGAGATTTCTCTCTTTTGGCTTGCATATTTTAGCGTTTACTAGTTTGCTTTTCACGTTATTTCTAAAAGTGGAAAAAACATGGAAAGTTATGACCTTGTTTATTCTAGTTTATCTCTTTTACCTCATCTTTTTTCAACGAGGAATTGAGGAACGCTACACTGCTCCTTTCTTAGCCTTCGCGTTTTTGAATTTAGGTCTTATGTTTCGTTATGTAGAATCTAAATTTTTTGTTAATTCTTGGGTTTTTAAGTGATTCTTCGAAAAATTTAATATTGAATTTTGGCTTTCATACTGCATATTTGTAACCATGCAATTAATTAATCGAGAATTAAGTTGGTTGGGCTTCAATGAAAGGGTATTGCAAGAAGCGTTGGATGAAACGGTTCCTGTTATTGAACGAATGCGTTTTTTGGGAATTTACTCCAACAACATGGATGAGTTTTTCCGTGTTCGGGTTGCCAATATTCGGAGAAGTATCGCCTTAAAGAAATACAAAGTTGAAGGTTACAAAGGCACTCCCTCAGAACTTTATCAGGAAATTCGAAATGCGGTTTTACAACAACAAATTAAGTTTGAGCAAGCCTACCGGAAAATTTTATTGGCCTTAAAAAAGGAAGGAATTTTCCACGTTGACGAGAACAAAGTAACGCCTGAGCAAAAGAAAGAACTTTCCATTTTCTTTAACGAAAAACTCAAACACGCGATTTTCCCAATCATTCTCGATAAGAAAAATCCGTTTCCGAAACTTCGTGACTATGCCATTTATTTAGCTGTAAGAATTACGGAAAAGAAGGATAAAACGCGTTATGCCCTAATTCAAATTCCAGGTGATGTTTCACGTTTTTATCAATTGAAACGCGGCGAATTGATTGATATCATGTTGATTGATGATATAATACGACTTTATTTGAAGCAAATTTTTGGTGTTTTTCATCCTGAAAAAGTGGAGGCTTACACTTTTAAATTTACGCGTGATGCTGAATTGGATTTGGATGATGATTTGACGCTTTCGTTCATTGAAAAAATTGAGAAAAGCCTCAAAGAACGTAAAAAAGGAGTGCCAGTTCGTTTCGTTTATGACAAAAAAATGCCCGATGATTTACTTCAATATTTGTTGAAATCAATGAATCTGAAAATGGGTGTTAATACGATTCCAGGTGGTCGTTACCACAATTTTAAAGATTTTATGTCTTTTCCTGATTTCGGACGAAAGGATTTTGTTTTCCCTTCACAGCCACCGTGTAAACTTCCGTTTTTCGAAGAAAATCAGAGTATAATAGAACGTGTTTCACAAAAGGATGTATTGTTGCATTTTCCTTATCAACGTTTCAGCTACATAGTGGATTTATTGCGTGAGGCGGCTATCGACCCAAAAGTGAAGGAAATCAAAATAAATATCTATCGAGTTGCCAAAAATTCGGAGGTCATGAATGCCTTGCTTGCCGCAGTTTTCAATGGAAAAGAAGTTACGGTTGTTATGGAATTACAAGCGCGATTCGACGAGGAAAATAATTTGTATTGGGGCGAGAGATTAAAGGATTTTGGAGCAAAAATTATTTATGGTTTTCCGAATTTAAAAGTCCACTCAAAGTTGCTTCAAATCAAGCGAGTGAAAGACAGAAAAGAGCAATTTATAACGTACGTAGGAACAGGAAACTTTAACGAAAAATCAGCACGGGTTTATGGTGATTTAGCTTTGTTGACCGCGCGACAAGATGTTTCCTTGGAAGTAGCAAGAGTTTTTCGCTTGTTGGAAAATCACTTAGACAGACCAGTTTTTCGACATTTACTTGTTTCTCCGTTCAATGCGAAACGGAAATTGTTGGGATTGATTGATAGAGAAATTGCTTTTGCGAAAAAGAAAAAGCCTGCACACATTCGCATTAAACTCAACAATTTAACCGATCAAAAAATGATTGAAAAATTGTATCAGGCGAGTCAAGCAGGTGTGAAAATTGAAATGATTATCCGTGGGATTTGCTGTTTGATTCCCGGAAAGAAAGGACTAAGTGAAAATATCACCGTAATCAGTATTGTGGATCGCTATCTCGAACACGCACGAATGATGATTTTCAATAACGGTGGAAAAAAAGAGTATTTTATCACTTCGGCAGATTTCATGGAACGTAATCTCGACAAGCGTATTGAAGTTGGAACAATTGTTCATTCAGCGGAAGTACAATCCGAATTAGAAAGATTGTTCGATTATCAATGGCGTGGAAGTGTGAAAGCACGACTGATAGACGAAAACCTAAAAAATGTGTATCGACGAAACGAACTTCCGCCTTTTCATGCACAAGAAGAGTTGTACAAGCATTATAAATTATTGGAGGAAAGAATTTAAAATGAAAAAGGACGAATTTCTTCGTCCTTTAATTTTATTTAGATTGATTTGATTAGTGTCGTATTACAACTTTTCGAGTAATCGCTTTACTGTTAGGCATATCAAAAACCAAAAAGTAAACACCACTTCTCATTTCAGAAGTATTTATTTTCTTACTTCCACTGAGTTGTTCTTTCAAAATAGTTGAACCAAGAGCATCAACCATTTTTACATTTACGTTTTCAACTCCGTTCAATGCAATCATTAAGTAATCTGAGGCTGGATTTGGAGTTATACTAACTGAAATTGGTTCTTTTACAGGCGCTAAACTTGCTGTGAAATCAATAACCAAATCAACTGAATCTACAAAGGAAGTACCGTTTGAGGAGATGTAATATCGATAATGAGCAATGCCACTTGTCCAATTTTCAGGGTCAATAGTTGCTTTCATCAGTGCTTGCTCACCGTCGAGTAAGTCGAAGGTTGCACCTGACCCTGAAGGTGTTGTCCAAGGATTACCCGGCATTTGACCTGAGGAATAACAAGTCCCTCCGAAAGGATCTGTTATATGTCCCCAACACAAGCCATCTGTCCACCCAGTAGGAACACTAATGCGATTTCTTGTAACCCTCCAGCGTTGCATTGACCCCGTGTTGTTCGTAATAACAAAAGGAACATCAAAAGCTTCATGAGTTGGAGCAGCCATCTGGTAAGAACCTCCAGAAAGGTTTTCAGTCTGCCCTTGATAGGTTATAACTGTTTGTGCAACAGCGCTAAGACTAAAAAATCCGAAGAGTAAAAAGTATATTTTTTTCATGAATTTCGAGTTGAAACGATAACAAATATACAAGAATTAAACCGCGATTGGAAGCACAATGAAGATTTTTGACAAATTTTTAGTTATTCAACAATAAACATTGCAACACCATGTCTCGGAATTCGAAGTTCAAAAGATTGTTTAAAAGGTTCTTGTTCTTCTTCCCAAACGTTCCTCCATTTTTTCAAAGTTTTAGATATTTGTAAATGTTTCCAATCATAGTGGATTTTTCTTTTTCCTTTGGGATTATAAAAGCAAACTGCCCACTTGTCTTCACTTAAAGGTTTAATCCAAACTTGAACCCCCTTTTTAGTATCGGCACGATAACCTTGTTTTCCCAAAACATCTTGATTAATTGCGATCACTTGTTTGTTTGTCAAGATACTAAGTGTTTCCTTCGACATGAAGCGTAAGTCATTTCCAGCCAACAAGGGGGCAGCCATCATCGCCCACATGCTAAAATGTGCTTTGTTTTCCTCCAAGGTCAATTTACCATTGCCAACTTCCAACATATCCGGGTCATTCCATTTGCCTGGCCCTGCGTATAAGTATAATTTATTCTTGTCAGTGAACTTTATGATTTTGTGAATACTATAAAAACCCAAATACTTCAAATTTATTCCCTTGAAATAAGGTCGAATGTCGCCTGTTGTTCTCCATAAATGCCCCATTTTTCCAGCCCATAGCCATGGATTTTGCACGCCCCAATTGCAAAGTGAATAAACGATTTCCCGATCTTGCTTAGCTAATTCGTTTGCCATAACTTGATACATTTCCTCAGCCGTACAACCTTTAGGTCCTTTTAAATAAGACATTGCAAGGGAACGAGTTTTTCGATTGTCAACATTTTGATCACACGATTTTGGAAGAAAACAAAAGTCATACTTCAAATAATCAATTCCCCATTCAGCATAAGTCGAAGCGTCGATTGCTTCAAAATGTTTTCCACCAGGTCGCTTTTGACAAGTCATCAACCCTACATCCGAATATAATCCAAGTTTTAAGCCTTTACTATGAACATAATCTGCAAGTGCTTTAATTCCAGATGGAAATTTAATGGAATCAACTAGAATTTTTCCTTTATTGTCTCTTCCAATTTGCCAGCAGTCGTCTAAATTAATGTATTGATATCCAGCATCACGCATACCATTTTCGACCATTTTATCCGCAATGTCCTTGACTAATTGTTCGTTTAATCCGTCACAACGAAAGGTATTCCAACTGTTCCAACCCATCGGCGGTGTTAATGCGATATTTTTCTTTTGTCCAAAGGTGACTTGAGAAATGAAGGTAATGATTACTAGATAAAGCAAATTGTTTTTCATCTTTTTGTGGCAAAAAATCGTTTTATTATTTCAGAACATTCTTCTTTTAAAACTCCATTCGTTACTAGTGTTGAGGGGTGATACATTTCATTTCCAAATCTCCCTGAACCTCGTTTTTCGTCCCTAGCTCCGAATACAATTTTGTCAATTTGCGACCAATATAAGGCGCCAGTACACATGACACATGGTTCGAGGGTGACAAACAAAGTACAACCTTTTAAATATTTTGAACCTAGATATTGAGAAGCTGCTGTAATTGCTTGAATTTCTGCATGTGCGGTAACATCGATTAGCGTTTCAGTCAAATTATGACCTCGAGCAATTATTTTATTTTGGCAAACAACAACAGCACCTACTGGAACTTCATCCGCATCAAAAGCTTTTTGGGCTTCTATTAGGGCTTGTTTCATGAAATACTCTTCTGAAAAGGGGTTGAGGAGAGACATATTATGATTTTATGATATTAGGACTTTAAGATTTTAGGATATTAGGACTTTAAGATTTTAGGATATTAGGACTTTAAGACTCCGCCGCGGCGGAAGGATATTAGGACTTTAGGACTTTAGGATATTAGGACTTTAAGACATTAGGATATTAGGACTTTAAGACATTAGCACATTTAGACATTAGCATATTAACACTTTAAGACTTTATGAGGGAATGACGAATGAGGGAATTTGAAAATTTGAAAATGAGGGAATTTGAAAATGATTTGTTCTTGGGAAGAAGGATGTTTTTGGGCAGTTCATTAGCAGATTAAGACATTAGCGCATTAAACCATTAGCACATTGAGTCATTAGCATATTAGTACATTGAATCATTAG
>CAZWSY010000060.1:10312-23057 GCA_964636775.1 uncultured Lishizhenia sp.
CACATTAGCACATTGAATCATTAGCACATTAGCACATTGAATCATTAGCACATTAGCACATTGAATCATTAGCACATTAAGATTTTATGAGTAAATGACTTTTTAGGGAAATGATGAAAGTAGGTAGTGGAAACATTTGGTTTAGCGCTGAATGTGAATGAATCCTGATTTTGTTTTGCCTTCTACTATGAATTGATAAAAGTAAACACCATCCGTTAATAGCGAACCAGCTTGGTCTTTACCATCAAATGGAGTTGAATTTTCATTTCCTTGATAAACAAGATTTCCCCAACGGTTAAATAATTGTAGTTCGAACGGCAAACAGGTCATTGCGTATTCTGCGAGACGTAGTTCATCGTTTATGTTGTCACCATTTGGTGTAATTGTATTAGGAAAAGGTACGTCATCAAATGTTTTATCGTATTCAATTGCTGCTATAACTGTTCCCTCGAGAGAAATACAACCGTTATTATTTAGTGTTGCACTATATGTGCCTGTTTGGGAAAAATCTATATTGAATGAATTTTCAAAATTTGTTGAAGTAAAATTACTTGGTCCATTCCATAAAATCGGAAATGAAGAGGGTTCAGCGGTTAAACTAATTAAATCTCCTGGACATCTTGGGAATGTTGCGGTAAGAACGGGAGGTGCTGGCGTTTCATTTATGGTTAGATTAAGGACTACAGTACTATCACAACCATTTATTGTATTTAAAACTACAGGATACGTGCCAGATGAATTATAAGTTTGATTAGAGGTTGTCCAAAAATAACTATCGCATGATGTTTGAGGGATTGTAGTTGTTGGAGTAGGGTGGTAGGAAAGTGTTAATTCATAGGTACTATCACACCCAAACTGACTTTGGTATTCAAAACTATAGGAGCCTGGATTATTCAATGTTGTACCTTGATAAGTAATGCTTTCTCCTGGACAAATTGACAATGATTGATTGAATGAAAAGTTTGGATTTACTTGTAGATTCAAGGTTATAATTGAGTCGCAACCGTATTGTGATAATAAGGGGATGGTGTAATTTCCAGTGGTTGAGTATGAATTTCCTTGGTATAGGAATGATTCTCCCTCGCAAATCATTTCATTAATTGTGCTTGCAAAAACTGGTCGAACTGTAACAGTTGCGGATACATTATCAATTGCACCACTTATTTGAGTTATTGTGGCAGAATAAGTTGTGGTTTGTGTAGGTGAAACGGTTATTGAATTTCCATTTGTTCCATTACTCCAAATTACAGATCCAGAAGTCGCAACATTTAATGTGGTTGACTGACCAAGGCAAATCTCAGTATCACCGGTTAAAGCAGCATTACATCCATTTGGGAGATTGCCGGGTTCACAAACACATTGGTCGTTTAAGTCTGAAATACCGTCATTATCTGAATCAATTGCGTTTGTTGCTGATCCGTCTGCAACCAAAAGTAAACCATAAGGATTTGCACCGTTACTTGGAATGTTGTAAACCATAACATCAACATAATTCAAACCTCCGACCCAAGGACCGTTTAAGGTCATATTAAGTTGACCACCAGCCGCAAAATTACCACCACTAATTCCAGTTGCTGTCCCGTTTACGAAAACGTTTGTAATCTGATTGTCCACATATCCAGTTAAAAATAAGGTATAATTATTCATTCCGGCAATACTTTGACCGTTGCAATCTGCTGGTAAATCTAAAGTTAATCGGAAATAACGATAACCAGAGGAAGTGTTGTCTGCGCACGAAGCATCGTTTCCTGTAATCCATTTTCCATTATTCAAAGGAGGAGTCAAACTTGCTGGATCTACCCATGAGCCTGGAGCACAATTATTATTGATTAGTGCCGGAGTGTAAGTTAGTCCAATTGGATTTGGGGGATTATTGGTGTACCAAGGTGATACCACCCACAAAGGATCTAAACTGCCCACGGCACCCTGCCCAGTTGATAATGTCACAGGGTTTGGAAACTGTTGTGAAAGAAGTGTCTGCTGGTGGCTGAGGACAAAAATTGCTATAAAGAGGCTAGACAGTATTTTCATTGATTCGATTATTCAGTTGAAAAGAGGGTTGAAAGTAGTGAAAATTTCAAAATTTAAATGAGAAAACCGATTATTGCGATTTAACGGGATTTACCGTGAGAAACTGTTTTATCACAACAAAACCTAAATACACATCAAAAAGATTATTTATTAATCAAAAAAATGACTTAAAATTTGGATTTAATTCAATTTATTGTGTAAATTCATATTCAGAAATTGAAAAATGCACTAGAAATGTTAGTTAAAACGTATTCATCAACCGTATTTGGAATTCATGCCACAACGATTACAATCGAGGTAAATCTTGGGATAGGCGTCAATTTTTACCTGGTTGGTTTGCCCGATTCAGCAGTGAAAGAAAGTCAACAAAGGATTCGGGCGGCCTTCACCAATAACAACTTGAAATTTCCCGGAAGGGAGATTACTGTAAACATGGCACCTGCGGATATTCGGAAAGAAGGTTCTGTCTTTGATTTACCCATTGCAATCGGAATTTTAGCAGTGAGTGAACAAATTGCACTCGAACGATTAAATGAATACTTGTTGATTGGAGAACTGTCATTAGATGGTTCAATTCAGGCAACAAAAGGAATATTACCGATTGCACTTCAAGCTCAAAAAGAAGGGTTTAAAGGAATAATTGTACCAGAAGAAAATGCACAAGAAGCCGCTGTGGTTCATGGATTAGAAGTTTATGGTGCTAAAAATATCACTGAAGTAATTGGTTTTATGAATGGAGAGGACACTTTACTTCCAGTTGAGGTGGATGTTTTGAGTGCTTTCGAAAATTTAATTGACCATTCTGAAGTGGATTTTCGGGATGTAAAGGGACAGTTTAATATTAAGCGAGCTTTTGAAATTGCAGCAGCAGGCGGACACAATGTAATTTTGATAGGTCCTCCAGGAGCAGGAAAGTCCATGCTTGCGAAACGTTTACCAACCATTCTGCCTCCTATGAGTTTGGAGGAAGCATTGGAAACCACCAAAATACATTCTGTGGCGGGAAAAGTGAAAGGTGATGTTGGACTAATTACTCAACGACCTTTCCGAAAACCACACCACACCATTTCAGATATAGGTTTAATTGGAGGTGGAAGTTATCCTCAACCCGGAGAGATTTCATTGGCACACAACGGGGTTTTGTTTTTGGATGAACTTCCAGAGTACAAACGAACAGTTTTAGAAGTGATGCGACAACCGTTGGAAGACAGGACAGTAAACATTTCTCGCGCAAAGTTTTCTGTTGATTATCCAGCTGGATTTATGTTGGTTGCAGCCATGAATCCTTGTCCTTGTGGATATTACAATCATCCAGAAAAAGAGTGTGTTTGTGGTCAAGGTGTTGTTCAGCGTTACTTGAATAAAATTTCAGGACCTTTACTCGATCGTATTGATTTACACGTGGAAGTTACGCCTGTTTCTTTTGACGAATTGTCGAATAAAGCACCATCAGAGGGAAGTAAAGAAATCCGTAAACGTGTGGAAAAAGCAAGAAAAATTCAAAAAGAGCGGTATTTGGAAAGACAAGGGATTCACTGTAACGCACACATGTCGAAACAAGAGTTTGAAAAATTCTGTATCCTTGACGATGCTGGGCACACAATTCTAAAAACGGCTATGGATAGAATGGGGCTATCGGCACGAGCTTACGATCGGATAATTAAGGTTGCTCGAACAATAGCAGATTTAGAGGAAGCCCCTAAAATTGCTCCTCATCACGTGGCTGAAGCCATTCAATATCGAAGTCTAGATAGAAGTAATTGGGCAAGTTAACAAAATTTAAATGACATTTAAACACCATTTAAATTCCTTTAAAACCTTTGTTATCAGAATGAAGTGTTATGTTTTGAACAGTTTTAATAAGAATTCATTATGAACTACAATTGAAATTTAAAAACTTTAAATACTGATTTTCAACCATAAAGAACTTAGTTCGCTGTAATTTAGTTGAAACTTTTAAACGAACATCTCTAAAATTCATCTTATGAAACTCTTTTACACCACATTGTTTTTGTGTATTTCAGGATTTGTGTTTTCACAATTTTCTGTCGGTCGCACGACAATTACATTTAATGATCCAGCAAGAACTGGAGGCTTTGGTTCAGGGGGTGGGCCAGGTCGTCAAATTCAAACAGAGGTTTATTACCCTGCAACATCGGCTGGAACAAACACACCTGCTGCGAATGGACAGTTTCCAGTAATTGTTTTTGGTCACGGATTTGCAATGGCTTGGGATGCATACCAAAATCTTTGGGAAAGGTATGTTCCAATGGGTTATATAATGGCTTTTCCTCGTACTGAAAGTGGACTTATTCCAGCACCAAGTCACAACGATTTCGGTTTGGATTTGAAATTGGTGGCTGAAAGAATGCAAGTAATTAACACAACTTCAGGGAATGTTTTGAATGGAAAAGTTGCGCTTAATACTGCAATAATGGGACATTCTATGGGCGGCGGTGCATCAATTCTTGCTTCTCAAAATAATACCTTCATTAAAACGGTTATTGGTTTAGCTCCTGCGGAAACGAATCCATCGGCTGTTGCTGCAGCACCAAATGTTTCCGTTCCAGCATTGATTTTTTCTGGTGATGCAGATGGTGTAACTCCGCCAGCAGAACATCATATTCCAATTTACAATGGACTTAATAGTACTTGTAAATCATTTGCAACAATTACAGGTGGTGGACATTGCTACTACAATAACACGAATTTCAATTGTGATTTTGGAGAAAGTACATCGTCCCCAAATATTTCAATTACACGTGTTGAACAACAAACAAGAACTTATTCAGTACTAGACCATTGGTTAAATTATATTCTTAAAGGTGATTGTGGAGCTTATGACACTTTTTTAAATGCCCTAAATACGGCAACAGGAATTGTAGGACAAACAATATGTCCAACTACAAGTGCAACGCCGACAGCTACCATCACTCCAGCTGGGGCAACAACTTTTTGTCAGGGTAATTCTGTAAACTTAAACGCAAATACTGGCGCAGGACTTTCTTACCAATGGATGCTAAATGGAAATCCAATTATGGGTGCTACAAGCTCCACTTACAACGCAATTGGTTCAGGTTCTTATACTGTTGTTGTTTCTAATTCAAGTGGTTGTTCAGCAACATCTTCTGGAGTTACAGTAACCGTAACTGACGGCCCAACGGTCACACTCGCACCGTTTCAAAATGTTTGTAATAACGCGGCGATATTCACTTTAACTGGTGGTTCACCAACTGGAGGGACATATTCGGGGAATGGAGTAACCAACAATCAATTTAATCCGGCAACTGGCGCTGGAACATACGCAATCACTTATACTTACTCCGATGCCCAAAATTGTCAAGGGACAGTAAATGCCAATCTTGTTGTGGAGGATTGTACCACAAATTCGTTAACTGAAAACCAATATTTTAATCACACTATATTTCCTAATCCTTTCGGAAGTGAATTAAATATTTTATTCAATGAAACCGTTCCTTCGCTGGTTTACTTGTATGATGCTTCAGGCAAATTAGTCCATAAAGATAGTGTAAAAGGCAATCAAATGAAACTCAATACGGAAAAATTAAAATCTGGTCATTATACCATAAAGTTTGAGGAAATGGGTATTGGAAAAACGATCATTAAACAATAAAAAAGCGTAAGCAGGAATGGAATTTCATCAATATGATTAATTTCGGACGCTTAAATCTGAAATGAAACTATCTCTCTCCTTTGGAATTCTATTCCTGCTTTTCTCCGCTTCGTTGTTTGCGCAAGACTACTCTATTCGTGGATTTCTATACGATAAATCGAATGGTGAACCTGTTGGTTTTGAAAAGGTTAAGCTATTAAAATCAGACAGTACTATTGTTGCTGGTGCAGTTACAGATATCAACGGATTCTTCTCAATCCCTAAGCTTTCAGCAGGGAAATACATCGTTAAAGTTGAGGTCATGAAATTCGAAACCGCTTATCAAAATGTGGAAGTAAAAGAGAACAAAAAGATCTACGACGTTAAATTTGAATTAGAAAAAAAGGATGTTATTAAAGTTCTTGATGAGGTCGTTGTAAGTGCTGAGAATAAAACCAAAAGAACAGAAGTTGAAATTTCTAAGGTTAAATTAGATCAAAAAGGTTTAGAGCGAATCCCGAGTTACGGTGCTGAAAATGATATTGTTGGAGCCTTCAGTGTAACTCCAGGTGTTGTGACAACAGGTGACCAAGGTGGTCAATTATACGTTCGTGGTGGTACACCAATTCAAAACAAAATCCTTTTGGATGGAATGACCATTTACAATCCATTCCATTCCATTGGTTTCTTTTCCATTTTCGAAACAGAATTAGTGAAGAACGTTGACATTTACACAGGCGGTTTTGAGTCGAAGTACGGAGGAAGAATTTCTTCCATTATGGACATTACTTATCGCGATGGAAATAGAAAAGAATTTGGTGGTAAAATTTCCGCTTCACCTTTCCTTGCTAAAGCAGTTTTGGAAGGACCTTTGGGAAAGAAAAACGGCGATTCACCGCGTGCAGGTTCCTACATTTTGTCTGCAAAACATAGCTTGTTGGATTATACTGCACGTACAGTTTACCCCGGTGTAAACAATGGAAACGGTTTACCGTTCAACTTTACTGATTTATACGGAAAAGTGACGTTTAACGCTGATGGAGGTTCGAAGGTTAGTGCTTTTGCATTTCATAATCGCGATAGTGTAAATTACAGCGTTGCAGACTTGGATTGGCAAGCTTCGGGAGGTGGAGTAAACTTTGTACTCGTTCCGAGTGGTTCACCAATTTTCATTAAAGGTCACGTAAATGGAAGTTCGTATCAAACTACTTTCGCAGAAACAGCTCAAGAGCCTCGTTACTCCAAAATTGGTGGTTTTGACCTTGGATTTGATTTTAGCTACTTCTTGAAGGACGAAGGAGAACTAAGTTATGGTTTTAATCTTAGTGGATTCAACACAGAATTTGTAACGTTCAACGAAGCAAAAAGAAGAATAGATGCTACCAATTTTACAACGGAGATTGGAACTTACGTCAACTTTCGAAAAGTAACTCCAAGATGGGTTCTTCAGGGTGGAATGCGCGTGCAAGTGTATGCCTCTTTAAATACTATTTCGCCCGAACCGAGAATTGGTGTTAAATACAACGCTAATGAAAACTTACGATTTAAATTTTCTGGAGGAAGATTCTCTCAAAACTTCACGTCAGCTTCTTCTGACAAAGATGTTGTGAACTTGTTCAACGGTTTACTTTCCGCACCTACAAATGTTCAAGCTCAGTTTGTAAATGAGTTTCAACAAATTAAAAATACAAGAAACGGTTTGCAATATGCATGGCATGCGATTTTTGGTTTCGAGTATGATTTGAATCGTTATTTGATGGCGAATATTGAAGGCTATTACAAATACTTTTCACAGTTGAGTAATATCAATCAAAACAAATTGTATGAGGATGTGGCTCAATTCGCTATGATTGATGATGTATTCAAAAAGGATTTTATTCTTGAGTCGGGTCAATCTTATGGTGTAGATATTCTTTTGAAATACAATCGAGATAGACTTTTCTTGTGGGGAGTTTATTCTTGGGGTTACAATACCCGTTGGGACGGTTTCCAAACTTATTTTCCTGTATTTGACCGTCGCCACAATATTAACTTGGTTGCATCTTATTTATTTGGCAAGAAAAAAGATTTCGAAATTAATGTTCGTTGGAATCTTGGTTCTGGCTTACCTTTCACACCTACAGCTGGTAATTATCAAAACGAAAACTTCCAAGGAGGAGTAACTACAGATTATGTAACCAACAACCCAACCAATGTAACAACCATCTTAGGAGCTTTCAATTCACAAAGGTTACCAACTTACCACCGACTGGATTTCACCGTTAAAAAACAGTTTGTGTTGAAGAATAAAACGAATCTCGAAACAGTATTTAGTATTACCAATTTGTACAACAGAAACAATATCTTTTACGTAAATCGTGTAACTAGTGAAGAAATTTATCAGTTTCCGTTTTTACCAAGTTTTGGTTTAAGTTACAAGTTCTAAATATGGCTGTAATAGCTCCGTTTAAAGCAGTTCGTCCTGTTCGCGATAAAGTTCATCTTGTTGCTACACGTCCTTATTATTCTTACAAAAAGAACGTTTTGAAAGCAAAATTAGAAGACAATCCTTTTACATTTTTGCACATCATTAATCCAGAATTTGGACCAAACAAAAAAACTAAACCTAATTCCAACGAGCGTTTTCAACTTGTTCGTTCAAGGTACGAGCAATTTTTGGAGGACGGAATATTTATTCAAGATCAGTTTCCAAGACTTTACATTTATCGTCAATCATCTGAAATTGGTGTGTTTACGGGTGTGATTTGTGGGGCGAGTGTAGAAGCTTATTTATCGGATGATATTAAAAAACACGAAGCGACATTGACAGCGCGTGAGGATGTTTTTACCCGTTATTTGGATATTGTAGGATTTAACGCCGAGCCTGTTTTGATGAGTTATCCATCTAACTCTGAAATTCAACATGTAATTCACCAATGTGTTGAATGTAGACCTGAATACGAATTCACAACGACAGATAAAATTAAACATGAGCTTTGGGTTTTGACCGAAAATCAAACGCTTACTCTAAAAAATGCTTTTGAAAAAGTTCCCTCATTATACATTGCAGATGGGCATCATCGGTCTGCATCATCGGTTCGCTTTTATGAACAACAAAAAAATGGCGGGAAATTTCAAAAGGATAGTGCGTTTTTTCTATCTTATTTAGTGGATGAAAACGACCTTGAAATTTTGCCTTTTCACAGGCTTGTTAAAACACTAAACGGTTATATAAAAGATAGTTTTCTTCATGCGTTAAAAGCGTTGGGGACTTTAAATAAATTGGATGGTGCTCACGAGCCCAATCAGGTACATGAAATAAATGTTTGTGTGGAGGGAGATTGGTATGTTTTTCGACCATTTGAATATTTGATTGAAGAAGAACACCCTGTGAAATCTTTAGATGCTGACTTACTCACTCAATTGATTTTAAAACCAATTTTAGGAATCGAAGATTTAAAGACAAGCACAGAAATTGAGTTTGTGCCTGGGAATGAATCTTTAGAGTCGTTTCATGAAAAAATTATAAGTGGTAAATTTTCAGTTGGTTTCACCTTGTTTCCAGTTGCAATTGAGCAAGTGAAAGCTGTGGCAGACAACGGAATGAATATGCCGCCAAAATCTACATGGGTAGAGCCTAAATTAAGAAGTGGTTTAACCATTTATGCTATGGAGGAATGATAGAAGAGCAATTGGCGTTGATTAACGAAACGCTACCACCGCACGTTTGTTTAGTTGCGGTTTCCAAAACAAAACCAGCTTTCATTATTAAAGAAGCCTACGATGCTGGTCAACGACATTTTGGAGAGAACAAAGTACAAGAATTAGTTGAAAAAGCTGAAGAATTACCAAAAGACATTAAGTGGCATTTAATCGGTCATTTACAAACCAACAAAGTCAAGTATTTAATTCCTCATGTTCATTTGATTCATTCTGTTGACAGTTTAAAACTATTAGCTGAAATAAATAAACAAGCAAGCAAACTTGGTAAAGTGGTGGATTGTTTGATGCAATTTCATATTGCTCAGGAAACATCAAAATTCGGATTGACTTTAGATGAAGCACACGGGCTATTATTGAGTGATGCATACCAACAATTCAAAAATATTCGATTTGTAGGGGTAATGGGAATGGCGTCAAACACGGATGAAGAAACCCAAATCAAGGCTGAATTTGCAAGATTACGCTACTATTTTCAAGAACTCAAAACTCGTTTTTTTGCCAATGAACCAAGTTTCAGGGAATTGTCTATGGGTATGAGTGGCGACTACTTGTTGGCAATCGAAGAAGGAAGCACAATGGTACGAGTGGGTAGTTCAATTTTTGGATTGCGTTAAAGTTTAGTTTTTGCTTTACTCTTTGGAAATCCATTCAATTTCTGTAATTCAAGTGGAATCTTAGCTTTAACCGAACTTATGGTTAATAAAAACCTATTTTATAATAAAAGAATAAGAATTGATACGTATTCTCAACGTAAGATGTTGAATTTTTGATTTTTAAGAAATCTCAAAATGTTCATTCGCTAGTTTGTCTTAATCATTTTTTAATATATTTAAGGCGACAACTTAATGTTTTCACAACCTCAAAGGTTAAAAGACGTTAATGCGTTACAGCTAAAACCCAAAAACAAAACTCATGCGATTAACAGTTCTCCTTCTGTTTTCATTTTTTACAATTTCACAATTCCTTTTTAGTCAAAATTTTATTTCTAATGAATATCAGCTTTGGGCGAATGAGCCATATTCAAATTACAGACTTCAAGATGAGGACATTTCTAAACGAACAGTTGATTCTAAGCATTTCGTTATTGGTGGAAAAGGTACGGCGATAGTTTCCGCTGGATTTTTGAATTATTATGAGGATAATCAATGGAAAACAATTTTTCACACTATTTTGCCGACTAATAATGGATTTTCAAATGAGACTAATGCTTTTAAATCATTTTATCCATTGAATTCAGATGGTCAGGCCTTAACAATCCTTCCAAATGGAGGGGAAGTAAAAGATTTGATGCAATTACAAATGAGTTATTTAAATGAGGTTATGGGGCAAGTTTCAACGAAAACCATTTCTTCAAAAACAGGCGTTGCGAATAAATTTGAACTTACTTATCCTAGAGTTTTTGGAAACAATATCGATTTGCGTTTAACTCAAATGACAACTAAACGTAAGTTAGATTTCATCCTCAAAAACAGAAACGCATTATCTGACATTCCAAATTCAGCAAGATATTTGTCGTTTAGTGAAGTTGTTGAGCTACAACAAGGTTGGACTTTACAATTGATTAATAATGAAATTCTTGTGAAAGATCAAAACGGAAAAGTTAGAGCTTCATTCGATGCACCAATTGTAAGAGAGACTGCACATCATGCCCATGATAAAGATGGAAATCACATTGACCATCACGATCATGAAATCAACGCTACTTTTAAGGTTGAATTAGTCGGTTCTAATAGGTATAAAGTTTCAACTATAGTTCCTCTTGAGTGGTTGCTAAGTACAGAAAGGAAGTTTCCGATTTTTGTTGATCCTACGATAAATTGTTATCCAGATAACACTGCACAATGGACAGGACACCTTAGACTAAATGGTAACAATAGCACTGACTACAACACAAATACCATTGGTCAGCGTGTGAACGACGTTATGATTCTTGGGAGAAGAGAAACTCCATCTCCTTTTGCTCACTTTAATTCATGGGCAAAATTCAATTTAACTTCTGTACCAAATACGGCAGTGCTTTGCAAAGTTCGTTTAAATTACACAGTATTTGAGTCTTATTCAGGAACTTCAACTTGTGTAACTGGCATTTACATCAAGAATATGACAATTGATCCTGTACCAGCCACAGATGCTTCAATTTTGTCTAACATTAGAAGTAGTAATAATTTGATGACAAGAGCATTCAGTGGCGCGAATGGAACTGATGCGAATCATACTACACCCGATTTTGCCAGTGTTGCTCCTTTTCAAAATGCTATAATCAATCCAGACTGGATAAGTTTAGGTTTTCAGTACTACGACGGCGGACCACATACTACTTGTTCATTGAAAATTAGGGGGTATTCACATTCAGCCAAACCTTATTTAATAATAGACTACAACAATGCATCTTCTTTTTCAAATGTTGGCTACACAGGTCAATCGAATGGAACTGTTCCACCTAATCCAAATTGTACGGGCTGGTCAAATACATGGTGCGCTGGCTCAGGTACGTTCACACCAATTCCAAATATTGTTCAAGGGGTAAATTACACCATTGAAAATGTTGGAAGTGGTGGTTGTAATCCTGTCCTAACGAATGCATATTTACAAGCTTGGGCTCCAGGAGGTCCAGATTGTGGACGAACACCCGTCGGTAGTCACGCTTTAAATAATTATTCGTTTAATGCTACTAATAACGGAACCTATTATTTTAATGTTTCTTCTGGCTTGTGTGCGAACAATAACACTTGTGGAAGTTTTACAGGGCATGATTGGACAGGGACTTCAGCAGTTTTACGCTACAGGCAAAATACAACCGTTACAAACACAACTCCAACTACGGATTTATGTGTAGGACAGTCACGACCACTTACAGCTACTTTGGGCGGAACACACAATAACCCGACAGTGACTTGGACTATAACAAGTGGTTCAAATTTGGGAACAATTAGTGGTAGTACATTTACTGCGGGAAATACTGCAGGGCAAGTAACCATACAAGCAACGGTAGGTTTTTGTAGTCAATCAATCACCTTTAATATTGTAAACGGCCCTACAGTCACATCAACCACACAAGCAATTTGTTCAGGTGAAACGGTCAATATTCCTATACAAGCTTCACCCCCCCAAGCCTCCTATACTTGGTCTGTAAATTCAATTAATGTTTCCGGGGCAAGTAATGGGACAGGTACTAATATCAATCAAACTTTGGCTTTGGTTAACACGGGCACATCAGGTTCTGTAACTTATACAGTAACCGCAGCCTCAGGTGCTTGTGCGGGTACAGGAAACATTGTTGTTAATGTTAATCCTCCCCCAACAGTTTCAATAGCACCTCTTACAATTTGTGAAGGAGAAACAAATAGCCTTGTTGCAACTCCTTCTGAAGCTGGTGGAACTTTCCTTTGGTCTCCAGGC
>CAZWSY010000061.1:0-22817 GCA_964636775.1 uncultured Lishizhenia sp.
GTCACAGAAGAGTTTAATTTGCGTTTCTCCTGAATTTTTTGGGCTTTGTACTTGAAAATCTTCTAATGCGTAAAATTTCGGCAACGTAATAACGGCTAGAATAGCAAGCAACAAAAGAATGGAATACCAAGGAATTTGTTTCACCGAGCAAAGTTAGTCATTGGGAACATTTGAAAAATCAATTATTTCGCCATGAATTGAAATTAACGGTATGATAAAATACAACCGAATTTTAGGTTGATGTTTAATTGCGACAAACCTCTTCTTTGTTCCGAAAGGAAATTATTGGAAAAAAGTGGATTCAAAACAAATTCTTCACATTTATTCTCATTTTTCCTAACAAGTCCAAGCTACCTTTGCCGAAAATTAATTCAATGACAAATTTTAATCCATGGCATCAGGTGCATCCTGGCGACAACATTCCTGAGTTCGTAAACGGTATCATCGAAATTCCGAAAGGCTCACGCGCAAAATATGAGTTGGATAAAGAAAGTGGTTTACTGAAATTAGATCGCGTTTTGTATTCATCTGTTTATTATCCTGCGAATTACGGTTTTATCCCCAAAACTTATTGCGACGATAAAGATCCATTGGACATCCTGGTGATTTCACAAATTGACTTGGTTCCAATGTGTTTGGTAGAGGCAAAAATTATTGGCGTTATGCGAATGCTCGACAATAATGAGGCTGATGATAAACTTATCGCAGTTGCAGCAGGCGACCCGAGTGTGAACCATATCAGCGATATTTCCGAATTACCAAATCACTTCATTTCTGAAATTCGTCACTTTTTTGAAGAGTATAAAAGATTGGAAAATAAGACCGTTGTTGTTGAAGATTTCTTAGACAAACAAATGGCAATGCAGATTCTTGAAGAAAGTTTTGTTCTGTATGACAAGACTTTTGGAGGAAAGTAATTAAACCAAAAAAGTAAATTAATATTAAGCCTCCTTGTGGGGCTTTTTTTTATCCAACAACGTTCACCACACTTCGACCTGCGGTTTTCTTTAGAACTTCAATTCGAACAGGAATTCGTTCGTTCATTTCTTGTACGTGAGAAATCACACCAACTTTTCTTCCTTGATATTGCAAACGGTCTAAGGCGTCCATTGCGAAAGATAGAGTTTCAGGGTCGAGTGCGCCAAAACCTTCATCAATAAACAAAGATTCTACTTGACGAATGTCACCCGTGAGTTCAGACAAACCCAATGCAAGTGCAAGAGAAACTAAAAATGTTTCACCACCAGACAAACTAAAAATGGTACGTACTTCATCCCCCATATCCCCGTCAATAACTTGAAGAGCCAAGCTGTTTTCAATTCGACTCAATGTATAGCGATTGGATAAATATTTCAATTGTTCGTTGGCAAAAACAAGCATATAATCGAGTGTCAATTCTTGTACAATTTGTCGAAACTTTTTACCGTCAGATGAGCCAATTAAGTGGTCTAACTTCGACCAACGATTGAATATGTCAAGTTGAATTTCCCATAGATTTAATAAATCCTGTGCCTGCGCTCGATTATGGTCATCAGAAGAAATTAAGCCTTCCAATCGAAGTGTTTCACGAAGTATATTTTCCTTCTGTTCTATTTGGGATTTGCTTTGCTCCAACAAGAAATCTTGACTTGTCTTTGGTTGTGTTTTCAGATGATTTTGAATCTCTTGTTGAATTTGATTTTCAATTCCTTGCGCTAAGTCTAGAGCTTGTTTTGTGTTATTTACCAAGTCAACAATTTCTTTTTTGCGTTCATTAGAATTTTCGGACTTTTGGAGCAAGGTTTCCCAAGTGTAATCCGATTCAAGCAATTGATTGGTTGAAAGCAGCCAGGAAGAAATTGAGGATTGAATGACTTGAAGTTTTTCTATGTTATCTTTTTGATTTTCCTTTAATTGAGTGATTTCTTTTTTATAGTTGTCAAAACCAATTTTCAAAGCTTGTAGTTTCAGATTGCACTCTGTGAAAGCACTTTTTTTGGCTTCAAAATTTTGTAAAAACAATGTCCTTTGCTCTTGAGGTGTGCTGTCCTTAAAATGAAGATTAAACTCCTTTTGAATACTGTTTAAATTAGTTTGAATAGTTGAAAATTTCTCTTCATTTTCCGAAAGTGCTGTGTTTTTCAATTGCATCGTGTTCTCAAGCACAGAAATTGGTGTAGCCAAGGCAGAAATTGACTTTTCAGTTTCAATAATTGTTTGCGCTGAATTCAACCATTTTTCTGCAAGTTGATCCAATTCAGCTTGATACATTTCAATGTTTACCTCCCAATTGGCTAAAGGAGTAGTTGAAAAATAGTTGTTCAGTTGAGAGGAAATATCAGTTTGAACATCACCTAAAGCTAGAATTTCTTTGTTCGTTGCATCGAATTCAAATTGTAGTTTTTGTTGTTTTTGATCTAATTTTTGAAGGTCAGAATTGTTTTCATTCCATTGAATTTCAATTACTTTAAACTTATTTTCCAAATCCATTTTTGTTTTCGTCCATTCAGTAAAACTTGTAATGGATTTATCCAGTTCAGCGATTTGGATTTCACACGTTTTGACGAATTCAAGTTTTACATTCGATAAATATGTCCAATCATTTGATAACCAATCGTTAAAGTTAAAACTTTGAGCATTTGACATGGATTCTAAAACAGCGTTCAGACTTTCTAGTTCGGTTTGTTTCTCCTCAATTTGGGTTTCAAAAATCTGTTTTTTTGCTAAATGTTTCGCATTCAATGATTTGAGTTTGTTGTAATCGGTTTCAATCACGTCCAAATCCTTTTTCATTTCATCTAAAAAGGTGTTGTTTATTTCCTCTGACTTGTAGGGATGGTGCTCACTTCCACAAACTGGACATTCTTCATTTTCAACGAGTTGTTGACGTAAATTGACAATAATTTCTTCCGACTTCAAACGCGCTTTGTCATAGTTTTTACGTGTTATTTCAAGAAGTTGAAATTTTAGCGATTCTTGCAGGGTGTTCTCCGTTAATTCATTTTGAATTGCTAAGTGCTGCAAACGAATCAAATTCAAAGCTTCCGTTTTTTGCTTGAACTCCTGAATAACTGTGTTGTTTTTTGTGAACGTGTAACTATCTTCAGTAGCTGAATTCTTTTCAATTTCGAGGACTTTTCTTTGGTCAAACAAAGCGTTTATAGAAGTTTCGGGTTGGGAAAGCAAGTGAGATTTTAGTTTTTCTTCAAGTTTATCTTTCTCAGATTCAATAGTTTGTCGAGCAACATTTTTTGTGTTTGATTCTGTTTTTAATTCGGTTAATAATCCGTTTAATTCATGTAAATAATTTTTTAAACTATTGATTTTGAGTGTGTTTGTTTTGAATTCACTCATTTGTTCCTGAATAAATTTCAAGTCGGAAACGAGTTTTTCAAGCCATAAATTTTCGTTTTTCCAAGTTTTCAGCGTATGAAGTTGCGTTTGAAGTTTTTGCTGGGAGGAAATAAGGTTGTTGTGTTCATTTTTACTCCTTTTAAGGTCGTTTTTTAAGTCTTGAATTACAGTCTGAAAATTATGGATTTGGTTCGATAATTCTAAAATATTTCTTGCATCGTCTTCACCTTTCTTCCAAATGAATTCTTTTTCAATTATTTCTTTTTCAATGGATTTAATTGTTTCATTTAAAGTTTTAATTTCATCATTCGTCTGATTGATTTCTTCAGCCTTTTTGTCTTTCTCAGTGATTAATTGAGTTAATCTTTCGTCGATGTTTTTTGATTTCTCGTTCAGATTTTTCCATTCCCAAATTTGTGGCGTAACATCCTCTAATTCATTTAAAAATTTTAGTTCTTTCACCTGAGAAGTAAGGTTGTTCCATGCATTTTCAAGTTTCTCACGATTGGATAGCGCTTCCGTTCTTTTGTTTTCGAGTTTTTCGTTGTCGATGTACCAATTCAGTTCGTTTTGAAGTTGTTGAAGGATTTCTTCAAGCGTAATGAGTTGTGATTTAAGGTTTTTCAGCTCGTCCTCTGAATGTTGTCTTTGTTCATCCGAAAGCAATTCGATAAAATCTTTTCGAAGCTTGATTTCATCGAGTTTACCTTTTTCTAATTTCCAGCGATTGTAAACTTCAATTGAAATTTGGGCATAAATCTCCGTACCTGTTAGTCTTTCTAGTAAACCCGCTTTTTCATCTTTTGGGGCTTTCAAAAAGGCGGCAAAATCTCCTTGCGCGAGTAGTACAGAACGAGTAAACTGATCAAAGTTCAGCCCGACCAATCGTTCTATTTCATTTTTTACTTCCGTTTTTTTACCGGGAAAAGGAAGATTTGTACTCAGGTTGAATAAACCTTGTTCATCTGCTTGTAAAGCGCCATCTGTTTTCTCTCTTGAACGACGAACTTTCCAAGTTGCTTGATAAAACTGACCATCAATTCCTTGGAAATCAATACTACACGAACCTTTAGCTGTACCATCACTTAAAATTGTTCTGACATCGTTTTGCGAGAGTTTTACTCCTCCTACATCTTCGATTTCAACGCCTTGTTCTTTAGCTTTTTGAAACCTTGGCGTTTTTCCGTAAAGCGAAAGACATATTGCATCCAAAATCGTTGATTTACCTGCTCCGGTAGGTCCAGTAATTGCAAAAACGCCTGCGCTCGCAAGGGGCTCTTGGGTAAAATCAATTTGATGAACTCCGGAAAGTGAGGCTAAATTTTCTATTGATATTCGTAAAATTTTCATGAGTAAATTATTTGTCTTTTAAAAATCACATTGAATACGCCATGTTTTTTCATCGATGCTTACGCGATTTGTTTGCATGGCTATTTCATGATTGATTTGCTTTATTTTCCTCAACTAATTGGTAAATTTCTTTGAACATTTCTAGGTAGTTAGCGTGGTCTTCTTCAATCTTTACTTTATCAATTAAAACACGTTCGAAAATTTCAATAGGATTGAGTTCTTGTAATTTTTTCTGCTGTAAAATGTCTTTTTGTTTTTTGCCACTTTCCACTTTTTCATATTTAGCATCAATTCGAACCAATCGCACTGCTTTGTTTTGGAGCGCCTCCTCAACTTGCACTTTCATTCTTGGTTCAGGACCTTTTAAAAGTACATTAACTTGTAAGTAGGGAAGAAGTGTGTTTTCGACTGTCAACTCCTCTAAACTTCGAAGTTCTTCAAGCGCAACATCTAAAGTTTGGTGTTTGTCTGGAATTCGAAGCAAGGGAATTAAACGTGGGACATAAAGTGGCTCAATCGTCCATTTTTCCGTTTGAATCATTAAAACTTGGTGTTTGTAATTCAATTCCGAAAACGACATCGGCAAAGGGCTACCTGAATATCTAATGTGATTATTTCCTCCAATTTTTTGAGCTTTATGAATGTGTCCAAGTGCCACGTAATCAAAACCTTTATTGAAGGCTTCTAAACCAACACTTTCAGTTCCTCCCATGATTAACCGCTCGTTTTTATCTTCATCTGAAAGTTCTGCATGTTGAGCATACAAATGACCGAGAGCGATTAAAGGAAGGCTAAGAGGGAAGTGCTCTTGGAAAAATTGATAACCATTTTGATAAAACTCCGCCACACCTTGACTGTAAGTTTGACCCTTGTCAGTAGGATAATCACCGAGTCGAAGAAATGGAACAGCGAAAATGTAGGCCTGAACTTGATTTTCTGATTTTACAGGCACAAAAAGGGAGGAGTAATCTATCTTTCCGTCGCTATTGCGCTGAACGTGACCTATAATTTTTACTCGATTTTCGTCCAAAAGAGGCTGAACAGTTTCCAATCTTTGCGGTGAATCGTGATTTCCAGCAGTAAGTATAATTTGAAGGCTTGGACAAGTTGTTTGCGCCTGATTTAAAAAGCTGTAAAGTAAACGTTGTGAGGCTGTTGAAGGATTTCCACTATCAAAAACATCACCGCTTATTAAAAGTACATCTATTTGTTTTTCAGCTAATTGAATCAAAAGCCAATCGAGAAATGCACGATGCTCTTGAAGTCTGTCGTAATTGAAAAATGACTGACCAAGATGCCAATCCGCAGTGTGAATTATTTTCATGGTGTGAATTTCAGAATTATTTTAGTTGGTTAGGTTACATATCTGTTTTTCCAAATAACTATTAATTAGATAGGAAAAATATACATTTGTGGTCTGTATTTTAGGGATTCATGAGAATAATTTTGTTATTTTGTTGTTTTTCAGTTTTTTATGTTTATTCACAAAAACAAATAAAACAGCAACAATTGATTTGGTTTGGTTATTTTCAGACGATTCAATTTTCTGAGAAATGGTCGTTAACAACCGATGTTCAGGAGCGATTTTTTGTCTTTCCCAAGGCACAACACCAATTAATTTTACGGTCTGGACTGAATTATAAATTACCCGTTCCAACGTGGGTTGTACAAATTGGCGGTTGTGTGTTTTTTCAACAACCTAATGAGCCCGAAATAACCCAACGACTAACTATTCCAGAATTGCGTCCACACATTCAATTAACGCAGTCCAATAAACAAGGGAAAAAATTCAAGGTTGAACATCGGTATCGCTTGGAGTCGCGTTTCTTTCACAATACAAACGAAACCCGAACTGAATTAACAGATGGTTTTCAATTTCGCAATTTTAGAATGCGTTATCGTTTTTTGACGCAATATTCACTTTACGAAAAAGAGAACAAACCTTCTTTCGGACTTAAGATTTATGATGAAATACATGTCAATTTTGGTGAGAAAATTGTAACTAACGTGTTTGATCACAATCGTTTTTTTGTTGGATGTTATACTCAACTAACCAAAAATATCGGGCTTGATTTTGGTTATCTAAATTGGTTTCAACAAAGAGAGAACGGACAATTTTACAACCGACATATTTTTCGGTTGAATTTGAATCATAGGATGGATTTTAGAAAAGACAGGTAGCTCTTTTACAGCATAACTATCCACCACAAAACGGGTCCATGATTATGAATAAATTGTTGATTTCCAGTGCTGACAGTTCGAACGTGCCAACCAAGTAAGGTGTTTGTCTTCATGGTCTGCCAACCCAACATCGTGAAATTTCGCCATTGATCGAGTGGCGTGTTTATTTTTTGTCCTGAACGCAACAAAAGTTCGGAAAAATGTTCAATGTTTAATCTGTGTTTTTCATTGAATTGATAAATTTTTCTTCTCGCTGCAATTTGAAAACGCCAACGGTTATTGAAATCAAATCCTTCCGCAAAATCGTTGTTTTCTATTGCCCTTCGAAAACGTGCATCGTAACGAAAACGTGCTTGTAATCGCCAGTTTTCATTAATCGGGTATTGCCAAAGCAGTTGTCCCCAAGCCCTGTTTTCATAGCGTTTCAGTCTGTTTTCAAAGGCGGTTGAAGTAGTGATAAAACCATATCCGCCACTCACAAGTAAATTTTTGTGTACCCGATAACCTAGGCCATGTAAGTTTGCCCAAAAAAGTCCTTCGATAAAATGAACATCATTGTGTAAAACCAATTTTTCATTGATTTTTACTTGTGAAATTCCACCAATCCAAGGACTTGAAAATCTCCAATTTTGTCCGAAACAAGCAAGAGAAGTACTTAAAAAAAATAGGACACCACACCAATTCCTTAACCTCATTTTATCATTTAGTAAGTCGTAAATATTTTTTTCTCAAGACGATTTCAATTTTTAGTTGTACCCAAATTCCTACGCCACTTTAGCTTTTAGCTCAGGTGAAACGGTTAATTCAAAGTTGTTTTGTGCTGACGCCTGATTTTCAGAGTGATTGTGTTCGATTTTATCTATCAAATCAGATTTTGACCATCCCATTTCTTTGGTCTTTCGCAAGTAATATTCTCTCTGCTAATCATCCTTACACTTTTCTACACGCACTTTCTCACTCACCTTTTTCCCAATTTCCCAATAAAGTTCAACGGTTTGCCTACTAACCGTTTTAAGCATTTCATACCGCGCTTGCTGTATTTTGGAGAATATTTCTTTTAAAAAAGGTTGATAACTCACTATTTGTTGATGTTCCATACCTTAAAATTAACCAAATTTCCCCTAGAAAAAACTAAATTTTATGGATACTTTCAAAGAAAAATTCCGCGGCTTGATAACCTGAAAGTTCACCTAAACTCACTTGTTCACTCAACGTTTTCTTTAATTCTTTGAGGTTTTCATTCGAAACGATGAAATTTTGAAACAATTCATTAATGTGTTTTTCAAAAACCTTTTTTTCTTGATTTTTTCTAAGAACTTCTAGCCAACCATTAGTTGAAGTTTGCAAAAAATAGCTTTCAATCATTCCCAAAACTTCATGAAGTCCATGATTCTCCAAACTACTACAAGTCATTGCTTTGGGAATCCAATCACTTTTTTTTGCAGGAAAAAGATGTAAGGCGTTGGCGTATTGTGTGCGTGCTCTTTTAGCTTGTTGAATATTGTTTCCATCGGCTTTAGTAATAACAATCGCATCGGCCATTTCCATAATTCCGCGTTTCATTCCTTGTAATTCATCACCAGCACCACTTAACATCAATAACAAGAAAAAGTCAACCATATCGTGTACGGAAGTTTCAGATTGTCCCACTCCAACGGTTTCAATAATAACAAAATCATAACCCGCGGCTTCGCACAACAACATACATTCTTTAGTGGACTTTGCAACACCGCCTAATTGATCTGATGCTGCTTGTGGGCGAATGAAAACGTCGGGTTGTTGAGATAGCCAATTCATACGCGTTTTGTCGCCCAAAATACTTCCTCCGGTAACGTTGGAGGATGGGTCTATGGCCAAAACAGCAAGTTTGTAACCCGCGTCAATTAAATGTTTTCCAAAGACCTCGATAAATGAACTTTTGCCAACCCCAGGAACACCCGTTATTCCAATTCTTTTCGACCTTCCTGTGCGTGGAAGTATAGCTTGAAGTAATTTTTTGCTTTCCAACTTGTCTTGAGCTAAACTACTTTCTGTCAGAGTTATAGCAGCACTCAACGCTGTTTTATCACCACTTTTCAGCAACGGCAATAAATACTCGCTTGTACGCAACGACTTTTGTTGTCTGCGCAGATTTTTCCAATGGTTTAAACGGTCATTATTGTTCATCCAACATTTCTTTCAAAGCCTCAATTGCTTGTGAAATATTTTTGCGAACGTCCAACAAACTTGCTTCCATCATATAACATGGCGCAGAAATAATGCGATTTTCTTTGTCAACCAAAATTTCTCGAACTGTTTTTTGCTCTGTTAGTGCGCCAGTTGCTTGAAGTCCGCCTTCAAAACCACTAATTTCATAAGGAGAAGCTTCTTTTTCGGAACCAATCGTCAAGTTTGGTTTTGAACCTTCGAGTGCTTTTGCAACAACAACCGGGCTTACACAAAGCGCAACAATTGGTTTTCCTGCGTTGTACATATTGACTAACAATAATTTAACAGCATCTTCTATATTTCCATTTGGACCCTCAAAAGCCCATTTGGTGAAATTTTTTGCACTTCCAAATCCACCAGGTATGACTAAAGCATCAATGTCTGCAGGAGTAACCGAACCTATTTCAGCAACATTTCCACGTGCAATTCGAGCCGCTTCCACCAACATATTCCTGCTTTCATTCATTTCTTCGCCTGTGGAGTGGTTAATTACATGATGCTGAGGGGCATTCATAGCAATACACTGATAGGCCATTCCTTGTTCCTCAATTGCTAGTAAAGTGAGAACAGACTCATGAATTTCTGCACCGTCATAAACGCCACAGCCTGAAAGTAATACACCGATTTTCATATCTTATTAATTTGATTTTTCTTTTGCGCATTGAATAATATCAACGTAAATTTTTTCGTATTCAGGAAGAATTTTTTCCAATGAAAAAACTTTTGAACGCTCCAAAGCACGTTTTTTAAACCCTTCAAGTTCATTAGGTTGCAATAAATGAATCATGTTTTTCGCCATGTCATCCACATCACCAACATTGGACAAATATCCCGATTCGCCATGAATGTTAACTTCTGGAATTCCACCGGTATTGGAAGAAATAACAGGAACGCCAACGGCCATAGCTTCTAAAGCGGCTAATCCAAAACTCTCTGTTTCAGAAGGGAGAAGAAAAACGTCTGCCAATTTCAGTACTTGTGAAGTATTTCGAATTTTGCCAAGGAAAATCACTTTATCACATATTTTTAACTCACGACATAATTTCTCACAAGCGTATCTTTCTGGACCGTCACCAACCAAAATCAATTTACATGGTAACACCTGAAGAACCTTGTGAAAAACCAACAAAACGTCTTCAACTCTTTTCACCTTTCGGAAATTTGAAACGTGACATACAATGTGTTCACCGTCGCAAGCATATTTTCGTCGTAAAAGTTGAGTGAGTTCTTCGTCCTCGTTTTCTGGAACGACAAAATTTGGAATCACATGAATTGGACGCGTAATCTTGAAGTGTTCATAAGTTGAACTTTTAAGACTTTCAGAAACAGCTGTTACCGCATTTGATGCATTAATGCAAAAGGTAATTACAGGTTCAAATGACGGATCTCGACCAACGAGGGTGATGTCTGTCCCATGAAGTGTGGTAACGAATGGAATTTCAATCCCTTGTGATCGTAAAATTTGCTGTGCCATGAAAGCCGCAGATGCATGCGGAATAGCATAATGAACATGAAGAACGTCAAGTTGCTCGTATTTAACAACTTCCACCATTTTACTCGCCAATTCAGTTTCGTAAGGTTGATAATCGAAAAGCGGGTAATTGGACACCGATACTTCGTGGTAATAGATATTTTCACGAAAAGAACCTAGTCTAACCGGTTGAGAATACGTAATAAAATGAACCTCATGACCTTTTTTAGCCAAAGCTTTTCCTAACTCTGTACCAACAACCCCACTACCACCGAAAGTTGGGTACAAAACCATGCCTATTTTCATGTTTAAATGGTTTTATTCTCCGAAAGGAAAAAAGAAAGTTACTCTATAAATAATCGGAAGAATTCGAACAACTTGTCCAAACTCATTTTTTATACTGAAATTATAGGAACTTCTGAAAGGTGAATTTTGTGCATTAATAACGTCGTAAAAAATAGCTGCATTTAATTTTAGGCGTTCAGTCAATGAAAAACAGAACCCTCCACCCAACATTAAATTTGCTGACCATTGACGCACCTGGTCTTGTTGGAAGGTTACAAAATTGAACGGACTTTTAAGGTATTGAAATTCGGCTCCTAAAAAAAGAACTTTTTGAAGGCGATAATGTGCAAATAATCCAGGACCGTACATGCTAAAACTGAACTTTTGTCCCAGATTATTGGCCCAAGTTTGGTGTAAACGGAAAGAAGGTCCAAATAGTAGATTTTCTTTGTAGAACATGCCATACTTTAGCTCTCCACCAACGGATCCTCCGACATTAGAGAATCCAGCAAAAATTTCAGCGCCTATCTCACCTTTTCTAAAATCAATTTGTGCTTTATTTCCGTATGTTAGAAACAGCAACATTGTCAAATAAATCAGTTTTTTCATCTTCATTTTTTTTAATCAAATCTTCATCCACCGCAGCGGACTTCACATTTTCCAATTAACTAACCTTGTTCACAAATATAAACGAAACATTTCTCAAGCCCACCTTCTCTAACTATCTTTGCACAAAATTAACGCATGGCAATAATTGACGGAAAAGCTACCGCCCTCCAAATCAGACAAGAACTAGCTGAGGCAGTAATTCAGAGAAAAAAAGAAGGAAAAAAAATTCCACATTTAGCGGCTGTATTGGTTGGAAAAGATGGGGGTTCAGTTACTTATGTGAATGCAAAAGTTAAAGCTTGCGAGGAAATCGGATTTGAAAGTACTTTGATTCGTTACGACGATACAGTTCCGGAAGAAGTTTTATTGGAAAAAGTGAATTCTCTTAACAATGATAAAAGCATTGATGGATTTATTGTTCAATTGCCATTACCTCCTCATATTGATGAACTTAAAATCACACAAGCCATTGATCCACTAAAAGATGTAGATGGTTTTCATCCAAGGAATTTGGGCAATATGATATTGAATTTACCCGGTTTTCTACCTGCAACTCCAGCAGGAATAATTGAATTGTTGAAAAGACATGAAATTGAAACTAGTGGAAAGAATTGTGTAATTATCGGTCGAAGCAATATTGTAGGAACACCTCTATCCATTATGCTCGGACGAAATACAAATCCGGGGAATTGCACTGTAACCTTAGCACATTCAAGAACTGAGAATCTTTCTGAAATTTGTCGAAACGCTGATATTTTAATTGCCGCAATTGGTCAGCCAGGTTTTGTAACTGCCGAAATGGTGAAAGAAGGGGCAGTTGTAATTGATGTTGGAACGACGAGAATTGAAGACGAAACACGTGAACGCGGCTGGAGATTAGCAGGAGACGTAGATTTTGCTAAAGTTTCAACCAAAGCTTCTTTTATTACCCCAGTTCCTGGAGGTGTTGGTCCGATGACAATAGCTTCATTGATGATGAATACGTTGAAAGCAATGGAATTAAAGGGGAAGTAAATGGAAGAATTTAAAATCGTCGGAGAATACATTGAGTTAATGGGTCTTTTGAAGGCCTTAGGGATTGCTGAAACAGGTGGACACGCAAAACATATAGTTGACGCCGGAGAGATTTTACGAAATGGGATTATCGAAACAAGACGTAGAGCCAAATTGATACAAGGTGATTTAATAGTAATCGGTGAACTACAAATCAAAATGGTTTAGTAACCTTGTAAAGGTCTTAAGTAAAAATGTACTTATTTCTCCAGATTAAGGTACCTTTCCAAATTAGGGTTTTTGATTAATTCGTCAGCACCAAGAATCAATAGACGTTTGCATTTATTTTGCTCAACCCAAAGTTCTAGGTTTGACAGACCCACGCGAAGTGTACCGTTGATGTCAATCTTGTGAATTGCTTTCTGCTGTTTATCAAATAGGGACTTAATTTCCGAAATTTCTTTATTGAGATTTTGATTTTCGTTGAAAATGAGCAAGCTATCGTATCGTTCAATGTTTTCATTGATTTTTTCCGCAACGCTAATTAATTCATTACATCTGTTTGATGCCCAAATTTCAATCTGCTCTGAAAATTTGCTTCCCGCTTTTGTGTAGATTTTATCGACCTTCATTCCCTTTACCACTTGTCCGCAAATATAATTTATATTAATGGAGTTCTTTCAAAAAGTTATTCAATAACCTAAGATTTTCAAATAATCTTGTGCAGTTTGTTCTTCACTGAATACTTGAGTTTGAATTTTTCCGTCTTCATCCCTGAAAATCAGGACATGTTTCGGTTCTGGAATCAAACAATGTTTTAGTCCACCGAAACCACCAATTGTCTCTTGGTATGCTCCTGTGTTGAAAAAACCGATATAAAGTGGGTTATTTTTGTCAAATTTAGGCAAGTATATGGCGTTTGAATGTTGTTCAGAATTATAATAATCGTCACTATCGCATGTCAATCCACCTAAAAGTACACGTTCATAATCCTCATTCCAACGATTAATTGGTAGCATAATAAATCTTTGATTGATAGCCCATGTATCTGGTAGATTGGTCATAAACGAGGAATCTATCATATTCCATTTTTCACGGTCGTTTTGCTGTTTTTGATGAAGAACGCTAAAAATTGCACCACCACTCTCACCAACAGTGAACGATCCAAATTCTGTAAAAATGTTTGGTTCAGGAATGTCATTATCAGTACAAACACGTTTAACTTGCGTTAGAATTTCTCTAACCATGTAAGCGTAATCAAAGTCAAATGCCAACGATTTTTTGATTGGAAATCCACCACCAATATTCAAAGAATCCAATTCAGGACAAAGTTTTTTCAAATCCGAGTAAACGCGTAAACATTTTGTTAACTCGTTCCAATAATATGCGGTGTCATTTATTCCTGTATTAATGAAAAAATGAAGCATTTTTACTTTTAAACGAGGGTTTTCTTTGAGTTTAGCTTTGTAAAAGGGAACGATTTCCCGGTAGCGAATTCCCAAACGAGAGGTGTAAAACTCAAATTTAGGTTCTTCCTCAGACGCAATTCGAATTCCAACTGTTATTTCTTTATCCGTTCCTTTTAAAAGTTGTTCCAATTCTTCTGTATTATCCACAACCGGGACCACACGAAGAAAATCCTCGTTTATTAATTGACAGATATTTGCAATGTATTGAGGCGGTTTAAAACCATTACAGATAACAAATCTTCCTTTTTCCAGTTTTCCTGTTTCCACTAACTTTCTGACAATGTCAATATCATAAGCGGAGGAAGTTTCAATGTGTACGTCATTCTTTAAAACTTCATCCAAAACAAAGGAAAAATGGTTGCTTTTAGTGCAGTAGGAATAATAGTATTTTCCAGAGTACCCTAAATTATTAATTGCCTCACGAAACCAGCTTTTTGCACGTTGAATATTGTTGGAAATTTGTGGCAAGTAATTAAATTTCAAAGGAGTACCGTACTCATTAATTAAACGCATTAAGTCAATACCATGAAAAAATAACCTATCTTCACGAAGATTGAACTCGTTTTGCGGAAAATCGAAAGTTTGGTCGATTAGGTCAATGTATTTAGTTCTCATTTTTCAATGGTTTAAGAAAATCAATTAATAATTCAACAGGTCGAGCGACAAACGCGTAGTTTTCTGAAACAATTAAGGGTCTTTCCAAGAGAATTGGATTTTCCTCAACTATCTTTAAAATTTCCGAATCGCTCAATGTTTTTCCTTGAATAAGGGATTTGTAAGCAGGCTCATTTTTACGAATAACTTCTCTTATTGGAACATCTAACTTCGAAACAATCTCCTCTAAATCCTTTGCAGATAAACCTTCTTTAAGGTATTCAACAACATTAACAGGAAATTTCTCGGTATTCAATACATCCAGAGCACAGCGACTTTTAGAACAACGTGGATTGTGATAAACGGTAATTTTATTCAACTCAAACTATCTTTAATCTTCGAAAAAAATGAGGGTGCGAAATTACACAAACCTTTAGTCTTCTTTGGCAAAACTTTTGGAATTTATTTATTCGAAATTAAATTCATCATTTTTGGTAATAATATCCCAAGTATGGTCAGCCAAAAGTCTAACCGTGGCAATGAAAGTAAATCGCGCTTTTCCCCATTGTTCGGGAGAAATAAGAGAGAGCAAGTACGACCCGTTGTCCTTTTGATAAAGGTGATAAATATGATTAATGAGGGGATCAAATCTCATTTCTGCTTGGTAGATAAATTCCGAAATCTGTTTTCTCTGTTGAAGTTTTTTGGCTTGTTCTGCTAATAATTGCATTTGTTCATAAATCTGCCCCAATTGCATATCGGTTTGATGCTCCATAGCATTAAGGGAACGACTTTTAATTTTTCCTTGGTCTTCAGGCTTAATTAAAGCGCTACCGGAATGATGAGCGTAAGGTAAAGTACTCGGTGATTCCGTTATTTTGTCGGGGTCTATCGGATTAATGAACTCTTTTTTCTCTTTGTTTTCCATTTAAAATATGTTAGCTAGTTTTTGTCCCACATTTGCTCCAATTGCAACACCCATTCCCCCCAAACGAACACCAACAGCAACGTTATTGGACAGAATTTTAATAATTGGTTTCTTTTCTTTTCCTACTCCCATTATTCCCGCCCAACGGTCGGTTATTTCAAATTTGGCATGTGGGATTATCATTGTTTTCAGTAGATTTTCAATTGCTTCTTGTATTTGTGGAGAAAGTGAAAGATCAGTGGTAGTTTCACCCTCAAAATCCAAATTTCTTCCACCACCAATCAAAATGCGGTTTTCAATATTACGGAAGTAGTAATAACCTCTGTCCAAGTGAAATGTTCCCTCCCAATTCAAATTTTTTAAAGGTGAGGTGACAACTACTTGTGCTCTAGCTGGTTCAACCTCTAATTTTTGTGAGAGTTCTTTTGAGAAACCATTTGTACAAATAATTAGTTTTGAGCAGTTTATATTACCGATATTGGTTTGAATCACCACTTCGTTACCTTCATCATTAAAGGAATCAACTTTTACACCGAAAAGCACATTTATACCAAGGTTTGTGATTTTTTGAAAAAGTAACTGGATTAATTTTCCGGTGTTAATTGCCCCTTCGAGTTTGTTGTGATAAGAAGAGTAGAATCCATTAAAACCAAATTTTTCATCAATATTTTTATCTTGAGTGTAAGTTTCTCCGTAACCTGAACCAAAGTTTTCTCGAATTTTTTGATTTAAGTAAAGAAGAAAATCGTTTGGTAGTAAATCTTCCTTTTTTTCAATTAAATCCCAAGAGCCACAAGGTTTGTAGTCAAACAAGTCAGGTTCAACAATCGAGAAGAGTTTTTGAAGTCCTTGAAAACGTTCACTAACCGTTTCCCAAACCAAATTTTCAGGAATATGCTGGAGGTCGTCGTAAATTTCAGTTGGACTACCAAAACAAGCAAAACCAGCATTTTTGGTGCTTGCGCCGGAAGGTAAATAACCTCTTTCGAGTATTAAAATTTTTGATGTTGGGTATTTTTTCCTTAACCAAAATGCCGTTGTGTAACCAACAATTCCTGCGCCGATAATAACGAAATCGTTGTGATTGAAGTAGGTTTCTTTTTCCCAAAAACTCAAGTTCTCAATAGTCAACATTTTAGGTATGTGATTTTTTATCAAATTTGTAAAATTGAAACAAAAGTAGTTGGTTACGTTTTTGTTTCAACGACCAAAAAACATCGCATGCAGAAAACAATTATAGTTTACCTAATATTCATTTTTGTTCCACTAATTAATTGGTCTCAAAAACCAGTTAGTATTTCATTTGAAGGAACTATCGTTGGATTTTTAGAGAAAGACCGTTTGTTGGGGGCAACGGTTTACATGATGCAAAACGACAAAACAATTTCGAAATCAATTTCGGACAATTACGGAAATTATCAAATTTCGGGTATTATAAATCCATTGGAACCGATTGATATTTTGATTTCGAAGCCGGGTTATGTACCTAAAAAAGTTCTTTTTGATATGTCAACACTTAAATTGTCCAGAGCTAATTCTACAACATTGAAGGTTTTGGAAGATTTGACAATTGAATTGTTTAATCAAAAACCAGGCGTTGATTTAAGTTTCGCTCGAATTGGGTATGCTGAGAAATTCACTTGGGATCAACAAGCCTTTATCGCTAAACCAGACGAAAAACAGAAAAAGGATTTGGATGAAAAAGTAAAAAAGGCCTACGAATCGGCTAAAAACACTTCTACAACCAGCCAATATGATGCAAAGGCGAAACAAGCAATCGCGAAAAAAGAATACCAAAAAGCCGCTGCATATTACGATACTGCTTTGGTATTAGTACCAAGAGATTCCACCATGATGGCGAGAAAAGGAGAGGTTTTGAAATTGTGGGATGAACAAAAGAAAGAAGAAGCAAAAAAGAAGGAAATTGAAACAATCATTTTTGCAGCAGATGATTTGTTTAAAAACAACAAACTTGATGAATCAGAAATAAAGTACAAAGAGGCACAAAAACTCGTTCCAGAAAATTCTCACATCAAAAATCAGTTACAAAAGATAACCGAACAGCGTAATAAAAACCTTGAATCTCAAAAAAATAAGGCAGAATTTGAGAGGGTAATGAAAGAAGCAGAGGCTTTAGTTGTCAAAAAAAGCTATGCTGATGCAATCAAACGTTATGAGTCGGCACTAAATTTCGACCCAACCAAAAAATCAGTTGTTGACGCTGAAATATTGAAAATTCGAAAAAATCTTTCTGACTCAGAATTGGAAGAAATAGTTAAAAAAGACCTTAAAGCAGCACAAGACCTTTTATCCAAAGGGAAGTTAGATGAATCTCTAAAGGGATACCAGGCAACGGAATCCAATATTTCAAAATTTTCAGATCAAAATTTAGTTGACAAATATTCAAAAGAATTAAAAGATGGACTACAGAAAGTTCAAGATAAAAAAGATTCAGAAGACCAAGCCTATAGAGCACAACTAGCGAAAGCAATTGAAAACTTCAATAAAGGAAAATCTTTCTATAACGTTGCAAAGAACATCTTAAATTCTGACCCTATGAAAAGCAAACAGTCTCAACCTGAGGTTGTTGATTTAAAGGATAGAATTCAAAAAATGGAAGATTATTTTCTCGAAAAGCAAAATGCATACGCTTTGGTTACCAAAAAAGAGAATGATGAAGCCATTGACAGATTCACAAAATTGTTGGCAAGAAATGTTTTTACACAAAGAATTGCACAGTCTGAAGAGCGTCAACAAATTCAAAAATCGTTAGATTCCTTAAAGGCGCTGAAAGTTAGCAATGTTCCTACTGTTGTACCTAGTCCGACTGCGACAAACGTTACTCCAACAACTAACAATTTACAGGCACCAGGACAATTAGTTGTAGGAAAAGATGCACAACAAGTTTTTAATGATATGCTTGAAAAGACAGAGCGCAGGAAGGCTACTCCATTTGAAAATCAGCAAAAAGCAAAAGACGCCTACGATTTCGAAAAATATTTTGCTACTACGCTTGAAACGGCCAGACAAGAAGAGGAAAAATTAAGGCAAAATGATTTTGATAATACAAAAAATCTAAAGAGCAGAGAATTAGGAAGACAACAAGTTGTGTTGCAATTAGAGGAGGAAAACAGGAAACTAAAAGCTGAAATTGCCGCCGAGGATAGGGATGTTCAGGCTAAAAAAGAACAAGAAAAAAATGATTTGCTTATAAATGCTTGGAAGGATCAAACTGACCATAAAATCTACCTTGAAAAAGTTGCTCTTGCTCAACAAAGTGAGGGACAGAGAAATGCAATTGAAAGAAATAAAGAACAAGGGGATTTACTCGTTAGGGAGCGAATCGAGCAAGATTTAGGTCGTCAAGAATCTCAAGATAAATCAATTGAACGCGTACTCTTAGATCGTTTTAGGATGGATTCTATAAGTAAGGCTGAACAAGAAACAAGAGGTTATGGAATTCAAAAAAAGTTGGATTATGTTCCAGAGAAAATTTACACACCCAACAATTTGGCAGATGAAAACGGAATTCCCTTTGAAAAAAACAAAATGACAGAAAAAATCTATGAAATCCGTAATGATAGAGAGGAAGTTATAATGGTTGTAATTAGGAGAGTTGTGGTGGACAAGAATGGTTTTGGAATTGTTTATGAACAAAAAACAAATGACTCAGGACAAACTTTCCACACTAAAAATGGTCTTCCTGTTCCTGATTTTATTTGGTACAACGAATCTACAGGTGAAAATGTACTTTCAAAGAATTAGTTTTTTCGTATTGGCCTTAATTCTTTTCAGTTGCAATAACGCTGAACAGAAAGTTTCAAAAATTCATTTTTTTCAAGGTGAAACGCAGGGCACAACTTATACGATTCAGGTCGTTGCAGAAAAATGTGACCTAAAAAAAAGGGAATTCGATAGTATTTTGTCTGATTTTGATTTGTATTTATCAACCTATAAAAGGGATTCTTACATCTCAAAATTCAATGAATCCGAATTGAATTACTCATTTGAAGATAAAAACAAGTACTTCTTCAGATGTCTGACCGAAAGTCAAAAGATACACCATTTATCCGATGGAGCGTTTGACCCATCTGTTTTTCCCTTAATTGAAGGTTGGGGTTTTTTCAAAGAAAACCATGAACCCCTTTCTCAAGTTCGCGCAGACTCAATTTTAAAGTTTGTGGATTTTACCAAAGGAAAATTGTTTGACTATCAAATTAATGGAAATCAACTTGTTTTAACCAAAAGTGACCCAAGACTAAAATTGGACTTCAATGCGATTGCTCAAGGTTTAGCAGTTGATGTATTGTATGAATACCTTAAGAAAAAAGGTTTTGAAAATGTGTTTGTAGAAATAGGAGGGGAAATAAGAGTTTCAGGAAAAAACAAGGAAGGAGCGAATTGGAGAATTGGTGTTGATAAGCCTATTGACAACGAAGATAGAGAGATTCAAGAGGTTATTGAGCTGACAAACAGTGCAATTGCGACGAGTGGTAATTACAGGAAATTTTATGTTTATAAAGGTAGAAAATACGCTCACACCATAAATCCAAAAACGGGTATGCAGGTTGAACACCAACTGTTAAGTGCTACAGTAATTGCTCCAAGCGCCGCAATTGCGGATGGTTTTGCTACTGCGTTTCTGGTTATGGGGAAGCAAAAAGCTCTTCAGTTTCTCGCGGCAAACCCAAACTTAAAAATGAAAGCAGTGTTTATAGAGGCAGCAAATAAAGGGTTTACAGTTGAGAAAGTTGGCTTATAATTTGGGGCTGAAGAAAAAGTTAGTGGTGTCGTCCGCGTTGGATAAATTTGAAGTAATTCTGTCGAAAATACTTTTGTCAGTATCTGTTATGTGTTTTTAGATGTTAAGAAAAACAAATAATGAAAAAGTTGATTTTTGTACATTAAAAACCTGGAAATTCTTAGTACATCTCAATAAAAATGCCCTTTATTCAAAGTGTCGTAATATTATGATTTACCAATCTAAATGTTTTCAATTTTTCTCTTTCATTGCCGGCAGACAGGTAGGATACTGATATAACCGAGAATAAACAATTCGTAGTCAGCAGACCTAAATTTAGTTTGTTTTTCCTAGTGTGTAAGATAAACCCAAAAGAATTCCTCCTGAAATAGCGTGTGAAGAATTGTAAGGGTCATATAAAAGTGAGTTATCCAAACTTCTTCCCAAAGCATCGACACCTTTTAGGTCTGAATAACCATATTGAAACCTTGCTCCGATAAGAACTCCAAGCGGGAATTTTTTAAAAGGTTTTATGTTTGCCCCAAAACCAAGAAGAGCCGACATATAAGTTTTACTATATCGATTGAAAACATCATCTGGATAGAGAAAAACACTTGATAAATCACCCTCCATGTTATAAGTTGCCTTCGATAAACTACTCATTTGAACACCAACTTCAAAATATCCCATTCGTTTTCCTCTAATTTTAAGCAATAGAGGAATTTGAGATTGTTGAATTTCAATTTTAGAATTGTAATTCAGGTTGACGCCCGCAATTTCAACTGAGCCTGTATATGCGGCAATGTGGTTTCCAAAAATACCCTCAACACCAAATCCAATTTTTCCTAACCAAAAATTGATTCCAGCACCATAGCTTAACCCCCATCCTAAATCGTAATCTTGAGATTTTCCTTGGTCACTTATACTTTTATTCACTATCCAAGTTGAATTATAAAGTCCTTTTCCTTGAATATCAAAATTGAGTTGTCCAAGAAAATAAGTTTTTGCGAAAATTAAAATAATGAATAACAGAATTCTCATTTGTACTGTATTTGAAACTGCAAATTAACGTCAATTTTCTTTTTTACATTTCACAAATGAAGTTCTTTAACTTAATTTCCTTCGATTGGGTTTCTAAATGAAATAATAACTTTGTGAGAAATTATAAAATGAAATATTCAGAGGCTTTTAAGGAACTTCAAACAATCGTTGAGCAAATGGAGGAAGGAAATATCTCCGTTGATGATTTGTCTGTTAAAATCAAAAGAGCAGCTGAATTAATACGAATTTGTAAACAAAAATTAAGCGCCACAGAAGAAGATGTTCAGCTTATTCTAAAGGAGTTAGACGACGAAATCTGAGGTAATTCAATATTATGAGCGATTCAAAATACCAACAACGCGGAGTTTCAGCCGGGAAAGAAGATGTACACAACGCAATAAAAAATCTTGATAAAGGACTGTTCCCACAAGCATTTTGTAAAATTATTCCAGACTATTTAACTGGGAGTGATGAACATTGTGTAGTAATGCACGCTGATGGTGCAGGAACGAAATCTTCCTTGGCTTACATGTACTGGAAAAAAACGGGGGATTTAAGTGTTTGGAAAGGCATTGCGCAAGATGCACTTATTATGAATATTGATGATTTACTTTGTGTAGGCGCAACAGGCCCAATACTTGTTTCTTCAACAATAGGCAGAAATAAAGGACTTATTCCAGGAGAAGTTTTGACCGAAATTATAAATGGAACGGAAGAAGTTTTGAGCGATTTAAGAAGTCACGGGATAGAAATTTACAGTACGGGTGGTGAAACCGCAGATGTTGGAGATTTGGTGCGAACAATTATTGTAGATAGTACAGTGGTTTGTCGAATGAAACGTTCTGATGTAATTTCCAATGACAGAATCAAAGCAGGAAATGTTATTGTAGGTCTTGCTTCTTTCGGACAAGCTAGTTACGAGTCATTTTACAATGGAGGAATGGGAAGTAATGGGTTAACAAGTGCTCGTCATGACGTCTTTAAAAAGGAACTCTCTACCGAATTTCCTGAAAGTTTTGACCCTGAATTACCTACAGAAGTAGTTTATAATGGGAATTGTTCCTTAACTGAAATCGTTGAAGGTACTCCATTGGACGCAGGAAAACTGGTTCTCTCTCCAACACGAACTTATGCTCCAATTGTAAAAGCAATTTTAGACCGATATCGAAATGAAATCCACGGTATGGTTCATTGTTCAGGAGGAGCGCAAACAAAAGTTCTTCATTTTATAGAAAATCTTCATGTAATAAAAGATAATTTATTTCCAACCCCTCCACTTTTTGAACTCATTCAAAAATCCTCTGGAACAAGCTGGGAGGAGATGTATAAAGTATTTAACATGGGGCATCGCATGGAATTTTATGTAGATTCATCCCTTGCAAACGAAATAATTTCAATTTCTGAAAGTTTCGGAGTAGCAGCTCAAATCGTTGGATATGTGGAAGATGGGGAAAACAAAAGGGTGACTATTAAATCTGAAAACGGAGAATTTCACTACGGATAGAAAAAAAAGTTTGCAAATACTTTGTTGAATTCAATCTTTTACTACTTTTGCACTCGTTCTTTGAACAGAGGTGGGATGGGTGAGAGGCTGAAACCAACAGTTTGCTAAAC
>CAZWSY010000062.1:0-21843 GCA_964636775.1 uncultured Lishizhenia sp.
CCACTATTTCAGCTAACAAAACAAAAAACTGGTACGTATGAGCCCACTCAAAAAATCGATTTAAGAAATATCCCTTACTTTCGTTTTATGATTCAGCGATTGATTCTAGCCATTTTCTTTTTTTGTGTTGTCAATTGTTGGGGACAGACAAATTTCTTTAAAACTCCTGACTCCCTCAATAAAAAACGTTTTTGGACTACAAATGCTGTAATCGGATCAGGGTATGTGGGAAGTTTAATTGGTTTGAAAAGTGTTTGGTACAAAGACCCATGGCAAAAATTTCACTTTTACAACGATGGAAGTAGTTGGATGCAAATGGATAAAGTTGGGCACTTTTTTGATTGTTATGCCATAAATAGCGTCATTTCTGATGTTTACGCATGGACGGGTTTGCCACGACGCAAAGCAGACCTATTGGGATTGGGGGTAAGCTTCTCTTATTTAGCTTTTTTGGAGGTTTTTGATGGTTTTTCCCCTGAATGGGGGTTCTCCGGATATGATTTTTTGGCAAATTCTGTTGGTGTTTTAGGCTATTGGTCGCAACAGTATTTTTGGCAAAGGCAAAAAATTCAAGCCAAAATTTCCTATCAATTCTCACCCTATGCGAAATATAGACCAGACGTTTTAGGTTCAAATGCTTTAGAACGAATTTTAAAAGATTACAACGGACACACTTTTTGGCTAAGTGCGTCGCCTGGAAGTTTTGGCTTAGAAAAATTCCCTAAATGGCTATGTTTTAGTGTTGGATACGGGGTAGATCAGAAATTAGTTGGTGATGAAGATATTTACTTAAATTATATTGCACGTAGAGAGTGGGTGTTTTCTTTAGATATTGACATGACACAAATTCCTGTAAAAAAACCTTTTTGGAAAGCTGTTTTCAAGCAAATGAATCTAATAAAAGTACCTTTTCCTGCCGTAGTTTTTACGAAGTATGGAAATCGTTTTGCTCCAATATATTTTTAGTTATACCAATTAAGATTTTTTTTCGCACATCAAATTCCATAGGGTATAATGCCTGCGCCACGGCGGAAAGGTTTCAAATGCAATTTGAATGAGGCATTTGAAACCTTCGTTAGTATAAATCCTAAAGAAATCTGCCGTTCAACTTAAAAATGCTTCCATCCTTGCGCTTTAATCCCAACCATAGAACCCGATTTGTCAACTAAGTAAACACCTTCAGATTCATGGGTAATGTGTCCAATAACGGTCATATTTGGATTTCCTTTGATTTTGTCGAAGTCGTTTTGATTTATGGTAAAAAGCAACTCATAGTCTTCACCACCATTAAGCACACAAGTAACAGGATCTAGATTAAAATCAATTGCCGCCATTGATGTTTTTGCGTCTATCGGCAATTTTTCATCGTAAATTCTGCAACCCACACTACTTGCCTTACAAAGGTGTAAAATCTCTGAAGCAAGACCATCGGAAACATCAATCATAGACGTTGGAATTACATCCAATTGTTCCAACATGTCAACAATGTCTTTTCTCGCGTCTGGTTTTAGTTGTCTTTCCAAGATGTAGTCGTGTCCATCTAAATCCGGTTGGACATTTGGATTTTCTAAAAAAATTGTCCTTTCTCTTTCTAAAACTTGTAAGCCCATGTAGGCTGCACCTAAATCACCTGTAACAACAAGTAAATCAAACTCTTTCGCGCCAGAACGATAAGCAATTTTATTGGGTTGAACCTCGCCAATTGCGGTAATAGAAATAACTAACCCAGAGAGGGATGATGTTGTGTCACCACCGACTAAATCAACATTGTACTGTTCACAAGCAGCATGAATTCCTTCATACAATTCCTCCATAGCCTCAACAGTGAATTTACTTGAGACCGCAATACTCACCGTAATCTGTTTTGCCACAGCATTCATCGCACAAATATCTGATACATTTACAGCAACAGCCTTGAATCCAAGGTGTTTAAGTGGCATGTACATTAAATTAAAATGCACACCTTCAATCAACATATCCGTAGATACGACAGTCGAAACTTGATCACTTTGGGCAATCACAGCTGCATCATCTCCTATTCCTTTAATGGTATTTGGATGTTTAATAGTGGTTTTTTTTGTTAGGGTTTCGATAAGTGCAAATTCACCAAGTTCACTCAATTGTCTCAACTTTTCTGACATGTTAGCTTTTTTTGGGCAAAGTTAGGAAAGGAATGAAGAAAAGCTCATTTAGAAAAATTAGAAGTTTGGTTTTACGCTATCTAATCTAAACAACTAAAGTAGAAAGAGACAATGCTCTAATTGCAACATCAAAATTAACCCATCAAACTCACTTGAATTAAAAACAACCGCATTCTTGAGACGGTATTTGTTCCGAAAAAAGTAATGTTTGAAAAAACATGCTCATTACAATAGAGCATATTCTGCATAAAGTTCCTAAAAAAACACTTTTCGCGTTATGTAGTTATTTCTCTTTTTCCTTCAATAACTGTTTTCTGAGAGCTTCAACAGCCTCGTCAGCAGCCTCTTCAAAGGACTTACATTGACGTTTTGCAAACAACTCTTTTCCAGGAACATTAAGTTTTATTTCGGTGATTTTATTTTCTTTTTCTTTGTCTTTGTCTAGACGTAAAAACACTTCAGCGTTAATAATTCGTTGGTTGAAATGTTCTAATTTATCCAATCTTTCCTGAATGAAATCTAACAATTTTTGGTCAGCTTTAAAATGGATTGAATGCATTTGAGTTTCCATAACTTTAAGATTTATGCCCACGTGGATGAGCTTGTGAATAAATAGAAGTTAATTGCGCAAACGAATTATGGGTATACACTTGAGTTGCCGCCAAACTAGCATGACCTAGCAAGTCTTTTAAAGTTTCCAAACCTGATCCTCTGTTTAACATGTGTGTCGCAAAAGTGTGTCGCAAAACGTGTGGACTGTTTTTTTCCAGATTCGTCGCATGACTAAGGTAATGATTTATCCTTCGGTAAACAAACTGAGGATATAATTTTCTCCCTGACGAAAGGACAACTAAATTTTCTGAACTGATATTCAGCTGTTTCTTGGTTTTTTGAAAGTCTAAAATTTGCTTGAAAAGTTTATTTGATATGGGAATAACGCGTTCTTTATTTCGCTTTCCTAACACTTTTATACTTTCCGAGTGAATGTTTTTTTCTTTAAGTTCAATCAACTCCGAAAGACGAATACCTGTTTGATAAAACAATTCAAACACCAATTGGTCACGCTGGCCCTCAAAATCAGGGGTAAATAATGGAGATAATTTTTGTTCATCCATGTCTGCCTCGCGCACAAATACAGGTAACCGTTTTTCATTTTTTGGTCCGATGATTTTTTGAAGTGGTGAAACTTCTATTTTTCCTTCTTTTTGCAACCATTTGAAGTAGGTTCGTAAAGTTGCTAATTTTCTGTTCACACTTCTATTGGTCATTTTCTTGTCAACCATATCCACCACCCATGAACGAACAGAAATGGGTTTAACGGTTAACATTTCCCTTTCTGATTCTATTTCAAGAAAATTGCAAAACTGGTAAAGGTCAGATGAATAAGCTTCAATTGTGTGAAGAGAAAAACGTTTTTCAAAATGCAAATAGGATAGAAAAGCGTCAAACATAGAAAAAGGGGTAATCGATTAGACTACCCCTTACGTAATATTTGTAAAAAAGTTACTTACGCTAGTTGAGATAACAATTTTTGCTTGTAAGCAGCACGGATGATTTCCTGACGACGAACAACAGATGGTTTTTCGAACTCTTTACGACCACGCAATTGTTTCATTACATTAGTCTTTTCGTACTTCTTCTTGTACTTTTTAAGGGCTCTTTCGATGTTTTCGCCTTCTTTGATAGGGATAATCAACATATTTTTATTTTATTAATGGTTTTTATTTCTCGAATTGGGGTGCAAAGATATATTTTTTTTTAAAGTTTTCAACAATTATTTTAAAATTTATCTATGTAAATCAAATGCCGAAATTCTAACTCTATATCATTTTAAAATTTGAGTGTTATTTTAAACACGACTCTTTATCCATTACTGTTGAAAGTGATTTCAGTAAAAAATTGACCTCAAATGTTTTAGTTTATGTTTGAAAAAAATTCAAAAAGAACAGACGTAAACTTTCCACTTCATCTCGAAAATACAAGAAGAAAATCACAATGAACACATATCTCACAAACTTTCCGATTGCTATGAAGACAAAAGATAAAACCCAGTTTACCCTAAAAAACCCTAGAGCGATACCTATTACATCTCCAATGAAAGGTAACCACGACAACAAAGCTAGCCATGCGCCATATTTTTGAATTGCGTTTTCCCAGGAGAGTACTTTGTCTTCTTTAACACCAACCTTTATTAACCATTTTGGATTTCCAATTAAGCCTAAAATATAATTCAAATAACCACCCAGAGTGTTTCCAACTGTTGCAACAACCAACGAAACTAATGGGTCATATCCTAGTGCTAACATTGCGCCTAAAAAAACTTCTGAGGCGACAGGTAAAATTGTAGCTGCCAAAAAACTGCTAATGAATAAACCCCAATACCCTAGTTCAAAATCAAACATAAAAAAAGGCTGACGAATGCCAGCCTTTCAAAATTACTATTTATACCCAATGTCAAATAGATTGCCGTAAAGTAATTTTTGTATGGTATAATACCGACATGACAATCAGATATTATTCAATACGACATTAGATGTCATCGTCGGTATTATCAATTATTATTGACGAACAAATTTTTTGGTAACAGTTGTACCATTAGAAGTGATGTTCACAAAGTAAACACCGCTATTCCAATCTTTCGCTGCAACTTCCATTTGGTGTGTACCAGCATTAAGGTTACCCAAAGCGCTGTTCATCATCAATTTCCCTGTTACATCATATACAGAAACTGCAACATCAGAAGCGTTGTTAAGGTTGAACTTAACTGTTGCATCAGTCGATGTTGGGTTAGGGTAAACAATTGCAGATTGAACGTTCATTTCTTGCTCGTTTACAGAAACAATTGGATCAAAGTTTAAACGAACTACTGGCGTTGATGTAGTGAAATACCAAGTATTATCTGCTAAGTCAAGGAAGAACGATGTTTGTTGTTCAGAAGTCCCTGCATTAGAAACTCTCATTCCACCACCAAAAGCACCAACAACGGCTAAATATGTTGTTGGTTCTAAATCTACTGGAGATAACAATGGTAGTGTAACGATACTGTTCAAGTTTCCAGCTCCAACGATTAATGGAGCAGATTCTTCAATAAACTCAAATTCACCTGTTGCACTAATACCATAAAGTTTTACGTAAACTTCAGTTCCTACCGTTGTGCCGTTGTTTCCGCCAGCTAATCTAAATGCAATTCCTTTAAGTGTTTGAGGTGCAAAAATGTCGAATAAGTTCCCTACTTCAAATCCATCTGTACCATTAGTTGTGCTACCAGCGAAGTTGTTGTTATCTCTTGCATAGATGTAGTTAGTAACAGAGAAGTTCAAGTCAGCAATTGTATTGTTTGCTGGAATTTCATCAACGATTGGTGTGTTGTTAGTTACTGTATTGATTGTGAAAGTTGCAGAGCCTCCATCGATTGTAACAACATCACCCGCGGTGTAACCTGTTCCTGGAGTAGCAATGGTTGCAGCAGTAATTGTACCACCAGATACTTGTGAAATCACAAAAGTTGCATTTGGATCCCCACTTCCTATCGTTACAACATCACCAACTAAATAACCTGATCCAGCATTATTGATTGTAGCTGAAAGAATTTCTCCATTGGTAACTGCTAAAATATTAAATGTCAAACCAGCATTGTTCATACTAACAGACACTGTCTGACTACCTAAATAACCTGAACCAGCATTTACGATTGAAACACTTTGATATTGACCATTTCCATTGGTTACAATATTAAGAATTAACCCAGTACCAGTACCTCCAGTTGCTGGGTAATCTCCATCTACAATAATTCCAAAGGAACCTGTACTAAATAAACTGGTTACTGAACCCACTGCGGCCGCGGTTACATCAAGTGTTAATCCTGTACCATTCCCACTAGATGTTGGAACGTTGGTAGCAGAAACATAACCTCCTCCTCCAGACTGAACAATTCCAGCAGAAACAACTCCACCAGTAGACGCTGTAGTGTTTAAGGTTAATCCAGATCCAGAACCGCCGCTTACCGCAACACTATTATTGGATGAATAACCTGAACCACCTTCTGTAAGAGTTCCTGTCAAAACTATTCCATTCGGCTGATTACCCAAAGAAACATTTCTTTTCAAGGTGTAATTTGCTTGTGTTGCTGGAGGAGTGAAAGTTGTTGCCAACTCTAATGTTGCAGAGTCTAATGGGTTTACTGCCTGTCCTGCACTTGATCCAGAAAATGCAGTATTTGCCCCTGAAAGAACTTGCACATTCAATTTCGCGTCTGGTAAGACATTAGTGCCTGCATTAAATAATCTTGACGAAAATTCGATTGGAGCAACTTGTGTTGTTGGAATTTGATAATAATTCAAACCTTCGGAACCCCAAAAATTAGAAACTACTTGTGCGTCAAAACCTGGGTTTGCTACAATTTTCACATCATCAATGTACCAACCGTAAGCTACCCAAACGTTAGGGTTTGTTGCTGCAGAAGGAAAGTTTGTTGTCCAACGGAAACGAATCCAAACTGTTGATAAATTCGCGGTACTACCTAAATAAGGTGCTAGGTTTACGATTTTCAATTCTGGATTAGGATAAGCTGATCCTCCTGCTTGAGAAAGAACCTCTTTATCGTTGTTATTTCCAACGGTAATAAAGTCTGTTCCGTTAGTAGAAATTTGAAACTCTTGTAAGTCATTGAATCTCGCTCCGAATTGGTGGAATTGCAAAGAAACTTGGTTTGAACCATCTGTAAGACCTGCAACATCAATTGGTAAAGCAGAAGTTAAAGTGTACGTTACACCTAAAGCTTGTGTTCCAGGATTTGTTGTTGGGTTTCCGTTAGATAGCTCGGCATTGTTTCCTCCTGAGATACCTGTTGAAGACATGCCAGTTCCAGCGGTTGACCACCAACCTTGGGATGTACTGTTGATGTTCCAACCAAAGTTTGCGCCAGTTTGACCACTGTTGTCAATTGTCCATGTTGTTGGGTTAGAAAAATCGTCAGACCAAAGAACGGTTAAACTCTTTTCTAACGTAGCGTTGTTGATCGTTGTTGGTGCTTTGAGTTGCACTTCTTGCGCTTTCAATACACGCTGATTTTTTTGTGCAAATACTCCTGTGACAGCCAAAACCGATAAGGAAAGTAATACTTTTTTCATGATTAAAATTTAAACTTCCCCAAAAATAACTCAAAATTCCGAATTACTTGTCCTTAAGGAAAGGCAAATCCTGCCGTATTTGAATAAGTTGTGATTTTTCCAATTCAAAAGTAACGGTCTGTTCATCGCTTAAAAAAGTTCCCGAGCCGATGGCATTTAAGACTACAGAATGTCCTAAGTATGTTAAACCTTTTGCATCTGTACCGATTCTATTACATGCAACAACGAAACATTGGTTCTCGATTGCTCTAGCTTTCAATAAACTCTTCCAATGCTCTGCACGTCTTTCCGGCCAATTCGCTACTAATAATTGAATGTCGTATAAAAAAACCTCGTCTTTAACATCATTTCGCATTAGCTCTGGAAAACGCAAATCGTAGCAAATATTCAAATTGAATTTCCAGTTTTTAAACTCAACAATTTTCCGTTCCGCCCCGCATGTAAATACCTCATCTTCCTTTGCTAAGGTGAATAATTTCCGTTTATCGTAAAATACAATTCTCCCATCAGGAAAAACAAAAACTCCACGATTGAAAAAAGCTCCTGAATCATTAATCATTAATGAGGTGTAGATTGAATAATTCCCTTTTCTGCTATGAATTTTTAGAAAATCCATACTTAGGGAACCATTCCAATTATCAGCATTTTCAACATTCATGGAAAAAGCTGTATCAAACATCTCTGGAAGTAAAACCAAATCTGTTTGATTATACAAACCTTCTAATTTGGTGGAAAAATGCTCCAAATTTTGCTGTTTAGCCTCCCAATATTGATCGGTTTGAACTACGGATACTTTTAAAGTTGACATAAGAGTTTTGCTGCTTGAATTAATGTTTCATCTGTTTTCGCAAAACACAAACGAATGTGCTTTTTGTCATTTCCGTCACCGTTAAAAACAGACACGGGAATTGAAGCCACACCAAGATCTGTTGTTAAACGCTTTGCAAATTCAACATCACCTTCATCACTCATTGAAGAATAATCTAAAAGTTGGAAATAGGAACCTTCGCTTGGTAGAAGCCTAAACTTGCTTTTACCTAAACGCTCGCTGAACAAATCTCTTTTCTGCTTATAAAATTCACCCAAAAGCTTAACATCCACTTTTGAAATGTAATCAGCTAATGCTGCTTGAGCAACACTATTAACGGAAAACACCAAGAATTGATGAACCTTCTTAATCTCTTTCATGAGTAATTCTGGAGCAACAAGGTAACCTACTTTCCAACCTGTAATATGAAATGTTTTGCCAAATGAAGACACCACTACTGAACGACTCGCTAAAAATTCATCTTGGTGAACCGATTGATGAAAATGCTCAAAATGAATAAATTCATAGACCTCATCGGAAAGATGAATTAAATTAGGGTATTTAACCATAAGCTCTTTCAAATTCTCAAAATCTGATTTCCGCCAAATTCTACCCGATGGATTATGTGGGTTGTTGGTTATAATGACTCTAGTCTTTTCATTTACGGTCTGAAAAATTTTCTCCCAATCCGGTAAATATTCTTCATCTAAATTGATGCGTTTTGGAACACCTCCTACTAATTCTATCGGTAAAACATAACAATCATAACTTGGGTCCAAAATCAATACCTCCTCTCCCCTATTCACCAACGCTTGAAGTACAGTGAAGATACCTTGCGTTGCCCCTGCTGTAACTAGCAATTCTTTGTTTGGGTCTATATTCCTACTATAACAAGATTTAATTAAATTTTTAATTCCATCCAATAATTCAGGCTTACCCGCCATTGGACAATATTGATGAACGTCACCTATTACAACCGTTTTTAAAGACTCTAATAATTCTTCATCAATCGGAAAATTTGGAAATCCTTGCGCTAAGTTGATGGCCCCACATTCATTTGCCAATTTCGACATTTCTGTAAAAATGGTTGTTCCCATGTTCGGGAATTTAGATTCAAAATTCATGCTGTAAAATTATACCAATTGTGACATATTATTTCGCATAATAATAATGTGTGGTATAGTGCCTCCGCCGGGGAATGACATTCGATACAATTTGAATCCGCTGTGGCGAAGACATTATACGTCATCGTCGGTATTAGTGCATAAAAAAAGAGGCTACTTATTCAGTAACCTCTTTTCCAATTTAATTGAGTGAAATTATTGTTTAATCACACGAACAACTCTTTCGTTACCGTTGCTGTTCAATTTAATGAAGTAAACACCAGTAATCAAATTCGTCATATTCACTTGGTAAGTTCCATTAGTGTTAATTAAAGCACCTAAGTTCATTACCAATCTTCCGTTCATGTCTTCTACAGTAACATTGTAGCTTTCCGTTACACCATCAACCGCGATGTTGATTTCGCCTGTTGTTGGGTTAGGGTAAACATTCAATGCCATTCTGCTCAACTCGTCTAATCCGATGTAATCAACAACCACACAAGTTGAAGTTGCAGAACATCCATTAGAATTTGTAACAGTTACTGCATACGAACCATTTTGTTCAGGACTAAATGTTTGAGAAGTCGCGCCAGCAATTGGAGCGTTTGTCGCACAGTTAATCCATTGGTAAGAAGCACCAGCAGAAGAAGTCAATGTACCAGCACCGTTATCTGTTGCTGTCGCAGTTGGCAATGGTAAAATTGTCAAGTTCAATGTTACAACAGAGTCACAACCAGCAGCGTTAACCAATGTTTGGTTGTAGATACCGGACGCTGTGTAAGTTTGGTTGTTAGTCCATGTGAAAGATCCACAAGTTGTAGCTGACGTTGTTGAACCATTGTTTCCAATTGTTAAAATCAATGTTGCTGTTGAATCACAACCTGCCGTATTCGTAGTTACAAACGTATAAGTACCGGAAGCAGTGTAAGTAGTTCCATTCCATGTATAACTATCACAAGTACTAATCGAAGTAGAACTTGTAGTAGAGTTATTTATGGTCAAGTTCAACGTTACCACAGAATCACAACCGAAAATGTTCTGAAGGGTTTCTGTATAAACTCCCGATGTTGTGTATGTCATTCCATTCCAAGAATAAGAATCACAAGCAGTTTCTGTTACACTTGTAGCATCTGGCTCACCAATATTCACGTTGATTGTCAATGTAGAGTCACAACCAGCAACGTTTGTCAAGTTTTGAATATAAGTACCACTTGTCGTATAAGTTTGGTTATTAATCGTGAAAGACTGACAAGCGTTTACATTTAGCGTAGCCGTTGTTGGTTGATTAATTGTCAAGTTTAACGTTGCAACAGAATCGCAACCTACAGCATTTACCGTATTAAAGGTGTAAACCCCAGAAGTTGTGTAAGTAGTTCCATTCCAATCAAATGATGAACAAGCAACCTCTGTTGCAGTTGAAGATGTAGAGTTATTAATTGTAACTGTAAACACCTCTTGATCACTACAAGCACCAGCAACACCTCTAATATAAATTGTTTGAGAAGTTGTGATATTGCCTGTTAGTTGTGTACCACCGCCATTTGGTTGTGTAAAGTAACCCAAAACTAAACCATTATTATTAGAAGGAGTCACCTCTGCAATTGCTGGAAGCGTGTAAGAATCACAAGTAATTACGTCTGAAATATCAGCAACATCTACTGGAGCACAAGGAGTACTTGCGTTTACAGGTAGTGTCCATGCGCTTACATCTCCATTTCCACAATTCGCACGTACATAGAATTGGTAGGAAGAATTCGGCGTTAACCCAGTAACTACATAAGTCATGTTAACTCCTGAAGGAACACCAACAACGTCTGACAATAACGTACCCGTACCCGGAGTGAAACCTGTAGCACCGTACTCGATGTCAAAGTTAGTTGCAGTTGAACAACCCATTGGCCATAATAATGAAGCCGTGTTGGTAGTTGAACCTGTCAAAATTGGTGTTGAAATAGAAGGACAAGTTGGCGCTGGAAGAATCGTTACGATGTAATCTTCCGTCTCACCAAATCCATAACTTGCGCAAGGATCTATAGTTTCAAAGAAAGTAGCGTTTGTACTCCATACACTTCTAATTCTCATTCTGTGTGGACCAGCTGGTGGGTTACAAGCCAAAGCAATACTGAAAGATGCAGGAGGGAACGGCCCAGTATTTCCTTGATTTAAGGCAATAACAGATTGCCCTATAATCTCACTAGAAGAGAAAATACCATCATCGTTATAATCAATCCAAGCACGAATGTGTTGATCTCCCCAAGTACCTACAGAAACATTTACTTGATATGTTGTTGAAGGTAACAAGTTCGCTGTAAAGTTTGGTTGTCCTGTGAAGAAGGTATAGCTCGGACCACCTTGAACCGTTCCTGTATTGTTACTTAAAGTAGTTCCTACTATCTCTACATTAGAAATTAAGTCACCAACCGAAGTACCAGACGTGTACACTGGTGTACAATAACAGTTTGTAGGAATATCCACTGTAACTTCTAAGGGAGTACTTATCGAAGGAGTACCTCCACAAGAAACGACTGACAACCTGTAAAAGGTGTTTGCTGTTTGAGAAATATTCAATGTAGCAGAAGTGGCGCCAGCGATATTAGAGAAATCCACTCCATTAGATGAACTTTGCCATTGGAAAGTCAACCCTTCAGTACTACCAGTATAGCCTGTAGATAATGTAAAATTAATTCCTGAACAAACTAACGTATCAGATGATGCCGTTGATAATCCAGAGGGAGCAACATCACCAAGCACGTTAATTGTGATTTGCGAAGAACCTAATGCATTCGTACACCCTGTAGTTTGATTCGTGTAAGAGATATCATAAGTTGTTGTCGCTGTAGGTGTAACATCTAAAGAAAATAAGTTAGTACCCGTTGCAATTTGAGTAAGATTTCCTTGAGCATCAACTGTTGACCATTCTACTGTAAAGTTAGCAGGAGGTGAGAATCTGTATGCAAATGGGTTGGTAATTGGGTTGGTAGCAGAAGCAACTGTACCAGAAGAATAAGCCAAAACACCTTGCGTTCCATCTCCGTTGTTTATACCAACTAATTTATTTCTATCTATGTTAGTTGAGTATTCAACATGTACTTCAACAATACCCGTGGTTTCGTAGAAAATAGCTTGTGCTGAACTAAATCTTTCATCACCGAACTCTTTAATATCATCATAGTTCACCACGAATTTTCTATTAGGAGTAGTTCCCTCTGTCCAATACTGGATTGTTCCGCCGTTTGTAGCATTTGGATTATTATCCATAGCCAAAACCGCAATCATATTAAAAGGCTCAGTCGTACTTGGTAAAGTTGTAAACGTGAAATCTCCAACATTTCCAGTATTCCCCATAAAGACGGTTCCGTTGGTTCCAATGGATACGGTATTATAAATTGTACCGAAGAAATTGAATCCAAAACCAATTGGGATTGCAGACCAACCAGCATCATCTAGTCCAAATCCAAGGTTTGTAGGAGGAGTTGCAACACCACCAGTAACTAAAGTTACCGCATCAACAGGAGCTGACAATGCCGCAAATGGAATAGGATTACTTGTAAATCCTTGAGCTGTCAAACCTGTATTGATTGTTGCAGATGTTCCTGGACAAACACCTTGAGCACTTGATGTTATGTTAGAAGTAGGCAAAGGAAAAACAGAAATTGTTACAACCGTCATTGCCATACAATTTGTTGTTGCATCTGTTCCTGTAATTCTAAAGTTTGAAGTTTCCGTAACAGTTACATCAAATGAGTTAGATGTTTGTGCTGTAATTACTCCTGTTCCTAAAGATTGGAAAGTGTAAGTGTATGGAGCTGTGGAAGAAACTGAAATTGAAGACGCGCCACCCGTTGCACAGAAAGAAGGCACCGAAATAGTTGAATTAATAGCATCAGGTGTTGTAAATGAGACAACTTGAGGTGTTGGTAAAGAAACACATCCGTTTACATCTGTACCAACCACGATAACAGTTTGAGAAGTTGATCCCGTGTAAACAACAGCACTTCCTGTGTTAGCGCTTAAAACGTTTGACGGGGACCAAGAATAGGATTCAGCACCAGAAGCTGTCAAAGTTTGTGTTCCACAAATAACACCGTTATTTGGAACAGAAACAGTAACAACTGGAAGTGCATTAACGGTTAATGTTAAAACATTAGAGTTTGTAGTGATATTTGAGTTTGTACAAGTAGAGGAAATTCTAAAATATACAGTACCAGCGCTTAATGGTCCTGAGGTGTAGATTGGCCCTATAGCACCAGCAATTGGTGTCCAATCAATATTATTTGTAGAAGTTTCCCAAATATTAGAGATCCCTAAAACACCCGTTGTAAATCCTCCAGCAGAAACAGTAATAGTTTGACCAGCACAAATTGCAGTAATACCATTTAAAGAAGCCGATGGTGCATCAGGAGCACCAGCGCAAGGAGGGTCGAGTGTTGTTACAGGTGTTGCATTTGACCATGAACTAACGTCTCCGTTTCCACAATTTGCTCTAACTCTTACTTCGTAAGCAGTTAATGGTTGTAAACCGCTCAACGTATATGAAGCAGTTGTACCATTAATTGTAACTGTTTGGTTCGAAACTAAAGTTCCTGTTCCAGAAGTAAACCCAACGGGACCGTATTCGAAATCAAATGTTGTTGCTGTTGCACAACCCAAGTTAAAATTTAAATCAGCAGTAAATGAAGCTGTTGAAACGGTTGATAAAGTTCCTGTAGAAGGACATGAAGGAGGAGCAACAATATTAATTAAGTAATCTTCTGTTTCACCAAAACCATAACTTGCACAAGGGTCAATTGATTGGAACTGAGTAGTACCCGTACTCCAAACACTTCGAATTCTCATTCTATGGATACCTGCCGGGGGAGTACAAGCCAATGAAATAGTAAAACTAGCTGGGGGGAAAGGACCTGTATTTCCTTGACCTTGTGCGATAATGGCTTGGCCTATTACCTCACTAGCTTCGAAGAAACCATTATCATTATAATCTATCCATGCACGAATATGTTGATTCCCCCAAGTTCCAACCGAAATGTTTACTTGATAATTAGTTGAAGGTAATAAGTCAGCTGTATGATTTGGCTGACCCGAAAAAAATGTGTAGCTCGGTCCTGTTGTGGATGTACCAGAATTATTATTCAGCGTTGTTCCAACTATTTGAACATTGGATATTAAGTCTCCCGATGAGATCCCTGAAGTATAAACTGGAGTACAATAACAATTTGTTGGAACATCCATATTTAGCAACAAAGGAGTAGAGTTTGAGGATAAAGATAAAGCCGTACATGTAATTAAACATCGGTAAAATCTTGGGGATGTTTGATTAGTTATTAAAGTCGCATTAGTCGCCCCTGCAATGTTTGTCCAATCATTTCCATCCGTTGAAATCTGCCATTGATATCCTAAACCAGGAACAATAACATTTCCTTGTAGGGATAATGTAAAATTTGTACCTGAACAGGCCAAAGAAACAGAGGCTTGAGTGTTACCAGCAGTTGGTGTACCATCACAAGGATATTGATTATCGATTGTATTAATACCCATGTAAAGTGCGCCAGCCGTTAATTGAGCTGTTGATAAACCTATCCTTTGAGCTACAGGGAGTGTGGTTCCATTTTGGTGTGTTCCCCCAACAGTAGCGTTTTGTAAAATAATCCGAGAATTTCCATTTGTTGGAAAAAACCCACCGGTACCTACCAAAGCGACCTCGTGAGTTCCTGACACATAAACATATCCAGCTTCTGCTGTTACGCTCCAATTAGCCTCAAATCTATCGGTAACAATGTATGCTCCATCAGCTATAGTTTGATTTTGAGTAAGAACTGTACTGTTTTGATAAACTACAGCCAATTCTCCAGCGGTATTTCCTGTAGCTGTTGTTGAAGAACGTCTTATAAATAATCTTCTATTTTGTCCTGTAGCTGACAAGAAAGGATACATTCCTGCCACAGCTGCTGGTTCTGCGCCAGCAGTAATTGTTGTTCCGCCTGCTGTAGTTGTCCACCAACGAGAGAACTTAGTTCCTGAAAGGAAACCTGTTCCCACTGGTGAGGTTAAAGTACCTCCTGCAGCGTAATTACCAAAAACAAAAGTGTTACCTGAGGCATTTACTCTTGCTCCAGTTAAATTTAAGTTGTTCGCAATACGAATTGTTGATGGGATAGACCAAACAATATTTGGAGTTGCTGTACTTGTATTAGAACAAACAAGATTTCTAATCACTCCTACAGTATTTGAAGTTGTAGTCGTTGCATTGATTCCGCCAAAGGCACCTGAACCAGAAATCGTTTGAACAACGGTTCCGTTAAGCGTTAAGTTTCCTGCTGCACCCGTACCTACAGAAATATCAATACGACCATTATTCGTAATGTTTCCGGTTACGACTAGAGTTTTTCCTGTTGTTCCTTGAAATACGTTAACTAAACCCGTATTGGATACCGTTAGGTTTCCATTTACATTAAATTGTGTTGGAGCTGCAGCATAGGCTAACGTTCCGTTTACCGAAATATTATTGATTGCTTGACCTATTGCATTAACCGTTACAGTATGACCTGTTGAAACAATCGCATTATCAGCACCTGAAGGAACCGCATTTGCATCCCAAGTTAGAGGATTGTTCCAATCACCAGATGTGATAGATATAAAATCACCAGGAACAGTAGTTTGAACTGAAATATCATCTAATGCCGCAGGAGGGTTTACAATATCCGAAATATCAGATTTCCACTGAAAAACTAATCTATAAGTCGTTCCAGGAATTGCACTTATCGTTATAGATTCGTTATTCCAGTTTGCTGAACTCAATTTGTACATCCCGCTTATTGCTCCCGGACCAGCAATTTGATTTGCCGCTGGTGCACTAACACCTACTGCTGGTGTATATGAAGATGGAGCTAAATAAACCTTTAAATTATCCCAATCAGAGGTAGTCGTACCCTCTCCATTCGCTCTCCACTTAAATGCTATAGTAAGTTTTGATTGACCAGCAGGAATTGTGATATCCCTGAACAATTGAATGAACGTACTAACTTGAGAATATGCCCAAGTTGTACCTCCATTACTCGAGACAAATCCACAATTTGTTCCTGTTGCTGGGGTCAAGGCAGCAGTTGAACCAACTGTCCAATTATCAGCTGTTCCACCGACCTGAGACCAACCGTTTTCTGCGAGTGTTGCCCCCAACTCGAACCCTCCTGCACCATTTGGGTCAACTAAGACCGTGGTTTGTGCACGAAGAATCCCAATTAACCCCAGCGCAAAGACTAAAGTAAAATTGATTTTTCGTAATAAATTTTTCATAAACGTAACTTTTCTAAATTTGGGCAAAAGTATATTAAATGTTCGTTTGACAATAAGTTCAAATTAACATTTATCTAAAACCAATTTAATATTTATGCATAATTCCCTCTCAAACCGCAACGCTCTAGTGTGCGGAAGTACCCAAGGAATCGGAAAAGCTACAGCTTTAAAACTAGCGCAAATGGGCGCAAATGTTGTACTTCTTGCCAGAAATGAAGTAAAACTTAAGGTTACTTTAACCGAACTTCATAATAACGGTAGCCAAAATCATCAATACCTAGTTGCAGATTTTAGTCAACCACAAGAATTAAAAGTCATTTTGGAAAATTTTGTTTCTAAGGGAAATGTTATCCATGTTTTAGTAAATAATACAGGAGGTCCAAAAGGAGGTCCGATAATTGACGCTGATATTTCTGAATTTTTAGATACGTTCAATCAACATTTAATATGTAATCACATTTTGGTTCAAGCTTTTTACAAGGGAATGATTGCTGAAAATTATGGACGAATAATCAACGTGATTTCAACTTCTGTAAAACAGCCCTTACCTAATTTAGGAGTTTCGAATACCATTCGTGGAGCTGTTGCCAATTGGAGCAAAACGCTCGCGAATGAATTGGGAAAATATGGTATCACAGTAAATAATGTACTTCCTGGTGCAACAAACACCATTCGATTGCAAAGTATAGCTGAGGCAAAATCTGCTAAAACTGGAGAATCTGTTGCCTCAATTTTTGAAGAAATGGCTGGAGAATCACCAATGAAACGAATTGCAGAGCCCGAGGAAGTTGCGGCAGCTATCGCATTTTTGGCTTCGCCTGAGGCATCCTATATTAATGGAATAAATGTACCTGTTGATGGTGGTAGAACGAAGTGTTTGTGATTTTTGGGTTGGGGGGATAGAAATGTGCTAATGTGCTAATGTATTAATGTGCTAATGTGCTAATTTTTAATAGGGTAATTAGGATACTAATGTGATTTTTTAGAGGTGGAAAAACGTAAAGCGACAAGAGTAGGAATACCCACAAGAAAAACAAAAGCCATTAAATAGCCTTCAGTTGTCAGGTAAAATTTTTTGATGTCTATCATTTCTGAGGGTTCGTAACCTTTACCAATAAAATAGGACAAACTTAAAGGTGCTTCTTCTGTTGCGGTTTTCCCATTTATTTCAATTTCTACTTTTCCTTTGAACAAATTAATTGGAAATAGAAACAATGGTATTGCAATTAGAAATTGAGCAATGAAAAATACGAGTAGCGATTTCTTAATGGATTCGGACATGTCAACAAAAGTACGGTTTTGTGAGTATTAACTACTTTCGCTGTGAAATGAAAAGACTTCGAATAGCTTATTTATGTGGCTCAAATAGTTGGGGTGGACTCGAAATGAACCAACTTCGAAACGCTCTTTGGATGAAGAATCGTGGTCATGATGTGGTTGTATTAGGATGGAAAGGAAGCAAATTCATTGAAGAAGCAAAAAAACTAGGTTTGCGTTTTCAAATTGTTCCAAAGTACAGGAAATATTATCCTCTTCTTTGTGCATTTAAATTAGCTTTTTGGTTGAAAAAAAATGACTTCCCAAATTTGATAGTTAGAGCATACACGGATTTAAGTATTGCATCTGGAACTGCTTTTTTTGGCGGAAAAAAACTCAAGGTTTATTACTTTATGGAAATGAATCTTGGCGGAGTTAAAAAGCAATTTTTTAGAACAATTCGATTTAACAGATTGGCTGCGTGGTGTTGTCCTTTAGAAAGTTTGAAGCAACAAGTTATTTTAAATACAAATTTTAATCCTGAAAAAATTCATGTTATCCCTAGTGGTGTTGACTTTACTAATGTTATAAATGAACCCAAGGAAGTTTCGAGAAAAAAACTGAATCTTCCTGAAAAAGATTTCTTATTTGGGCTTGTTGGGCGTATCGACCCACAGAAAGGACAACTACTTGCAGTTAAAGCTTTAGACCAAATTTCAGAGGATAAAGTAAAGTTGGTAATTGTTGGTGAAAAGACGAAAGGAGAGGCAAGTGAGTATGAACAAGAATTGATTGAGTTTATTTTTTCAAGAAATTTACAAAGTCGTGTATTATTCTTACCCTTTCAAGAAAATCCATTCGTTGTATTTAACGCTTTTGATTGGACGCTCATGACTAGTTTGTCAGAAACGGTTGGAATGGTTACTATTGAATCAATGGCTCAGGGAACCCCTGTTATCGGAAGTAATTCTGGAGGCACAACTGAGATTCTAGCTTACGGAAAAGCCGGTTTACTTTTTGAACCCAACAATGAAATAGACTTAAAAGAAAAAATGATAAAAGCAACATCTGGAATCCAATTCACATTGAGAAGTGCTTTCATTGATTACAATCATAACAATGTTTGCGAGAAAGTTGAGACATTAATTCATTCTTAGTTTCGAATTCTATCTTTTGTTAATTGGATTAAATTTATTTATGAAACGATTTGTTTATATTCACTAGGATTCATATTGTTTCTCTTTTTAAATATCCGACAGAAGTAAGAAAAACTATTAAACCCACTAGATAAATAGGCTTCTTTGATACTCACTTCTGGATTTTTAAGTAAACTCTCTGCATGTCTTATTCTTTCAAGAATAATGAACTCATTCGGTGTAATGCCTAATTCTGCTTTAAATGCTTTGAAAAAAGCAGTCTCACTCATGTTTGCGAGTTTGGATAATTGAGTCACATTTAGCTGTTCAGATATATTTTTTCGAACATAACTTATCACATACGAAAAACGTGAACTATTACTTGCAGAATAAGACTTACTAATATAATTGTTGCTGTTTTCAATTTGAAGTATGCGAATAATCATCTCCCGAATCATCATGTCCGAAAATAAATCCTTTGAAGGGTGGTTTTCGGTAAAAAGGTAAATAAGTCGCTGTATAATTTGTTGAATGGCAATGTCGTTGGTAAAATGAAAATTGTAGTCCTCACGGCTCCAAGTTGCGTTTTCTCTTGGCATCAAGGTGTTTAAATCATTTACAATTTCACTTACCTTATCTTGACTAAATCGTAAGGCCAAACATTTCGTGGGATTTTTAGCTGCTGCCTCTGGAAAATCAATTATCATTGTTTCGTTAGCTGGCATAATTACCGATTCTCCAGGAAGAAAACTAAAAGCGGGACTATCGGAAAGATGCATTACTTTTTTACCCGTTAACATACTTGCAAGTACAGGATCTGAAAAGGTTAGTGCTACTTTTTCAGCAGATTGATGCGTTTCGAATAAATTGAGTTCTGCATTGTTTAACGTGATACAAGTACGATTTTCAACGTGGTTTTCCAATTTTCTGTTTTGCCAATTCCCTACATCAATTGCCGCCATTTTTCTTTCATTTAGAAGTCAAACTTAAAACTATTTTGACATGAAAAACAAGAACATGACGAAAATCAGTTTTTTATATCCTTTTCACAGAGAGGTTTTTAGCGCTTGTGTAGGATTGTTCAATTGAATTGTAGAATAGTACAATTGAATGAGCAAATTGGAAGTTTACTTTGACCTGTTTAACTATAAAATTAAAAGCTATGTCAACAGTAACTAAACCAGAGGAAGTCGTCTATGCTCGACCTTCTTTTAAAGCACAGTATGAGAATTTTATTGGAGGAAAATGGGTGGCACCCGTAAGTGGTGACTATTTACAAGCTATTTCTCCCGTTGATGGAAAGGTATTTACAAAAGTGGCAAGAGGTAAAGCTGCGGATATTGAATTAGCCTTGGATGCTGCATGGGCTGCAATGCCAACTTGGTCAAAAACATCCGTTACAGAGCGTTCCAATATGTTGTTGAAAATTGCAGACGTTATGGAACAAAATCTTGCACGCTTGGCTCAAGTTGAAACATGGGACAACGGTAAGCCAATTCGTGAAACAACGCATGCCGATATGCCTTTAGCAATTGATCATTTCCGTTATTTCGCTGGCGTAATTCGCGCGGATGAAGGAAGTGCTGCGGAATTGGATAAAAACACTCTTTCTTTAATTATTCATGAACCATTAGGTGTTGTCGGTCAGATTATTCCTTGGAATTTTCCTTTACTAATGGCTGCTTGGAAAATCGCGCCTGCACTAGCCGCAGGAAACTGTATTGTTTTAAAGCCAGCAGAACAAACGCCTGTTGGAATTATGGTTCTAATGGAATTAATTCAAGATATTTTACCAGCTGGTGTGTTGAATGTTGTCAATGGACTTGGTGCGGAGGCGGGCGCTGCTTTAGCATCAAGCGATCGTATTCATAAAATTGCTTTTACAGGGTCAACCGTTACGGGTCAAAAAATCATGGAAGCAGCTGCAAAGAACATTATTCCCTTAACCTTAGAATTGGGTGGTAAATCTCCAAATATTTTCTTCGCGGATGTGATGGAAAAAGACGATGAGTTTTTCGATAAATGTCTCGAAGGTGCCGCAATGTTTGCTTTGAATCAAGGTGAAGTGTGTACTTGTCCTTCCCGTATTTTGGTTGAAGAAAGTATTTATGAAGCCTTTATTGCGCATTTAATAGAGCGTGTTAAAGCTGTCAAAATGGGACATCCACTAGATCCTGAAACTATGATGGGCGCTCAAGCAAGTGAACAACAATTTGATAAAATATTGGGATATATAAATTTAGGCAAGGAAGAAGGTGCTGAAGTCCTAACTGGCGGTGCGACTTGCTATAATGAAGGATTGTCAGGAGGGTATTACATTCAACCAACAGTTTTGAAAGGAAATAACAAAATGCGGATCTTCCAAGAAGAAATTTTTGGTCCTGTCTTAGCTGTAACAACTTTTAAAACCTACGAAGAAGCGATTGCAATCGCTAATGACACTGAGTATGGTTTAGGAGCGGGAGTATGGACGCGCGACATGCATTTAGCGTACCAAGTTGCGCGTGAGGTTCAAGCAGGACGCATTTGGGTGAATTCTTACCATCTTTATCCTGCTCACGCACCATTCGGTGGCTATAAAAAATCTGGTATTGGACGGGAAACACATAAAATGATGTTGAACCATTACCGTCAATCCAAAAACATGTTGATTTCATACAATAAAAACAAACTAGGTTTCTTTTAATGAACAACATTTTAACTAAGGGGAGGTGAAATACCTCCCCTTTTTGATGACGATTATTATCTTAAAAATGATATTCAGTTTTCCAAGTCAACATCAAATCAAAAAAATTTAGCGTTGTAAAAAAAGATTAATTAAACGCTGAAAATCAAATGACATTAATTTAAAACCACAAACCTTAATAATACCAACTCCTCTTTTGAGGTTTCAAAAATCGGTATCGTCCCGAAAGCAATCGGGATACTCTCCCACCAAAAAATTAGGCACAAAAAAACCCTGACGAATCTAAGATTGTC
>CAZWSY010000063.1:0-17389 GCA_964636775.1 uncultured Lishizhenia sp.
ACTGTTAGGATCAGTACAAACAACGGCATGAATCAGGTTGCGATACAAAAGAATGCCAGTTTAACTGGTGCAAATATAATTGCTTTCTGGGAAACAGACACCAACGTGGGAACTGCGGTCCATTTCTCATTAACTGGCTATGCTAAATTAGCAGCCGGCGACACTATACGATTATATGTAGTAACAGGAGCAGTAACATTTGATAGTCTTGACAGTTGGGGTGTAACATACATAGGTTAATACAATGACGATTAGAAAAATTCATTCAAGTAATACCACCGAAAATAGAGCAGACATAGCTAACGAATACAACGAAATATTCTTTGACGATCAAGCCAATAGTATTTTATTACCTGATCCAACTGGTCTACTAGAAAGCAAAATAGGTGGTAGCGCAGCGCAAGGAGCAACTGGACCTAAAGGTGATCCTGGCCCGGCCGGTGTTAGCATAACCTCTGCGGTAGTAACCAATGGCAACCTGATTATTACAAGATCAGACGGGTCTACTATTAACGCTGGTTCAGTAACCCCAACTAGTGCTAATACTAGTGCCAGTGGTGTACGTATGGTAGGAGGTGCTCCTAATCCATTTGCTCCTGTTATAGTTTCGGCACCTCCAGGTTACAAGGCCGCTAACATTGACGACGGTGTTGAGTTATCGTTAGACACTCTGGCTGTGCAATTAGCCCCTAGTGGTGCTCGTAGTCTACAATTCAGAGTGACTTCAGGGACATTAACGGTAAACATCACAGGGCAGATTTACTGGGCCAAAGGCGACTACAGTGGTAACTGGGATGCAAGATATTGGAATGGAAACACTTTAACTACCACATGGCAACAACCATTTACATGGAGTTTTCCTTGGCAAGGTGATGTAGCCATTTACAATGTCCAAGACGTTACCAATCGTAGATTTTACAGAATCACACTCAGCATCGGCGGTGGATACAAAAAGAACACTATCATTATGGAAAGAATGGTATAGTCACTGAGTTGTATTTTTAGTCAATATCATGTATAATATTAAAGATGTTGACTGCCGTTCAAGACACTGTATTACAACTACTGCCTGCCAAGCGACGCCGCAGTCCTAGTGGCTGGCTGAGCTTTAATGCACCCTGTTGTATCCATCGGGGTGAGTCTGCGGATACACGTGGGCGTGGCGGCGTAATGACCAATGGCGATGGCAGCATCAGCTATCATTGTTTTAACTGCCAATTTAAGATATCATATCGTCCGGGATGGCATTTAGGATATCGGTTTCGAAAGTTTTTATCTTGGCTAGGTGCAGACGAAAACCTGGTCAATAGATTGGTAATTGAAGCAGTTCGAGTTCGCGACATTGTTGGACCTGTTGAAGTTGAACCCGAACCTGTTGCAGTAGATTTTCGAGCAAGGCCTTTGCCCGACGATGTTGATCTAGTGGACCAAGATCCTGTGGCGCTGCAATACTGCATGGATCGACACATTGATCTAGATAGATACCCATTATTGGTCAGTAAACGCACCGAGCATAACCTGAATCGTCGAGTAATCATACCGTTTACCTGGCAAGGACGACTAATTGGATATACCAGTAGAGCATGGGATCCAGCAATAAAACCTAGATACTACAGTCAGTATGAAGCCAACTATGTGTACAACATTGATCGTCAGCCCGCAGATGCCAAATTTGTCATAGTAGTAGAAGGACCATTTGATGCCATGGCCATTGATGGTGTAGCCATACTCAGCAATGAGTGTAACGAAGTTCAAGCCGACATCATTGACACCTTGAATAGAGAAGTAATCCTGGTTCCTGATGCAGATCGAGCAGGCAGTCGACTGATTACCAATGCCATAGACTACGGTTGGACGGTGAGTTTTCCTGTATGGTTAGAAACCTGTAAAGATGTCAATGAAGCAGTGATCAAATATGGAGCATTATTTGTACTTCGAACTATCTTAGACGCTAGAGAAACCGGCCGCCTTAAAATAGAACTCAAACGTAAGAAACTATATAACTAGTATGCAAAAAAATTATTCAGTTGACCTACAAAGACTGTTCTTGGAAATCATGCTCACTGACGCACAGAGTTTTGTGCGAGTGCAAAATATTTTCAATGCAGAAAATTTTGATCGTACTATTCGCGAAGCAGCTAAATTTCTTACTGAGCATTCGGCCAAACATGGTGTGCTGCCTAACAGCGAGCAGATTGCCGCAGTCACAGGTGTACAATTAAAAATAGTGCCCGAACTGGATCAAGGGCACCTAGATTGGTTCTTGGAAGAATTTGAAAGTTTTACACGTAGACAAGAACTGGAACGTGCCATTCTTAAATCCGCAGACTTGATTGAAAAGGGTGACTACAATCCTGTAGAACGCTTGATCAAAGACGCAGTACAAATTAGCTTGACCAAAGACCTAGGCACAGATTACTGGGCTGACCCTGCTGATCGTATTAATCGTTATTTTAATTCTGGTGGACAAGTCAGCACAGGTTGGCCTCAACTGGACAAAATCATGTATGGTGGGTTTAGTCGAGGAGAACTCAACATCTTTGCTGGTGGATCAGGATCGGGCAAGAGCCTGGTTATGATGAACATAGCACTGAATTGGCTACAGCAGGGCTTACACGGCGTTTATGTTACACTGGAACTCAGCGAAGAACTAACCAGTTTGCGTACAGACGCCATGTTAAATGACATGAGTACCAAAGAAATTCGTAAAAGCATTGAAGATACTGCACTTAAGGTCAGGGTAGCCAGTAAACGAGCTGGTAGTTATCGTATCAAATACTTGCCAGCACAAAGCACCATCAATGACATACGCAGTTATTTGAAAGAATATCAAATTCAAACAAATACTCGTGTGGACTTTGTGATGATTGATTACTTAGACTTGTTGATGCCAGTGTCGGCCAAGGTATCGCCCAATGACTTGTTTGTCAAAGACAAGTATGTATCAGAAGAACTGCGTAACCTCAGCAAAGAATTAGGAATGCTGATGATCACTGCGTCGCAGTTAAATCGGTCGGCGGTTGAAGAAGTAGAGTTTGATCATAGTCATATTTCAGGTGGTATCAGTAAAATTAACACAGCAGATAATGTGTTTGGTATTTTCACCAGCAGAGCCATGCGCGAACGTGGCAAGTATCAAATACAGTGCATGAAGTCACGCAGCAGCACTGGCGTAGGTCAAAAGATTGATCTAGACTATAACATGGAAACCATGCGTATCACCGATCCCGGCATCGACACTGAACAATCAAATCGTCCTACATTAAGTACAACTATGGAAAGAATTAAAACCAATGCTGTGGTAAAAGATGCAGACCCAGCGCCTAACATAGCAAAGAATACCACATCGGAATCGAGCAAATTAAAAGAGATGTTGGCCGGCTTGAAGCGATCGCAAGTATAACTTAATAAATAAGTCATACGGAGATTATCTTGCAAAAGCGTACTAAAAGTATATTGGCCGAACTAGATAGTTTAGGTCTTAACAAAGACAAAGAAAACTTTGTTGAGACTAGAGCTACCAATGTGATTCAAGGTGCCATCTATTTGTTGCAATTTATCAAAGAAAACTATGATCATGAGACTGCAGGTGAGCTAGAGCGTAGGCTGATTAACAGCATACGCAGTGGCGATTCTGCTAAATTCACTAGAGGTATAAGGCGCCTTAGAAATGAGTAGTTTATTAAAGTTATACGAAGGCGGCAACGCTATACCTAGTTCAAATCCTGTTAACCGTGAGGATGTGCCTGGAGTTGTTAATCAAGCCAAGAACTTGATTCCACCGGAAATAGCCAAAAGTCTGCAGGCCGACATAGGCAGTGCTGGATTCAAGATCAAGTCAGGAGACATTGACTTATTTGTTGAAGCACAGGATGTGGTAGACTTTTTCGACACTGGTGCCAGCCGGGATCCAGTCAAAGATGCCAAGCAGTTATTTAAGAAATACTTTGAAAAGCAAGGTATTGAAAGCACAGTCAGTGGGCGTAACGTGCATATTGGAATTCCTTATACTGCTCAAGATGGTCAAAAAGGACTAGCACAAGTAGATGTCATGGTTATTCATGATGCTGCTATCGTTGCACCATGGCATCAACATGGTCCGCGTGGATCTTATGACGATCCCGACTTTAAAGGCAGCGAAGTGTTTATATTGATGAGCAGTTTGGCCAAGTTTAAGAACCTAAAGTTTGACGCTTTTGGTGGCAAATTAATGACCCGTGATACCAATGAAGTGGTAGGTAGAACCAGAAAAGAAGTTGCCAAAATCTTGCTGAACCCCAAGGCCAAAGAGTCAGATTTAAACAGTGTAAAAAGTATTATGGCAGCATTGGCCAATGATCCCGATCGTGAAGGCAAGCTAGCAGCAGCCAGACAAGATGCTGCTCGTGGATTACTGCGACTGCCAGAAACTGCTCAAGTTGGTACCGCCGCTTGGTTTAGAACTCTTACTGATCGTATCCAATGACATCATTTATTGATTATTTGGTTGAAGCCGCAGCTGACCCACGAATTCCGCATCCTGAGGACAGCATATTCATCAGCAGTGATTCTGCTGCTCAATATGTGCAAGCATTAAAAAGCATAGCACAAAATCCACAGGCGGTTAGTATAAAATGGGATGGTGGTATTGCACTATATTTTGGTCTTGATCCGCAGGGTAGATTTTTTGTCAACGACAAATACATGCCTGATGCGTTTTTTGCCCATAGCCCAGCTGATTGGCAAAAATATGACACACAGATCAAACGCAGTCGTACAGCTAGGCCTGAATTATACGATAAGCTAGCAGGATTTTGGACAGGATTAAAAAATCTAGTCACAAGAGCTCCTGGTGTTTACAAAGGCGACCTAATGTTTGCACATCAGCTGCAACCCATTAACGACATGTTTATTTTTAAACCTGTTACTGTGGAATATCGTGTGCCTGTCAACAGTGAACTAGGTCAATTAATTGCAGGCAGACAGGCTCTAATAATAGCACACCAATTCAATGGCGCTCCCTGGAAAGGACGCACAATGACTAATTCAGTGGTATCTGTGGTGCCCCCTAATATTGGTGCTAGTTTTCAAGTCAAGCAACCTGTAAAACTGGTATCAACAGCTGAAAAAGCAGTGAATTCTTTAGGTGCTGCTGCTGATCAGTTTAGAGCAGGAATGCCAAAGAGCTATAGCGATCTACTACAACGTTACTTGAATCAAAGAATCACTCGCCAAACTGGTGATGATCTAGCAACTTGGTTAAAAACTGCTGCTAAACCTGCTCAGATTAAATTTCTATTAGGCAATGGAGATGGATATCTATACCAAAACAAAAAAGGGCTAGATGCACTTTTTGCTATTTGGAACAGCATCAGTGCATTAAAAGAAAACCTAGCACAGCAACTAGAATCACAGGTAACAGGCATGCAGCAGATAGTAGCCGGACAAGCTCAGGGCGAAGGGTTTGTTTACCCTTCTAAACAAGGCTTAGTCAAGCTGGTTCAACGCAGTGGGTTTGGTGCTGCTCACTTCAACGGATTCAACGCAGCAAAATAACACAAAGATCATAAATAAAAACATACGCACCAGCGTAAAAATTTAGAAAGAGGAAAAATAAAATGCCAGCATTTACAAGAACAAACGGCGGCGCAGCCCCAATGGAACAAGTAGGTCGTGACCTATTTTTCAAAACCTTTACAAAAGGTTCAGCAATGACCCAAGCTGACCTAGATAATCTAGTTCAAGCACTACAAGGAACTGTTACAGTTACCGCAATCGGTGCTTTTACTGCTGGAACAAGTACAGCAGTAAACATGGTTATCGAAGGTGCGGATGTTGCCAACGCTGCTAACACACCAATCACTGGAATCACATCCAGTAACTTGTCATTCTAATCAAACTAGTATTGACACAAAAAGCCCTGTTAAACAGGGCTTTTTTTATGAGCATGGTTACAACCTATAAATATTTTCATGAATCGTATTGCTGTGTATACATTAATTGACGTTACCACCACTGATGTTACCAACAACGATGCTGAAGATCAACAACAACGGAACCAACAACGAAATTGGGAAACTGTAAATCAAATAATTAATCTACGCATAGAATCACAGGTAGAAGCTGTACCACGTACTCCTATGCAGGTTAATGTGGACAGTCATAAGTTTGGTAGTTATTATCGTGGGTATCATCAGTGCTGGAAGTTTATTTTTCAATTTGATTCTGGGATCAATTGTGCTCAGCACCTAGAAAAATTAAGATTTGATTTTGATAATGTACCTATCATTACCGGGCTTGATGAAACCATAGATCTTCCTTACCCGGTTTTTTGTGTGGATGGAGCTTTGACCAATACTTACTTCCGAGTTTTATAGCATTTGGATTAAATAATAAAATATACTACTTTAGTGTAGTGTACTACCTTTATCAGGATTTAAATAAAAATGTCAGCTTCGGATATTGAAAAGGAAAATTTGGAGGCCCATGTGGAACTGTGTGCTGAAAGATATAAACAATTGAACGTGAAATTAGATAGCCTCGATAACAAAGTCACTGCCATGGAGGGTATGATTTCAGACATTAAAAATACCCTGTCTGACGCCAATGACAAGCATAACCGTCAATTAATTACCATTGGTACTAGCTTGATAGTGGTGCTGATTGGTGCTATGATTACGCTAATTGTAAATTTAAGATGAAAATAGTAGAATTCATGGGCGGCTTACAGTTGCCCATTACCAACGAAGAATCCGACGTACTAGTCAAGTTTCCGGATACAGAATTTATCATTGAAAAGGCTGCTCTCACTGAACGAGAGCAAGTGATAGCCAATCAATTAGTCAACAAAGGTGTCTTAGTAAGACGAAATCAAGATGGAAAAATTACCTACCGAAAGCAAGTCGATAGTTGAACAAGCAGTAGCCCAAGCAGTTAAAAAAATCAAACACTGGACCAGGAAAGAAATATTCACCCTAATCGATATTCAAAAAAAGCAAGATCGACGTCCACTAATCGTGCCAATTGGCGCTAACCTATTCCTAGTAGGTAACTACGCTGTAAGACAAATTGACAACCACTGGCACATGATTTATCGTTACAACGATGAAGAACTGATTTTTACCAATCGACATGCTGCTATGTTTTACGCCATATGCAACCAAACTCAACGTTGGCAAATAGCCGATCAATTGTTGAATTATGATCAGCATATAAATAGACTTATAGTTGAGGAGGGGCGATTAAAGACGCGACTGTTGAGTGCAGGTAACAAAAAAAATTACACGCTCAAGGATCATTACTATAATCGCTACCAAGAAACTCTAGCACAACTTTCACAGAATCGAATGTTATTGGAAAAAACTTTAAAGTTGGCTAAATACTGTAACCATTAGGAATTACCTATTATGAACATTTCTGAAATAAATCCTGTAGCATCCAGTAGTAAAATGAACAGTCTAATGCAGACCAGGTTTGGTTTTAAATTAGACTACAGTCGTTTGACCTACCCCAAAGCTGAGCAATTGAGCCAACTAGTCAGCGAAAATATTGCTCGCATTCGTCATAGTTATGGCATTCATCAAGCCGAACGTAATCCCAAGTACATGGAATTGCTCATGGTACGTGAAAGTCTAAGCAAATGGATGAATGAAAACCGTCAACTCTTTGAAAGCGAGATGGGCAAGAGCGAAGCGATACTCGCAGCCAAAGACATGGTAGACAGCATCCAGGACATGGTTGAAAAGGTCAGCAAGATGCAGGTAGAACAGCTACCAGCTTTGATAGATACCATTCGTGACCAAATTGGCATGGCCGAAGCTGATAACTTTAAAAACGCCATGGGACAACTACTGACCAATATCAGCCAGGAATTGGCCACTGCTCGTGAAACTGCTGATACCAATGCTCGTCAACTAGCTGGCGAAGACATGGGTGGTATGCCAGGTGGTATGCCTGCACCAGACGCATTAGGTGGTCCTGATCTTGGCGCAGCGCCTCCTAGTCTTGGTGAGCCTAGTGACCTAGACACTGACGAGTTTGGTGCCACTGATGCTGCTGCCGGCGGCGAAGAGCCTATTGGTAGAGCCAAGCGTTAATGAGAGCTCGTGAATTTGTCACTGAGGGTGATGTTTCGCCCTCAGTTGCTAATCTAATCAATCTACTAGATAACCTTAGATCTCGCACAGATCAGGTTAGAGTTGACAGCTTGGTCAACTTGATTAGAAAAGAGCCTGGCTCTGAAATGTTTAACATTGACCTACTCAAAGATGCTTTTAAAGAAGGTCAGCTAGACAACGTAGTAGAAAATATCAAAAAAGACGAATCAGATGTGCTATATGTATATTTGAAGCCATTGGTTTCAGACAGAGAAGTAGACATCACCAATTTTGATTCCGATACCAGTGGTCCAAAAACACCTGAACGAACAGTATCCTCTATGGCAAAACGTGCCGCAGCGAAAAGGCTCTAGTCTCTTGCTTTGAATCACTGAGTATGCTATTATTAATAGTATGCTGAATAAAAAATATAATTACCAAACCATAAATCGTACCAATGTTGATGGACAAAGATATTATCTTACTCCCATTGGTACTCGTGTGCCTAGTGTAACTACCATATTAGATCGCACCAAGCCTGAAGAATCACGACGTGCACTAGCTGAATGGCGCCAGCGAGTGGGCGTAGAGCGAGCGCAGGCCATTACCACAGAAGCAGCCAATCGCGGCACTCGTATGCACAAATGGTTAGAAAACTTTATTCTAACCGGCGATCCTGGAACTCCAGGTACCCACCCCGAAAGTCAACGTAGTCATCGTATGGCTATGAAAATCATTGCCAGTGGGTTTGCCAATGTCGATGAAGTCTGGGGCAATGAAGTTCCTTTATACTTTCCTGAATTGTATGCTGGAACCACAGACTGTGTGGGCGTACATGCGGGTGAACAAGCCATCTTAGACTTTAAACAAAGTAACAAACCCAAACGACGTGAATGGATCGACGATTACTTTTTGCAGCTAACAGCTTATGCCCTAGCGCACAATGAAGTACACGGCACCAACATTCGTAAAGGTGTGGTCATGATGTGTGTGCGTCCTGAGCAAGATGCTGAACCAGAATATCAAGAATTTGTTTTGGAACCTGGTGATTTTGACATGTGGACAGAACGTTGGTGCGATCGGGTCAGTCAGTATTATAAATTGCTATAAATACTGAATCTAAGGCGATTTTTAATTCATGGCTGTTCAACAAATATCTCAGATTCAGATCCGTCGCGGTCTTTTACAGGATTTAGGACAGCTAGCCAGCGGAGAATTTGGCTGGGCCATTGATCAACTTAGGCTTTATATAGGCAACGGCAGTCTAGTAGAAGGTGCTCCCTACGAGGGCAACACCGAAATCATGACCCGGGCCGGTGTACTATCTATCCTTAATTCTGCACTAAGTGGTATTGGTGCCACAGGCGCTACAGGATCAAGTGGTGCCACTGGTGCCAGTGCAGCCACAGGAGCTAGTGCTGCCACTGGAGCAAGTTCAGCGTCTAGTTATGATTCAGCTACCGCTTTTTTATACAGATTCAAAGGTCTCGAAGGTGGGTACGAAGCTAGAACAGGTGTGGATAACAGCACTCCTACCATACGTACCTTACAAAATAAGCTAGACGACAACATCAATATCTTGGATTTTGGTGCCACCGGTGACGGCATCACCGATGATCTGGACGCTATACAACGTGCTATCGATCAAACCTATGATAGATTAAGCAACACCACTGACCATAAAACACGACGTGTTATTAATTTTCATCCCGGCGTATACATAATCAACGGAGAACTACGTATACCTCCTTGCTGTGTACTGCGCGGTGCAGGTAAGAATAGCGTAATCATCAGACAGAATAGTCCAGCCGCTACTTGTATTTTCAAAACCACAACCAGTGTTGGTAACTATGATTCATTTATTATAGGAGCCAGTGATACTCCTGGGCCAGTGGAAATATCCAATATAGATTTTGAATTCGTTCAAATGCCTACCAAGTGCATTGGCGTGATTGAGTCGGCTGAAAACATCACATTTAATAGTTGCGTTTTCAAAAGTTCTGTTATGAAACCCACAGTGGATGATCGCAGCGTGGGAGTTAGAATCAAGTCTACATATCTAACCACAAAGTCAATTTATTTTAATAACTGTGACTTCTTAGGTATGAGCACAGCCATTGACATCATGGATCGACAGCAGATTCATGACATAGTAATAGATAAATGTTCGTTTACTGACTTGTTTGTTGGTATCATGGTCAATACCAACAAAGAGTATACCGCCATTGGACTCAGAGTCACTAATTCTATTTTTGATGCTATCAATACCTATGGTATATTGGTATTAGGACCGGTAGCAGGTGTAACTAGTAGCACCAATACTTTTTTGGATGTTGGCACTGGTTTTACTTCGAATCTCACTGTACAGCTTCGACAGCCCATGCCACGTTACAGCATACGTGGAGATTCTCCTATCAGTGACACCTTGGTTGCAAATGTGCAATTAGGTGAAACTGTATGCTTTAATTTTACATCATTGAGTTCAGCTGAATCTCTAACATATGAAATAGTTAACTATGCAGGCGGTTCGTCGGTAGAAAGTTTATTGTCGGTTGTGCCAGCGGATTTTGAACCGGTGTTGAACAATCACAGTGTAAAAACACCTGTTATAAAATTTAGTGGCAACGGCAGTTTCAGCTTTGGTGATTTCTTTTTTAGAACTCGAGACGATGATTATGTAGTTGACACAGTTGAACATGCAGCACCAGACGTGGTCAGCATTGACACTACCAGTGCTATGAAGTATGGCGAACGCTATCAGATGATAGGTCGCAGTGTGGTAGTTCAACCAAATACTGTAAATTATGTTCCTTTGCTCAGTAAGTTTTTTGGTGGTAGAGTTGATTATCGCGTAGAAAGATTCAGTCGTTATAGAGCCGGCGCTGTGACTTTTGCAGTGGATCCATTGAACTTGGTTGTGTGTTGGCGCGACTCTTACACAGAAGTGCAGCCTACCAACATTGAAATTGAAATGGAGTACAGCAATTTTCTTAGCCAGACTGTGGTAAAACGACCTATCTTGGTAATCAAGTCTGGCAACAGCGACGGGCCTACTATTGTTAGTTACGATGTAAAAAGTTTTGTTGATGAAAATGTCATACTACCTGACTTTTCAGCTAGATGGGTGCCGCCCCCGCCACTGTATTCTTTAAGAGTGGTGCCAGCTAGTACCGACGAAGGGCTAGGGTTTGATGTCAAAGTAAACGGTAAAAACATAGTGCCCTGTAACAGCGGAAGAAGATACAAGGTCACTGCTGTTGGAACCAACATCAATGGCAACGACATCAACATACCATTTCCCAGTATTACATCGCCGGCTACCTTAGACTATACTTTTGATACAGATCAATTACCATATTCTTTTAAAGTTAAATCTAATGTAGATTTTACCACAGAAGGCATCGAAACAGTTACATTTAATTTGTATACTTGGTGTATAGGTGACACAGTGTCAAATGCTGTTGTGGCATTTGACAGTATATCTATCATTGATACATCGCTAACTCCTGTGCCAACGCCTACGCCAACGCCATCCTACGTACCGCCCACAACATCAGCACCACCTACAACTGCATACCCAGCACCAACACCACCACCGTTGTATGCGATTAAAGCCAACGCCAGTACCATATTCCGCAGCGAAACTGTATGCTTTGATGTTAATGTTAGATTTGATAATGAAAGCGTCACGTACGAAATTGTAAATTATGAAATGCCAATTCCAACACCACCGCCGCACACCACTGGTGTATTCCCCAGCTGTGTGTTGAACAGCAACATAATCATCACTGTCACTGGTACTTTAAATGGCGGCGGTATTTGGGGAGACAATAACTTTGGGTATACCGATGACACTGATTGGGCCAGAGCTGTTGTTCATTCAGGTTTGGCTATACCTGGTGAAACAGTGAAGATTTTCATAAACTGCTCAGGTATCAAAACTGGTTTCCCAGCATCGTATGAAAACAGTATATACACTTCTGAATATCCCAACCCGTGGTGTGCAGCACAAATTCTTTTTGCATTGAAGACCAATGTTCCGTTAAAAACTCTTACGCATAATCAAACTGGTATATCATTCAAGCCCATAAATGCATCGGGTGGTTCTAGTTTTACCACCTACTCAGTGACCCCGGCCTTGCCCAATGGATTAAACTTGATTTCCAGCAACGGCACCATTACCGGAACTGCAAACGCTGTTTCATCAACTACCACATATACCATGACTGTGGTAGACACTGGATACGGAGCACTTAATCCTAGATTAACTGCTACCTTTCAAATTGGTGTTGTTGAATTTACTGCTACAGCCACAGCAAATAAAACATTTACTTTAAACCAAAGTATCACACCGTTCAACATATTCACAGTGACAGGCGGAATAGCTCCGTTAACTTATGCTATAACATCTGCTAATTTACCAACAGGCTTAATCTTTACAGCCTCGACAGGATCAATAACAGGAACACCAACAGTGGGCACGGTAAATAGATCTGTGTCCATATCAGTTACAGACTCAAACGGAGTAACTAGGACCGGCAGTTTTGAAATAACTATATCATAACAAAATCAATAATTATTAATCAACGAGTATGTGGAATCTAAAACCTGAAGAAAGATTGCACGAATGGCGCTGTTTTAGAACAAAATTAGGCGATTTAAGTGTGGATCTTGCCTTAAAAGAGACCTGCCATTTGTGGAGTTATGCTCCTTATGTAACACACTATCTATTGCCTGATCTCAAAGACGAATGGCCAGATCCCTGGACATTAGTACATGAAAACATGTATTGTGATCTTGCAAAAGCACTAGGAATGCTGTATACTGTTTATCTAAGTCCTCACTATAATCATGGGATTACCAACCCAGAAATAAGGATATATAAAGACATCGAGAATCACGATGTTTACAATGTAGTTTGGACTAATAGAGGAAAATATATACTTAATTTGATGTTTGACACTGTCGTAAATAAAACTTCAATCACTGAAAATTTAGTACTCAAGTACAAGTATACTGTTGAGGACTTGAACCTCAACCTCTATTAGAACAATAATAAGGAATCAAAAGTAATGTCCCAAATTTATGTAATAAAGCGCAGCGGTCACCGTGTGTTACTGGATATCTCCAAAATACAAAGACAAGTGCTCAATGCCTGTCGAGGCATTGATGGCGTGAGCCCTAGCATGATCGAAATCAAAGCACAGTTGGAGTTTCACGATGGCATGACCACTCGCACCATTGACAGCCTGCTGTTACAAGCCATGGTTGGTCTAATAGATGAAACAGAAAATCCTGAAATCAATAATGTTAATTATCAATACGTAGCAGGGCGGCAACGTCTTAGCATGTTACGCAAAGAAGTTTATGGTGAGTATGACCCACCTCGACTTTACCAAATTGTAAAAAAGAACGTAGATGCCGGAATGTATACCCCGGAACTGCTAGAGTGGTATACCGAAGAGGAATGGAATATCATTGATCTTTTTATTGATCATGCCAAAGATGAAAATTACACATTTAGTGCTATAGCACAACTCTGTGAAAAATATCTAGTACAAAATCGTGCCACTGGTCAAGTTTTTGAAACACCTCAGGTACGATATGCGGTGGCTGCTGCCACTGCTTTTCACGCCGAATCACGAGATCGGAGATTAAAGTATGTAAAGGACTACTATGAGTGCGCTTCAGATGGTCATTTCACTCTTGCCACCCCTGTGCTTGCTGGCCTTGGCACTACTACTAAACAGTTCAGTAGTTGCGTTCTTATCAGCAGTGATGATACCCTTGATAGCATATTCGCTGCTGGCGAAATGATGGCCAAGTATGCCAGCAAGAGAGCTGGCATTGGTTTAGAGATTGGTCGTATCCGACCACTTGGTGCCCCCATTCGCAATGGTGAAATCAAGCACACAGGACTAGTACCATTTATGAAGAAATGGTTCTCAGACCTACGCTCCTGCAGCCAAGGTGGTATACGCAATGCATCATGCACTGTGACTTTTCCTATCTGGCATGCACAGTTTGAAGACCTTATTGTGTTAAAGAATAATCAAGGCACAGAAGAAACTCGTGTTAGACAAATGGACTACTCGGTAGTGGTCAATGGATTCTTTTGGCGTAGATTCAAACGTGGAGAAAATATCACCTTGTTTGATCCACATGAAGTGCCTGATCTCTATGAGGCCTTCTACAGGAACACAGCGGAATTTGAAAGGTTATACACCAAGTATGAGCACGATGCGTCAAAAAAGAAAAAGGTATTACCAGCGGACGAGATCTTTAAGAATGGCATTCTTAAGGAACGCACTGACACTGGTCGCATCTACCTTGTGTTCATTGACAACGTTCAGCGTCAAGGCCCGTTTGACACCGAGCTTGATCCAGTATATCAATCAAATCTTTGCCAAGAGATATTATTACCCACGAGACCTTTCCAGAGGATTGAAGATGCTGAGGGAAGAATCGCTCTTTGTACTCTTGGCAGCATAAACTGGGGATCATTCCGCACACCACAAGAAATGCGTAAGTGCTGTAGAATACTGGTACGTAGTCTCAGCAACTTACTCGGCTATCAAGACTTCCTGAGTGTACAAAGTGAATTAGCTAATAAGGACTTTGAACCACTTGGGGTTGGCATCACTAACCTCGCATATTGGCATGCCCGTAAGGGACTCAAGTACGGCGAACCAGCAGCTTTGGCGGAAGTCAAGCGTTGGATGGAACATCAGGCCTATTACCTAACCGAAATGAGTGTAGAATTGGCTGAAGAGCGCGGTGCTTGTAGTAAGTCGGCGCAGACCTATTACGGTAGGGGCATTTTCCCTTGGGAACGTCGCGCCAATGGGGTCAACGAGCTAACGGACTTTGCTCCAAGTCTTGACTGGGAACCACTACGTGCTCGACTTAAACAGTCGGGCATACGTAACGCCACCTTGATGGCCATTGCACCTGTAGAGTCCAGCTCGGTGGTATTGAACTCTACCAACGGCATCGAAATGCCCATGGAACTGATATCTGTTAAAGAATCTAAAGCGGGGAGTTTTGTACAAGTCGTACCCGAATATCGCCGCCTCAAAAGCCGCTATCAACTAATGTGGGATCAGCGTGATTGTGCTGATTATCTTAAAACTGCGGCAGTACTTGGTGCTTATGTTGATCAAAGTTTGAGCACCAATACGTTTTACAATCCGGCTTACTTTGCCGACAACAAAGTACCAGCCACTGTGATTGCTCGCAACTTGATGTTGGCGTATCATTGGGGCATTAAAACTATCTATTATAGTTTAATTAACAAAGTTGGAGCCAAAGCCATGTTAGCAAACACACCAGCACAGACACAAACTGTAAGCAGTTTTGTTGAAGAAGATCAAGAAAATTGCGAGGCCTGTGTACTATGAGTATCGCACAATATAATCTTCAAAAACCCACTAACTATCTTACACGCCATATGTTTCTGGACCCAGAAGGTCCTGTTACTGTGCAAAGATTTGAAGAAGTCAAATATCCTAAAATTCAACGATTCGAAGAAACTGCTCGGGGATTCTTTTGGGTTCCCGAAGAAGTCACACTGACCAAAGACAAAATCGATTTCAAAGAAGCCAGCGATGCTGTACGACATATTTTTACCAGTAATCTACTGCGTCAAACTGCCCTAGACAGTATTCAAGGACGAGCACCAGGTCAGATTTTTTCACCAGTGATCAGTATTCCTGAACTTGAAGCTTTGGTCAATAACTGGGGATTTTTTGAAACCAATATTCACAGCAAGAGTTACAGTCATATCATACGCAATATCTACGGTGTGCCCAAAGAAGAATTCAATAAGATTCATAACACTCAAGAAATCGTAGAAATGGCAGCCAGTGTTGGTAGATACTATGATGAACTGCATCATCTAAATAGTCTCAAAGAAGTCAACCCTGATCGGGTAAGTGAGAAAGAACACGTTAAGGCCATTTGGCTAGCTTTAAATGCCAGCTATGCACTAGAAGCTCTAAGGTTCATGGTCAGTTTTGCTACCAGCTTGGCCATGGTGGAAAATCGCATATTCATTGGCAATGGTAATATCATTGCACTAATTCTGCAGGATGAAATCTTACACGCCGAATGGACTGCTTGGATCATTAACCAAGTAGTTAAAGAAGATGATAGATTTGCAGCAGCAGCCGAAGAGTGTCGCAGTGAAGTCTACAACATGTATATGGAAGTAGTAGCTGAAGAAAAAGCCTGGGCCGATTATTTGTTTAAAAAGGGTGTGGTCATTGGCCTGAACAGTCAAATTTTGCGTGATTTTGTTGATTATACTGCGTTTTCACGCCTTAGAGACATTGGAGTTCGTTATTTAGAAGAGCATCCTAAGAGCAGCCCTATTCCTTGGTTCAACAAACACGTCAATATAAATAAAAAACAAACGGCTTTGCAGGAGTCTGAAAGTACCAATTATGTGATTGGTGTAATGTCAGAAGTGATTGATCACGCTGCACTGCCTGAAATTTAAGGTAGATCCATGCCCAAGATACATGAAGAACTGATAGTAATAAGGCTGAGCAAGTTAGTTAAAAACACAGAACAGTTAGAATCGCCCATGATCAGTGATGATGTATTGGATGCCTTGGCCAGTGTGGCCGATGAATTAATCAATGATAAAAGTATTGTTATAGAAGTAGAGAGGACTTGATGTTAACAATTTATAGTAAATCAAATTGTCAATTTTGTGACAAAGCCAAAGCACTGCTTAAACTTAAAGATGTAGCCTTTGAAGAAGTTCGTGTGGACCTAGTACAATCGGCTAGACAATTTCTTGTTGATCGTGGACATAGAACTGTGCCACAAATTTACCGCGATGGTGAACTGTTTGTGGAAGGTGGCTACAATGGCCTAGCAAATCTAACAGAAGATGATTTTCGAGCACTAAGGGGCAACTAATGCTGGTAGAAAAAACCAAATATCGAGTAGGCGACATTATCAATTTAAAATTGATCAGCGGAGATGAAATTGTCGGCGAACTAGTACACATCGACGATTATGTGTACGATCTCAAGAAACCTTGTGTGGTGGTAACCAGTCCCGACGGTATTGGCTTAATTCAAGCCATGTTTGGTCTAGATCCTGACCAAGAGTCGTTGACATACAAAGCCCATCATGTGGTCACCACTTGCACTACGCACAGCAAGATGCGCGAGCACTATATATCAATTACCACAGCAGAAGAATAATCAGTTATGAAAGCCGGCGGTGTAATTAATATCATCAAAAAGGTCCTGCCTGCGGATCCCAAGGTTGTTATAAAAAACAAACCAGCGGCCCGCAGG
>CAZWSY010000063.1:17399-20901 GCA_964636775.1 uncultured Lishizhenia sp.
GATCTTGGTGGATTAACTCCATTGTTGGCCATTGTGGCATCAGGCGGCCTGGCAAGCCTAGGTCTAGCTATTCCTGCTCCTTTCGCTGCTGCTTGTCAAGGATTTATCACTGGTGGTGTTAGTGGATTGTGTCAAACTGCGTTAGGTGCATGTGGGCCATTGGTACGATCAGCACTAGGCAGTTTGCCTGGCGGATTGTCAGGCATTGCGTCAGGTATCACAGCCTCATCCTTAGGTGAACTTGGCATTAACACTGATAACGTAGTAGGCGGATGTTTGGGTCAGGCACAACAACTATTCAGCAACGAAGTAACTGGTATCATGGAAACTGCGGCAGCAGCCAACAGTTTCTGTGAAGGATCATATGATATCTGTTCAGCTCTTGGTCAAGCGCAATCATTGAATCTACCTGCAGGTGATCTAGGAATTAATTTTAAAAGTATCACAGATACCATCACCGGCGGCATCAGTCAAATAACCAACGATGCAAAAACTTTTTTCGCTAACTTCGAAAAACTAGGCACCATGCTGGATCCTACAGATTTGGCAAAAGCTGCAACACCAGCTGGCTTTGCAGAAAACTTAATTAATCAAGGATTTGGGGAACCGGTGTTAACGGCCCTGAACGAAGTGGGTATTTCCAATGTCACTGAACTTGTGGCTGGCAATGATGCTTTGATCACACAAGCATTAGATTCAATACCCAAAGAACAAATTGCTGCAATTGTTGAACAAACTGGGTTTCAAGGTACTGTTAACAAACTCAGCGATGTTCTCAAAGATTTCAAAACTGAAATCGACAAGGCTGCTGTGGCAATAGGTACCAGTCCATTGGTTGCAACATTCCCAGAACTAGGCCGAACTCTGCAACAGATCAGTCAACCTGTTGTGCCTTTGCTAAATGCTGCCAACACTGATCGCAATGCTTGGGATGACTATTTTGTAGATCCTGCCGAAGTTAAATCCAAAGTCGGTTCCGGCAGCGGCATTTTTGGTAATCCAACTTTAGCAGATGTGATTGGTGTTGCTGCGGGCCTTGGCTTCACTGATCGAATACTTAATATGACTGCTAGTCAACAGCGTGTTCTTGCCACACCAGAAGGTCAGGCTTTACAAACTGCGCTCAACAACGCCATTGCCAATCCCGGCAATGACGCAGCCAATGCTGCTGCTATCACAGCAGCCGCGGCAGCATTTAACAATCCCACCAGTGAAACATTGGCCAAAGAAGTATTCATACTAAATGAAAACTTCAATGGTGTAGCTAACAAGATCATCACTGAAAAACAAAATCTTCTTGCTGCAAGAATCGACATCACTGAAAACACCGGCTCTGTAGACAGTTTGTTGGCTTTTGTACAAAGTCTACATACCATGCACGAGGATCCCAAATCATTGGGCTATGCAGATTTCATCATAGCATTAACCACCAATGATGTCTACGGTGAAGCCATACGTGCTGCTATTTTAGAAGGAAAAAATTTAAAACTCTTAGAATTACTCGGTGTGACGCCTAATACCAGATTAGACACCGATGCATATGGTCAACAAGTTCTAGCACAAAGATCTATCGATAACTGCTGCCCACCAGCTGGGTAATCCTGCAACGCAGATTCATATACTCAAATTAGTTGTAATTTAGTTTCAAAACTAGTATACTAAGGACTTCGTGTCCTCAGAAAGGAGATGATTATGGAAAATTTATACACAGATACCGCCAAAAAGGAAGTTGGTATCCAACGGTATATAATTCACGTCGTGGCCATAGTGTTAATGGCCGTTGGTCTCTATGGTTGTTTTAACATGTTCAATTGGGTTCTAAACAAAAAGTATCAACACATTGAACCCACGGTGGGCAACGAAATCACTGCTCAATATCGCGAACGGCAACTTGCATGCCTGGCCAGAAACATTTATTTCGAAGCCGGTAACGAGCCATTTGAAGGCAAAGTAGCTGTGGCACAGGTTACCATTAATCGTGCCGAAGCTCGCGGGTTTCCCGAAGACATCTGTCAGGTGATTTATCAAAAGAACGTGATCTATGAACGAGTAATTTGTCAGTTCAGCTGGTACTGTGACCGCGAAAGTACCAGTAGGATCATCAACAAGTCTGTGTACAATGAAAGCATGGAGGTGGCTAAAAAGGTTTTATTAGAAGGATTCCGGTTACCAAGTTTGACTAGTGCTTTGTACTATCATGCAGACTATGTCAGACCTGGATGGAAGAAAGAACGTATTACCCAAATTGGTCGTCACATTTTTTACAAATAAGGAACTGATATGAATCAAGACGTAGGCCCAGTAACACGAGCACTAGAATCATTTTTGAATATCCCTGGCATGATACTGATGTTTATCAAAGACCACTTGGTTAATGTCAGTGCTCATACACTAGGATGGTTGACCATAGTGATGTTACACTTAAGCAGTGTACCGACTCTGCTGGCCGTACTTACACATCAAAGTGATCGTATGCCACCAGTGGATATCATGTTGTTTATTTGGGGCGGACTCATAGCAATCTTTTTCAAGAGCTTGTTTGAAAGAAACTATTTGTACATTGCCACAGTGTGTTTGGGGTTTGTGGGACAAACAATTTTAATGAGTTTGATCCTTTTCAAATAAACAGACTTGATAATCATCCTAGTAGATTTGAGTAAATATCCATATAACCTAAACGGAGTTCCAAATGTCAAAACAAGATCAAGTACACCCAAACCCAGAGGATTACACCAGTAAGGAACTCGAAGAAGTAGATAGCTTGGACATCGAAGATACTGATGTGGGTTTTTTGATTGACAAAGACGGCAATCTTAAAACTGTGTTTGGACCAGCTAGCGGCTTTGAAAACCCCAGCGAAACTGTGGCAGAAATCCTGGAAATCTTTGGCATCAACGAGCTTACGTCGCCAAATCGCACCTTGCACTAGTGCTTGAAATTTCAGCAGATTTGTGGCAGAAAAACCACAAAATTCTGCTGAAAATCTAGGCAAAAACTGTGGTTTTCGCGCCACAAAAGCCCGAAACTTGACAGGGTTACCCGTTTTTGCTATACTACGAGTATGGAAAAACGCACTCGTAAACGCAGACAAGACACTAAACATGCTGTCTACATGATCGTCAATGTAGTGACTAACGAGCACTATGTTGGCATCACAGTATGCGGCAGCGAAGTCAAACGTGCTCTCAAAATACGTTGGCAAAAGCATGTTCGTCGTGCTGTAACTGAGCACAAGTCGTGGGCTTTGTGCAACAGTATTCGTACTCATGGCGCAGAAGCTCATGTCATGTTGTTAGTTGACATTGTACGTGGACGCAAGCCCGCACATGCCGTAGAGCGCGAAATTGTAAATTCATGTGCCCCGGCACTGAACACGCATTAACCCTAAGGTTGACAGGGTTACTGCTTTTTGCTATACTAACGGTACACTGAAACAACGGAGATACAAAATGGCATACAAAGGTTTTTACCGTGCTCCTCGTGTTGTTAGCCCTGACGCTGC
>CAZWSY010000064.1:0-4321 GCA_964636775.1 uncultured Lishizhenia sp.
TTGAAATCAAATAAAACATTTAACTAATCAATTGAATTCCAACAATAAACTAAGTCCCTCTAAGACAATTCTATTATCAATTCCCTAACGACTTCGAACTGAAATTTTCACAACTGCTCAGATTTATACACGAAATATAATTACATTTGACAAAACAGATGCGCTATGCACTTTTCACACGAACAAAACGGAAATGTAATTGTGGTTGCAACCCATGTAGATAAATTGGATGCGGTGAACGCACCTGAGTTAAAAGCACTTTTTACGCATCTCAATAAAAATGGACACAATCAAATCGTTTTAGATTTACATGAAACCAAATATTGTGATTCAACAGGTTTGAGTGCGATATTAATTGCCAATCGTTTATGTAAAGATACAAATGGCTCTTTTGCACTTTGTGGACTTCAAGCAAACGTTTCAAAAATGATTGCTATTGCTCAATTAGATAAGGTCCTGTCCATTTCATCAAATAAAGAAGAAGCCTTAGCACTCATTCAATAGTGGGATTTACAGTTCAAATTTTGGGGAGTGGTGCAGCTCTACCCACTGGACAACGTGCTCCGTCTGCTCAATACCTTCAATGCGAAAACCGACACTTCTTAATTGATTGCGGTGAAGGGACACAAATGCAGTTTAGAAGATTCAATGTTAAACTGCAAAAAATCAAGCAAATTTTTATTTCCCATCTACATGGCGATCATTTTTTCGGTCTTCCAGGTTTGATCAGTACAATGCATTTATTGGGGCGAACTCAAAATCTTACCATTTATGGTCATCCCGATTTAGAAAAAATTATTCGTGGAATGCTTGAGGTTGGTGGTCACAAAATGACCTTTGAAATTCAATTCGTTGCCCTAAAATTTGATGTGCCAACTTTAATTTTTGAAGATAAAGTTCTTGAAATTTGGAGTTTTCCGCTCAAACACAGAATTCCTACTTGTGGGTTCATGTTTCGTGAAAAACCAAAAGAATTTCAACTCGACGGTGAAGCAGTAAAGGAAGCTGGTTTGTTAATTGAGCATTTTCACCGCTTGAAAAGAGGCGAGGATATTGTTTTGGAGAATGGAAAAAAATTGAATCACAAAGATTTCACTTTCCCACCTAAACCGGCTCTATCCTATGCTTATTGTTCCGACACCAAGTATTTCGAGGATTTGGCAAATGTTGTTTCAAATGTTGATTTATTATATCACGAAGCCACCTTTACCGAAGCGATGCTTGAACGAGCAAAAACAACATTCCACAGTACAGCAAAACAGGCCGCAAAAATCGCACATAAATCAAAAGCGAAAATGTTGATTCTCGGTCATTTTTCCTCTCGGTACGATGACGCACGTTTACATTTAGAAGAGGCTAAATCAATTTTTACCAATTCAGTTGCTGCGGAAGACGGAATGCTTTTTGACTTAAGGAAAATGTTTAGTTAAAAACAATAACCTTATTCGATTTTTGCACTTAATCCATTATCCAAAAGACCCACACAAATAGGCTCAAGTTCTTCGTAACCTCCAGATTTTACAGCACATTTCCCGTTGGTGTGAACTATCCAAGCACATTGTTCAGCTTGCATGGCGTTGTGTTCACAGTATTTAACCAAACAATCTATCACGTGATCAAACGTGTTGTAATCGTCGTTATAAAGTACCAGAGAAAACTCAGCGATTTGCTGTTCCAAGGTCAAAACGGATTCTTCGGTAAGTGTTGCCATATTTCTATTCAAATTTCATTCGCAAATTAATAATTGCCGTTCTAATTTCGGCTTCTTCTTCTTGATTTTTAGGAAAAAATTCTACAAAATCTCTTCCTGCGCGGTATTGATAAGACGAACGCAAAAACCAATCAACAAAAGCGCCCGGGATGGATTCATCCAAACTCACCTTTACGGCTTTCCATTTGGTGTCTTTAACCGCTCTTTCATTCATTTCAGCGTAATATTCCCAAGGTAAAGCTGCCAACTCCGATGAGGTTAAACGTTGAGAATAAACTTTTCCTTCTTCTGCGTTGTAAACAAAAACCCCTACTTTATTCATCTTTTCTAAGAATTGGGTTGCATTTTCAGGTGTGACTGTTTTTTCAAATACACGGTATTTAATCACTTCTGTGTTTGGTGTTTTGATTTCAATAGCGGTTTCTTCAGTTCTAACTTTAACGCCTTCCAAATTTTGGTTTTGGTTTACTGCGATTGGCTCCGTAAGGTTACTTTCAACCTTTTCAAAAATAGAATTTCCTTTTTCAGCGATAAGTTGGTTGGCTTGGGCGATTGTAATTCTTTTTCCTTTGTAATAAGCCACCACAAACGCGTCAGCAACTCCTTTTTGAACAGCCTCCACCCTACGTTGTTTTGCCAATTCTACATCTTCAAATTTCCCCGTTGCGTATCGAATTTGTCCTTTTTCCGATTTGCTCGTGTACAATTCATCGAATGCCGTAAGTTGTCCGTTTTTAATTGGTTTGTTGTAAACGCCAATTTGAACCGTAAAGAATAAAGGCTCAATGCTTTCTACCGCAGTTGACGGACGTGCATCTGGCGCTTGATTATAAGTTAAATCAACAGTTTCAACCGGTTTTGGAGCGCTTGGAAGGGTTTGGTTTACAGCGCTAATTGGAGCTGAAACACTTTCCATGATTACATTTCCGAGTGCAATACGCAATTCATTGTCAGTTGCAGGTTTACATTTCCCTGTTCTTTCCAATTCCTTTCCTTCATTGAACGTGTAGCGCTTTCCACCACAATAAGCGACAATAAACGCATCGGCATAACCCAAGGCTCTAATTTCCTTTCTTGCCTTTATCGCATTATCGGAGGAATTGAAATAACCTGCCATGTAACAAGTTAAGCCATTTGGCAACACGTCTCCTGAAACGGGTGTAAACTCACGAAATAAGTCTTGAGGTACTGGTTTTCTAAAAGCTCCAACTTGAACGCGATAAATGAGTCCTCCCGGTGCAGGTGGATTAACGGGTAGAGGAGCAGTATTGTCAATTATAATATTTGAACGAATTTGGAAAACATTACCCGGGCTAGAAACCGCAGAAACTTTAACTGGTTCTGGAATAACTTCGACAATTTCTTTAACTGGTTTGATGCCGTTTCGCGCCAAGGATTCATAGAATTCAAATTTTGGAATCGTTTGAATTTCTGTTTTGCGCTGCGTACTTTTTTGTTGAACAATTTCCGCTTTTTGTTGAAGTCTTCTTAGTTCTCCCAATTCATTTAATTGTGATTCAGTGAATTCATTCGGATTTGAGCCAATAAATGTTGATTTTAACTTGGTTTTAATTTCACCTGATTGCTGCTCCAAAACCAAGGCTTCATTTTCTAAAGTGACTAATTCGTTTCGTAAATTCAAATAGTTGGGGTAATCAGGCGACTTCTTCAATGTTTCGATTTCTTTCTTGGAAAGCTCAGCAGTTGGAATAGCTGAAATGGTGAAAAGTTGAGAAGATTTCTTTTTTTCAATTCTTTCCAATAACAGTTTTGACTCCTGATCTATCGCTTGAATTTGACTTTCTAAAACTCGTTTTTCCTGTGCATTTTTAGTTTGTCTGATTGATTCTTCAAGTTGTACTTTTTTGAATTGTAATTGCAATTGTTGCTGTTTAAGTGCCTTTTCATCCTCCCAATTCAAATCAGGGAAGCGCTCCAAAATTTCTCTATGACGTTCAACTTGTTCTTCTTCCAGTTTCGCAATTTCTTTTTCATTTTCAAGTTGCTTGATTTTGGCATTCAATTTTTCCTTTTCAAGTGGGTCTATTACTTGTTCAGCGTTGGTTTTGACTAAAGCAATTTGTGAATTTCTAGCTTGATTTTCTATCGCTTTATTTTGTGCTTGTTGTTCACGCTCTGCTATTCTATTAGGTAAATTGTCCCATGCTCCTTGTGGAATTTCGTCCACTTTATTTGCTGAATTATCTGGATTATTGGTTGTTTGATTATAAACCGTATTTTGTGCGATTTGCGCCTGACGTTGGTTTTGTTCTGTTTTCAAAGTAGCCAAACGTGCATTGGATTCCTGAATTTTTTCATCCAATAATTCTTTTTCCGATTCAGAAATTTCGCCTTTTTTCAAGTTTTGTAATTGTTGCACCAATTTTTCCTCCGCTTCGATTTGTGAAACTAAACGTTGTTCGGGATTTTGGTTTTGGATGGAATTTTGCGCTGCGGTATGCGCTGTTTCTAAGTCCTTGATTTTAGTTTGAACAGATGGCTTTTCTTGGGTGGTATTGTTTTGTGCAACTTGCGCTTGACGTTGGTCTTGTTCTGTTTTCAAAGTAGCCAAACGTGCATTGGATTCCTGAATTTTTTCATCCAATAATT
>CAZWSY010000064.1:4421-19918 GCA_964636775.1 uncultured Lishizhenia sp.
GATTCAGAAATTTCGCCTTTGCTTAACGTTTCTAATTGTTGAAGTTTATTTTGTTCAGCCTCAATTTTTGCACTTAATTTTTTGTCAACATCGGTTTCTTTTTCAATAATCTTCTCTGCTTCCATGGTTTGATTAGCAATGTTTTCAAGTGCTTGATTTAATACGTTTTGGTTTTCAGTTTTTTGACTATTCAGCGCGTTCAACTCTCCTAATTTTTCATTCAAAACAGTTTTCGAATCGAAACTGAGATTTGTTTTTTCTTGTAAGGACTCATTACTAAACTGTTCGCCAATTCGTTGCCATTCAGTTAGAGCTTCGGTGCTTTGTTGGTAGGCAGACTCACGCGTTTTTAATTGTTGCAACTGAAAATTGGCATTCGCCATATCCTCTTTTTGCATTTTTATAAGTCTGTTTTTTTGCGTGATTTGGAGTTCAATTTCTTCTTGTTGCTTTTTGGATTTTCCTTCTTTTGATGCATCCAATTCTTTCAGTTGTTCATAACTTGTCGCAAGTTCTTTTTCAACTTGTTTTGCGCGATTTTCAGCAATTTGAACCTCTCGTCCTATTTGTTGCTGCGTTTTGGTGATTTGCGCAAAGGAATTGTTTTGTTTTACTCGTTTGATTTCATCCAAAATCGATTTTTGTTGAAGCAGAAGTTGGCTTATTTCCTCCTCTTTGCCTTCGGATTGAAGTCCTGCCAATTGTTTATTAATGTCATCAATTTGAAGCAATAGATTTTGAAGTTGTGCTAATTCTGTGTCTTCTTTCACCGCTTCCATAATGATAATCATGTACTTCAAGTCATTGCGTTGACTTTTCAAAAGTTCTTCTTTTTCAGAAGCGCCAGCCTTTTGCACAGCCAATTCTGTTGCTTTTAATGATTTTTCTAATTCATTAAACTCTTGACGCATTGCCAATTGCAAACGAACTTCATTTTCCAAGTCAATTTCCAGTTCCAATATTTCATCTACAATTTCAGCTGATTTTTTGCCAATGGAACTGTTTTGTGAAAGGATGTTGTTTTCGTTTGTTTCTTGCGCTTTAGAATTGGCATTGATATCCATTTTTGAGATGAAATTCAACTGTTCCGCGAGCGCATCGTCGTCCCTTTTCTCGGTTTCTTCTTTAGTCAAAATCGTAAGGTTTTCGCGGTTATTGACCATTTCGTAAATCAGTTGTTGTTGAATTTCTTTTCCTTCTTTAGGTTTGGAAATGGAAACCTTGTTTACAAAAGTTTCATTCGAGCCAGTAATTTTCACACTGTACTCGTATTCTCCGGCAGCAGGAATTCCAATTTGTATTTTTCCGTTGGAATTTGTGTAAACAGGCCCGAATTGCTCGTTGCTCGAAACGTTTTTAAAACGCAATTCCAATTCTGTATTTTTCGGGTCAATCAAATCAGAAAATTCACCTTTAACGAAAAAATATTCTTTGTTGATTAGATTTTTTTCAACGGTAAAAACTTCCACTTTTGCCACATTACCGTTTCGATTTGATCCAAAAAAAGCGAGTTTTGAGTTAAAATCTGGCACGTACAACAAATCATCATCCGGCGATGAGTAAGGAAACCCTAAGTTTTCAACCGCCTCTGCTTTCAACGTTTCAAGGTTGAATTGTGCACGGTATAAATCGTAACCGCCGATGGAATTATGACCTTTGGACGAAAAATACAATATCCCTTCTTTTTCGTCAAAAAAAGCATAATCCTCATCTAGAGGGGTATTGACCTCCTTGCCTAAACGAACGGGCTTGTCCCAATTATTTTCTGCGTTTTTCTTTTGAATAAACAAGTCTTTTCCTTGATTATCATCTGTGTAACTTGCGAAAACACGGAATTTTTGTCCCCGAATAAAAGCGTAAACTGGTTTGTAGTTTTGTTTGGCATTAATTTTTTCAAAGGCATCATCAACAGTGTAGAAGGTGTATTTTCTTTCCGTAAAACCGTAATGCATGTAGAAATCCGTTCCAGGGTGAATGGACTTTGCAACGGTTTTTAGTGCTGTCGGTTGACGAATTTGTTTAATGGCCTGCTCACAAGCAATGATGGCATCGTTTACATCGGAAAACTGTTCCTTCTTCGGTTTAAGTTCTTGGTATTTTTTGTAGTGATTTATTGCTTTTTGAAAGGCGTATTCATGTTGAAAAATTCGAGCGCGGTAATAATACACTTCAGGTGGAAAATCACTTTGGCGAAGGAGGTAATCGTAATATTTCCGGGCTTTTTTGATATCGTCGGTGTGGAAAATACATGTAGCATATTTGTAATTAAATTCCACACTTTTAGGGTTTTGTGTTAAGAATTGTTGGTAATCCTTGAAAACTAAAGCGTATTCACCTTTATCGAAACTTGCATCTGCTCGCTTTTTCTGATTGGGGTCAATTTGAGAATGTATGTGCTGAAAAAACAGACATACAAGTAAAGTGAACCCGAAATTCGTGAGCAGGTTTTTCAAGCGTTTCGTAAACTAAAAATGCTTTACTTATTACGCCTTCTTTTTAAAAAGGTTCATTTTATTTTCCTCGCCACGGAGGAGTCTGCCTATGTTTTTAACGTGTGCTGCAATAACCAAAACCGCAAGAACTAAAGTGAAACCAATCATGGTTGTATCGCGATTCTCGAGAATGTAATAGTTAACAACTGGAAAGGCTGCCGCCGCGATTATCGCACCGAGTGAGACATATTGGAAGGCTAGAAAAAGAAAAAGGAAAATTGAAAAACAAATAGCGGCAGCAACGGGATTGATGCCAATTACGATTCCGAGTGAAGTTGCAACTCCTTTTCCACCTCTAAATTGAGCGTAAAGTGGAAATATATGTCCTAAAACAGCAAAAAAGGAAGCCACGAGTTGAGCGGACAATTCCGATAGATTAGTTTCAGGAAGTTGTGGAAGTAAAAAAAGGGGGAACAAAGCACATAAAGCTCCCTTGGCAACATCAACCAACAACACAATCCAGCCTGATTTTTTACCTAAAACACGAAATGTGTTGGTAGCACCCGCGTTTTTACTTCCATGTTCACGCACATCAACTCCGTGAAATTTTTTGCCTACCCAAACAGCCGTGGGAATGCTTCCAATTAAGTATGCAATGATGGAGATGAATAGAATTGAGGTTATCATTCGTTAGAAATTGAAAGACTAAAGTACATTAATCTTATCACTCTCAATAGAATTTAGAACTCAATCATGACACAAGCCCTGAATCACATGAAAAGTATCGTGTGCTTGGAAAATTCTCTTTTTTAAGTCGGCATCTTTCACTTTTTTAGCTGAAGTTGCCTTATGAATTGCGGCACATTCTTCTTCCAACTTATGCAAAGCAGCCTGAATTTCAGGTTTTTGAAGAGATAAAGGAGCTTTACTGTTTCGTAACAAAATTGCTTTTGCATGAAGTTCGCCGCTTCTTTTCTTCAAAGGCGCTAAATCATCTTTTTCAGCAGGATGGAAAGTTCCACCCATAACGCGATGAAAATCTTTCAGTTCTTGCCAATTGTCCTTTTCAATAGAAGAAAGTAAAGGGTCGTTTAGTGCGGCTGTGTAATTTTCTGAAACCACTCCCCAATTCATTACTTCATAAATTGCATTAAGGTATTCTCCTCGTTTGTTTTGATATTTTAAGTAGTATGCGTGTTCCCAAACGTCAATTCCTAAAATCGGAATACCGCGATCTTTTGCAACGTCCATAATCGGATTATCTTGGTTTCCCGTACTCGTAATTTTTAGTTTTTTATCCGTCCCAACAATCAACCAAGCCCATCCAGAACCAAACCGACTCGAAGCTGCTTGATTCATTTTTATAATCAACGAATCCATACCTCCCAATTCACGTGAAATGGCGCTATTCAACTCATCCGAAATTGGTTTTTGCTGACTTTTTGGTGCTAAAATTTTCCAAAACAAACTATGATTGTAATGTCCTCCAGCATTGTTTCGCACTGCATCAGGTCGAAAACTCGCATACATCATCAAGTCATTTAAAGTAGCTTTTTCCATTTTTGTTCCGCCAATTGCTTTGTTCAGATTGTCAACATAAGCCTGATGATGTTTGGAATAATGAATTTCCATTGTTTTAGCATCAATAGAAGGTTCCAAATCGGAGAAGCTGTAATTTAAAGTGGGCAAAGAATAGGTTTGTGCTGAAACACTAAAAGCGGCAAAAGCCAAAAACGAGAATATTTTTTTCATTTCAAAAGGTTTGTTAACAAAGGTACTTACAATGCTTTCCAATGAACAAGCAAGCTGAAGTTTTGTGTTTAAAATCCTTAATTTCGGCAACTTTCTATTAAGAATATGGCAAAAAACAAACAATCTGCACCACAGGCAACGGTTCCCAACCAAAGTTTAACAGAATCTATCACTGAAATTCGTCTCACTGAAATTCAATGGTTTTTGATTTTGCTGGGTTCATTGGCATTTATGAGCATTTACATTTATGGTGATTTCCTTTTTGGTTCAAAAATGTTTCTATTTAAGGATATTGGTAGTGATACCTTAAATGGTTTATATCCTTATATCTACCAAAATGCGGCTTATTACGAAGAATATGGAACTTGGTCTTGGTCTTTTAAAAATGGGATGGGACAGAGTTTGTTTCCTTTCGTTTTTAGAGATCCTTTTGATGCGATTTTATTTTTTGTAGATAAAAACAATCTTGTTCATTGGTTGGGTTGGAAAGAAGTTTTCAAAATTCTATCAGCTGGAACTTTATTCTTTTATTTTCTAAAATGTTTGGGAATCAATGGATGGCCTAGGTTAATTGGTGCTTTAGCTTATTCCTTTAGTGGCTTTATGATTGTTGGTGGTGGTTGGTATTTATTTTCCTCTGAGGCAGTAATTTTTGCGATGCTTTTATTGGGATTCGAACATGCTTTACAACGGAAAAACGCAGTTCTTTTTGGTTTGGGGATTGGACTCTTTGCATTGTCGATGCCGTTCAATTTGTATTTGTACGGTTTGTTTCTTTTGGCCTACATGATTTTAAGGGTTTATACCTTGAAACCTTCGTTAACGCGTTTACTTTACCTCATCGGAACCTTATTTCTTTGGACTGTAGCAGGACTGTTGATTGCAGCACCGTTTTTAATGGAGAATATTGTACAATTATTGGAAAGTCCACGTGGTTCTGGGGATTACTCCTACGCCACTAGATTACGAAATAAACCTGTTTTTGAACTTTCGTCGGCACAAGAATTTGGTTCTGTAATTCACCGTTTGTTCAGTAATAATTCTTTAGGTGTTGGAAATGATTTTAAAGGCTGGCAAAACACCTTGGAATCACCCATGATTTATACTGGAATTTGGAGTTTGTTACTTACACCTCTTTTGTTCCAACATTTATCGAAAAAGGATAAATGGGCTTATGGAATTTTTCTCGCTTTTTGGTTACTTCCCTTGATTTATCCTTTTTTCCGACGCGCTTTTTGGTTGTTTACAGGAGATTATTACCGCGCCTATTCCTTGATTTTGGTTTTCACTTTCATACTTTTTGCAGCCAAAGCCTGGCAGTTTATTCAAGAAAAAGGAAAGGTTAATTTATTGCCGCTTGGAATAACAGTTGTAGGGCTTCTTGCGCTTTTCAACTTTTCCTATTTCGATGGAGAGGTGAAGGATGCAGGTGTGGTAGGCATGGTTCATTTCTTCCTTTTAATCGTTGCAGGACTTATTTTGGCGCACAATTTCGCGAAGAACCACTTTGTACTAGCAGGAATTTTAAGCTTGGTAATTGCCGGAGAATTGTTGCTCACGTCAGACACATCCGTGAATGGAAGGTCTTATGTAACAGCAGAAGAATGGAAAGATAAAATTGGCTACAACGACCATTCCCGTCAGGTTTTGGCGAAAATCCAGAAAGAAGACAAAGGTTTTTTCAGAATTAGCAAGTACTATACTTCCTCTCCAGCAATGCATTATGGATTGAATGATGCTTTGGTACAGGATTTTTACGGGACATCTCAATACAATTCTTTCGCTGAAAAAAGTTATGTGGATTATTTCAAGGGTATGCGCATCATCAGCGATACAAATGAATTTGAAGCGCGTTGGATTCCTGGATTGAATGCTCGACCGTTATTGGAAAATCTTAACAGTGTGAAATATTCACTCGCTAAGGAACAACGCAACCCGAATTGGATTTATACCCACGATTCGATTACAAAAATTGGTGATGTTACCGTTTTCAAAAACAAGTATTTCTTGCCTTTAGGTTTCGTTTACAACAAGTGGATGTCCTACAGTGATTTTAAAAAATTACCACAAGCACAATTGGATTTTGTGGCTTACCAAACCGCTGTTGTGGACGATGCCTACGCCTACAAAGTGAAGGAATTAAGTCGATACAAGTTACGTGACACCTTACCAATGTCACAATTTACTTTCCAGAAATTAGATACACTTAGAAGGGATTTGTTGCGTGACACTTTAGAAATAACTTCTTTCTCCGACATCAATATCAAAGGGAAAATTGACATGACAGAAACCGGTATTTTGTATTTGTCAATTCCTCGTGATAAAGGATGGAAAATTGTAGTGGATGGCAAAAAACGCACTCACATTTCCATGTTCAACGGAATGACAGGAGTTTTGATTGAAAAAGGCAAACATGAAGTGGAAATGACCTACGAGCACCGCTTCCTCGGTACTGGAAAAAGTTTGAGTTTAGCAGGAATGGTAATGTTGCTTGCAATAACCGTAGTAGGACGCATCAGACGTAAACCAGAGGAGGAGGATTTCTTGTCCGAGGATGTGCAGCAGGAAAATTAATGGGTTTCTTTTTTCCATAAATTTGATAAATGAAAATCAAGAAAGTAATCTCTGAAAAACAAGCTGAATTTACAGAACTCTTTGAAAAACATGATGTTAAATCAATATATGCATTTGGTTCGTCGGTAAATGAAAATTTCCAAGAAGCATCTAGTGATATTGATTTTAACCTCAGTTCGATTATTAAAATTGGATTGACTGCGTCGCTGCTTCGCGGTCAGACCGCTTAGAAACAATGAGTTACGAATAACGTTTTTGAAGATTTATCGGTCCGCCGCGGCGGAAAATCGAAAAAAGGTTGTGAAGTAAATCGTTGTTTATCAGGGGTATAAAAAAACTCTTTGCATAAAAACCAGTTATACCGCGTTGTTTCCTCTCAATTTAGCCCGCTAAATTTTCGTGAAAACGCCTTGTCTAACAGATTTTTATGTCAATCTGAATTTCAATTTTACAATCGAACTGAGGTTATTAGTTGAACTCAACACAGAGGATGCTTTAGAAAGAGGACAACACTTGAATGATTTGTGGGATAAGTTTGAAACTTTTTTTCATCGAAAAGTTGATTTGCTCACAAATTCATCCATACGAAACCCAATACTGAGAAGTAGTATTGATGCAACCAAAGTTTTGATTTATGACAGAGAAGGGCTTAAAGTATCTTTCTGAATAAAGGAATAATCACGAAAAATAAAATTTTTTGCTTTTGTTTTCAGTGTAATTTGCACCACCTAAGCCTTTAAATCTTCGTTAAATGGAAGGAATGCAAACACCTGACCAAAATTTACTTGAACGCGTACGTAAAGAAGACCGAAAGGCTCAACTGGAATTGTACCGTTTATGTTTTCCGGTTTTGGTTGCAACTGTTCGCCGTTATCACACCAATCAAGATGAGCAAGTTTCTTTAGTTAACAATGCTTACTTGAAGATTATCAAGGGTTTAGAAAACTACAACGAAAGCAACTATTTTTTTAGTTGGATTAAACGAATCACAACCAACGAAGTGATTGACCATTTCCGCAGGAGCAAACATTACAACGAGTTGTTTGCGATGGATCACGACATTCCTCTTTCCGCTTCAACATCTGCGGAGGTAGAAGATGAAATCAACGATGCGTATTTAAAGAAATTGGTGGAGAACCTCCCTGAGTCAACGCGAGTAGTTTTCATGCTTTTTGCTGTCGATGGCTATTCCCACAGAGAGATTGGTGAGCAACTTGGGATTTCTGAACAAACTTCAAAATGGCACACCAAAATGGCAAGAAAATATTTGAAATCAGCTTATTTAAACGAATTGAATCATGCAACAAGAATTCATGAATGACAAATTGCGTGACTTGTTCGCGCCAGACTTTAATGAAGAAATTCCAGCGGTATTTTTGGAAGATCTTGAAAAGAAATTGAACCAAAAAACGAAAAGAAGAAAAGGGCTTGGACTTTGGTTTGGTATGTTTTTGGTTCTTTTTGCAAGTGGTTTTGCTGCATGGAATCTTTCCACACCAAAATCAAATGAGGCGGTAGTTCAGTCGAAAGTTGAACCAAAGAAAAATTCAACACAAAATCAAAAAGCTCAAATTTTCAAATCAGAAAATCAAACGAAAGAAGAAATACAGCCATCAACTGGAAATTTGATTCAAACAGCCAAAGCGAAAACTAAAAATTCTCTTCCTGACAATTTTCTGTCATTGATTAACAATTTTCAAAATAAATCAACTTCCACTTTTCCTGAAAGCACTATTATTCAACAGGATACTAATCAAAACTCCCCATTTGACTTAAGGCCTTCCAATGAGAATGAAAATTTAAAAAATGAGGAATTAACTGCCATTTCAACCATTGAAAAATTGGATTCAGAATCAGACTCCTTAACGACCAAACTGGACGAAAAACCAGAGGAAAAGAAAGTTAGCAACGTAGTTTTAAATGAAAATTCAAAGGTTATCACGCATAAACCATGGAAATTTCAAACGGGAGTTGGCTTTGGTTTGAGTTATGTCAATTCTAGTTTTGATGTACACAATTCCCAAGTTTTACTCAGCGCAGGTACAGACCCGACTTTGTATCGAGAAAAAAGAGAGAAGGAAGAACGTTCGATTTCCAGTATCGACTTTAGTTTTTACCAATTTTTTAAATACAAGCATTTTAGTTTCGGTTCTGGCTTTTCAATGTTTCAATTTGGAGAACAAATTCGCTATGAAGACGCAGCTATTTTTGGTGAAAACAGATTCACCTATTTGAGTATTCCGCTTTACCTTGGTTACGAAAAAAGTTGGGGAAAATTTGCCATTCAACCGCTTGTAGGTGTGCATTTTGCGTGGGCAAAGCGCAGTTTAGGACGTTATCTTTCTCCAAATCTAAATGAGATTACGCTTATCGAAAACAATGGATTTTCGCCAGTTATTTCCGCGCAAATACAATTAAGCTACTTGTCAGAAAGTGGCTTTGGTGTTAGTTTCTCACCCGTTGTTCGTCGCAATTTGAGTCCAATTGTTGATGGTGCGTTTAGTAGAAACAACTATTTGAACATTGGATTTGAGACTGGGGTGTTTTATCGTTTTTAGTTAAATCATTTTAATTGTTGGTTACAATACAATTTCAATAAACTTTTTTCCGCCAATTTGACAGTAAAGGATTATTCTTTTAACTTTTTTGTCAGTTAAAATCAATAAAACGAGTTGCTTAAGTGACAAAATAGACTTCGAATCAAACCATTTTCTTGGTGGCATAATGATTGAAAATACCGATTCCAACAAATTTGAAAAAACAATTACAATGGGAAAAATAATCGGAATTGACCTTGGAACTACAAACTCTTGTGTTTCAGTCATGGAAGGAAATCAGCCGGTGGTTATCGAAAATTCTGAAGGAAAACGTACTACCCCGTCTGTTGTAGCATTTGTCGATGGCGGCGAAAGAAAAGTTGGTGATCCTGCGAAACGTCAAGCAATCACTAATCCAAAGAAGACCATTTACTCCATTAAACGCTTTATGGGTACTAGCTTCGATGAGTCTAAAAAAGAAATTGAGCGCGTTCCTTATGAAGTAGTGAAAGGAGATAACAATACACCTCGCGTGAAAATTGACGACCGTTTGTATTCTCCACAAGAAATTTCGGCAATGGTTCTACAAAAAATGAAGAAAACTGCAGAAGATTACCTTGGTCAGGAAGTAACAGAGGCGGTTGTAACCGTTCCTGCTTACTTTAACGATGCACAACGTCAAGCAACGAAAGAAGCTGGCGAAATCGCAGGTTTGACAATTAAGAGAATCATCAACGAACCAACCGCAGCAGCATTGGCTTACGGTCTTGACAAAAAAGGAATCGACCAAAAAATCGTAGTTTTCGATTTCGGTGGAGGAACACATGACGTTTCCATCCTTGAACTAGGTGACGGTGTTTTTGAAGTACTTTCCACGGATGGCGACACGCACCTTGGTGGTGATGACGTTGATACGGCAATCATTGACTGGTTGGCAGAAGAATTCAAATCAGAAGAAGGTTTGGATTTACGTCAAGACCCAATGGCATTACAACGGTTGAAAGAAGCGGCTGAAAAGGCTAAAATCGAGTTGTCATCAACGACTTCCACGGAGATTAACCTGCCATATATCATGCCTGTAAATGGAATTCCTAAACACTTAGTACGTACCTTACAGCGTTCAAAATTCGAGCAGTTGATTGCAAACATCGTAGAAAGAACCATCGCACCTTGTCGTTCAGCTTTGAAAAATGCAGGCTTACAACCAAGTGATATTGATGAAGTGATTTTAGTCGGAGGTTCAACGCGAATTCCGGTTATCCAAGATGCTGTTCAACGTTTCTTTGGAAAAGCACCGTCAAAAGGAGTGAATCCCGACGAAGTTGTGGCGGTTGGAGCTGCAATTCAAGGTGGCGTATTAACTGGTGAAGTGAAGGATGTATTGTTACTTGACGTTATTCCACTTTCTCTAGGAATCGAAACAATGGGTGGTGTAATGACTAAATTAATTGAAGCCAACACAACAATCCCAACTAAAAAATCAGAGGTTTTCTCTACTGCTTCTGATAACCAACCGTCTGTTGATATTCACGTGTTACAAGGCGAACGTCCGATGGCAAATGACAACAAAACCTTAGGTCGTTTCCAATTGACAGATATTCCACCTGCTCCAAGAGGAGTTCCTCAAATCGAAGTAACTTTCGACATCGACGCAAACGGAATCATGAATATTTCTGCAAAGGACAAAGGAACAGGAAAACAACAATCCATTAAAATCGAAGCTTCTTCTGGATTATCTGACGAAGAAATTCAAAGAATGAAAGCGGAGGCTGAAGCAAACGCCGAGGCTGATAAGAAAAAACGAGAAGAAGTGGAATTGTTGAATAAAGCTGATTCTTTGATTTTCCAAACAGAGCGTCAATTGAAAGAGTATGGTGATAAAATTCCAGCAGACAAAAAGCAACCAATTGAGGACGCTTTAACGGAATTGAAAGCACAATACGAAATGAAGAACACTGCAAATTTGGATGCTGCAATGGAAAAATTAAACACAGCTTTCCAAGCGGCTTCACAAGAAATGTACAACGCAGCAAATGCTCAAGGTGGTGCTGATGGAGGTGCAAACAACACCAACACAGGAAATCCAACGGATGAAGTAACTGATGTTGATTTTGAAGAAGTTAAGGACAAATAGTTTTTCCGAAAAATAAAAAAAAGCCGACCCAATGAGTCGGCTTTTTTTTTGAAATCATATCGCTTGGTTAAGTCCCTCTTTTGCAGAAAAATGGTGAATATTAATTTTAAGTGAATGATAGAAATTTTAACGTTTTATTACCACCTTTGGGTTCTAAACCTAGCTTAAATGAAGCCAATTGAAGAAATTGAGGTACCTGTTTCTTTGAGTATGACTCCATATAATGGAGCATGGACAAAGGAAACTGCAGCACACCTCCTACGTCGCACCTTATTCGGTATGACGTACCCACAAATCCAACAAGCTGTTCAACTTGGAATGACGGCTTCCGTAGATCAGTTGCTAAATCTCGTTCCAACGCCACCTCCAACAACTTATTCCGCTGATGATGGTGTAGCGGCAATTGGAGAAACATGGGTCAATAAACCCTACCCTTCAAATACACAAGCAGCAGAAAGTGTTCGACGATTTTCTCTCTTTTCTTGGCTAATGGAACGAATCAATAAAGGTGAATTTTCCATCCAAGAGAAAATGTGTTTGTTTTGGCAAAATCATTTTGCAGCTGAATTTACATTTGATTCAAGAGCAACCTACAAATATTTTGAACTGATTCGAACTCATTCCATAGGTAATTTTAAAACCTTGGTTAAGGAAATGACCATCGACCCTTGTATGTTGGTTTTCTTGAATGGAACGACCAACAACCGCTTTCAACCCAATGAAAATTATTCCAGAGAATTATTGGAGCTTTATTCCATTGGCAAAGGCGCGCAGGTTGGACAAGGAGATTACACTACTTACACCGAGCAAGATGTAGCAGCAGGTGCAAAAATATTAACAGGTTGGGTCATTAAAGATTTTCTGAGCACAACCGTTGCAACTCCTTGGGCAGAATTCAACAACAATTTGCATTCACCTGGTTCAAAAACCCTTTCATCACGTTTTGGAGGTGCAGTAATTACAGCAGCTGGAGCACAAGAATATTCCAATTACATCAATGTGATTTTTCAGCAACCCGCATTGGCTAAATTCATTTGTCGGAAACTTTACCGCTGGTTTGTTAATTATGATCTTACACCTGTCGTTGAAGATACAATTGTAGATGAAATGGCTCAAACGCTCATCGCAAATGACTTTGAGATTGCACCAGTTTTACGTCAATTATTAACGAGTGAGCATTTTTATGATGTTGCGCTTCGAGGCACAATTATAAAAAATCCGATAGAATACGCTTTTTCGTTCTTCAACACCTCAATGGCTCGACCGAATTACAGTTTGGCAATCAACACAGAAATTTATGTCAATTTGTATTTTATCATTTCTACTCTTGGAATGGAATACGCCAAACCACCAAGTGTTGGAGGTTGGACCGCTTACTACCTTGCTCCTTCATTTACAAGACTTTGGGCTAACTCCAGTTTGGTAAAATTGCGTTTTGATTTGTCCGATTCGGTTAATGCCTTCGGTGGAATAAACGTACAAGGAAATCGTTACGGAATAGATCATATAGCACTGCTCAATAGTTTGTCTTATCCAGATTCTGCTCCAGAGGTAATTGACGATTTGGTATTGTTATTTTGTCCAAAAGGACTATCCGACACCTACAAGGAACAACTAAAGTCAGTTCTGTGCAATGGTCTCCCTGATTTTGAATGGACTTTACAATACAATGAATATTTGCAAGACCCAACCAATCCCGATCTCATCACACCTATTCGTGGACGGATGATATTGACTTTGGCCAATCTTTTCAAATCCGCTGATTTCCAATTGAATTAATCCCCAAATTAGACAGTTATGAATAGAAGAAATTTTGTTAAGCGCATTTCTCTCGCTTCTTTGGGGGCACCGTTTATAGTTAAAGGAATGGCAATGGAAGCCGTGACCAAAGACTTATTCAATGTTCCAAAAACTTTAGGCGACCGCGTTTTGGTCATCATTCGTTTGAATGGTGGAAATGACGGACTTGCAACACTTTTCCCCGTTGACCAATACAGCCAACTTGTGACGCAACGTCAAAATATTCTTATTCCACAATCAAATTTGTTGACTCTAACCAGTGATAACGCATTACATCCTGCTATGACTGGAATGCGTAATTTGTTCAATGACAACAAATTGGGGATAATTCAAAATGTGGGTTATCCTGAGCAAAACCGTTCCCATTTCCGTTCAATGGATATTTGGACGAGTGGTGCAATGGCTTTATCTGAAACTCGTGGTTGGCTCGGAAAATTTTTAGATGGCACGCACGACACTTTTCCGGAAGGTTACCCAAATGATGATTATCCAGACCCATTTGCTATTTCCATGGGATATGAAGTTACAGCAACTTGTCAAGGAATTAGGGCAAATTATTCCCATTCGGTCGTGAATCCATTTGAAAATGTGAATCTTCCGAATCCGGGTGCTGGCAACGATGGAACTTACTACGGTTCGCACATGGAATACCTACAAATGATTATTGATCAAACCAATGCTTACGGAGGTCAAATTCGCGACGCTGCAAATGCTGGAAATAATCTCTCTTCACTTTACGACAATAATAATCCACTTGCTAAACAATTGAAAAATGTTGCACGCATGATTTCTGGTGGATTAAAAACCAAAATTTACGTGCTCGACGTTGGTGGATTTGATACACATGATTCTCAAGTTCAACAAGGAGCAGTGACACTTGGCACACACACCAATCTCTTGAAGCGCGTATCGGATGCTGTTTATGCCTTTCAGGATGATTTAAGATTACTGGGACTTGAGCAACGAGTTTTAGGAATGACCTTTAGTGAATTTGGCCGTCAAATTGCGTCAAATGCGAGTTTGGGTACTGACCACGGTGATGCGGCGCCGTTGTTCTTATTTGGAAGTTGCGTTCGAAGTGGGATTTATGGACCAAATCCGATTATTCCCAACACTGTTGTAAACCAAGCAGGATTACCGATGCAGGTAGATTTCAGAGACATTTACGCTTCAGTTCTTCGAGATTGGTTTCAAGCAGACGAACAAGAAATTCAAAGTTTGTTTGAGCATGAAGTGGTTTTCCACAATATTGTAGGCGAATGTAACTTGAATGTTGAGGCCATTAATCAGCGTGAAAAAGTGTGTATGATTTACCCGAATCCGTGTGTAGAAAATGCGACTTTAAAATTGGAAACAGGCGATGAAGAAGTTGGAATAACCATCGTTGATTTGAATGGAAGAATAGTTGCTAACATTTACGAAGGACATCTTTCTCCAGCGGTTCACCATATCGAAATGAACATCATGAAATTACCTCGTGGAAGTTATCGTGTTCAAATCCAGAGGAATACTGGAACTTCCTCACTACAACTTCTAAAAATAAGGTAAACTATATTTTTAATAAAAAGGTGAGGAAAACCCTCACCTTTTTTATTTAAACTCATTATTATTCGTCCTTCAGCTTCTTGACCATCGTTAAAATCGTAGCCATTGCAACCGTTTCTCCATTTTGGTCATAAACATCAACTAAAAACTTCACAATTCCTTTTGCAATGTCATCTGCTGAACGTTTTTCTTGGTCGATTTTTTCTTTGACAGTAAATCTCACACCTATGGTTGTGCCTGGATAAACTGGTTTTACGAAACGTGCTTCGTCTAGCCCGTAATTCAATAAAACTGGTCCTTTTTTCGGATCTACAAATAATCCAGCGGCTTTGGAAAGAATGAAATAGCCGTGCGCTACTCGTTGTTCGAAAATGGTACCCTCTAATGAAGTCGCATCCATGTGGGCGTAGAAATTATCCCCTGAAACATTTGCGAAATTCACGATATCTGCATCTGTAACGGTGTGTTTATGCGTGAAAACAGTTTCTCCAACAACCAACTCTTCAAAGTGCTTACGGAAAACATGTGGATTCGCCTCTGGTTGAGCTGCACCAACTTGAAATTGCTCCGTTATTGCCGTAATCGTATCGGGATGTCCTTGAATAGCAGTTCTTTGTAAATAATGTAAAACTCCTCTTTTTCCACCCATTTCTTCTCCTCCACCAGCTCTACCTCGTGACCTCGTTCATGTGCCATTTTTACAACCTCAGGATAGAGCTTTGC
>CAZWSY010000065.1:0-18741 GCA_964636775.1 uncultured Lishizhenia sp.
ATCGGTTTGTTTGGGTCCTTCAATCCCGCTCGATTTCTTTGGATGGCTTTTACCACTTTTTCAACCGCCTCGTCTTGACCGATTACCTTCCCACGAATAGTTTCTGCCATTTTCACCAACTTACCTGTTTCAGATTCAGAAACTTTAGTAACCGGAATTCCACACATCATGGAAACAACTTCCGCCACATGTTCTTCGGTGATAAGTACCTTGTTATTCTTAGACTCTTCCTCCCATTTCTTCTTTGCAGAGTCTAGTTGCTCTAATAACTTTCGCTCGTTGTCACGAAGTTCAGCCGCTTTTTCATATTGTTGGGAACGAATCACCTCAGCTTTCAACTCTTTCAATTTTTCAACTTCTGCTTCAATATCCAAAATTTCTTGTGGAACATTGATATTGGTAATATGAACCCTTGAGCCAACTTCATCCAACGCATCAATTGCTTTGTCCGGCAAATGTCTATCTGTGATATAACGTTCTGTTAATTTAACACAAGCAGAAATAGCTTCTGGTGAATAAATCACAGAATGGTGATCTTCGTATCTTTCTTTAATGTTGTGAAGAATTTGAATGGTTTCATCGATGGTAGTAGGTTCAACCAAAACCTTTTGGAATCTTCTCTCTAAAGCTCCGTCTTTCTCGATGTATTGTCGATATTCATCCAAAGTTGTTGCACCAATTGCTTGGAGTTCTCCTCTAGCTAATGCGGGTTTAAACATATTGGATGCATCAAGTGAACCAGAAGCCCCACCAGCTCCAATAATAGTGTGTATTTCGTCGATGAAGAGAATAATATCTGGATTTTTTTCAATCTCTTGCATTACAGCTTTCATTCTTTCCTCGAATTGTCCACGGTATTTTGTCCCTGCGACCAAAGAGGCCAAATCAAGACTAACGATTCGTTTGTTGAATAAAACTCTTGAAACTTTACGCTGTACAATTCTTAACGCCAATCCTTCGGCAATCGCACTCTTTCCAACCCCTGGTTCACCGATAAGGATGGGATTGTTCTTTTTACGACGGGAAAGAATTTGGCTAACTCGTTCAATTTCTTTCTCACGACCAACAATTGGATCAAGCTTTCCAGCTTCGGCCATTTTTGTTAAATCTCTTCCAAAATTGTCAAGCACTGGAGTTTTGGATTTCGGATCTGCTGGTTTGCGTTGAGCCGAAAAACCTTCGTCTTCCTCGCTTGAACTTGGAAATTCAGCACGTGGGAGATTTTCATCGTCCTTCATGGCTTCAAATTCATCTTTTGCGTTTTCGTACATAAGTCCATATTTATTTAACACCTTACAAGCTGGAATATCTTCGTTTCTCAGTATAGTCAACAATAAATGTTCTGTTCCGATTATGGGAGATTTAAATTGTTTGGCTTCCAAATAAGCTTGTTTGATGATGTTTTCAGTTTGTTTTAAAAGCGGAATATTTTGGTTAGTAATCATTCTAACCGCTGTTTTTTTGAGCATGTTTTCTAGTTCCTTTTTCAAACTTTCAAGGTTGATATGAAACTCCTTAAGAATTTGAACTCCAGCGCCTTCATCTAATTTAATAAAACCAAGTAGAAGGTGTTCAGCACTAACAAATTCATTGCCAATACGAACCGCTTCTTCCCTGCTGAAGGCAATCACATCTTTTGCTCTGTGGGAAAATTTAGCTTCCATTGCGTGTAATTGAAATGTTCACAAATATAAAAGTAAATGTAGGCAATGCATTTCTAATTATTCACAAATTATTCAGCCAATTTGTTAGTAAATCAAAATTAGCATGTGTTCCAACGTCTTTCAATTGCCTATCTTTGGAGGCTTAAATTTTCACAAGCTAAACAAAAACCAGTTACATGGCAGAAGGCGAAAAAATCATTCAGATTAACATTGAAGATGAAATGAAATCGGCGTACATCGACTATTCGATGTCCGTTATAGTTTCACGTGCACTTCCCGACGTTCGGGACGGTTTCAAACCAGTTCACAGAAGGGTACTTTATGGAATGCAAGATTTAGGGGTTTATTCCAATAGACCTTATAAAAAGTCGGCAAGAATTGTGGGAGAGGTGCTTGGTAAGTATCACCCACACGGCGATAGTTCAGTTTACGACACAATGGTGCGTATGGCTCAACCGTGGTCTTTGCGTTATCCTTTGGTTGACGGACAAGGTAACTTTGGTTCAGTAGATGGTGATAGTCCAGCTGCAATGCGTTATACAGAGGCGCGTTTGAAAAAAATTTCCGAGGAGATGTTGGATGATTTGGATAAAGAAACGGTTGATTTCAATCCAAACTTTGATGACTCGTTGACGGAACCTTCCGTAATGCCTACTAAAGTTCCGAATCTATTGGTGAACGGTGCCTCGGGTATTGCTGTTGGTATGGCAACAAACATGGCTCCGCACAACTTGACGGAGGTTATAAACGGAATCATTGCTTATGTAGATAATAAAGATATCACTGGAGAGGAATTGATGGAGTTTGTTAAAGCACCAGATTTCCCTACAGGAGGAATTATATATGGTTATGAAGGTGTTCGTGACGCTTTTTTAACTGGACGAGGTAGAATCGTTATTCGAGGTAAAGCGGAAATTGAAGAGGAAAACGGAAGGGAACAAATTATTGTAACTGAGATTCCTTATCAAGTCAACAAGGCAGAAATGATTAAGAAAATCGCTGAACTTGTAAACGACAAAAAAATTGAAGGAATTTCAGACTTGCGTGATGAATCTGATAGAAACGGTATGCGTGTGGTTTTTGAAATCAAGCGCGATGCTATGGCGAATGTGGTACTAAATAAATTGTACAAATACACCGCTTTACAAACTTCATTTTCAGTAAACAATATCTGTTTAGTGGACGGTCGTCCAAGATTGTTGAACTTACGCGATTTGATTGAGGAGTTTGTTAAATTCCGTCATGAAGTTGTAATTAGAAGAACACGTTACGAATTAAGAAAAGCGGAAGAAAGAGCACACATTTTAGAAGGATTAATCATTGCCTCCGATAATATTGATGAGGTAATTGAAATCATTAAAAAGTCTGCAAGTCCTGATGAGGCACGGGATAACTTGGCAAAACGTTTCGGACTTTCGGAAATTCAGACGCGTGCAATTGTTGATATGCGTTTGCGTCAACTAACTGGTCTTGAGCAAGATAAATTGCGTGCTGAATACGACGACTTGATGAAGTTGATTGCTGATTTAAAAGACATTCTTGAGAATGAATCGCGCAGAATGCAGATTATCAAAGATGAATTAAACGAAATCAAAAACAAATACGGTGACGCACGTCGTTCAACAATTGAATATTCTGCTAGCGAAATGCGAATGGAAGATTTGATTGCAGACGAAGAAGTGGTTGTGACTATCTCACACGCTGGATATATCAAACGTACAAACCTTGCGGAATACAAAGTTCAAAACCGCGGTGGAATGGGATCCAAAGGTTCTGCAACAAGAGATAAGGATTTCCTTGAACATTTATTTGTTGCAACAAACCATAACTACCTTTTGATTTTCACTGAAAAAGGTCGTTGTTTCTGGATGAGAGTTTATGAAATACCTGAAGGAAACAAATTGGCTAAAGGTCGTGCAATTCAGAACCTTATCAATATTCCTGGCGATGACAAAGTAAAGGCTTATGTTAAAGTACAAGACCTAACTGATACGGAGTACATCAATAACAATTACATTATCATGTGTTCTAAACAAGGAATCATTAAAAAGACTTCCTTGGAGGCGTATTCTCGTCCAAGAGCAAATGGTATTAATGCAATTACCATCCGTGAAAACGATGAATTGTTAGAGGCAAAATTAACAAACGGTACAAACGAAATCGTTTTGGCAACTTCTTCTGGTCGTGCCATTCGATTCAATGAAACTGCGGTTCGTCCAATGGGTCGAAATGCATCTGGCGTTCGCGGTGTAAATTTGGCTGAGGATGGTAACGAAGTTATTGGAATGATTTGCGTTGAGGATGTTTATTCAACCATTTTAGTGGTTTCTGAAAAAGGTTATGGAAAGCGTACCTTCTTGAACGATCCAGAAGATAAGGAGCCAATTTATCGAATTACCAACAGAGGTGGAAAAGGTGTTAAAACGCTAAATATTACAGAGAAAACGGGTAAGTTACTTTCTATTCAAAACGTTGTTGACGAAGACGATTTAATGATTATTACCAAATCGGGTGTGACCATCCGAATGCACGTTGACACTATACGTACAATGGGTAGAGCTGCACAAGGAGTTCGATTAATCAATCTAAAAGGTAACGCCGAAATTGCAGCTATTGCACGTGTTCCTAAAACAGAAGATGAAGAGGAAGATGTAGAAGTTGTTGAAGGATTGAATGAAATTGCAGAAGATTTGACACCTACAGATAACGAGCCAGAAGAAGACAATGGCACGGAAATTGAAAACGACGAGGAATAAAAATTAATTTTACCACGCTTATTTAAAAACTATGAAATCAAACTTCAGAAAAACGATTGTAGGCTTAGGGTTGGTTATCGCACCATTTGTACTTGAAGCTCAAAACAAATTTGTTACCGACGCAGGGATGCGTATTAAAAAATACAATCCTATGGCGAATGGTGTTGAGCCTTCTAAGAAATTAGTGGAAGAAGCTAAATCATTCATCGATCAAGCACAAGTAACTCCAGACGCGAAGGATTACTACAAAATGCATTATTACAAAGGCCAAATTTATTTTGCGCTCATAGAATTGGCGAGTTTTGAAGCGTCTACATCAGGGAAAATGCCTGACGAAAATGTAATGAAAGGTTACGGTGAAATTGTTAAAAGTAGTTTCGCGGAAGTGATGAAAGATCCGAAAAAAGGTTTCGTTAAAGATGTTGAAGATTTTATTAATCCAAGAGCGGCAATCACTTTTGAACAAGCAGTTAAGCTATACAACGATAAAAAGTTTGACCAAGCAACCGTAGCTTTTATTGGCTCTTATGAAATTCAAAAGTATATTGGGAAAGAAAACAAAGACGCCTTAACGAACGCAACATTGAGTTTGAGTAATGCTGTTGATGCTTACATTCGAGACAAAAAGTTTGATGAAGCGATTAAATTGGCAAATGCGGTTAACGAAACTGTACCCGGAAACATTGATGTTCAAATTTCTTTAATCAATATTTGTTTACAGAAAGGAGATATGGCTGAGGCTGAGAAATACCTTAACGCTGCACTTGCTTTAGATCCAAACAACAAGCAATTGTACTACGTTCTTGGTACATCTTTAATTGATTTGAAGCAAAATGAAAGAGCTGAGGAAACGTTGAATAAAGCATTGGCAATTGACCCGAATTATTCAGAGGCACAATATCAGTTGGGTGCTCACTTGTTTAACTGGGCAAATGATTTGAAATACCAAGCAGGTCAATTGGATTATAAGGATCCTAGAGGTCCTGAAATGGAAAAACAAGCAACAGCCATTTTGAACCGTGCTATTATAGTATTAGAGAAGTATATCGAGAAAAATCCTAATGAAAAAGCTGTTTTAGACATTCTTTACAAGGTTCACTACAAATTAGAGAACACGGATAAAGCAATGGAATACAAAAAACGCTTGGATGCCTTGAAATAAACGTTATCCTAAATAATGACTAAAGAGCCTGAAGAAATTCGGGCTTTTTTTTTGACCAATAGATATCATTACTAAATGAAATCTTATGTTAAAATTCAAACATTTGATTCTTTACTGTTGTTTTCTGTTTATGTATCAATTGAAAAGAAAGCAAATTGTTAAAACTGACCTTGACACTTGTTGGGAGTTTTTTTCTCGTCCAGAAAATTTAAAAAGAATCACCCCACCATATATGGGGTTTGATATTAAGGTAGATCTACCAGAAAAAATGTATGAAGGGTTGATGATTGAATATACTGTTACTCCATTGCTAGGAATCCCGATGTCATGGATTACAGAGATTAAAACAGTCAAGGACAAACAGTTCTTTGTTGATGAGCAAAGACAAGGACCATATAAAATTTGGCATCATGAGCATCATTTCAAGGAGATTTCAGAAGGCATTGAAATGACTGATATTGTTACTTATGTTTTGCCACTCGGTATTCTAGGTAAGCTAATGCATCCTTTTATCGTTAAAAGCAAACTTGAAGAAATTTTCAATTACCGCTTTAAAGCGGTGGATGAACTATTCAATATGAAAGGATAGTAATCAATTTTTTAGTTGTAGTAGAATTGTAGTTGCTAATATAGTAAGTGGAACTGGAGCGATTATCAGTCCAAATAATGGGATTTTTACTATTAGGAGAAAAATTATACCGATTAAAATGCAGTGCAAAAAATGCTTCTTTATAAACTGAAGACTATCAAGAACATTCGTTCGTTGGATTTCAAGTCCAAAATCGAAAAAGGCAAATCCTAACAGAACTGCTTCTACAATAAAACCAATAAGTGTTGTAATTGATGATAATCCAATTACCCACAAAACAAGATAGAGTGGGTAGATGATTATAAGTTGGATGCCCAACATTACAGCTGAAATACCCAACATCCTTATGATGTCAGTTACCAATTGATGCCAACTGTCCGAATTTGTTTTTCCTGTCGATGATTCAATTACTTTTCGAGAAACTATGCCATAAACTGGAGATAGTATGGTTAACACAATTAAATAATTGACTTGAAAAATCAAATCATTCCAAAAATTTGATTCGTTAAGGGTTAGGAAATAAAATATTCCCTCAATGAATGACTTAACAAACCAAAGCAACACCGAAGCCATTGCAGGAAAAATAAAGAACCTCAAAAATTTTGGTTGTTTCAGATAATTCAAGGTTTGGACAAAACCAATTTTATAAAGGCGTAATGAAATCATAAGTCAAAAATCGATAATTAGAATAACAATTACGAATTTTCAGAAGTCTTTTTTGATAAAAACTTTTCAAGCGTTCGAATCATTTACACTAAATGCAAAGGAAAAGTAAATCATTGAATCAAAAAATCGTATTTCTGACGATTTTGTTGTTTTACAGCGGTTTTTTCAGAAAATGGCATTAAATTTCAGTTTGTGAATCAAAAAAAGAAATCACTTCATTATTCCATTATTGATTTGCATGGTCAATGGAAATAAAATGTGGTGATACATAATTTTTTTAGAACATTTTTTCTTTTTAATTTTTATAATTTAAGCAGAATGTTAAAAAAAGTTTTTTGAATTGGATTTATGGCTAATTTGGTAGCCGAAATTTAAGATAGTTTAACTTAATTCTATATGTTGAAAAAAGGTTTAATTCTTGGTTCTCTTTTGGCCACTGGTGTTTTTGGTTTGCTTTTAGTAAATAAATTCAGTGTTTCAAACGATGAAACCTATGCTCAAAAAAGCTTAGATGCTTTACAAGAGCAAAATGCAAACGACGCGATGGAATGGATGCGCGCTAGGTATGTTGATGTTACTACAGGGCAACCAATAAGTAGTGATAAGCTGGTTGAAATACAAAAACAGCTATCAAAGTTACCTAAGTCCAAATCCATTTCATTTATGGATCACGGTCCTGATAATATTGGTGGTAGAACCAGAGCAATTCAGATTTGTAGAGTTTGGAATGATCGAATTTGGGCTGGAGGTGTTTCAGGTGGATTATTTGTTTCTTACAACGGCGCAAATACTTGGACTAGAATGGATTCATACATCAATGCAGGTGCCAGTCCATTTATTTCGAGTATGACTCAAACCATTGACGGAACTTTGTATGTGGGAACAGGTTCAAACCAAGAAAGTTGGGCTGGAAATGGGGTTTGGTACTCAACCGATTTTGGTGAGACATGGAATAAAGTTCCAGGTATTACAGAAAGCACCGAAGTGGTAAGTTCTAATGTGGACAATTTTGTCTGGATGGCAACACCAAATGGTTTGCGCAAATGGAAAGTTGGCGATACTAGTCCAACTACAGTGCCTGTTGCGTCTGGAGGTTGTTTTGCGCTTAATATTTCAAATGATGGACAAGTAATTGTAACTTCTTTCAGTGCAAATAGAACGTACGTTTCTACAAATGGTGGAGAAAGTTTCACTGATAAATCAGGTACAGCAAGTAATAATTTAGTTCCTACTGGTGCTTCTCGAATTGAGTACGCAATTTCACCGAATAAAAACACTTCAGGTAACTACTCCCTGTATGCCGCCCGTACGAATTCAAATTTACTGAGCATGCATGTTTCTCACGATAATGGACAAACATGGACGCAGTTTGTTGGTGCTTCTGGTCCACCAGATGAGTTTGATATTTACAGAAACCAAGGTACTTACAATTCAATCCTTGCTGTTAATCCAACGAATGCGGAGGAGTTATTAATCGGGGGTATTGATGTTTGGCGATGGAACCAAACTGTAAATAATCCTCCTTCAGGTGGCTTTGAGAAAATTAGTCAATGGTTTGTTAATCAAAACTCGCCTATTTATGTTCACGCGGACAATCACGAGATGAAATGGGATAAGAATAATCGTTTTTATGTTGGTAATGATGGAGGAGTTGGTATTTCTAATAATTTTGGATCTACCTGGTATCCTGCAAATAGAGGTTATAATGTTACCCAGTTTTATGGTATTTCCTTTGATAGGGATGGTGCTGTAATTGGTGGAACTCAAGATAACGGAACGCTTTATAATGACCATACTTTATCCACATACCAAGAGTTTAGAGAGGTGAATGGGGGAGACGGATTCGATGCAGAAATCTCTTTCTTTAACCCTAGAGTTATGTTCTCTTCTGTTTACTATAACTCTATCTCGCGTTCAGGTGACAAAGGTCAAACTTTCACTTCTTTCGTTCCTACCTTGCCAAATACATACGATGCACCTGGGACATTTGGAAGTAATTTCCACCCATTCAGAACAACTTTCATTTTGGCTGAGTATTATGATACTAACTCTAAAGACTCAGTTACATTTATACCAACAAAAAGTTATGCTGCTGGTACAACTTTAAGAATTCCTTCTTTGGCGTCTGGGGATACCATTTCCTATGTTACAAATAATGCTCTATATTTTGACGATACTTTGTATTACAATCCATCGTTAACTTCAAACGGAGTGAACTTTGGTTTGAATCCAGCAACAGGCGAAAAATTCCCAATGGGTACGGATACCGTCGCATTCAATGTTTCTTGGGATACTTTACGTGTTCAAGATCCATTCCAATCTTGGTTCTTGGTTTATGTAAATGCAAATGGTGGTGAACTTTGGGGTACCAGAAATGCCCTTCGTCTTTCAGTAACCAATCCTCTTTGGGTTTGTGTTGCACGTGGTTTTGGTGGAGGAACATTCAATGATGTTGATATTAAATTCACCAAAAACCTTCAACATTTATTCATAAGTTCAGGTAATGGGGTGTGGAGAGTTGATGGTTTAGGTTCTGTTTATACTTCTGATCCACAGTTTGTTCAAAAAGTAGCTTTTGTCGGAACAGGAGCAAATGCAACAACACCAACATTTACAACTGCAACAAAAATTGTTACCACAAACCATACAGGACTTGCTGTTAACCCAAATAATCCGAATGATCTAATTCTATTCTCTGGTTTCGGTGGTGTTAATAAGCGTACCTTGAACGCAACAGTTGCAAACCCGAGTTTCACAAATTTATCTCCAATGTCTTCACCTAATCCCGCTTGTTATGACGGTATTATTGATAGATTGGATTCTGATATTATTGTTGTTGGTACTTCTAACGGAGTGTTTGTTTCTGAAAACGGTGGTCTATCTTGGCAAAACGCTTCAACTGGTTTTGAAGGCACGCCGGTTTATGAAGTTCACCAATCTTGGAGATCTTGGGAAGAAGGAAATGGTCGTCCTGGTGAAATTCATATTGGTACTTTTGGTCGTGGAATTTGGACTTCAACTGCCTACTTAAGCACTGGAAATGGTTCAACGAATAAACCAAATTCTGCTGAAAATTTCAAAACGAATTTGAAGTCGTTCCCGAATCCTTCTAATGAAAACACTAATGTGACTTTCGAAATTCAGAAATCAGGCAAGGCGACATTAGCGGTTTACACTATTACAGGTCAATTGGTGAAAACAATTAGCCTTGAAAATGTAAATTCTGGAACTAATACTGTTTCGTTAGAATCATCTGACCTTCCAAGGGGAACTTACATTGTTAAGTTAGTTTCTGGTAAGCAAACTGATTCATCTAAGTTTATCAAACTTTAATTCTTAAATTTCTTATTGAAAGAGCTGTCAGAAATGGCAGCTTTTTTTTTTTGAATAGATTTTAAGGTTGATTCAAATTGTTAATTTCGAATTCAAAAATTTACGAAATGAAAAGAACCATTTATGCTCTAGGCGTTTTAATCTTATGTGCCTGTCAAAGTGAAAAGACAAATAGTGGTGAATTAACTTCGTCTATTATTGCCACTGAACAAAACGAGCAAGCTTTAAAAGAGCAACTGAAACAAGTCGAAATTGAAGAAGCTGAGCGTCAAAAAGAATTAGCCGAAAATGTCACAACAATGGAATTTGATAAAGTTGTGCACGACTTCGGACAAGTAAAAGAACTTTCAGAAAATAGAACAACTTTTGTTGTAAAAAATACTGGCAAGAAACCATTAATCATTGAGAATGTTTCTGCAAGTTGTGGCTGTACAACTCCAACAAAACCAGAAAAACCGATTCCTCCTGGTGGAAAAGATAAAATTGAAGTTGTTTTTCAACCTAAAGAGGGACAACTGAAAGAACAAGCAAAATCAGTAACTGTAACGGCGAATACTGATCCAAAGATGGTTGTACTTGAAATAAAAGCCTTTGTAAATCCGAAATAATTAAAAATGAAGTTACACGTACTCAATACTGGGAATTTTAAGTTGGATGGTGGTGCCATGTTTGGGGTTGTTCCAAAAACTATTTGGCAAAAAACTAATCCTGCCGACGAGAACAATATGTGTTCATGGGCAATGCGTTCCCTACTTATTGAAGATGGAAAGCGTCTCATTCTTGTAGATACTGGAATTGGTGACAAACAATCTGAAAAATTCTTTTCACACTATTATTTACATGGCAACGATTCGCTTCACGGCAACTTGCGAAAATTAGGATTTCATGCTGACGATATTACAGATGTAATTCTTACACACTTGCATTTTGATCATTGTGGAGGAGCCATTTATTTCGATACGAAAGTGGAGGCTTACCGACCTGTTTTTAAAAATGCAATTTATTGGAGTACAGAAAATCATTGGAATTGGGCGATTAATCCCAATCCACGTGAAAAAGCTTCCTTTCTTTCCGAAAATATTTTTCCAATTCAAGAAAGTGGGCAGTTGAAGTTTATTGATAGAATTGGTGACTTCACCTACAACGTATTTCCAAATATAGATATGCTCTTTGTAGATGGGCATACCGAAAGTATGATGATTCCGCACATAAAAATCAATGGTAAAACAGTCGTGTTTATGGCTGATTTGTTGCCTAGTGTTGGACATATTCCACTGCCTTATGTAATGGGCTATGATACCCGTCCCTTACTGACTTTAGGTGAAAAAGCCAAATTTTTAGATGTTGCTTGTGAAAAAGAATTCATACTTTTTTTGGAACACGATTCGGTTAATGAAACCTGTACACTTCAACGCACAGAAAAAGGAGTTCGACTAAATAGAACCGGAACTCTAGCTGAATTACTTGCATGAAAAGTCCAATCGAAATTGTTCATTCCATGATGGATGCCGATGCTTTCAGTTCTTGGTTGGGAATTGAATTATTGGTTGTTGAGAAGGGAAAAGTAAGTGTTTCGTGTAAGGTAAGAGAAGAAATGGTTAATGGATTTAGAATCGCTCACGGAGGAATTTCGTTTGCATTGGGAGATTCAGCGTTGGCCTTCGCTGCAAATTCAAACGGTAAACATGCGGTTAGTATAGAATGTAATATTTCGCATCTCGCCACGGTTTTTGTTGGGGATGTTTTGACAGCATCAACAGAAGAAATTAAGTTTGGAAAACAAACAGCAACTTACATTTGCTCGGTTAGAAATCAGGAAGATAAACTAGTTGCTCATCTAAAAGGCGTTTTCTTTATCAAGGAAAATTTTTGGTAAAAATACTATGCGTGCATAATTTGTATTACATTTAGGCATTCAATGAGCACAACAACTTTTCCATTGATTGACTTCACAATTCGTAGCGCATGGCATCGAATTAGTCGAATGTACAACCATCAAGCGTCTAATCAAGGCATGACGATGTCTTATGGTTTTATTTTGATGATGGTGGAAAAAGAAGGAACTCCGAGTACACAACTTGGTCCAAAAATGGGAATGGAACCGACTTCACTATCCAGAACATTAAATGCAATGGAAAAAGAGGGTTTGATTCGCAGATCAGAGGCGAGTGGCGACAAAAGAAAAGTTTTGATTTTTCTTACAGATGAAGGATTAAAAAAAAGAAGAGAAGTTCGTTCATTTCTTTTAGACTTTAACGATAGACTAAAGGAAAAACTTTCAATTGAGGAATTAAACAATTTCTTTAAGGTTATGGAAGTTCTTGAAACACAAATTGATGAAACAGTAAATGAAAAAAGTATCAACATATAAACTAAAATTATGAATCGTCACATTCGAAAAGTAGCTGTCCTTGGTTCAGGAGTAATGGGATCTAGGATTGCATGTCATTTTGCAAACGTTGGTTGCGAAGTTGTTTTATTGGATATTACACCAAGAGAACTTACACCAGATGAGGAGAAAAAAGGTTTGACATTGGAGTCAAAAGCGGTTAGGAATCGAATAGTAAATTCCTCTCTGGATTTTGCGGTTAAATCCAATCCCTCCCCAATTTACAGAAAAAGCTTTGTTTCAAGAATTGTAACTGGAAATTTCGACGATGACTTAGCACTTATCGGATCATGTGATTGGGTAATTGAAGTGGTTATTGAACGTTTGGATCTCAAGCAACAATTGTTTGAGAAAGTTGAAAAGTACCGTAAGCCTGGAACTTTAATTTCTTCAAACACGTCCGGTATTCCAATTCACATGATGTTGGAAGGAAGAAGTGAAGATTTCCAAACGCACTTCACTGGTACGCACTTCTTTAATCCGCCGCGTTATTTACAACTCTTAGAGATTATTCCAACACCAAAAACACAACCTGAAATTGTTACATTCTTAATGGATTATGGTCGTAGAGTTCTTGGTAAAAGAACCGTTTTATGTAAGGATACACCAGGATTTATTGGTAACAGAGTTGGCGTATATTCCATGGCGAAAGTTATGGAATTAGCTCAAGAATTAGGCTTGTCAATTGAGGAGGCAGATGCTTTAACGGGTTCACTTTTAGAACGTCCGAAAACTGGAACATTTAAGCTTGCGGATTTAGTAGGTCTTGACACTGCATATAATGTAACCAAAGGACTTCAAGCTAATTTGAAAGACGATGCGATGGTCAATTCGATCAAGCCGTCTAAGGTTTTGGATTATCTGGTTGATAATAAATTTTTGGGAGATAAGACGAAAAAAGGTTTTTACTACAAAGAAAAAGATGCATCAGGAAAAACAAATCGTTTCGCTTTAAACCTGGATACATTAGAATACCATCCTTTACAAAAAGCGAAGTTACCAGTTATTGAAATGGCAAAACAAGCACCAGATTTAAAAACGCGTTTGGGTATTTTATTGGCGGACAAAACAAAAGCTGGAGATTTATTGCGTAAGCATTATGCGTCTTTATTTGCTTATGTTTCTCAACGTGTACCTGAAATTTCAGATGTTCTTTTCAGTGTAGATGACGCGATTAGAACAGGTTACGCTTGGTCTTTCGGTCCATTTGAGAACTGGGATATGGTGGGAATTAAGAAAGGAATTGATTTAGCTGAATCTGAAGGTTTTACAGTTGCTGATTGGGTAAAAGAAATGTTGGCTGCTGGACATGAATCTTTTTACAAAATTGAAGGTGGTCAACGTAAATATTACGATATTTTCAGCAAGTCCTACACTGTGATACCAGGAACTGAAAACTTAGTTTTATTGGATAACCTACGCGATGAGAATAAAGTATGGGGTAATGCTGACACAACATTAGTTCACCTTGGAGATGGAATTTTGAATTTAGAGTTCCACACGAAAATGAATACAATCGGCGGTGGTGTAATCGAAGGAATAAACAAAGCTGTTGATTTAGCAGAAAAAGAGTACAGGGGATTGGTAATTTCTAATACTGGTGCAAATTTCTCAGCAGGTGCAAATGTTGGAATGATATTCATGATGGCAGTGGAGCAAGATTATGATGAGTTGAATTTTGCCGTTAAGGCTTTCCAAGACACAATGATGCGTTTGCGTTATTGTAACGTTCCTGTTGTTGCTGCACCGCATAATTTAACACTAGGTGGTGGTTGCGAATTATCTATGCATGCTGATAAAGTTGTTGCACATGCGGAACTTTACATGGGATTGGTTGAATTTGGAGTAGGATTGATACCTGGTGGAGGCGGAACGAAGGAGTTTGCAAAACGATTATCTGAAGAGCTGAAGGAAGGCGATATTAAAATCAACCGTTTACGTGAGCGTTTCCTAACTGTTGGTCAGGCTAAAGTAGCAACATCTGCTTATGAAGCTTTCGATCTAGGTTATTTACGTGAAGGAGTGGACGAGGTTGTTGTTAGTCGTGATTACCACTTAACTCGTGCTAAAGCAGCATGTCTTGAATTGGCAGAAAAAGGATACGTTGCTCCGAAAAGAGAGAAAAACATCAAAGTTGTTGGACAAGAAGGTTTGGGGATTGTGTATGTTGGAGCAAATTCCATGTTGTCAGGAAATTATATGTCCGACCATGATAGAGTAATTTCGGAGAAGTTGGGATTTGTACTTTGCGGTGGAGATTTATCAGAAAACACAGTTGTTTCTGAACAATACCTTCTTGATCTTGAAAGAAAAGCGTTTGTTGAGTTGTGTGCGGAGAGAAAAACGTTGGAAAGATTGGAGAGTTTGGTTAAAAACGGAAGAATTTTAAGAAATTAATTGGCTTAAAAATATTCATTATGAGACGGTTACTTTTGTGGCCGTCTTTTTTTTTGCTTTTTTTTCATACAAACACTTGTATCAATAGGAAAAAGTACTACTTTTGTAACCGCTTTAGACGAAAGCACACACAATTTTAAATCTGACTGTTGTCAGAAATTTTGAAAGAAATTAAAAAATTGGTTTGGTAGTTCAGTTGGTTAGAATACCTGCCTGTCACGCAGGGGGTCGCGGGTTCGAGTCCCGTCCAGACCGCTAGAAACCTTTATTTATAAGGGTTTCAGCAAAATTAAGCCTCCTTTTAGGGGGCTTTTTTTATGGGGTAAATTTTGGGGAAGTCTTAGTATTTATAAGGGTTTTTGAAAAAAATTGAGTTTAGAGAGGCAACCATTTTAGAAATAGTGCGTTTTAAAAGCAGACAACGAAATTAAAGGCAATGAGTAGTTCACGGGTTCGAATCCCGTTATCTCCACAAGGACAATTAAAATATGGGGATAAATCCAGAGGCATAAGGTGACTCGCTGAAATTAACAAATAAGAAGAGGATTACATTAGTAGTCCTCTTCTGCATTTATATCAGTTTTGAAAACCTCTAAATCCGTTGAATTCGTGATATTCTCACCCCGAAAATAACCCCTATGGGTTTAGCGGGGGTGAAAAATCAAATAATTTCATTACATTTAAATCGCATTAAGGCTGGCAATTTAGCCTTCTGGGTTCGATACCTAGACCGTCTCTAGCCATGATAGCGTTAATGCCTTTTGGCATATTCATCCCTTTGCTCACATTAATTAAGAGCATTTCGGTACGTTTTAAGTATTCACGATTAAAAAAGAAAGGAGGAGATATGGAAACGAAAATTGATTTTAAACTCAAAGGAAACACATCAAAAGTAGGACGGGTTGGTAAACAGGCTAAAACGCATTAAACCTCTTTGGAAACAAGGAGGTTTTTTTCATTTTTCCATTTATTGTGAATAAGTGATCTAATTTGTTAATAAGATCCTCGCAATTTTTATTAACTCAGAGTAATATTTTATTATCTTTGTACTATAGTTCTTTGAAAATGTTTTGAGGTCAAATTTCTAAATGAAGTTCAACTTATAGCCGTATGGCAACCCGTTTGGGTATTTTAGCGGAAATGCATGATTCATTGACGTCAATCCTATCAATCCTCCCTCAGTAAAGGACTTGATGCGATTAGACTAAAATGACTCTACTACGCTATGCTTTAATAGCTTTAATCCTTTTATTGTCTTTAAATGCAGGAATTTTAAGTGAGTGTATGAGAACATTGTTTACGCATTTAGAAAAGCGAATTTGATTCTACCATTGGTAACATTGCAGTAATGCAGGGTGATGTTGCCCAATTAAAAATAAACTTTTAACAAAATGAGTAGAATTAAACAAACTCGAAACATCGATAGTTTGATTGCATGCATTCTAACTATCACTGAGAACCAATGTTCTCTCTCGGAACAAGATTTGTTAATCTTGGACGAAGCATTGATGAAGCTTCAAAGTCTGAAGATTAAGAAAGGTAAAACGAACGAACAGCTTTTAGATGAGGTTGTGAAAATCGTTGAGTTAATCACTCGCTATTTTTCTTAATTGTAAGTCGTATGAAAAGTCAATGTCAGTTAGTAACCCGAGCGCTCCTTAAATTTTTCAAGTTATGAATTTAGGAACAGTCATAAAAAATAAAAGAAAACAAAAAGGGCTAACTCAGGAGGAGTTCGCCTTAGCTTGTGGTATTACTCAAACCTATCTTTCTCAGATTGAGGGAAACAAGAAAGAGCCAAATCTTTCTACTATAAAGGAAATCAGTAATAAATTAGAGCTACCACTACCTATTCTCTTCTTCTTGTCAATGGATTCGGAGGATATTTCAGTAGAGAAAAGAGAAGATTTCGAGAGTATTAGTCCAAAAGTTAAAACATTAGTCAGTGATTTCTTCGGAGTTTAGAAAATCGGAATTCAAAAAGTTCTGTTTTAACATAGGTTTTAAGAAAGAATTGGTTTCTGAGGTATCATCAAATATCGACTTCTATTATAATGAATGGACAGAAAAAAAGAAGGATAAAGTTACAGGTGAGTATAAAAAATACAAAGATGGTACAGTAAAAAAACGTGTGATTAGACCATCCCTGAAAGAATTAAAAAAAATACAAAGAGCAATAAAAGAAAGGATATTAGCACCTATCGTAATGCCTTCTAATATTCATGGTGGAGTAAAAAAGAAAAGTAATATTACAAACGCTAAACCTCACCAAGGAAAGAAGTTTCAATTCACTACTGATTTACAAGATTTTTATCCTAGTATTAAATACGACAAAGTTTATGACACTTTGCTGAAATTAGGATTTTCAAATCATTACAGTCATTGGGTTACGAAGTTCACCACATGGAAATTTGAGCTTCCACAAGGAACACCGACTAGTACTCATATTTCGAACATTGTATTTTTGGAAACTGATTTTAGATTAATTGAGTTCTGTAATAGACACGGAATTACCTATACAAGGTATGTAGATGATTTAACCTTTTCATCTCAGCAATGTTTTAAAATTCATTTACAAACCTTGCTTGAAATTGTTACTGACAGCGGTTTTAAATTGAGCTACCGTAAAACTAAATACAAAGGATTTCAAAATATTACAGGCATCGATGTTTTCAATAATTATATTGATGCACCAAGGAAAATTCTTGAAAAAACTAAAGAAGGTATCGCTCTAAGAAGAGACCTAAAAGCGTATCAAATGTATGTTGAAAACATTCGGAAAACGAATAAACGGAAAAGAAAAAAGAAGGAATTAAAGGATTCAACGGTTTTGTGAATTTTCTGTTTATCACTATTTGGAGGAATGCGAAATAGTTTTTAAATCTCTTTCAGATTGATACGTTTAATCTTTCCTGTTCCGTCACTTTCGTATATTAATTTTCCCTTATCCCGAACATATTTCAATGGAATCTTCGGGTTATTTATGTCTTTACCTCCATCATCTTCCCACTTTTTTTCCCACTTTACATAAAATGGCTCCAAGTCACTTGGGGTTAATTTATAAATTTCCAATATTTCTATCCCTCTGTATACTGCAAAAATCCAGTCCACTTTCCTATATTTTTCAATAATCACAGGATTCATATGATGATGAGTTGAAAAACCTTTTGTTAACGAAACATTTACTGATTTTAGCTCATACTCATTACCGTCCTCATCTACTGCATCATTTCCTTCTCTTCCTGGTAAATCTGACAACCCTGTGATTAGCAAGACTTGAAGTAATTTCCCTCCATTGTCTTGAAAAATATCGTTAATCCCATTTTTTTCTGCCAAATCCTGAAGTACCTGAAGTGATGGAAAAATTAAGTTGAAAACATCTATTGCTCCATACGTCGCTTGTGGTTCCGAAACAATCTCAGGATTTTTCTCTCTCTTAAACAAATCAGCAACATCTATTTTTAAAGCAGATGCAATCGAACATAACTTTTCTGTGGAAATATTTTGTTTAGCATTCTCAATATATCCAATATAAGTCCTGTCGATACCTGCTTTAATCGCTAAGTCCTCCTGAGTCAATCCTAATTCTCTTCTATATTTAACTACATTCGAGGCAAGAATTGGTAATAACTCTTCGATTTTATTCAATAATTCCATGATTCAACAAAAATGTGGAATATAATCGGAGTGACTCTCCGAATATATTCGGAGATTTTTTATATATTTGCATTCATGAGAATAGCGTATAAAACACAATTTGGTCAACAAATAATAATTCTAATAAT
>CAZWSY010000065.1:18751-19485 GCA_964636775.1 uncultured Lishizhenia sp.
TACCCTGATGAAAGCATAGATTTAGTTATGACCAGTCCACCTTTTGCTTTATTAAGAAAAAAGGAATATGGTAATGAGGATCAAAGTGAATATGTGGAATGGCTCACTCAATTTGCTGAAATAGTCTATAAAAAATTAAAGCCCACAGGAAGTTTCGTTGTAGACATTGGAGGTGCTTATAAACAAGGAATTCCAGTTAGAAGTTTGTACAATTTTAGGGTGCCAATAGCATTCTGCGATAAGGTGGGATTTCATTTAGCAGAGGATTTTTATTGGTTTAATCCTTCAAAACTCCCAAGTCCTATTGAATGGGTTAATAAGAGAAAAATTAGGGTAAAAGATGCTGTAAATAATGTATGGTGGTTTTCTAAGACACCATTTCCAAAAGCAGATGTTTCAAAAGTACTTGCTCCATATAGTGAAAGAATGGAAAAATTACTAGAAAATCCTGATAAGTATTATTCACCTAAAGAGCGACCTTCAGGACATAACATAGGCTCAAGCTTTTCATCTGATAATGGAGGGGCTATACCACCAAATCTCTTACAGATTCCCAACTCTGAATCTAATTCAAATTATCTTTCAAATTGTAAAAAATCTGGTTTGAAGGGACACCCCGCACGTTTCCCCGCAAAATTACCTGAGTTTTTTATTAAGTTTCTGACAGATAAAAATGACCTTGTGGTAGATATTTTTGGAGGTTCAAATACGACTGGATATGTGCCTGAAAAATT
>CAZWSY010000066.1:0-8853 GCA_964636775.1 uncultured Lishizhenia sp.
AGAAAAATTCCAAAAATCCAAGCAGTGAAAATTGGTGCAAGGAAAGCGGTGAAAATTCCCAAAGCCAAAACTGTCCAAAGAAGCAATCCGCGCCAAATCATTCCCCATGAACGTTGCATACTTCTTTCTTGTGGTGCCAACATTCCTGCAAGAAGAGTGCGCCCATCGGGTGTGCGAAGGAAGCGCAATATCCACAAAATCAATACAGACAGCCAAGCCACGGCAAACCAAGATGTCAATTTTGCACGTTCCATTATACGGAGTCCATGTGTTGCTTCTTCAAATTGATAAGCAGGGAAATCAAGATTTTTGGCGTACATTTTTTGGTGTTGTTTCACATTCCAACGATAGGCGTAAAGTGATTTTTTCCAAAGAGAATAGGACTCCGACGATCCCGTCTCAACCCAAGAATAGTAGTGTAAAAATGCACTTCTGAAAGCACCTAAAGTTTTAAAAAGTTGCTTTTGATAACGAATTGATGCCAATATTTTCCCGAATTCTTCTTTGTTTTTGGATACTAAAGATTCCACTTTTTCCAAGCTTTGAAGCATTGCGTCTGTTTCTTGGATTGCTTCCTCTGACTCGCGTAAAGCAGTTTTGATTTTTCCTCTGCTGATATGATACACCGCCCCAAGCGCGGCACTCGACCCTCCAACAATGTCCCATTCAAAAATCCAAAGCATAGGTGGCGGTTCTAATCCCAAAGCTTTCACGTACCATTTCGAATAAGTACCGATGTATAACCCTTTTTTCAAAGTGGAATGGGAATTCAAGAGCACATCTGATAGTGTTTCTCTTAATTTTTTATTTTCACCATAACGGTTTGCCACCCAAGATTGTGTGAGCGTATCGAGGTTGGTATTTGGGTTTTGGGCAAGACGAGTGAGCGCGTACACATTCACGTCTGTAAACGCGTTGAAACCATGGAAAGGATAAGTGGAAAGTGGACCAGCCCGCAAAGGACCACCTTCTTGAGACCACAACCACATTCCTTTTATGTTTGGATTTTTGTTTTTTAGTTGAACCAAGGCTTGTTGGTGGGTCGGAGCTAAATAATTTGGAAGGGAACCCAAACCTTCAAATTCTCTACGGGATTGAAATTCAACAATACGTTGGTGTTTTCCTGAGTAAAGTGTTCGGTTGAAAGGTAGCCAACTGTAATAATCTCCATTGCAATATTTCGTGGAAACGATGAGGTTTTTGGAGTTTTGTTTTGCCAGAACCCGTTCGTAGGTGTCTGGATTAGTATGCATATCGCCAATACTTCCAACGCCAACAGACCAAGTTCGGAAAATGATTTTTTTATTGAATCGTTCAGCAACCTCCAGAAAATTCTTGAGCATTAAGTCCACCGATTTTTCATCTTTTACATACAATTCACTGAAATAATCCCAACCGGGTTTGTTGTAAACGCTACCTGCCTCACCAATGCGGATCATTAAACCTTCAACATTTGGCATTTCCTGAAAAACTTCTGTTAAGCCTGCTTGGTACACCTTCCAAAAATCTTCCTTGGCAACGTCAACTTTTCCAAATTTGGAAATGAAAAATTGCTCTAAAGGTTTGGTGAGTGTCACCATGTCTGTGTACAAATACGTTTTTAGTCCGTTTTCTTTCGCAATTTCGGAAAGTTCATTAAAAGAGTTTCGAAGTGCAATGTGACGATTGACGTAGGTGGAATTGGAAGGGTAAATCGTTTCCTCCAAATTGGAGAAAGTCACAAACTCCAAAAACAAAGGAAGCACCAATCCATTCATGCCTAGTTCACCCATTTTTTTGGTGTAAACTGCTGTTTCATCTTTGATTCTTTCAAACGCATTTTGATTGATGTATGGCGCTTGATTGAGCAATAAATCCTCGAATCGGTGAACATTGTGTTCGTAATTGTTTCCCCAATTTGCTGTGTCGGGTAGAATTCCAACTCCTCCAAAATCAACCAGTCGCAAGGTGAGTGAGTCGCCTTTGATGTCGGGTATTTCAATAGGTTTTTCGATTTCTTTTTCGGTGAAACTAATTTTCAGAAAGCTGTTAATCTGAAATGAAATCCAAGTCCCAAGACCGAAAAGTGAAAGGACGAGAATGTATGGGAGAAAGCGAAAAAGCATAGATTAGATTTAGAATCCGTACCCCAAAGAAACAATATAAACGGTTTACCATGAAAAACGACAAAAGATTTAAATCAATAATCACAATTTTAAAAGTGTTTTGAAAAAGGGATTTCCTTTTGCTATTTTGTGTAAATTACAATTAGTAAAGAGTTAATTAAATGAAAAACAACTCTACAAGTAGTAAAATATCGAAAATGAAAAAGATGTTTATGTGTCAAAAAAGTTAAGAGTTCATTAACCAATTCCATGATGACGATATCTATCGATAACCCACAGCAATTATTGTATCAAGGTTGTAGAATTTTGTTTTATAATTTTTTCCATCATTTGCAGTTACCGAGAAAACCTCGACAACTGAATTTCCAGTTAATTCATGTTTATTAAAAATATTTTTAAGATGCAATGAAGTATTGTCTATGCTGCAACCAAACAACTGCGCCAAAGCTTTTTGTGTAAGCCAAAAATTCTCATTGTGGTACGTAACGCTTAATGTTGCTTTCGAATTTTCGTGGCTGTGAATTAGGATAGTACCTTCCATATCTTGTTTGTGTTTTTAACCAAAAAAAAAGGAGATTACTTTGGATTTTAAATATTTGTAAAATCATGCAATTCAGTTGACACTGTTGTTTCACAATTTTGCTAGACGAGGGATTGATTTTCAAGACACTATTCACCCTTCGGCTCCGCTCATTTCGGCCTTCGGCTCCGCTCAGGCCTCTATTTTCCTTCGGACTTCGGCTCCGCTCAGGCCTCTACTCTCCATTCCAAATTCCATTAAAATATTCAATAGAAAGCCCTTCATGTTCACATAAAAATAACATATTATTATCTTCACGTTAAAAAATGTTACATTAGCGCGTTAAAACTATTAAATCTGTTCTCTTCAGATTTCGCTCGAAAAATTATTTACTATGAAGAACATTTACGCTTTTTCAAACCTACAAGCTGAAAACTATTTTACCAAACAGTATTCAAATAGGATTTCTTTTTCAACATTTTTTCTTCTATTGACGATATTACTGTTTAGTGAAAACGCTTCTTGGGGACAAATTTTAATTGATCCAACAGGAGATGGAGGATTTGAGACTGGAACAACTTTTGCAAACAACGGATGGACAGTAGTCGGCTCAGCTACCACGACTAACAACCAGTGGGTTCTTAATACCGGAGCAACAGGATTTAGTGGCGCTAGATGTGCATATATTACTAATGCAACAACAGGTGCTCCTCCCGTGAATACTTATTCCGTAAATTCACACAGGTCAGCATATTTTTACAGAGACATAACAATACCTTCTGCTGCTTTAACAAACAGTGTAATCCTTACATTCAATTGGAAAGGTTTCGGAGAAAGTACATTTGATTGGATTCGTGTATGGGCTGTGCCAACTAATTTTACTCCAACTTATGCAACTACTGATGCTCATATTACAGCCACAGGTTCTGCTCCTAGTGGTAGAATATTGCTTGGGACTTACAATCAACAAACTGAATGGCAGAGCGCGTTAATTACAATACCAAACGCATACATTGGTCAATCCTTCCGATTAGTGTTTGGTTGGAGGAATGATGCTTCTACAGGTACTGCTCCTGCTGGAGCGATAGATAACATTTCTTTGACATATCAATCTTCACTGGTTGTGGGTAAGATTACAGGTACTACTACAATTGCATGTGGTGCAACAACAACCTTATCCAGTCCTGTTCCTACAACAACCAATGGAACGGTAACTACTTCAGGGAATTTAAGAACATCGACATTTACGACCGTTGGAACTACAACATTAGGAGAAAATTTTGAAGGAAACGTGGAGGTGCTTGTTGTAGCAGGAGGTGGTGGTGGTGGACACAGACACGCTGGGGGTGGTGGAGCAGGTGGGGTAATTTACAACCCATCGTTTGAGCTGACATCAAATCCAACGGTAACTGTAGGTGGTGGAGGAGCAGGTAGTTCAGGTGCCCCAACTGGCAACAACGGCGGTAATTCTGTTTTTGGTTCACTAACCGCAACTGGCGGTGGTGGAGGTGGGACTAATGGTACTCAAGGGGCTTCAGGAGGCTCAGGAGGTGGAGGTTCAAATGGGGCAGTCGGAGGAAATGGAACTGCTGGTCAAGGTAATAAAGGAGGAAATCAAGGAACAGCTTGCTGTAATGCTTTCGGAGCCGGTGGTGGTGGAGCTGGTGCGTCTGGTATAAACTCGGCCGCAGCAGCAGGTACAATTGGAGGCGTAGGAAGATTATTTAATATTTCAGGTTCAAATGTTACTTACGCTGGTGGTGGTGGTGGTGGTAATGGTGCTAACACAACTGTTTATGCTGGTGGCGCAGGTGGTGGTGGTGCAGGAGGAACTACAAGTTCAATGAATGGTGTAAATGGAACTGCCAATACAGGTGGTGGTGGTGGTGGTGGTGGTGCCAACGGTGGTAGTTCAGGTAATGGAGGAAATGGTGGTTCAGGAATTGTGATTGTAAGATATCTGTTACCGACAGGTGGAACATGGAGTAGCAATAATACTGCTGTAGCAACAGTAAATGCCACAACTGGTGTGGTAACTGGTGTCTCTCAAGGTACTGCAACAATAACTTATACAGCAACGAACGGCAGTTTAACACGAGCAACCTCAACAACAGTTACAGTTGGCGCATGTATTACTCCAACAATATCAAACTTTACTCCAACAAGTGCTTGTTCACAAAGTGGAGCAACTATAACCATAAACGGCTCAAATCTTTTAGGAGGAACAGTAACTGTTAATGGCATCTCAGCTTCGGTCACATTGAATACTGCATCTCAATTACAAGTAACTCTACCTGCTGGTGCAAGTGGCTCTGGAAATATTGTTGTAACAACAGGGGGCGGAAGTGCATCATTAGGTACATTTACCGTCAACCCTCTTGCAACTTCTGGAGATATTCAATTTCAAGGAACAACACAAAGTATTTGTTCTGGAGGTACAATCTCTTCTGCCAATGTAGTAGCCCCAACTAATGGAGGCTCTGGAACTTTATCAGTTGTTTGGTATGTTGGAGAGGATATTGGTGGAGGAAACTGGGGAAATTGGAGAGAATCCACTCTTGGAAATGTTAGTGGGACTACATCAAGTTCAAATTTAAACGCCGCAGCTGGTGGAGGTACAGGAATGGGTACTTCTTTAACGAACTATAATCCATTAATTGACTTTCCGTCAAATACTCGGTTCTTAGTAATTAGAAGAGGATACAATAGTAATTGCGGTCCTTGTGTAGGAGGGTGTCAGGATAAATCATTTATAATTCAATTAAACCCACTGCCGCAGGGAAATTTCACTGGAAATTCAATTTGTAGCGGTAGTAATGCTCAGTTAACTTTTACATCCTCAGCTGGAACAGGACCGTTTAATATTGTATATAATTCAGGTTCACAGAATTCCGTTACAAGTGGCATTGCATTTAATGCCGCTCCTTTAAACCCATCAACAAGCACTAATTACACCCTGACTTCAGTTACTGATGCAAATGGATGTGTGAGATCTACTGGTTTTACTTCTGGAACAGCAACTGTGAATGTAACTACTACTCCTTCTGCTCCAGGTACGGTATCGACATCAAATGTTTCGTGTACAGCTCTTACTTTAAATTGGGGAGCAGCAGCCAATGCAACAGGTTATGAAGTTCAAGTTTCTACTGCCTCTAACTTTTCTAATTCGATCGGATCTTACAATGGTTCAACTGATGTTGGTAATGTAAATACATTAAACGTTACTGGATTAACTTCAAACACCCAATATTGGATTAGAGTGAGGGCAAGGAGCGGTTCTGCTCCATGTAGGAGTGGATGGACAAACCTTACAACTACCTCTGTAACAACTTTAACACCATCCATTTCTTATTCAGGGTCTCCATTTAGCTTTTGTTTAGGCTCAACAATAAACAATTTTACTCCCACCGTTGTCGGATCTCCAACAGGATACACCATTAGTCCATCATTACCAACGGGTTTATCATTCAATACATCTACAGGTGTGATATCAGGCACACCATCATTAGCAACTTCCTCCACGTTATATACTATTAATTCAACTGGAACATGTGCTACTTCAACAACTATTTCTATAGCTACAAACAATCCCCCAACTGACGTCTCGGCTGGCTTCGATGCAAGTGTTTGTTCTGGTGGAAGTGTGCAGTTGAATGGTAGCGCAACAGCACCGCCATTTTTCAGATCTTTTTCTGAATTAACAGGTGGTGGCTTAACTATAAATACTAGTGGAAATGCTTCTGTTTATCCCAGTACTGTTAACGTTTCAGGATTAGCTGGAACCATCTCTAACATTAGAGTTAATTTAACTAATCTCACACATTCATGGCCAATTGATGTAGATATAGTTCTTTTTGGTCCAACTGGAGCACATTCGATAATTATGACAGATGCAATTGGTGGTTCTGGAGGAATAAGTGGAAGAAATTATACCTTTCAAATTGGAGCAACCGCTCTTGGGACAAGTGGGTTTCCAGCCTCAGGAACTTACGGGGTTGTAAACGGCGGAGCTTTCAATGGATTAGGAACTCCAAGTGCTGTAAGTTCAGCAAACTTGAACAATTTTGTGGGGACAAATCCAAACGGAACTTGGAGTCTTTATGTGTTTGATGATACTGGAAGTGATGGTGGCTCTTTGGGCAGTTGGGCGCTTGAAATAACTACGAATGCAGGTCCTGTAACCTACTCCTGGTCTCCAGTAACCTTCCTAAGTGCAACCAACGTTGCCAACCCAACGGCTTCAAATGTGACTGCTGGTCAAACGTACACCATGACAGCGACAGCAAATGGATGTAGTGTTGAAAGAACAGTAAATGTTGGGATACGTTCTATCCCTGCTGCAACACCTTCTAATAGTGGTCCGGTTTGTGCGGGTGGAACGGTTCAGTTAACGGCGAGTAATTTAGCGCCTGGGGGATCAGTAGTTACTATGAATAACAGTGCATCCGATAATATTGCTGCAACAACACATTCTGGAGTACTTAATAATCATACTATTGAATTCTGGGTTAACCCAAACAGAACGGTTGTACTTCATGCAGAACATAATACAGGAGTAATTGCAAATTTAGGGGCTCCAACAACAGAATTTTCATTTGCCATTTCACCTAACCAATTTGGAGGGTCGGGATGTACGCCAGCCAATGTTGGAGTTGGTGTTTCTGTTGGTACAAATGGAATTGAAGTAGTTCAACACGGTCCGTGTCATTTTCCTGTAACACTTTCCTATTCTGGCGCAGTTTCAGGTTGGACACATGTTGCTGTTGTTCATATTAGTAACGTTCCTTATTTATATGTAAATGGAAACTTAGTGAAAGTAGGAATGGCAAGTGCTTACCCAACTTTCCCAAACTCTTCAGTTAGTATGAATTACGGTTACTTTGGTGGTTCTATTGATAATATTCGCGTTTGGAATTTATCAAGAACCGCGAGCCAAATTGTAACAGATATGAACAGAGAAGTTCCTAGTGTCGCTACAGGTTTAATACACAATCTTCCATTAAATGGAAATGGTACGGCTTTAGTTGGAGATAATGCCGCAATAAACGGAAGTTCTTACGCGACTCCAACCTTCTACACCTACACATGGACAGGTTCCTCAGCACCGTCGGCAGGTACCAACGAAACGCAAGCAACAAGCGGTTTAGCAACAAGTGGGAACTACACAGTTGTTGCAACTCACGCTGGGTGTAGCTCGGGTACAGCAAGTACTGCTACATCTGTGACAGTTACAAATCCAACTGTTTCCACCTCATTAGGGACAAATGATTTTGTTTGGACTGGTACGACATCAACAGCATGGAATACAACGTCGAATTGGTTACAATGGAACGGATCAGCTTATACTATTCCTGCTGGATTTCCGAATTCTCCAACAGCCAATGTTATTCTGCCAACCGATGTAGCTGGAACCTGTGTGCCAAGAGAAGCACGTATTGGTAATTTGAATATTTCGGTAAACAATTTAACAGGTGAAACAGACCATAGGTTACTATTAAATAATGCTAATGCAGTTTTAAACATTTATGGAACTTATCAAGGCGGTACTTGGATGACACCTGATGCTGGTGCTACGGTAAATTATATTGGGAATGTGGATCAACCGATACGCACAGGAACTTATTCCAATTTAACAACTGGGGGTTCAGGAATTAAAACGTTAAATGGCGGAAACGTAACCGTGAATTTAACTTGTACTGTTGGGGCAAATTCTACCCTAGCATTAGATACAAGAACTTTATCCTTACCAAATCCTGGTTCTCCGTTAGTATTAAATGGTTCATTATCTCCTGGAACAGGAACGGTTAACTATTCTTCCACAACTGGTGACCAAAATATAACACCAACAACGTATTATAACCTAACGACATCTGGAAATCCATCAACTAAAGCTTTGGCGGGAACAACAACTGTGACTAACATAGTTAATATTGGCGCTGGAGTAACTTTTAATGCTGGTAGCCATACTTTGAATGTTTCAAGATTAAACACACCATTCACAGTTACTGGAACATTCAATCCAGGAACAGGCTTGGTGAATTATGATGGTGGTGGAACCCAAAATGTTAATGCCCTAACTTATCACAACCTTACAATCAGTAATTCTGGAATGAAAACCCTTGCAGCGGGAACAACTACCGTTAACGGTACCCTGAATCTTACAGGTGGTACATTTGCCGTTGCTGCAAGAACATTGATATTAAATGGTCCTTACATCACTGGAACAGT
>CAZWSY010000066.1:8953-19198 GCA_964636775.1 uncultured Lishizhenia sp.
GGCTCAAGTACAACCGTTGCAAATACCTTAACTTTAACAGATGGAACCCTAACAGTTGGTCCAAATACATTTACTATGAATGGTTCCACAATGACACGCACATCAGGTTTCATTGACGCAAGTGATGCAAGTGCAACTTTAGCCTTCGGGAACGCCTCTTTGTTGACTTTACCAGCTAGTTTATTTAGTGCTGCGGTGAACAACATGAGTTTGACAGGAGCGAGAGTTAAAGCGAGCTCAGATTTTACGGTGAATGGAACACTTTCACTAAACGCTGCAAACCCAGATGCAACAAATGGTCTATTAGACTTGGTAAACAGTTATGGAACTTACGCTAATACTCGAACTGCAAACAGTACTGACGCAAACAACAACTTAAATTCTGTTATTCTTACCCTAGGCCCAAGTGCTTCAATTAGCGGGCAGGGTGATGTTACTGGAAAAATCCGAAGAACATCTTTTGTTTCAAGCACACCTTATTCCTTTGGAAATCAAAACATGCAAGTGTCATTTGAATCAAATGGTGGAAATCTTCCATCGCAAATAACAGTAGTTGCGACCAAAGGTGCTGAAGGCTTACACGTTGATAAAAATGGAACACACGATACTGGACCAAATGGATTGATTGGGGGGGCGGCTGTTCAACGTATGTGGCAGGTGTTGAGAACAGGTGGAGACCCACAAGTTAAATTTACGGTTCGTTTCCCATATTTGGACAGCGAATTGAATGGAAATAATGAAGCTAACCTTGTTACTTGGGATCACCATATTCCTTACGGAGGTATGACACCACACGAACACGGAAAAACCAGCAACAATACCACTGAAAACTGGGTAGAATTATCCAATCATGGTATAGGTTATTTGGCTACAGAAAATGATGCCGCTTTCACTAAATATTGGATGCTTTCTCAAAAGGTTAGCGCTGATACTCTATGGTTAGGTGCTGCTGGTGGTGGAACAGGAATTAATTGGAATGTTGGCATTAACTGGTCACATGGTGCGGTTCCTGCAAGTTTCACTAAAGTTGTAGTCGATCCAACTATATACAATAATCAATTAACCATAAATGGAGACTATTCTGCTGGTACGATGGAAATTAAAGCAGGAGGAGTTGTAAATGGAGGTTCAGGAACATTGACTTTAAATGGTGGTCCTGCTGAAAACGGTGGCGCTGGAACTTGGTTGAACAATGGAACTTTCAATGCAGGTACAAGTACGGTCGTTATTAATAATGCCGACGCTACTTTGGCAGGAAATACAAGATTTCACAACCTTACCATTAATAACGGGAAAAAGTTAACGGTACAAGCTAGCTCAATTGATACAATTGGTGGGGTTTTCACCAATAACGGAACATTCGACGCAGGTACACACTCGAATACGATAGTATTTGCTGGAACGAATCAAACCATTCCTCAACCAAATGGAAACGTAAGTGGTTACCAAAACTTAACTGTTGCTCAAAGTTCAGGGACTGCTGTTGCTGCAGAACCTTTAACCGTTCGTGGAAACTTTGGAGTAAATAATGGAACATTGAATATGTCCAACAATGCGCTTGAGGTTAAAGGTAATTTCACCAATAATGCAAGCATCACCAATATGCCGAATATCACACTAAGTGGAGGGGCACAACAAATTGGAGGTTCAACAATCACCAACTTTGGAAACCTAACACTCAGTAGCGGTGCAGGTACTACTACCCTACTTCAAGATATTGTTGTCAATGGAACACTTGATGTAAATGCTGGTGAAACAATAAATGCAAGTGATAAAAATATTGAATTGACGGCATCTGGAACTCCATGGGTGTTAAACGGTACATTCACCCCAAGCAATTCAACGGTAAAATACACAGCCTCAGATGCTACTAATATTGTAGGTACGACTTACTACAACTTACAATCTACTGGAAATGCAACTAAAACAGCGCAAGGAAATGTGACGATTAATAACCAATTGAATCTAAATGCTTCAACTTTAGATATGCAATCACACACCTTATCATTGACGGATTTAGCGATTTCAAATAGTGGTAAAATCACTGCTGACAATGCTGTGGTAAATCTTAACAATACTGCTGAATTAACTTTGCCAAGTGGTGTGTTTACTTCCGCAGTGAAAGATTTGAATTTAAATGGCGCTGACGTTACAAGTTCTGGAAATATCACCATGAACGGAACTTTGGACTTAGTTGGAGGAAACCTTGAAATGGGATCTAATACCCTTACAATGCAACCAACATCAACTTGGACAAGAACTTCTGGTAAATTGGATGCTTCAAATGCGAAGGTTGTTTTCAAATCACCTGTCTTTGCAGTTGGTGTGGTTGATAATGCATTGGTTAAAGATTTAGAATTCGATAGAGCAGATGGAATCGGTGTGAACGGAAACCTTGAAGTGTCAGGAGAATTGAAATTAACTGCTGGTGTTGTTGATATTGCTGCAAACACCTTAAAAGTAAACGGAACAATGCAACACACCGCTGGTTCAATTGACGCAGACAACGGGCGAATGAACTTCGCTAACAATGCACAATGGACTTTGCCTGCTACGTTCTTCAATGGTAACGTTAAAGAATTGGAAATTTCTGGAAATGGAGGAATTAAACTTGGATCAAACTTAAGAGTTTCTGATGTCCTTGATTTAACCCAGGCAGATATTGTAACAAATAACAACGTTATTGAAATTGGAACAGGTAAAAACAATCCTGGTGTAGTAAATGTGAATCCTGTAACAAACGTGAAAGTTGTAGGTAAAATGCGTCGTTGGTACAATGGACAAGCAAGTTCAACGGTGAGTTCGGGTATTTTCCCTGTTGGTTCACCTGACGACAACCGTTTTGTACAAATTAATTTCAATGAGGCAAACGACGGTGGATACTTGGATGTTGAGTACAAACTTGGGGCTCCAGACAACAATTACGAATTACCGCTTACTTATATGGTTAATGGTCTAAGAAGGTATATTCAAAATGCTGACCAAACAGGATATTGGAGCATTACGCCTTATGACGAAAATGGAAATGACTACGCTTCAATGGACAACGTGCCTTATACCATGAAATTGAGAATCAATAATCCAAGTGCAACTGCCAACGGAAATAACCTACCGGATCCTCCTACCATGAGGATAATCAGAGCGAAAGGTAATCCAGGTGCTCAAGATCACGAGGATTGGACAATTGGAAGTGAACAAGCAAGTATTTCAGCTTTAACTGCTCCTTCCAATGCTAATTTCGATTATCTGGTTACTGCTACCCTTACAGGTTTCTCGTGGTTCAACATTGGTGGAGACAACTCTACTCCTCTTCCAGTTGAATTGATTTCGTTTAGCGGTAATTGCAGTGACTTTGGTAACTTGATTAAATGGAAAACAGCCTCTGAAAACAATAGTGCTTACTTTGAAATTCAGCGTTCAAGAGATGGTGAGTTTTGGACATCCATTAACCAAACTCCTGCCGCTGGTTTCAGTATGCAAGAATTAGCTTACGAGTTTGAGGATATGAGTGCTGGAAATGAGATTACTTATTACCGACTAAAACAAGTGGATATCAGTGGTGATTTCAAAATCTATGACCCCATTGCTGTTGCGTGTGGTGTTGAAGGAAATGTTTCAATAACTTATCCTAACCCGAGTGCAGAAATATTCACTATACTCATTCAACAACCTGAATTAGTTGGTAAAGCGAACCTTCAAATTGTTGATTCCCGTGGTACTGTTGTTAAAAATGCATCTGTACAAGTAGAAGAGGGTATCAATCAAATTCGTTTAACAGAAAACTTTGCTCCAGGTATATATTATGTAACAATTACCAATGGGAAATCACAGAGTCCTGTTTTGAAACATAGTATTCGTTAATTGATAATTATTAAAAAAGATAAAGGCTCGCAGTGCGAGCCTTTTTTATTCCTCCAACTCACAAAACTTAAGGTTAACGCTATAATCCATCGAAGAACCACTGTTCTACATTCAATTCAGAAAATGAACAATCTTGAATTTCAGCTATGGACGCATCAGGACTTCTGAAAAATTAACTCTCCGCCTCGGCAGAAGCGCATTAGTCATCCGCCGCAGCGGAAGCACATCAATTTCCTTAACTTTACGAAAAAATAATCTGTATGTCAAAAATCACCGACATTTCTCAACTTGATTTAAATAAGCAATACACCTACGCTGACTATCTTACCTGGGTTTTTGAGGATCGTGTTGAGTTGATTAAAGGTTGGATTTACAAAATGAGTCCAGCTCCAAAAAGAAAACATCAAAAAGTTTCTGTAAAATTGACCTTTGAGTTTATGAAGCATCTAAATTATTGTCAATGTGAGGTTTACGAAGCTCCTTTCGATGTTCGACTTAAAAAAAATAAAGGTAGCGACAGTGAAATAGACACGGTTGTGCAACCTGACATCTCCGTTTTCTGTGATTTAAGCAAACTCGATGATAGAGGTGCAATTGACGCGCCGGATTTAGTTGTTGAAATAACCTCTGAAAGCACTTTGAAAAAGGACTACAATGAAAAATTCAACTTGTACGAAGAAAATGGAGTGCAAGAATATTGGATAGTCAATCCTGAATTGAAAAGCATGGAGATATTTAGAGCTAACAATAACCGACTGGAATCTGCTGGAATTTTTAGTACTAGCGACGGTGTTTCAGAGGTTAGTTCAATCCTTTTTCCAGATTTAAAGGTCAACTTAATTGAAGTATTTAATGATTGACAATTAACACATTAGACATCCGCCGCGACGGAAGGACATTAGCAAATCAATTTCCTTAATTTTACGAAGAAATAATCTGTATGTCAAAAATCACCGACATTTCTCAACTTGATTTAAATAAGCAATACACCTACGCTGACTATCTTACCTGGGTTTTTGAGGATCGTGTTGAGTTGATTAAAGGTTGGATTTACAAAATGAGTCCAGCTCCAAAAAGAAAACATCAAAAAGTTTCTGTAAAATTGACCTTTGAGTTTATGAAGCATCTAAATTATTGTCAATGTGAGGTTTACGAAGCTCCTTTCGATGTTCGACTTAAAAAAAATAAAGGTAGCGACAGTGAAATAGACACGGTTGTGCAACCTGACATCTCCGTTTTCTGTGATTTAAGCAAACTCGATGATAGAGGTGCAATTGACGCGCCGGATTTAGTTGTTGAAATAACCTCTGAAAGCACTTTGAAAAAGGACTACAATGAAAAATTCAACTTGTACGAAGAAAATGGAGTGCAAGAATATTGGATAGTCAATCCTGAATTGAAAAGCATGGAGATATTTAGAGCTAACAATAACCGACTGGAATCTGCTGGAATTTTTAGTACTAGCGACGGTGTTTCAGAGGTTAGTTCAATCCTTTTTCCAGATTTAAAGGTCAACTTAATTGAAGTATTTAATGATTGACAATTAACACATTAGACATCTGCCGCGGCGGAAATAAATTAGCACATTGAATTTAAAAATTTTCTTTTCGATAACATTCACGTCATTCCTTTTCGGAGGAACTTATTCACAATTACAACCAATTCTATTCCAGTTGAAAAATGATTCAGTTGTTTTGTATCAATATCATTTTGGGGACGAATTCGGAAATGGAAAGATTGATTTGGACAAGTGGTATGACCGCTATCCATGGGGTGGTTTACTTGTAGATCAGAGAGTATGGGCTTCACCAGAGATGGTTAAACCTAGCCTTGGATACGTGAACTTGAGCACTCAAAAAAACTATGAAATGATTGAGTTTCAAGAATGGATGATTGATCGCGAGTTGGCAAAAAAACACGGAACAAAAATCGAAGGAAATAAAGTTCAATTGGATTATTTAACCTCATGTTTATGGAGTAAACAAACGTTCCGTTACGGTTATTTTGAGTGTAGAGCAAAATGTCCAGTTGGAAAAGGTTTATGGCCTGCATTTTGGCTTTATGGTCAAAATCAAAAAGATGAAGTTGATTTCATGGAATGTAAAGGTGAACGAAATTCACAAATACACGTCGATGTTCATTGCTCAGAAAAGTGTGATGAAGTAAAAAGAATAATAGGAAAAACCAACTGGGGAGCTTGGATAAAATTGAATAAAAAAGTTTTGGATGAATGGGTGGTTTACTCTGGCCTTTGGACTCCTGAAGGTATTATCTTTTACGCCAACGGTGTGCCAATTTCTTACTTCAAAGGACAATTTGCAACTGTAATGAATATAATCGTCAATCTTTCAGTTGCTCGTGACGGGCTTGGTTTCAAGCCTGGGCCTGACGAGAAAACGGTTTTTCCTGCCGATTTTTTGGTGGATTATGTTCGTGTTTGGAAACTGCCTGAAGATGGAGAATACACTAAACGTCTTTTAAGACAGTTTACTGACGAGAATAAATCTTTGCAAGGAAGAACCTTAGAACCGTTGAAAGTGAAAAGAACTAAAAGTTATGTGAACGACAAAAAAGTTCTTCAAACGCAAAACGGATTTGTGAGTTTGATTCCAACCAATAATAGGTTTTACCAAATTCATGCTCTTGGCATGACCGCTGGAACAGTAAAAATCTCTCTGCGAAACGAACAAAACGAATTATTAAAAACACAAACTGTTCGCTCCGATTATGAAATGTTTAGCATGCAAGAATTTCCATCGGGAATCTATAAAATTGAAATTGAAGTTGGGAAAAAGAAAAACAGTACGTCAATAAGTTTGTGGTAGATAACTCAGCTAATAGTTTTCTTTATGCTTCGCGTAAGCCAATTGACATACCTTATCCATCGCTTTAAAGAGTGCAACATCCAAATCGGGGGCCTTTGAAATGGAAGTTAGGGTTACAACGACTTGATATAGTATTTCATTTTCACTTTTAGAAATGTGTTCAATGAAATTTACTTTGTTACTACCTTTCGGTGATTCAGAAACGCTGATTTCCTCCTTAACGGCGTCAACGGCAAATAAATAACTCATAAATTATTTTTTTTATTGTTAATGTAAATGACATCTCCCACTGGAATTGGTGGTTCTGTTACGACAACGTGCACCCTTTTTTGTGGTTCCAGTGCATTGTTGCGCACTTGAAGTAGAACTCGATTGACTTTTGGTTGATGCTCCGTCACAACAATTTGAACCAACTTTTTTGTCATGAATTTTACAAAAACAACTATTGGATTTACTGCGGTTACAAGGTAAACACAACAATTGAATGTTTGAAGCATTGCTACTTCCTCCACAGGAAAAAGGTACGATGTGATCATACTCCAAATTGGACGAACTTCCACAACATTGACAAATGCCACCGTCTCGAGAATAAACTACTTTTTTTGTTGTTTCTGAAATGTAACGACTTTGAGTAAAACCACAAATACTTATTAGTGAGAAAATAAAAAATAAGAGTAATTTCTTCATTTTACAAAAATAACAATGAATCGCTTCAACTTGAAAAATTGTAACGCATTCTAACGTATTGAACATCAAATCCATATCAATACTTAAAAAAAACGCCGAGTTTCCCCGACGCTCTTTCAATTCAAAGTTTTGATTTGTTTAAAATCCGATAACCGTAAACATCACCCGACGATTCAAGGCCTTTCCTTCTGGTGTTGCATTGTCCGCAACGGGCTTCGTTTGACCGTAACCAATCGCTTTCATCTGGTTGACATTAACACCTTTAGCGATAAGATAGTTCACTACTTGCGTTGCACGTTTTTTAGATAATTCCAAATTCTTTTTTGCATCACCTGAATTGTCCGTATGTCCACCAACTTCTACCACCATCGTTGGGTTTTCTTTCAAAATTTCAGCCATTTTATCCAATGAAACATAAGACTCAACGGTGATTTTATCCGAACCAGTTTCAAAATTGATGTTCTTTAATTTGAAGGTTAGTCCCTTCTCAATTTTCGGTTGTTTTAGTTCAATAGTTTTGGATTTTCCTTTTTCTGTGGGTGCCAATTGTAAGTCTTCCTCCGCCGTCAAATAACCAACCGCTTTCACTTCTACGGCATAATTCCCTGGTTCTAAATAGAAATTACTAATACCCGATTGATCCGCTTTTCCATTGAAAACGGTTTTGGTTCCTTGGGTGATGAAGATGTTTCCTGCAACAGGTTTACCGTATTGCTCATCTTGTAATTTCACGGTCACTTTCACCATTTCCTTGTAAGGGTCCTCTTTTACTTCTGGTTTCTTTGGTTGCTCCTTCGGTAATTCAACCACCACTGGCTCTGGTTTCTTCTCAACGGGTACAACCACAACTGGAGGTGCTGGAGGAGGTGTTTTTGCTTTCGGTGCACCAAAATAATAGCGAAGTCCCAAACCGAGGTTATAAAACAATTGTGTGTTACTTTTCAAGCCGTTTGATAGCGAAGCATAGCTTCCAAGTTGGTCAGTCATGCGGTAGTTTTCGTTACTTGCAAAAGTGGTTTTCACTTGTTGTAACATGAAATTGATGTGTAGCGCAACATTTGAACTCAGTTTGTAACTCACACTTGGACGAATCATCCATGAGGCGTTTACTTTCAAATCGTTAAGATCACCTTTTGACGTTTCTGGCTTAACACCCAAACCAACATTGAATCCTTGGTTTTGAAGACCTTCAAAATACGTATTCACGTTACCATTTGGATTCACACGATTGTAATGTTCCTCGGTAATCAACCAACTATTTGGGTCGGGTGTGGGGTTGTTGTCGTAAACTGTTGCGCCATTGTTGCCCATCATGTAAATCGCTTCGTAATCGAAATTCACGTTTTGCGCTGAAAAAGTTCCTTTGCTGCTAAAGTTGAAAACCATTCCTGCATCGAGGTTGATTCCCCAATTTTTGCCCAAGTCTTTTTTGAACAATAGCAACACTGGAACTCCCAGAGTTGTTTGTTGGATTTGTTCTTGAATGGAATTATTGGCACGAATGCGTTGACGGAAAGTTTGTCCTTGGGCATCTACTGATTCAAAATCAAGTGCAAAAGTTTCCAATCCCAAATCGAATTGACTTTGTAGTAATTGAAAACCTGTTCCCAATCCAAACATTCGTTTTTTACCAAAATAGTAACCCATCGAAGCATTGAATCCCAAATGAGAAGCACTCTTGTGTTCTAAGTTGGAAATATTGACATTCAACGGATTAAGGTAGTATTGCGACCAAGTTATTTGATCCAAATTCCCTGTTTGTCCGCCACCGAAAACACCTAATCCAACATACCAAGGTGCTGTTTCAATTTTTTGATTTGTTGTTTTATCGACTTGCGCCATACCGTTTGCCGTGGCGGTACAAAGTGAAAGAGCAAGGATTGATTTTTTAAAGATTGTAGTTACCACGACGTTTAGTTTTTAATGATTTTAATAATCGAATTTTGTCCATTAGCTTTCTTCACGTTCAAGAAGTAAAGTCCTGAAGGAAGCGTTGAAAGATTTAATTGCGTGTCGGTGCTTGTTGCATTGAAAGTTTCAATCAACTCTCCGGATAATCCGCTTAATTCAATCGTTGCGATGTCAAGACTCATTTCCGATGAAATGGTAATGTTGCTGTTGAATGGATTTGGATACACATTGATTTTGCTATTTTCAATTACAATTGACTCATTTGAAAGAACGGAATTGAAATACGTTTTTTGGTAACAATTGTCTTTCGTTGAAATAACCCAGTACTTTTTGGTATCCAATTCTAACGCTGGATTATAATAGTTTTGGTTGATTTCACCGTTTAACACGTTTCCTTTCAAGGTTGGATAATCATCGTATCCCCATTGATAATCGGTCACTAAGTTCGCATTACAAACTAAGTTGTTAGCAAAATAAGATACTTGTGCCGTGTGCGAAATTTGATTTTGCACGACCACATTTACCGAAGTTGAGGCACTACAACCGTTTTGCGTTGCTGTAAGGGTTACTTCCACATTTCCTGCATTCGGGAAACTAACAATCGCATACTGGCTGGTACTTCCTTGAGCATCCACTACCCCATTCGTTGAAGTCCATTCGTAAGTTACTCCAGTTGCTGGTGTGTTTGCTGCACCAAAATTCAAGTATTCTGTTCCTGAACAGATTGGTAAGCTTGGCGTTTCTGCAATTACAGGTGACTCAGGAATTGGATTCACCACTAAAACTGCTGCGTTGGAACTTACCGTTCCACATCCACCAACAACTTCAACAGTATAAGAACCCGCATCCGACGTAAGCACATTTGGATAACTCAACGAAGCGTTGGTTGCGCCTGGAATGTTGGTGTTGTTTTTCTTCCATTGGTAAGTCAATGTACCTGTTCCTGTAGCAGTTACGTTCA
>CAZWSY010000067.1:0-19188 GCA_964636775.1 uncultured Lishizhenia sp.
TTGTCGGAACCATATTTTTCCATTGCTTCAGCGTAGGTCATTCTTGGGAACGCACCTTCAAATTCAACACCACGCACCGTTTTGAACAAATGCTTAATCAATCCCTCGAACATTTCCAAGATGTCGTTTTGCTCCACAAATGCCATTTCACAGTCGATTTGCGTAAATTCAGGTTGTCTATCTGCACGTAAATCTTCGTCGCGGAAACATTTCACAATCTGGTAGTAACGGTCGAAACCAGAAACCATCAATAATTGTTTGAACGTTTGTGGCGATTGCGGTAAAGCGTAAAATTGTCCTTCGTTCATACGACTTGGCACCACGAAATCACGTGCTCCTTCTGGTGTTGATTTAATTAAAACAGGTGTTTCAACATCTAAAAAGTCTTTCGAATCCAAGTATTTTCTTGTTTCCAATGCCACTTGATTACGCAAACGTAATTTTTGCAACACTGGATTTCTTCTCAAATCTAAATAACGGTATTGCATTCTGATTTCGTCGCCACCGTCCGTTTCATCTTCAATCGTGAATGGAGGCAATTTCGCAGCGTTCAGGATTTTCAATTCCGTCACGTTGATTTCAATTTCACCCGTTGGTATATTTTTGTTCTTGCTACTGCGTTCGATCACGATTCCAGTTGCTTGAATCACAAATTCTCGTCCTAATTTTCTTGCTTGTTCGCACAAATCGGCATTCACTTCCATATTGAAAGCTAACTGTGTAAGACCATAACGATCGCGTAAATCGGTAAACGTCATTCCACCTAAATCTCTTGAACGTTGTACCCAACCTGCTAAAGTTACTGTTGTTCCAACGTGTTCCATTCTTAATTCTCCACAAGTGTGCGAGCGATACATAAGCTTAAAATTTGAGGTGCAAAAGTAGGAATTTTAGAAAGGACTTCAAGTATCTTTTTGACGCTCTAATTCATCAGTAAGAAACTCATTTAGCTTGGAAAAGACAAACCTTGCATATTCGGCAGATAGGGCGTTTTGGGATATTGTTCGCTATGGTTTGCTAAATCTAGTTGTAATTGTGTGTTCATTTTTTGGCTGTAAATGACAACTTTACAATTCGCATTTCGTTTGCTCATCATAAAGTTGGTTCGTCAACATAATTATCAATTAGAATGATGAATCGATTCCGAAAAGACCATCCACCACGACAGAATTTCAAATACTTCCTTGTCGCTAAAACTTAAATTATAATAACAATTAGAACACGTTCAAAATTCTCTTTTCTCGGATTTTGCTTGATTCACCGCGTCGAAGGTCCTTACGGAGTTAAATAATTGGATTTAAAACTCAGCGTTCAATGGTGTTCGTGGAAAAGGAATTACATCGCGAATATTTGACATTCCTGTTACAAACATAACCATTCGTTCGAAGCCCAAGCCAAATCCGGCGTGTGGAACCGAACCAAAACGGCGTGTGTCGAAATACCACCAAAGTTCTTCTGCTGGAATTCCAAACTCTTTACATTTTTCCAACAAAATATCATAGCGTTCCTCTCGTTGAGAGCCCCCAACAATTTCACCAATACCAGGGAATAAAACGTCCATCGCGGCAACTGTTTTTTGGTCATCATTTAGACGCATGTAGAAAGCCTTAATTTTTGCAGGATAGTCTGTCAGAATAACTGGACATTTGAATTCCTTTTCCACCAAATAACGCTCGTGTTCACTTTGCAAATCAATTCCCCATTCAACTGGGTATTTGAATTTTTTCTTTTTGTAATGGTTGGAATTCATCAAAACATCGATTGCCTCAGTATAAGTCAAACGCTTAAAAGGATTTTCAATCACGAAATTTAAACGCTCTATTAAAGTTAATTCGTTCCGTTCGTTTTGAGGCTTTGAGGCTTGTTCCTGAACATCTCGGTCATTCAAAAACTTTAAATCTTCTGCGCAATTTTCTACTACATATTTACAGATATACTTCAAAAAGTCTTCTGTTAAATCCATATTGTCTTTCAAATCATTGAAAGCAACCTCGGGTTCAATCATCCAAAATTCTGCAAGGTGACGTGAGGTGTTTGAATTTTCTGCACGGAAAGTTGGTCCAAAAGTATAAACTTGCCCTAATGCCAAAGCCGCAAGTTCTGCTTCAAGTTGACCAGAAACGGTGAGGTTAACAGGTTTTCCGAAAAAATCTTCTTTATAATTGATGCTTCCGTCCTCGTTTAAAGGTGGGTTTTTAGGGTCTAGGGTAGAAACGCGAAACATCTCCCCTGCTCCTTCGGCGTCCGAACCAGTGATAATCGGCGTGTGCAAATAGAAAAATCCACGGTCGTTAAAAAATTTGTGAATCGCATAGCCCACCGCGTGACGAATACGAAAAACAGCCCCAAAAGTATTGGTTCGAAAACGTAAGTGAGCTTGTTCACGAAGAAATTCTAAACTGTGTTTTTTTGGTTGCATTACTGTCTTTTGTACGTCGTCAGGTGCAGCATCACCCAAAACTTCAATTTCCTCTACCTGTAATTCAACAGCTTGTCCGGCCCCTTGAGAAGAAACCAGTGTTCCTGTGAGTGACAGGGCTGACGCAGTTGTAATGCGTTTTAATAAAGCTTCATCAAATTTTTCAAAGTCAACAACAGCTTGAAGAGTTCCCATACAAGAACCATCATTGATTTGAATGAAACGATTACTTCTAAATGCTCTTACCCAACCTTTAATGTTGATTCTTTGGTTAAGAAGTGACGTAAAATCACCGTGAAGAATATCTTTTATTTTAAGCCGCGACATGTTATTTCTAATTTGAGAGCTGCAAAAATAAGGATTGTATGTTCCTCAATGGAGGAGGGAGTAAATTAAATTGAGTTTAAAGTAACGTTTGTTTGGACTTATTTTGTCGATATTTGTAGTAATGCCGAAATCTATTAAGTGTTTTTTCTGTTTTTTTATCAGTGTATTTACATGTTCTTATGTGAGTATTCATTCACAAATTGAGCGATACACTGAGCCACAACCTGACTATTCTAGATGGACAGAACTTGCTCCTGGAGTAGAATACAAAGAGTCAGTTGCACCAATAAAATCTTATTTAGGAGATTCAAAATTGAGTATTTTGAGGTTAGATCCGAAGCGCGTTGAAGCTGATTTTTTCATGGCTACTAAACATAAAACAAAATCTCTAAATGCTTATCAGTGGGCTGATTCATTCCGTTTAAATATTGTGTGTAATGCAAGTATGTATGAATTAGGTAAGCCTTTACAAAGTAGAGGTTACTTAAGAGCTGGAGGTCATGCAAACAACGCTGTCTTTCGCGAGAATTACCGCTCAGCCATAGTAACTAATCCCAAAGATACGAGTGAAGGGAATTTGAAAATTCTTGATTTAACTTGCGAATCTTGGGCTAGGATACAAAAAGAATACGATGGAATTGCCCAAGGATTGCGAATGATTTCATGTAATGGAACGGCTATGTCTTGGAATAAACGGAATCAATCGTGTAGTATGTTGGTTGCCGCTCAAGATAAAAATGGATGGTTTTATTTGGTTTTCACAAGATCTCCATATACACACAATGAAATGATTCGATTTTTGAAAGAAATGCCTGAAGGACTCAGAAATACCATTTATCTGGAAGGGGGGCCAGAAACCTCTCTTCTAATTGATGTTAACGGACATTGTATTGAAAAAGTCGGTAGTTGGGTATCGGACACCTATGAACGTAACGACAATTATAATTTTTGGAGATTACCTAATGTGTTAGGGATTAAAGTAAAACCTTAGCCTTTAATAATTTAGAATGAACCATATTGAAAAAATCGTTTCAACTTTAGAAACAAATCGAAATCTTATTCAAGCTGAGAAAATGTCGGCTTACATGCGCAACAAATTTCCGTTTTACGGTGTAACTAAACCTAATTTGGACAATCGTTTTGGAGAGTGGTGGAAACAATCTGGAAAGATGCTCACACGTTTAGAAAAATGGGATTTAATTGAAGCATTGTGGCAAGAAGAATTTAGAGAATCTCATTATTGGGCAATCCAAATCATGTTGAAGATGAAGAACAATGACTTCGAACCATCCGACATCGATAAATTTAAATTTGTAATTGTAAATCATTCTTGGTGGGATTCAGTGGATTTAATCGCAAGTAACACCCTTACTCAATATTCTTTGCAATTTCCAGAAGAAACCAAAATGTGGGTAGAGGAATGGACAATGTCAAACAATATCTGGCTTCAAAGATCTACTTTAATTTTTCAATTAAAACTGAAATCAAAAACTAACCTTGCATTACTTAGTAAACAAATTTCAACCTTGAAAAACAATAAAGAATTCTTCATACAGAAGGCAATAGGTTGGTCGTTGAGAGAAGTGTCTAAAACAAACAAAGATTGGGTAAAAAACGAAATTGAAAGACAAAGATTATTTGGTTTAGCAAAAAGAGAAGCGAGTAAATATTTGTAGATTTCTATTGATAATCCTCAAACCAACCAAAATTCTTTTGAATTATTTCATCTTTATTATCCTTAACGTGTTCCAAAAATGCTTGGGCAACTGGTGATAACTTCTTCTCAGGCAACCATACTAAATACCAATTGGTAGTAATTGGTAAACCTAGTATTGGTGTTATTGTCAATTGTCCACTTTCTAATTCATTTTTCAATCCAATTAACGGCATTATTGAATATCCCAAACCAGCTATCATCATTTGCTTCAAAGACTCATTGGAAGTTAACTCTAGGCGTTTAATGGGCTTCAACTTATTTGAATGTATATAATTCTCCATTTCTACTCTCGTTGCAGACCCCTCCTCTCTATACAACAAGGGAAGCTTTTCAAGAGCTTTAACTCCAAATGCTTTGACAACATCTGAAACGGAATCTTTTCCAACAAAAAACAATTTATTCTTCATCAATTTAAGGGTATCCAGCTTAAAATTATCAGGAATAACTGACATTAAAGCGAAGTCAACTTCATTCTTTTCAAGTGACAAATTAACCCTAGATTTGTTAGAAACCGTAACATTTAATTCAACGTCTTCATTTTTTCGTACAAAGTCAGTCAGCAAATAAGGAATAACATATTTACCAGTTGAAACCACAGAAATCTTTAAACGTCCTGATAATTTTCCTTTATAAGCCGATGTTTTATGATTTATTTGTTGAACTTCATCTAAAATATTTTCTGCAGCTACAGCTATTTCACGACCAAAATCAGTTACATAAAGACGCTTATTTACTATTTCTGTAAGAGGAATATCAAATTGCTCTTGAAAATTTTTAAGTTGAATAGATACAGCAGGTTGAGTTAAAAATAATTCTTCAGCCGCCTTAGTAATACTTTCTTTTTGTACGACTTTGAGGTAAATTCTAAGTTGATTGAGGGTGTAATTCATAACGTTTGTTTATAATTAAATACAAATGTATAAGTTTTTGTTTGCTAAAAACGTTTTAACAAAAAAAAACCACCCGTAGGTGGTTTTAGTTATTTATTGAAATCAATGTTCTTCTTCACCGTCTGCCAATGGAACTGTTTGAGGAATAAAATCTACATCAGAACCAGGCTTCGAGTAATCATAAGGCCATCTATGAACAACTGGTAGTTCTCCAGGCCAATTTCCATGAACGTGCTCAACAGGTGTTGTCCATTCAAGGGTATTGGACTGCCATGGGTTTTGAGGTGCTACTGGACCTCTATAAATACTGTAGAAGAAATTAAACAAGAACAATACCTGACCAAGAGCAGCAATTATGGCAAAAACAGTTACAATCACATTTAAGTCCATAATCATTTCGTAAGATGCACCATCAAAATCTGCATAAGCCGAATAATCGTAATAACGACGAGGAGCCCCAGCAATACCAACAAAGTGCATTGGGAAGAAAACACCGTACGCGCCTACTATAGTAATCCAAAAATGAGCATATCCTAGTCTAGTATTCATCATTCTTCCATACATTTTAGGAAACCAATGGTAAACACCACCAAACATTCCAAAAACAGCGGACATACCCATCACGATGTGGAAGTGAGCCACGACGAAATACGTATCATGAATAGCAATGTCTAAAGCTGAATCAGCAAGGATAATTCCTGTAACACCACCTGTGATGAATGTTGATACAAGACCGATTGCAAAAAGCATAGCAGGGGTCAAAACTAATGAACCTTTCCAAAGTGTAGTTAGATAGTTGAATACCTTAACTGCTGATGGAATAGCAATCAACAAAGTTGTGAAAACGAAAACACTTCCGAGGAAAGGATTCATTCCTGTAACGAACATGTGATGACCCCAAACAATGAAGGAAAGGAAACCGATAGCCAAAATAGAACCAATCATCGCTTTGTAACCGAATATAGGTTTACGAGCATTGGTTGCAATAATTTCAGAAGACAACCCCAAAGCTGGTAACAATACAATGTAAACCTCAGGGTGACCCAAAAACCAGAATAAATGTTGGTAAAGTATTGGTGAACCCCCATGATTTGCTAACATTTCACCTCCAACAATAATATCGGATAAGTAGAAACTCGTTCCAGCTAACCTATCCATCATTAAAAGCAATACTGCACTAAATAAAACTGGGAAGGATAATACACCTAAAATAGCCGTTACAAAAAACGCCCATATTGTTAGAGGCATTCTTGTCATACTCATACCTTTTGTACGAAGGTTCAAAACAGTAACAATGTAATTCAAACTACCAATCAAGGATGAGGCAACGAATATAGCCATTGAAGCCAGCCACAAGGTCATTCCTAATCCAGAACCTGAAACTGCTTGAGGAAGAGCAGATAATGGCGGGTAAATTGTCCAACCAGCCATTGCAGGTCCTGACTCAACAAACAAAGAAACCAACATTAAAATCGAACTCAGGAAAAAGAACCAATATGACAACATATTCATGAATCCTGAGGCCATATCTCTTGCTCCTAATTGTAATGGAATAAGAAGATTAGAAAAAGTACCAGACAAGCCTCCGGTTAATAAGAAGAACACCATTATCGTACCATGAATAGTCACAAGACCCAAGTACATGTCTTCTTTCAATATTCCTCCTGGAGCCCATTTCTCCCCTAGAAAGAATGATAAAAAATCAGAACTTTCACCAGGCCATGCCAATTGAATCCTGAATAGAATTGAAAGCAACATTGCCACAAGTCCCATAAAAACAGCAGTTAATAGGAACTGCTTTCCGATCATTTTATGGTCTTGACTAAATATGTATTTCGACACAAAATTCTCTTCGTGGTGGTGATCATCGTGGTGTGCGTGATCGTGTGCGTGTCCTTCGTGTGCTAAAGAAGCCATTTTATAAGTTAATTTAATTTACACTTAATATTATTACATTGCTGGTTGTGGAGCAACTACAGGGGTCTCAACTGGTGATTCAGGTGTTGCCGCTACAGGAAAAAATTTATTCTTAAATGTTTCCTTAGACTTAGCCAGCATCCAATCTTTATACGATGCTTCATCCTTTACCACAACAATCATCTTCATTTTGTAGTGAGCTCCACCACAAATCTTATTACACATTAGTATATAATTGAATTTATCGTCCTTCTTCTTCTTTCTCATCTCCTCAGTCGTAATTGTAGGAGTAAATTTCATACGAGTAGTTAAACCAGGAACTGTGTTCATCTGAGCCCTAAAATGTGGGAAAAACGCTGAGTGAATTACATCTTTCGCTCTGAATGTCATTTCGTACTCCTTGTTCACACATAAGTAAAGCGTATCTTTTTGAATAATATCATCTGCTGCCAACAAATCAAGCTTGGGGTCATGATTATTTTTCATCTGATAAAGTAAGCGAAGTAATCTTTCTTTACGTGAAAGAGTTGTCTTCAAAACATTCAGAACGGAATCAGCTAAGACTGTATCTCTGTTGTTCAACAACTTCTTGATATCTGAAATACCTCCGACTCCTTTCTCCATTAACACGATTGAAGAGTCTATTGTATAACTGGTTAATAGAGCCAATTCATTGTTGTCACTTGTCAATTTATAATCGTACTTACCAAGTTTATTATCGACGCCAGCATAACGCGCGGCCCAATCGAATTGTTTCGAGAACAACTCTACTTTTATAGCATCACTTCCGGAAGGACCCGTTAAATTATTCCATGTTCTTAAACCCAAAATAATAATAACCGCCAATACAACAGCTGGAACAACAGTCCATAGCAACTCCAACTTATTATTGTGTGGGTAATAATAAGCAGGAACACCTGGTTTCTTTACATATTTGTAAGTGAAATAAAACAATAGAAAGTTTGTGAAAAAGAAAACCGCTATAATAATGGCAAAATTCAACTTTAACAACCAATCCATTTCAACACCTCCAACTGAAGCAGCTTCTCCTCGACCCGTCCAACCGTATGTTGTAAATAAATAAATTACAGAAGCAAAAAGAGCAATAACAAACCCGAACATCATTTTTGCATTAAAATGGTTGTCTCGCGAGCTTATCTCGTGTTCACCTGTTTTTCTCAATTTAGAAGAAAGTTCATAAACTCTCACTAATTGAGCAATAGCAATTGCACCTAATACAATTACCAAAAGAATTATTAATCTATTTTCCATTTCCTAAAAAACTATTTCAATTAAATATCGTGATGAACGCTTTCATCCAAGAACGGGTGATGCACAGGGGTTAACGGAGCTTTGGTTAGGTTATTCAGTATTACAAAAATGAAAATTCCTGCCACTAAAATTGCCATTCCTATTTCCAATGCACCAATGTGAGCGTTAGCACCTAAAGAACCCGCTGAAATCATGATATACACATCTAACCAATGTCCTGCAAGAATAATTAACCCAACAAGCGTCAAAATACCAGCGTGTCTTTTTGCATCTCTTGACATTAATAACAACATTGGGAATGCAAAGTTGATTACAAACATAGAAAAATATAAAATTTTAAAGTTCTCTATCCTCATTTGATAGTATGTTACTTCTTCACCAATGTTAGCATACCAAATCAACATGAACTGAGAAAACCACAGGTAAGACCACAAGAATGAAGTAGCAAAAGTCCACTTACCTAAATCGTGAATATGCGAGTCATTAACTTTTTGCAAATAACCCAACTTTTTAAGATACAAGGTCAATAAAACCAATACAACCATGGTTGAACACCACATACCAGCAAAAGTGTACCAGCCAAATAATGTCGAAAACCAGTGAACATCAATGGACATTAACCAATCCCATGAAGAAGTTGAACTAAACACTGCGAAAAAAACTAAAAAGGTCGCTCCTTTTTTGTAGTTTGTAATGTGAATTTCTGTACCACCAACTCTATCCTCTTCCAAAGATCTATTTCTAAAACCACGCAAAAACAAAATATATGTAGCGAAATAAACAGCAGTTCTAATCCAAAAGAAAGTCTTATTTAAGTATGCTGCTTTACCTTGAATAATTTCATCATGTGCTACAGTTTCAGGATCCATCCATCCGTAAATATGAGCGCCATCAAGGAAAGTAATAATCAAAAGAACTCCACCAAAAATACCCATACCTACAGGAATAAAGCCTGCTACAGCCTCGATTACTCTTTTAACTGAGGCATACCATCCTGTTTCAGTTGCGTATTGAAGAGCAAGAAAAAACAAAGCCCCTAACCCTAATGCAAAATAAAAGAAGCCATTAATAAGCCCATTAGTCAATAATCGCGTTTTGAAATGATGATCTCCCATACCAGAAAGAACACCAACGATTGTAAGAACTAAACCTAAACCTATAAGAAGGAATGTGAAATTCTTAGCCTTTTTTGTTATTTGAAAATCCATTTCTTATGCTCTTTATTTATTTGTAGAATCTTTTACTGCTGCTACAACTGCTAAACCGTTTGCATCAAATTTCCCGTAATCGGGAATTTGAAATTGTCTTACGTAATGAACTAAAGTCCAAATTTCTTTCTTACTCAATAGAGAATTGTGAGCACCCATCATACCCTTACCATAATAAATGGAGTAGTAGATTTGTCCATCAGAAAGATTAGCAACATTTTGGTAATTCGGAACACCAGAGTAAGCTCCACTGGTTACCATTGGACCATTACCATCACCTTTTTCACCATGACAATGTTGACACATGGCAGCATAAAGTTCTTTTCCTTTAGCCAAAATCTTTTCACTATTTGAAGCCGAAAGAACCAATGGGTTCTTATCATTAGCAGCCAAAGCATACTCATCTTGCAAACTAAAATCAAATCCAAACAAACCATGTGTTTCGCGGAAAGCGATATTTGCCTTCCTTAAGTTTGGCAACATTAATTTCACCTCTGTTGAGTCAGTCCCAAAATATGGAATAGTGAACTTAGGAGGTGTAAGCGCGCTCAATCGTGTCTTTAATTCTTTTTGCTCTCTACCTCTAATTTCACCATAATCTACATAAGGTTCAATTGCAGGAGAACGATACATGTCAGGCATGTATTCTAATCCAGAACTATCAGCGTCTGAACTACAAGAGCCTAAACTCAACGCAGAAAATAACATTGCTGATAACCCAAGTATATTTATAAATCTTCTTTTCATCGATAAAAGCTTTATTTTACTTCTTTTTTATCCAATTCGAAATAACCAGTATCACTCAACAAATTATCCAACTGCTCTTCCGAAATATTGTGATTTTCACTCATTCTTATCTCCATTACAAACTTATCGTCTGTTGTCCTTGGATCTGGATTTTGAGCTGGCATACCTGGTAGGGTTTTATTTCTTAAAAAGTAGGTAATTGCCATTCCATGCGCTGCACACAATACTGTGAATTCAAATGAAATCGGAATGAAAGCCAAAATATTTTCTAAATATGAAAAACTTGGTTTACCACCAATATTCATCGGCCAATCCACAATCATAAAATAACGCATTCCTATTGTTGCCAAAGTCAAACCTGTCAATCCGTATAAAAAGGCCATTATTCCCAATCGAGTATTTTTTATTCCAATAATTGGGTCTATTCCATGAATAGGAAACGGAGAGAATACTTCATTGATTTTTACGCCATTCGACACCAATTTCTTTGCACTATCTTTTAGCACATGGTCGTCGTCGTACATTACATAAATTACTTTATCTGACATTTCCTAAATTTTAGTGGTGATCATTATGGTAATCTGGAGACTCTTTATAAGATTGGCCAGAACCTTTCAATATTGTTTTTACCTCATTTAGTGCTAATACTGGGAAGAATCTTGCAAACAATAAGAAGAATACGAAGAATAATCCTATTGTTCCAACATAAACACCAATATCAATATGACTTGGGTAGTGCATACTCCAAGAAGACGGCAAGTAGTCTCTGTGAAGTGATGTAACGATAATCACATAACGCTCAAACCACATACCGATATTCACAACAATAGATATGAAGAAAGTAAACAACAAACTTCTTCTCAATTTTCTGATCCACATCAACTGAGGAGAAATAACGTTACAAGTCATCATCGACCAATATGCCCACCAATAAGGACCAGTAGCGCGATTGATAAATGCATAAGCTTCGTATTCTACACCTGAATACCAGGAAATAAACAACTCAGTAATATATGCCGTTCCAACTATCGAACCAGTAACCATAATAACGATGTTCATATATTCCACGTGCTTTGTGTGGATATATGCCTCTAAACCCATTGCTTTTCTCATTATTAAGAGAAGAGTTTGTACCATAGCAAATCCTGAGAAAACCGCCCCCGCAACGAAATAAGGAGGGAAAATTGTGGTATGCCAACCTGGTATAACCGATGTAGCAAAGTCAAACGATACTATTGAGTGCACCGAGAAAACAAGAGGTGTCGCTAAACCTGCCAAAACCAATGAAACCAATTCAAAACGATTCCAATGTTTTGCGCGACCTGACCATCCAAACGCCATGATTGAATACATCTTTTTCGCCAAAGGTTTTTTCGCTCTGTCGCGTATAGTTGCGAAATCAGGAATTAAACCAATATACCAGAAAACTAGTGACACGGACAAATAAGTCGAAATTGCAAATACGTCCCATAAAAGTGGTGAGTTAAAGTTCACCCACAAAGAACCAAATTGGTTTGGTAAAGGCAACACCCAATAAGCTAACCATAGTCTTCCCATGTGAATTAGAGGGAACAAACCAGCCATAAATACGGCAAAAATGGTCATCGCTTCTGCCGATCTGTTGATTGCCATTCTCCATTTCTGACGAAACAATAGTAATACCGCAGATATCAAGGTACCAGCGTGACCAATACCAACCCACCAAACGAAGTTAGTAATATCCCAAGCCCATCCAATAGTTTTGTTTAGACCCCATACACCAACACCTGTACCTAATAAGTACAAAATACAACCTACACCGTACAATCCTATCACTAAAGCGATTCCGAATAGTACATACCAAGTTTTTGGTGCTTTATCCTCAATCGGACGACATACGTCCTCAGTAATGTCATGATAGGTCTTGTGACCTAAAATGAGCGGTTCTCTAATTGCTGCTTCCTTTTGCATTATTAATTATTGAGTATCTGATTAATGATGTGCTTTAGTTTCTTTTCCGTGATGTCCACCATCGTGAGCGTCTTTTTTCTTCTCTACTTGAAGTTTAGCAAGTAAATCATTTTCTTCATTTCTTACCTTTACCTTAAACCAAACATTTGGTTTAACACCTACCTCCTCTAAAGCCTGATAAGCTCTGTTATCTGAAGAACTTTTATGAACCGAAGAATTAAAATCGTTCCAGTCACCCACGATAATGGCATTGGTTGGGCATGCATCTGAACAAGCCGTTGCAAATTCTCCGTCGATTACTGGTCTTGCTTCTTTCTTAGCATTCAATTTAGTAGCTTGAATTCTTTGAACACAGAAAGAACATTTCTCCATTACACCTCTAGTCCTAACCGTAACATCTGGGTTTAGTACCATCCTGCCTAAGTCATCTTGAGCCGGATTAATTTCGGTGAACTTCTTATAAGATGGATAATTGAACCAATTGAATCGACGTACTTTATATGGACAGTTATTTGCACAATATCTAGTACCGATACAACGATTATATGCCATTTGGTTAAGTCCTTCATTGCTATGTGTCGTAGCAGCAACAGGACAAACTGTTTCACATGGAGCGTGATTACAATGGTGACACATCATTGGCATGTGTACTACTTTCGGATTTTCAGCTGCGATTTCCGCGTCTAAATAACCAAATGTTTCTTTATCCTTTCTTGTACCAATTGTTGCCTCTTCATCAGACGCGAAATAGCGGTCTATTCTTAACCAATGCATTTCTCGACCTCTTCTTACTTCATCTTTCCCAACAACTGGAACATTATTTTCGGATTGACAAGCAATCAAACAAGCACCACAACCGATACATGAAGACAAGTCAACTGTCATTCCCCAACGATGTCCAATTTTTTCAACTGGATGAGCATCCCACAAGTCAAATTCAGAAACAGGAACTTCTACGTGATGTCCGTTTTCATCTAATTTTTGAAGTAAATGGGGCTTATTATAAGACTCTTTTGATTTAGCGTGATAGATATCCAAAGTTGTTTCACGAACAACAGAATTTCTACCCATTACGGTATGATGAATTTGAGTAGCTGCAATGGCATAAGATCCTGCTACTTTCTCAATTTTACCTTCATTTGATAACAAAACATTACCACCAACAATCGAGGCCATTGGAAAAACATTAGCACCAATAGATGATGGATGACCATTTTCATTTAAAACATGACCTCCATATTCTTTAGTTTGGTAAGCACCTTTTCCTATTTTCTCTCCGTTACCACCTCTACCATATCCTAACGCTATACCTACTGTACCCAATGCTTGTCCTGGCAAAGGATAAACTGGTAAGGTAACATCTTTTCCGTTTACCGAAACCTTAGCCAAGCTCAAACCATTTTCTTGGTCATAGGTTGTAGCATATCCAGCTTTAGTCATTTCAACTGGATTCATGGTAATGTAATTATCCCAAGTTGCCTTTGTCATTGGGTCTGGCATTTCTTGCAACCAAGGATTATTGGCATGTAAACCCGTACCAATAGCAGACTTTTGATAAAGAACTACTTCCAAATCACTCGAAGTTGGGAAGTTTCCTTTTGGTCTTACTAATGTGAAATTTAAACCTTTAGAAACAATCGGGATGTCTACAGAACTGTTGTGAGTTGCATAAGCAAAATCACCTCCAGTCATACCTTCAAAAGTCGATTTTATAAAATCATACCCTACCGTTGAATCTTTTCCACCTCTTTCAGCTAAACCTGCCCAAACAAGAACTGATTCCAAAATTGAAGCTGTTTCACCAAGAGGGCGAATTGTTGGTTGCGCGATTGCGTAGTGATTTGATTTAGGTTGATAGTCCATCCAGGTTTCCAAACCGTGGTGATCTGGACAGATATAGGTACATTTCGAGGCTGTTTCATCAGCATATGCATTGGTTGAAACAGTCAGTTTAATTTTTTCCAAAGCCTTTCCAATCTCTGCACCTTTAACATGTGTGTAAACTGGATTTACACCATGCATAACCAAAACATCAGGACCTTTACCGCTTAAAATATCAGCAAATAACTTATTCGCTGCCGCATCGTTCCCTTTAAAAAGGTTGATAGGATTATTTATATCTATTGTGCTTCCATAATTACCCAATAGACTATTTAAGTAATTTGTAAGTAATTGTAAATCCTTATTGTTCGAACCACAGATAACAAGTGAAGAACCTTTAGTTTTTTTCAATTCAGCAACGGCTTTATCAGCAACTGCTTGCACGGGTGTTGAAAGTTTTCCTGAAACAGCAGCACTACCTCCTAACTTGTTTATCAAATAAGCTAAAACCGAAGCTTGTTCAGAAGGTTTAATCATCCCACGATAATCAGCATTTGAGCCAGTCAAAGACATTATTGACTCAAACTGAAAATGTTTTGACATCCACTCGCCGTCAGGATTTCTCGTCTTTCCGTATTGTACAGCAAACTCCGTGGATAACAACCATGCATTCAAGAAGTCTGCACCAACACTAACGATTGTTTTTGCTTTGGAAAAATCGTAATTCGGTATAAGGGCTTCACCAAAGTTTTCTAGGTTGGCTTCTCTCATCGCTGAGTAAGAAACTGCATCATAAGTGATATGTTCAAATTTCCCAACAGCAGTAGCATTTAAACCAGCACCAAGAGAATCTATAGCCTTTAACAAGGATGGACTAATGATAGAATTACTTAAGAAAACAACTTTCTTCGCAGCTTTTATACCTGCTTTTATGGCGTCATCTGCTTTAAACCAAGCAATTGATTTTCCGTCTTTGGTGACAGCACTAGATAACCTTTCACTATCGTACAATCCAAGAACAGAAGCGATAATCTGTGGGTTAACTCCACCTTTTGTAACCCCAAAGTCCTTGTTTCCTTTAATAAAAATAGGACGACCCTCACGCGTTTTAACCAATATACTTGCATACGAATTTCCATCGTAGTAAGTTGAAGCATACCAGGTAGGCATACCTGGAGTAACATTCTCAGGTTTTACTACATAAGGAACAGCCTTTGTTACAGGAGCCTCACATGCTGCCAAAGTAGCCGCAGCAACTGAGAAACCTAAAAACTTCAAGAAATCACGACGACCAGTAGAACTTTCATTCAACTTTTCATCCGACAAAAAGTTCTCCACAGATTGAAGATGTGGAAATTCTTGTTCTTTATGCTTAATGAACTCAGGCGTTTGCTTTAACTCCTCAAGTCCTTTCCAGTATTTTCTATTTAGTTCCATAATTTGTATCGACAAATCTTCGTTAACTGATTAATAGTGACATTTTGCACATTCCCATCCACCTAATTCGCTCACAGAAACTTTTCCATCTTTCAAGTATTGCTTGTAAAGTTTTGGATCATTTTTCAAACGCTTGTGAATTTCATCGTAATATGCATTCTTACCGTTTCCAATAGCAACATCCTTCGCGCCGTGACATTCAATACACCATCCCATTGTTAAAGTTGGTTTTGTCAATTTGATGTTACCTTCTATTTTGTTTAACTCTTCAACAGGCTGAACTTTTGCCGTTTCTTTCATTTTTGTCATATCACCATGACACTGTTTACAATCGATTCCACCAACTACTACGTGTTGAGCGTGATTGAAGTAAACATGATCAGGAAGAACATGCACTTTATTCCAAACAATTGGCTTTTCTTTTCCTGTGTATTTTCCTGCTCCAGAAGGATCCCAGCCCGCTGCAGCATATATTTTTTGAATTTCTCCAGCAAAAGGTTTTCCTTCACCGTTGATTTGTTTGTGACAATTCATACAAACGTTCACAGAAGGAATTCCAGCTGATTTCGATTTGGTAACTGAATTGTGACAATATTTACAATCAATTCCATTAATACCTGCGTGGGCTTCGTGAGGGAAAGCAATAGGTTGTGATGGCTGATAACCCTCCATTATATTAATTCTTCCTAGCCCTTGGATAGCGGTTACCAAAATTGACATAACAATAACCAATGCACCTAAACCAACATAAAGTCTGTTTTTCCAAGCCCAAGTTCGAAGTTCTTCACCATAGGTCATTTTCTCTTGTGAGGCTGGATCCTCAGAAGTCGCAATCGCCAATTGTCGACGTACCCCTCCAACAGCCAAAATCACAACTATGAAAATTATAGCCATTACCACCCAAATCCATCCGATTGAGTTTTCTTCTTCCACAGCTCCCATCTCCCCACCAGTCGCTCCATCAACTGCTGGACCAGCAGTTACTGTTGCAGGATCTGGTTGAGCGTCAACCCAATCAAAAATAGCATCTATATCCTCTTTCTTTAAATCAGGAAATGCTGACATGGCTGTTGGAGACCACTTTGAAACTTCAGCAGCATAAGGATCTTGTGCCGCGGCAGTTTGCCAGTTGTTCACCCATGTGTAAATGGAACCATCTTTGGCTCCACCACTCGACCACTTGTCTCTTACCTGATACAATTTTGGTCCGGTTCCATTTTTGTGGGTCATGTGACACGTTGCACATTTCGCCTTAAACAAAGCTTCACCTTGCGCTTTAAGACCTGAGCCAAAAACCGAAAGACTTAAAAATAGGGTAAATGTTACCCATTTTCTCAAACCGCTAATTCTTTGAATATTAGATATTTTCATGAAAATAATTACTAAAATCGGTTTATAACAATGCGATTTTAACGCATTTTAACGTGAGCAAAATTAGAATAATCAAGGTTCGACGTGACATTTCTGTGACATTTTTACGTCGATTGCAATTAATTTAAAATCATTCTAAATAAGCTTCACTGATTACATGACATTTACGCAAAATTGACCACTGAAATCAACAGACAATATTTATATTCGTGCCTTAAATCATAAATATCACCTAATGAAGTCCTTGCAAACAAGCCTTTTCTTTATGTTAATAACTACTTCAAGTTCGTTTTCACAAGTTTCTGTTTTTAAAGATGAGCGTATAGATCAGAAAGTAGCGCAACGTTCTATTTCGCCAGTATCAGGATTTAGAATTATGATTTCATTTGACTCTAATAAGGACTTAGTGGATCAAGCAAGGAATAAGTTTGTTGCACTTTATCCAAAGGTTGATACTTATGTTTCATTTGAAGCTCCCAACTTCGTTTTGAAAGTTGGTGATTTTCGAACCCAATTTGACGCTGAGAGATTCAAAGAAAAAATAGCCAATGAATTTTCGATTACGATTATTCAAAAAGAATTCATTAACCTACCGCGATTGGATTAATCGAAATGGATGAAGAGCAACTAAAAAAGATATGTTATCCGATCACTAGTAATGTTCGTGAGTACCTCAACAAATATGGGCGAGTTATACCCTTGCCAATTTCTTACTCGTCTCTTCTGAGATATAAGGATTCTTTTCCTATTGGTGATTCTCTATGGTTTTCTGTAATGTATTCATACGAAGACTATGATGAAATCAACAAAGGACTATGTTATATCTATTCACTTTTAAAAACAGAAGGAGATATATCTGTAATCGAACACCTTAGAGTTGATAGAATTGATTATTGTTTGTTCGGAAATTCAAATCCTTTTCGAATAAGAATCATCAACAACTTTAATGACAACTACGACTACTTTTACGTTAAGAAAACGGATGTTTCCCGTGTTTTTGGTTTGGAAATTGAAGATATACTTTCTCCAAATAGAATTAATTATTTCATTGATGAAAACACATTAATTGAAGAACACATTTCTGGAATCCCAGGAGATGACTTTTTGAAAAATGACGTTTTTCATCACAAAACAAACAAAACTCGTCTTGCTAAGGAATTCATTAAATTCAATGAACGATGTTTTTACACATTGCTTGGCGATATGCGTTCTTACAATTATGTAATTGAACTTACACACGATTTTGATGACGTCCAATATCGGATACGTTCTATCGACTTTGACCAACAATGTTATGAAGGAAAAAAGAACTTTTACTTACCTCAATTTTTCAAAGAAAACAATCCACTCGTTCAATTAGCTCTTCAAAATCTAAATGAAAAATCTATCAATCAATACAGAATTGAAGAACGTTCAAGGCTTCTAAGAAGAATAAAACATGCCAATGCAATGTTCCAAGATTTACTGGAAACCATGGAAAAAGAACCACTTTCAAAACCTGAGAAAATCCAACAATTGGCAGTAGAAATGAGCAAACATCACAATGACGCAAGATTTATGGATTGTATGAATATGATTGAAATTCTCAGGCTTAATCTTCAACACCTTAGTAGGACGACTATTTAACTCATTTGTTTATCAATCTCACTTTTACGAAACATCAACAATCTTTGCAACAAATCAATTGGAATACACAAATTGTTTGGAAATTGAATTGAACCTTTGCCTTTTTTAAAGCCCTCCAATTGATTTCTAAAATCTTCATTAACAATTGGCAGTCCATAAATACCGATATGTTTGGAAAATGAGGCAAAATAAACTAAAGGCTTTCCCTTATACATATAACAAGGCATTTGATAGGCCATCTTTTCTTCGACTGTGGGTGCTACTTCAAAAACAAGTTTTCTCAGCTCAATTAAACGTTTTCTTTGATCTAAGGGAAAGGATTGAAAATAATCGTACACTTCCGTTTTCACTCGTATCGCAAAAGATTATCATTAATTAATTCCAATAAGGCTTCCATGCGTTCGTCGTCGAGATTTGTACCATGCAAAACAATTCGTGATTTCGGTAAACTCTCCATTATTCTTATAATTTGACCTCGCCAAGATT
>CAZWSY010000068.1:0-19069 GCA_964636775.1 uncultured Lishizhenia sp.
AACTTGTATTTACTTCTTTAATAGAGAAGGGAACAGCCGCTGTACCCAATGCTCCCGAACCATCTCCAATTACAGCCACCACCAAATTACACTCCCCAAAACTATTACAAGCATTATTGTAAGTGGTCGTTGCGCTTACGTTAATTGCGCCACCACAAGCACCACTCGTTGCGGAGGTGAGGGTTACTACCACGTTTGCCGTTGCACCACTTATCGTCAAGATGGCTTGTCCGCTACTGTTTAATGTTACCGGGCTACTCACGTTGCTTGTTCCGCTAGAAACCGTAAAAGCAACCACTGTTCCCGCTTCTCCACTTATTGTAAAGTTGGTGCTGCTTCCTGCACAAACTTCTGGTGCTCCACTCACGGTTGGCGTAGCAATAGTAGTTGGCGCAGCGTTAATTACTGCATTTGTACTTGCCACAGAACTACACCCTCCTGCGTTGGTAACGGTAAAGGTGTAAGTAGTGTTTGGCGCGAGTCCTGTTGCGTTAAATGTTGCACCGCTATTACTCCACGATCCACTTGGTGAGCCGTTCAAAGTCCACGTACCCGGTGTTGGTAATCCTGAAATTGCTACTGTTCCGGTTGGCGTTGCACATGTTGGTTGGGTAATTGTTCCAATGATTGGCGCACTTGGTAATGGCAATACGTTTATGGTTACTGTTCCAATTGTTCCTACACATCCACCTGATGAAGTTGGAGTTACTTGGTATCCAACACTGGAAGCACTTCCCGTTGCGTTCACCAAGGAAAGAAGGTCGTTTATGGTTGTGGTGGTTTGCAGTGTTTGTGTTTCACCATTCACGGTTGTAACATTCGGTGCAATCCAAGTAAAAGTTGTTCCTGCTGGTGCTGTGGCAGTAAGGTCAAAATTGGGAGAATTGCCTGTACAGATACTTGCCGTTAAAGTGCCAGAAAGTGTTGGTCCTGCTTGTACGGTCAGGGTAACAGATTGACTCATGTTATTGGCACAACCACCGCCTGATGTATAAGCAACGCTGGTGATGGCAACAACAAAACTGCCTGCGCTTGACGTGGAAAGGGTGATGCTTTCTCCGTCATTGGCATCAATGATTATTGGGGTTTGTGGTGTTCCATCAAGTGTGTAACTCACCTGAATTTGTTGTGCATTTGGATTGTTGAAATTTACAATTATGTTACCTGTATTTTGGCAAACGGTGGAGTTACCCGAAATACTCACGGTCGCCGTTGGTGCAGGGAGTACGGTTATTACGGCAGTTTGTCCGCTAATACCAACGCCACAAGGTGAACCCGTTGTATAAGCCACGTTGGTTAAGGAAATGGTGAAGGTTCCTGTTGCTGAGGTATTAAACGAAATCGGATGATTGGTGGTACTCGCAGGAATATTGGCTGTTTGTGGCGTGCCGTTGTTAATGGTGTACGTTACTTGAACTTCAGACGGCATAGGATTGGTCACAAAGAAAGAAGCCGAAGCATTTTGACAAACACTTGTTGTTCCACTGATTGTTGCAGAAGGAGACGCGTTGACTACAATTTGTGCACTTTGCGAAACGGAAGTATTCGTACATGCAGAACCACTAGAATAGGCAACCGATGTAATGACATAGTTGAACGTTCCAGCCGTCGCAGTACCCGGACCGGAAATGGTAGCCGTTCCATTGGCAGGTACACTAGTGTTTTGTGGTGCGCCACCGTTGAGGGTATATGTTACGGTAATTTGTGCGTTTTGTGGGTTGGTTAAGGTCAACGTAGGATTATTTCCACCTTGACAAACCGCTGTTCCACCTGTTAAAGTTACGGTTGGTGTTGGTCGAACGGTTACGGAGGCTGTACCTGTTGCTGTATTCGGACATCCGCCACCGGCATTGGAAACATTGGTCAGGGTGTAAGTGAAAGTTCCTGCAGTTCCTGTAGGTACGGAAATATTGGTGTTTCCTGATGTGAAAGTAGCTGTTGTAGGTGTTCCATTTACGGTGTAGGTAACATCAATGTTGTAGGACTGAGGGTTGTTGATGGTAATATTGAGCGGTGTTCCATTTTGGCAAACGTTTCCTCCTCCGGTGATACTTGCGGTTGGAAGCGTAGTTACGGTAACGGTTGCCGAACCGGAAGGATTGTTATTGGTACAACCTCCGCCAGCAAGGGAAACGCTTACAAGTGTATAAGTCAAAGTTCCTTGCGAGCTGGTATTGGCAGGAATGGTTACGCTACTATTTGCGTTAACGGTCACCGTGCTTTGACTTCCGTTGAGGTCATACACTACGGAAACGTTGGAAGAATTGTTGTTGGTGATGGTGATGTTGGGTGAAGTTGCATTCTGACAAACGGTAGTAGTTCCTGAAATAGTTACGGTTGGGGCAGCAATAACAGTAACACTTGCAGTTTCGTTTATGACGGACGAACATCCACCGGAAATCGCAACGTTGGTAAAGTTGTAGGTTGTGGTGGCTGCTGTACCTGTTGTAACCGTGAAAGAAGTATTTCCACCTGCGGCAATATTGACCGTTTGTGGTGCACCACCGTTGACCGTGTAAGTAACCGTAACTGCTGCGTTATTCGGGTTTTGAACCGTAATCGTTTGTGCAGGTTGACCTTGACAAACGGTTGTTGTTCCACTTACGAGAATAGTTGGATTGTCTGTAATATTTACGGATAGTTGTTGGTTGAGCGTATTGTTACAACCTGAACCGTTATTTAAGGTCACAGAGGTCAGTTGGTAAATCAAAGTTGTAACAGTACCCGTTGGAACATTGACCGTTGCTGTGCTACTAGCCGCCACAGAAACAGCAGTTTGCGGAGTTCCGTTGAGGGTGTAATTGACAATGATTGGAACGTTTTGCGGGTTGGTGAAAGTGATTACGGGTGAAGTTCCGTTTTGGCAGGCCGTTGTTGTGTTTACAGCAAAAGTGGCGGTTGGCGCACCTGTAACTTGAACTTGCACGGTTTGCGTTGATGTTTGTGAACACGTTGGCGCATTGGAATAGGCGATGCTTGTAATGGCGTAGGTGAACGTGTTGGGGGAAGTGGTTACAACAGGAACAGTTGCGGTGCTATTTCCATTTACGGAAACGGAATTAGGTGTGCCGTTAATGGTGTAAGAAACAATCACCGTGGCAGAACCATTATTGGTGAAAAGGATATTCGCCGTACCACCTTGACAAACGGCAGCGGTGGAAGCTGTCATGGTTACGCTTGGAATTTCACGAACGGTGATGGTAGTGGAAGCGGATTGTGTAGCGCAATCGCCAAAAGTGTAGCTAACGCTGTAAGTAGTTGTAGCATTAACAGTTACCGCAAGTGTTGAAGTGGAATTCGTTACAGGCGACCAAACATAAGTTCCTCCGGTAGGGCTTGCTGTTGCGGTAAACGTTAGTGAAGTTCCAGCACAAACTGTTTGAGCATTAGGTAATAAGGTAAGCGTTGGAGGAGGGGAGAGCGTAACTTGAATGCTTTCTTGGTCCGTTCCACAAATATTGGTGTTTCGGATAATGTAAGTTCCGCTAGTCGTAATTGCCAAAGGATTGGAAACTGGCGTTGTTCCGTTGGATTGGAAATAAGTGAGTGGTCCGTCAATTACTGAAGGTGGAACGGTTACCACGTTCGTAATGTTAACGGAATTAGCACAAGTTAAAATGGGTGCTAAAGGTCCTACGATATTTGGAACACTTGTCACAGCATTCACAGCAGTGGAAGAAAGTGTATTATTGGTACAACCTTGTGCAGTAACGCTTGTAATTACAAAAGAAACATCTTGTGTAACGGAAACACCATTAATCGTATGGGGATTATTAGAAGTGGTGAAAGTATTAGGCGTTGAACCGGAGGCCGTAACCGTATTGTAATTCACCGTCCAGGGCCCTGTACCCGTAAAGTTGAATGTAAGGTTTACCGATCCGGTTGGATTAGCGCAAACATTGGCGGCAGAAGCAGTGACAGTTGCTGTAGGTAAAGTGCTGATATTTAGCGTTCCTTGAGCGAAAATCGTTCCGCAAGCATGATTGATTCCTACCCGGTAGATATTTCCGCCCATTCCCGAAGTTACACCCGTAACGGTAAGTGAATTGGTAGAAGTTCCGCTATACGGTGTGGCATTGGTAAGTGTGTTGAATGAACCACCGCCATCTGCACTTTCCGCCCAAGAATAGGTCGGTGTTCCGCCGGTCACGTTTACGGTAAACACTGCATTCGCCCCCGGACAAACCGTTTGATTTCCTGGACCTGTGACGTTTGGAGTTCCAGGTACGGTTATCGGCAAAGAAACCACACCTAATTGTCCACAACATTGAGAGGTAATGGTGAGCGAAACCGTATAAACGAGCGGAGAAGTTCCTGTATTAGTAAATGAAATGCTTGGATTTCCAACGGAAGAATTAGAAATTACACTTGAACCACCTGAAGGATTAGAAACTGACCACGTGTAAGCCATTCCACCCGTTGGGAAAGTGCTTGCCGTGAAAGTGTAAGTGCCTGGACAAACCGTTTGGGATGCTGTGTTTATGGCTAAAGTGCCAGTGAATGCGGAGGTCAGGATATTATTGAAGCCAGTGTAAGTATTGGAAGAGTAAGTTACATCCTTACGACCAACTGAGGAATATTGGGTGGTTACACTTGTTCCGTTAGCCGATGCTGGACTCGATCCCGTTCCAAATGTCCATGCGGCATTTAATCCGCCCGTATGACTCATTGGTGTGTTGGTGCAAGAGAGATTAGCAACAGTGATTGTAGGTTGCGCAGCAAGGTTGAAATCTGTTGGATTATTAGCCCCAACAACTAATGCCTGACTCGTACCACCTTGGGTTAATGATGGAACATTTCCATTCACAAAAATTTTTATAGAAACTCCGCTTGCTCCCGGTTGGCCATTTCCACCTCTCCCACCATCTCCACCTCTCCCACCTGCTCCCGAAGGTTCTTGATTATCTCCACAACCAGCTGTTTGTGCTGGGTCACCTGTCTGCCCCAATTCAATACTTTGACCTATACCTCCAACTCCACCAGTTGGAACAGGATTACTATTAAAGAATAGGTCTGTCATTCGTCCGTTTGTGGAATTATTTGCAAAGAAAATCCCAAAACTCCCCCCGCCACCATAACCGCCAGTACCAGCCAGACCTCCATTTCCTCCATTTCCTCCATTTCCTCCGTTTCCGACACCAAAATAATCACATAAACAATCTGTTCCTCTTGACATTCCGCCACCGCCACCACCACCGCCGCCACCTCGACCGTTCGTTCCAGATTGTGATTGTCCATTTGGAATGAAATAAGGAATACCAATTGCATTTGTAGTTGGAGCTACAGTAGGGGCATCAGTTCCATTCGCACCGTTTTGCCCATTAGAACCTGGAAATCCCGGTCTTGGATTCGCATTACAACCAACAATATTACATCCGTCTCCATTTGCACCACTACCGCCAATACCAGCCGCACCACCTAGTCCAGAACTTCCTGCAGTCCCAGAATTACCATTTCCTCCATCTGCATCACAGCCCGAATTTCGATTCCCACCTTGTCCACCTTGACCACCCCCCAAAGCACCTCCAGTACCAGGAGTGGAAATGCCGTCAAATCCATTAGCCCCTGAACCAGGCATCAACCTACACCGAACAATATCATAATTTGAACAACTATTTAGGTGAAGACTATAGGTGGAAATAGAAATGGGCACTGCCATTGTTGGTGCGGGAGCATTATCAGTGGATAGTGTCAAATCTTGTAAGCGGAAATTGGTGGCTCCCGTTGCTTGAAGTGCTACTAATCGTCCGGCATCAGGTAAACCTTCAACGTTTACAGCGGTTCGGTTTATGGTGGTGGCTCCTGCTGTACTTGTTTTTGTGGCAAAGTCTGCACTGTATCCCCCTTCAATGGTGAGATTACTGGTAATTGTTAACGGGGTCGAAATGTTGTAGGTACCCACCGCCATTTTAATAATGGATTGCGTACAATTCGCGAGGGTCAATGCATTTTGGATTGTGGTTGGAGAGGTTGGCGACAAACCTGAACCTGAACCATTGGTGGTGACAAAATAAACATCACAAGTTGGTGTGCCAGGATTAGATGCTGCATTGGAAACTACTGTTGTTGCTGATGTGCTTGAACAGCCATTGCCAGGAAAAGTCGCGATTACAGTGTATGTTCCTGCAGGTCGGTTACTCCAAACCGCACCCGTTGTTGCACCATTGTTCCAAGAATAAGTACAAGACAAACAATTCGAGCCACCGTATGTACTTGTAGCGGATAAATTAACCACATCACCCGGACATAGTGTCGGGTTCATTGGGTTTACAGCTACAGAAGGCGAATTGTTAATGAACACCCGCGCAGTGTCTGATTTAATACAAGAACCATAACTCACTTGAGCGGTGTAAATGGTGGTAGCACTTGGTGTTGCAACGGTTGTGATGGTATTGCTGGAAGATAAAGAAGTCGCAGGTGACCATGTGTAAGTTGCACCACTTGCAGGTCCGCCCGTCGCTGTGAGCGTTGAACTTTGGTTTTGGCAAATAGCGTAAGGACTCGCAACTGCTGTTATATTGGCCAAGTAGCTAACTGTAAAACTTTGGTTGATAGCAGTTGAATTTCCACAAATATCGTTAATGGTATTTCCATCGGAACCCACTTTTGTTGAAATCGTGTATTGTCCCGAGGAAGGAGCGGTGAAGTTTAAACGGATTTGAGTGGTGTTGCCATTTGGACCGGAACAACCAATTCCAGTGGCTGAGGTAATTGTTGCTCCTCCTGAAATTTGAAAGTCAGAACCGTTTCCTGCGATACTCGAACAAGCAACAGGCTCAGAAAAGGTAATGGTTACCTGATTGGTATTACAATTGATGGAATTTCCGGTGATAGTTGGAGGTGAATTGTCTATAAATGACGCCGTACCTGAAAAAGATAAGGTGTAACCGTTCTGATCTTGGGTGAAGTTGTCCACCACGAGAGCAAAAGTTTGTCCTACAGTAACATTTAAACCATTTGAAATAGGCGAATCACCTGCTCCATTGCTCTGAGGTACAATAGAATTAGAAGAACCAGCGTTCATTCCAGTATTTCCAAAGGTTGCAGAGTAGTTACATCTTACAGGAGTAGAATTGGGCACGCCTGAACAACCGCCATTGGTGATGTTGTACAAAGCCCAATCGTAATCGTTGAGTGTGTTGATATTAAACCCGAAAGTTCCACTGGATTGAACGGTAAAAATGTACCAAACCGTGCGTCGTTCTTGAACTTGCAAACAAGTATTAAAAACTTCTTGTACACCAAATCCAGTTGGGGAGGAAGTTTGTGTGTAAGTACCTTGACAAACAGGTATAGCGCCGTTACAGTCCGATGTGGATTGAGAAAATGCCTTAGAAAAGATTAATCCAAAAACTAGGATTACGGTTAGTGTAAGTAAATTTTTTATTCGCAATCTTTGAGACATGCGCTATTGTTGATTAATGTTGGGCTTTCTAAGAGTTGCTAAAGTTATGAAAACTTAACAGAATAAGGAGATTTTGGAAAATTTAATAAAGGTTTCATAAATGTTAATATTAGAACCTCTTGTTCTGTCAAGTTTTCGAGAACGGAAACTATATGGAAGGTTATTGAAGTGTGGAGGTATTTATAAAAAAAAAATGCCCGCCAAACTGACGAGCACTTAAAATTTTCTATGGACGATTAACGTTTGTGCATCGGCTCATCAGAAACAGTTAGCTTCTTTCTACCTTTGCGACGGCGTGCAGCCAATACGCGACGACCATTTTTAGTAGCCATGCGGCTGCGGAAACCATGCTTGTTTCTTCTCTTTCTTACCGATGGTTGGAACGTTCTTTTCATGACAGTATATTATAACGTATTATCAAAAATTAGGAGCGCAAAGATAGTACATTTTCCTTTCCAACAAAAAGTATCTCACAATTTTATTGAAAAAATGATTTCAACATCGAAAGAAAGTAAATTTGCGCCTTAATTTCTCGCATGCTCAAACCAAAAAAGGATAAGGAAAAAAAGGTAAAACTCACCAAAAGAAGTTGGCAACGCGCCACAGGAATGTTCAACTATCTCAAGCCTTACGGGTTTATTTATTTTATCGGTTGGATTTTTTTGGTGCTTTCTACCTCCGCAGGTTTGATTTTCCCTTATTTGTTAGGCAAACTTCTTGGAAAAGATGAGGTTTCTACGAATATGAGTGATTCGGTGAGTCTTTTAAACCCGTCCAATGTCAATCAAGTGGCATTTGCTCTTTTTCTACTTTTCGGATTCCAAGCTTTGTTTTCTTTTTTAAGAGTTGTGATTTTCAATAATGTGACCGAAAATGCCTTACGCGATTTACGAAACGACGCGTTCGATAGGTTGATTCACATGCCAATGGATTTTTTTAATCGCAATAAAGTAGGCACTTTGACGAGTAGAATTTCAGCAGATATTGGACAAATTCAAGAAACACTCCGTACTTCAATTGCTGAGTTTTTTCGCCAAATAATTATTGTAATTGGAGGTACCATTTTTCTCGTTTTTATTTCATGGAAGCTATCACTTATTATGTTAGCCACTGTTCCTGTGATGGCAATTATTGCGGTGATTTTTGGAAGGTATATTCGCAAGTTGAGCAAGGAAGCACAAGATTTTACGGCAACTTCTACGGGAATTGTGGAGGAAGCACTTACTGGTATTAGTAATGTTAAGGCATTCACCAATGAATTGTTTTTAATCAATAAGTTCAAAGATGCGACCCAAAAAACACGTGATTTGAATGTGAAAAGTGGAATTTGGCGCGGTCTTTTTGTTTCATTCATCATTTTCTGTCTTTTTGGTGCAATCGTCTTTATTATATGGCAAGGTTTATTGATGACACAAGGTGATGATGCACAATTATCCAAAGAAGGTTTTTATCAATTTATCCTTTTCACAATTATGATGGGTGCGTCGGTCGGTTCACTTCCTGATTTGTATGCAAGTGTTCAAAAATCGATTGGCGCGATTGAGAAATTGTTTGACTTAATGGAAGAAACCAACGAAAATCAAACGGAAGGTTCGCCAATTGCAAAAATTGAAGGAAACATCGTATTCAAAGACGTGGCATTTTCTTATCCACAACGTGCAGATGTGGAAGTCTTGAAAAAAATCAGTTTTGAAATTCAACCGAATAGCACCCTTGCTTTAGTTGGTTCAAGTGGTTCGGGGAAATCAACGATTGCCAGCTTACTGTTGAATTACTATGATATTTCCGGTGGAGCATTGTTGGTTAACGGAAAATCAATTCACACTTACGACAAAAAATCCCTGCGAAAAATGATGGCTTTTGTTCCACAAGAAGTGTTGTTGTTTTCCGGTAGCATTGAAGAAAATATTCGTTTTGGTCGCCCTGAAGCCAGTAAAGATGAGGTAATCGAAGCGGCAAAACAAGCCAATGCATGGGAGTTTATTTCTGGGTTTCCAGAAGGTTTACAAACGGAGGTTGGTGACCGCGGAATTCAACTTTCCGGTGGACAAAAGCAACGTATCGCCATTGCACGAGCTATTTTGAAAAATCCTCAACTTTTGATTTTGGATGAAGCTACCTCTGCTTTGGATTCTGAATCAGAAAAATTGGTACAGGAAGCCTTAGATCGTTTAATGGTTGGACGTACCTCTGTGGTTATTGCACACCGCCTTTCTACTATTCGTAACGCAACGCAAATTATTGTTTTACAACACGGCGAAATTGTGGAAAAAGGAACGCATAACGAATTAATCGAACGAAAAGGATTGTACGCGGATTTAGTCCATTTACAGTCTATGGAAGCTTAATTTATGGTACTTTCCCGAACAGCAAATCTTCTCATCATCGCGATTGCTTCAGTTGTGATTCTTCATTTCGGAGCGAGTTTGCTTATTCCTTTTCTGGTTGCTGTTTTATTGTGGTTTTTGATTCGACAGATTCGTCAAGTATTAAACAAGTGGTCTTTTTTGGAGCGTTTTTTTCCAAATTGGTTGAAGAACTTGATTTCAAGTGCGGTGGTTTTCTATTTGATTTTTGTTGGGGCAAAAATTATTAGTGAGAACTTTCAACAAATCCTTGCTTCAATTCCAAAATACAAATCCAATCTATTAAATCTTGCAGAAATTATTTATCAGTTTTCTGGGGTTAATTTGAAGCAGTATTTAAACACAGAACTTTCCAATCTTGATTTGGGAAATGTGTTTTTTAAGTTCATGCGTCAAACTTCGAACACCTTAAGTTATGTGGCTATCGTTTTGATTTATACACTTTTTATATTTCTGGAAGAGCGGGATATGCAGAAGAAATTTGCCAATTTTTTCGGAGATGATGAGCAAAATGAACGACTAAAGCGTATCGTTGAAAGCATCGAAATTCATGTGGCTCGTTACTTGGGAATAAAAACCTTGATTTCTATCGGAACGGCATTACTGAGTTGGATAGTGATGATTTCAATAGGTGTAGAGTCAGCTTTATTTTGGACATTTTTAGTGTTTACATTAAACTTCATCCCAACAATTGGTTCTATTGTGGCAACTATTCTTCCGGCTTTGTTTACTGCAATGCAATTTGGAGGATTCACTGAAGCACTGATTTTATTTTTTGTCGTAGGTTTTATTCAAACCTTAATGGGAAACATCCTCGAGCCACGAATTATGGGCGATAGTATGAACATTAGTCCCATTGTTTCGATTCTTGCTTTAAGTTTTTGGGGCGCACTTTGGGGCGTAGTGGGGATGTTGTTGTGTATTCCTTTACTTGCCATAATGAAAATTGTATTCTCACACTTTGAAAGCACCCAAACCATAGCAAGGTTAATTTCTGAAGATGGAACCTTGAGTGAGAACTAGTCAAGTGATTAAAAAACAATAATTTGTTGTTTAAACGTTCATTCGTTACGGTTAAATAAAAAATAAGGTGTTATTTCGTAGATTTAATATTGCTTAATTGAAAAATCTTTAAATATTTGTTAAAATTTTTAAACCTAAAAATATGAAAAAAGGAGTTTTATTAGTGGGTCTTGCTGTTTTTGCATTGACTTCTTGTGGAGGACCAGACAATGCAGAATTTGAAAAAGCTGCTGGAAAGATTTGTGATTGTATGAAAAAAAATAATGAGAAGAGAGCAGCTGAGAAGGCCGCTGATACTTTAGGTCTGAATATCGACATGACCGACTTGGATTATTCTCTTTGTGCTTTAGAAGTTGCTTTAGATGTAGATCCATTTGATGCAAAAATGGGCGAGGCAATTGGTTCAAAATGTCCTGACTTAAAGGCTACGCATGATAAGTATGTGAAAGATGCTAAAAAGTAATTTTTGTCTCAAATCCAACTTTGAAGCCACAGAAATGTGGCTTTTTTTGTAATTAATGATTTACGACGATTCCAATATTTATAGAAAGTTCGTCAATGTGAATAAATTAAAGTCAAGGCGAGATAAATTTTATAATTCAATGCGTTCATTATTCGAAAGAATGAATCATAAATTGTATCAAATTTTTGCAACCATAGAGAGTATGAAAGTTTTCTCTTTAGGAGATACTTTTCGGAGTTGACTCAATCTTTACTCGGCAAGAAAAATTAATCTTGCAGTTAGGCGCGGAACACCATAATATTCGAGCAACATTGGCGGAAAAGCACTTAGAACAGCTACAGAATTTTTAGGGCGAATAAACTTATTCATTTGGTGTTCAAAAATTTCCTTTTGTGAAATAGCATACGCAGGAAGAGAAAACGAATCTTTCACAATAAAATTCATTTTTTTGAGATGCTCCTTCACAATCATTATCCAATTTTCGTGGGTAAGTTTTGAAACATTTTTTCCAAAATCAGAAAAACACTCATTGTGCACCATTGCCTTATATTGGTTATTTTGCTTTGCTTGAACTAACACTCGTTCAAAAGGAATTTCAGGGTGAAGATGTTTGTAGGCTTCGACCATTGGATAACTAATGTAAAGTTTTCCTGCATCAGTTTCATTGTCAAATAGTTGAAGGAGTAAGCTGAGTTTGTGGTCATCTGCTTTTGTGGCATGTCCATCGTAATCGAAAAACAAATAAATCTCTGCAAAATCGTTTCGATTAAGGTCCTTTAAGATTTGTTTGTTTACTTTTTTTCCTTCAATAACATGAACAAATCCAGGTCTCTATCTTGAGTTAATTGCTCGTACAAATAATACACATCCTGACAAAAAGCGCATTGAATAACAGTATTTTCATTCAAGTAGAATTTAGTGAAGCTATTTACAATACCTTTCTCTGTAACTTCTCCCTCAAAAACAAATAATAGTCTATTAACCATTGAAGGAGCCTGCTTTGTACATTTTCTCTATATTATGTGCTTCTCTCAATTCTTTAGGTGTGCTTTGAGCTAAAGATTTGATGGAGTCCTTTTTCATTAAAAAATAACAATCAGGGCGAAGTAGATCATTCGTCATGATGGATGTATTATGACTGGTCAATACAAATTGTACCCCTGAATCTTTCAATTCATTCACAATAAACGCAGCCAATTCGTGGTGGTAATAAGAATCAAATTCATCGATAAATAAGAAAGAAACTCGTTTCTCATCTTTGAAGCGTTGACGCCACATATAAAATAAAGATAGTGCTTTTGTTCCAGACGATGCTATATCATAGAATGATAGTAATTTCCCATTTATGTCAAAAGCTAATTTTTTTTTATCTAATTCTTCCAAAACTTTAAGCTTGCATTGAATTCCAGCCTTATTAAGAAAAATCTCAAAATCCTCAATATTACCTTTTTCAATAATGTCTTCTGCAATATTTCCATCCGAGCCAAGTGACTCATATCCCAAATAGGAATTACCATAAGCAGAGCTAAAAAATAACATACCGTCAATAAATTCAAAAAAACGATTTAAAGTACCATTTTCATTGTTATTTATCAATACTGAATTTGAACGGATATACTTTATTAACGAAAGTCCTGAATTGGTTAACTCTCGGTTTAGTGACTGAGCACCTTCTAGTTCAACAACGGCTTCCAAAGAAATTCTTCGATCTATTTTCGCAACTGTTTTTCCGTTGATAATCAATTCCTCTGCAAGTGTTGTTCTGACATTTGTTTTTTCATAAATATATGTAACACGATCAAGACCAAAATGAAATTCAAAATTAAATTTGGCTGTATTAGCTCCGTTTGATGCGTTTAGATAACTATTGGACTTATAATTTTTTTCATTAATGTGCTTATCCGTCAAATGTCCGACAAGGTCAAAAATGGCATAACCGAGATTAGACTTTCCCACAGCATTATATCCATAAACTAATGCGGCGTTTACAAGATTATTTTTTATGCATTCTGTATTAAATTGAAAGCCATTTACTTCTTTCAAATTGAATGTGAATTCAGAGTTAAAACTCTTGAAATTAGATACTTTAAAACTTGCTAACACTTGCTTGTATTTAGTTTTAAGTGCAAATTTAGTATAAATGCAATGTTTGCCGTAATTTTTTTACGGACAATTTACAGTTGATTTAGCCCATTTAAATTCTAATAAAACCATCTCAACGAATAAATAGTTAAAAGCACTAAGGATTTAGCTCAATGAAATGATACTTTTTTTACGTAAATTAGGTCTGCTCTCCAAGAAGTATTTATCCTCGCTTGCAGAAGTAGCGTACTTGTCTGCGGATAGGTAGAGAAAAAAGTGAGTAGTTTTCGCCGCTACGGATAGATTCGAAGTAATACCGACGAAAATTCTTTTGTCAGTATCTCTGAGGTGGTTGAAGATGTGTACAATTACAAAGTTTAACCGTCGGGGCGGGTTTAACCGCCAAGGAGGTATTACCTGCCGCGGAGGTGGGTTAACCTGCCGTGGAGGCAGGAAAACAGCTACAAGAAGAACAAGCGACAGCTTGTGAAGACGCAAAAACAAATCTCGGTAGAGATGTAGTTTTAAGGAATATGTAACAATGGCTAGGCAAACAGAGGTTTTTACCTAGTTGAATATTTTATAAGGTGAGTGCATGCAAATCCTTTGTTTATACCAAAAAACTTGCAATTGAACACAAAATTCCTAACCTAAGCTTTTGTAAATCATTATGTTTACTGTTTTTTTTGTGGGCACAAAATAAGCCTAGATATACAAGTCTATCAAACCCTCTGGAGCGGAAATATGAAGTGTATTGGATTTCCTATCAACTTTTTGAACCAATCCGTCGAATATTGGAACGAGTATTTCTTTTTCGTCGAGGAGAATTCTCAAAAGTGGATTGGAAGGTAAATCAATAACCTGATCAACAACACCAATACTTCCTTTCACTTTATCGACAACTTTAAAACCCATCACCTCATGGTCGTAGAAACGTTCTTCGTCAAGTTCTTGTAGTTGTTCGATTGGTAAAAATGCTTTCTTTTTGATTAATTTTTTGGCATCGTCTTCCGTATCAATTCCTTGAAATTTGACGGCTGCCATTCCTTTGTTTTTGAATTTGATATGTTCGATAAAAAATGGAGTTAAAGTTCCATTTATATCTAGAAAAACAAAAGACATTTCCGCGTAGTCTTGCGGATTCGTAACGTCCATAAAAAGCGAAACTTCACCTTTGTATCCGTGAAGTTTCGCAATAGAACCTAATAAAAAAGTTTCTTCCTGTTTCATATCTGCTATTCAGCAGCTTCTTCTTCAGTGTTAGTAGCTTCTTCATTTTCTGAAGTTTCCGCAGTTTCTTCAACAGCAGGAGCATTTTTAGCTTCAATTTCAGCAGCTTTTGCAGCTTTTGCTTCTTCTTCCGCTTTCAATCTCGCCGCTTTTTCCTCCTCTGCTTTTTTCGCAAGACCATCTTTTTTGCCAAGCACTTTAGCCTCTTTAGAAGCTAACCATGCCGCAAATTTAGTTTCTACTTGCTCTTCAGTTAATGCACCTTTAGTCACCCCTTTCAATAAGTGGTTTTTGTAAAGTACACCTTTGTAAGACAAAATCGCACGTGCCGTTTCAGTCATTTCAGCACCGTTTTGTAACCACTTTAGAGTAGCTTCAAAATTGATGTCAATCACTGCTGGATTAGCGGTTGGGTTGTAAGTTCCTAACTTCTCGATGAACTTACCATCACGCTTAGCGCGGCTGTCTGCTGCAACAAGGTGGAAAAATGGTTTTCCTTTCTTTCCGTGTCGCTGTAATCTAATTCTAGTTGCCATAATAGTTTACAATTTGAGGTTCGAAACCTCGATTTATAAAAATTTGAGGGTGCAAAAGTACACTTTTATCGAGATAATCAATCATTTCCTTTCAATTACTTTAATTGGCTTACATTGAAACTCCTTAAAGTTGCTTGTTCCTCAGTTTAAAACAAAAAAAAAACGCCCCTTTTCTGAGAGGCGTTAATTCTTAATTCTTACAAATCAAAAATTTCGTTTTCCTTTTTTTCGGTGCTTCGTGAGCAGCAGAATAACTCAGTAAAAAACGCAACACATCATTCGAAGGTTGAACATTTTGATTTAATGAAATAGTGGTGTTGGAAGGTAAATTTTGGAGCATAGGCCATTTAGTTTTAGTCTCCTCAATAACGCCTAATATCCAAAAATATTATTTGAATCAGAGGAAATTAAAACCTTTCAGTTTTTTCTTCATTTCAACTCCCCTTCTCCTTTTGCAATTATTGCTGCTACTGTGGCATCACTCGTGATGTTTACCACAGTTCTACACATATCCAACAATCGGTCAATTGGGTAAATAATCACTATCCAAAGTGGATTTAATTCTACAGAAGTTAATACAAACATGAGCATTATTAATCCTGCACTTGGTACTGCCGCCGCTCCTATACTCGCCAAAGTTGTGGTGGCTACAATCCCGAGTTGCTGCTGAATACTCAGGTCAACGCCATGAAATTGTGCTAAAAAGATAACTGCAACTGCTTGATAAAGTGAAGTTCCATCCATATTTACTGTTGCTCCAATCGGCAAAACAAAATCACTCACTTTTTTAGAAACACCGAGGTCTTCCACGCATTTAATCGTTACGGGTAAAGTTGCCGCACTACTACTCGTTGAAAAAGCCAAAAATTGCGCCGGACTTAGTTTTTGGAAAAAGGTTTTGTACGCTATTGGAACGCGGAACATTTTCAGCATCAACGGATAAACAAGCGTTAACATTAAAAACAAACCTGCAACAACTACAAGGGCGTAATATCCTAAACTAGCAAATAATTGTCCGATTTCCTTCGGTGAATTGGCGACTTTAGCCAAAACTCCTGCCATTAAACAGAATACAAAAAACGGTGCACCTTGCATCACAATGTTTACCATTTTCACAAAAACCTCATTCATCCCTTCAAAAAATTGTGAAACCGTTGCAACTTTTTCTTTCGGCAACAAAGACAAAGAAATTCCAAAAAACAATGCAAAGAATATCACTTGCAACATCAGACGTGAGTCGGTTAGCGACAACACCAAATTCTCAGGAACCATGTCCACCAAAGGTTGAAGAGGTCCAGTTTGAACTTGTTTGGCTTGTTCTTTTTTGGAAGCTAATTGTTGGTAAGTATCACTTTGTTGCTCGGCATTCATTTGTTTTCTCACCTCCGCAATTATATTAGAATCCGCTTTTTGAAGGTAATGTTCGCCGTCTTTTATGGTAAAACCGCTTTCTTCCACCCATAATTCGTAACGCAACCTGTTTTTGTTTAAGGTTTCTCCTTCTACTTTACCTGGTTGAAAGAAATTTACTAAAACCAGACCTAAACAAACGGCAAAAACTGTTGTAATCAAGTAGAGTACCAATGTTTTTATTCCAATTCTACCCAATTGCTGAATATTACCCAAGCTCGCCACACCACTCACAATTGAAAACAAAACCAAAGGAATGGCGATGAATTTCAAGCAGTTAATGAATATTTTCCCGAATGGGTCTATCCAATCAATCGTCCATTTATTCCAACCGAATTGTCCGGAAATGAGCGCCCATATAACGCCCAACAACATGGCAATCAATATTTTCCAATGTAAAGCAATCTTAAAATTCATTTAAATTATTTTATTTTGACAACAAGTTTACAAATTCCTTTTGGCTTCAACTTCCCCATAATAAAAGTAAGATAGCAGAAACCGACAAAGCAACTCCCAAAATTTTAATGGTATTTAAACGCTCTTTAAACAAGGTAAAACCAAGAATTCCTGAAATTAAAACAATTGAAACATTGTTGACAGCTAAAATCGTTGAACTTTCCCAAGCTATTTTATGGTAGGCTTCAATGAGTAAATAGATGGAGAAATAATTGGGTATTCCAAGAATTACACCCGCCAAAACATTTTTCCATTCAAACTTCATTTGTCCCCGAAACACCTGAATGAAAAGAAAAATCAAACCAAGAATCCCTGCTAGTCCGAATCCAATTGCGGCAAACAAAGCGGAAGAAATAAATTTTAGTTGAGTGGTTTCAACATTTTTCAAAACCAAGTCCAACAAACCACTTCCAAAAAACAGAACGGGCAACATCCAACTTGCTTTCACGGAAGTTCCGCTATCCACTTGGTCGGGTTTGGAAACCAAAGCTACCCCCAAAAATGCACAAACTATTCCACTTATTTTCATCAAAGAACAATCTTCGTTGTACCACCAAATCATTCCAAGTACACTCACTGCCATACTCATTTTTACAGCAACGGAAGTTTTTCCGAGTCCGTTTGTTTGTGCGCTCCAGCCCATGATTACAAAAAGGGAAATGAACAAAATCGCGCATAAAAATGCCCACGGAAACCAAGCTAAATTTTGTGTGGCTTGTGAATTCCATTCGTTTCCATAAAGCGCGAATCCACAAGTGAATGCGGTAAGGTAATTGAACACAATGGCTTGAAAAGTATCTACTTTAAACTTCGTGAACAGCTTGAAAATGACGAAAATAACGGTGGAAGAAAGGATGGAAAGAACGAGCGTAATCATCTTCTTTTGTAGTAATAAATCATGTCATCACCGAATTCGTGGGCTTTAACAGGGGTTCGGTTGAGCACAGGTGCTTTTACACCTTCGTGGAATTGAGTTTGGCCAACAATTACACGAGCTTCATCCCACATATTATCCACTATAAAATATTGCAAAGTTCTGCTTCCACCTTCTACAAGTACGGAATGTATGCCGCGTTTGTATAACTCTTCAAGGATTTTTTTGGTAGAAGTTTCGTTAATTTTTATCCATTCAACGTGTCCTTGTTGGTCGTTTTTGATGCGATTAAAAACCAAGGTTGGTGCTTCGTTTGAGTAGATATTAAAATCTGTTCCGAGTTGTAATTGGCTATCAATCAATATTCGAATTGGATTTTTTCCAGAAAACTCTCTTACTGTTAAAGATGGATTGTCGTTAATAATCGTGTTTCGTCCCACCAAAATACTTTGTTCTTCACCGCGCCATTTGTGCACCAGAGCTTTCGTTTCAGGACTTGAAATCCAATTTATTCCTTGTTCACCTTGGGTTCGAGGTTTATCCAAAAAACCATCAGTGGTTTGCGCCCATTTAAGGGTGACATAAGGTCTTAATTTCTCGTGGAAGGTAAAAAAACGTTTGTTAATATTTCGACAAGCTTGCTCTAAAACGCCTTCAATCACTTCAATTCCAGCTCTTTTCAGCTTTTCAATCCCCTTTCCTCCGACGGCAGGATTACTGTCTTTGCAACCCACAACCACACAAGCCACTTTATGCTCTATCAAAAGATTGGTACAAGGAGGCGTTTTTCCGGTGTGAGCGCAAGGTTCAAGTGAAACATAAACCGTACTACCTTCAGCCGTTTCACCGTCCGTTATCGAGCAAATTGCATTCACTTCTGCATGCGCTTCACCATAAACTTTATGATAACCTTCACCAATAATTCTACCATTTTTGACAATAACACAACCTACCATTGGATTAGGAGCGACAAAACTTCTTCCTTGTGCGGCAAGGTCGAGACAGCGTTGCATAAAGGCTTCGTGATTCATGGCTCAAAGGTAGCGTTAAGGGTTGAAACACGAATCAATAAATTGTGAATTGGAATTAAAGGAAAAACAGGAATATAAGCCTAAGATTTCGAAAAAAATGTAATTTTGCCGACCTTTTGATGAAAATCATAAGCCCACGTGGTGAAATTGGTAGACACGCCATCTTGAGGGGGTGGTGCCACTAGGTGTGCTG
>CAZWSY010000069.1:0-17873 GCA_964636775.1 uncultured Lishizhenia sp.
TAACTCCTCAAATCCCAAGAAATCCAAGAAAACAATGGTTAATAAACAACCAAATTCAAAACAACCGAACCTATTTTATTTTCAGTATGCTATTGTATTTCTTACAAACAATCAATCCAAAAAATACATTCAGCAAAAGATTTAACGAACTATTACTTGAATTTGACAATGTTGATGTCAGAGCATTAGGTTTTCCTAATAATTGGAAAAATGAAGATTTATGGAAAACTACATTAAATAATTGACAATGAACATCTACCCAACCAAAACCTTAGGAGAAATCTGCGAAACAACTAGTGGAGGAACTCCTTCACGAGCAAATAGTTCGTATTACAATGGTTCTATTCCTTGGGTAAAATCAGGAGAATTAAATAAGGGGATTATTTATGATACTGAGGAAAAAATCTCGGAGGAAGCCATCAAAAACTCAAGTGCGAAAATATTTCCGAAAGGCACTTTACTAATTGCATTGTATGGTGCAACAATTGGAAAACTTGCTTTTTTAGGAGTAGATGCTGCAACAAATCAAGCAGTTTGTGGGATTTATCAAAACGAAAATATTGAATCAAAGTACTTATATAATTTCCTGTTTCACAAAAAACAAGATTTAGTGAAACAAGGTATTGGAGGAGCACAACCTAATATTAGTCAGACAATTCTAAAGAAATTAGAAATCCCCCTACCCGACCTCACCACCCAACAAGCCATCGTGTCAAAAATCGAGGAATTATTCAGTGATTTAGACAAAGGCATTGAGGAACTAAAAAAAGCACAAGAACAGCTAAAAGTGTACCGCCAAAGTGTTTTGAAATGGGCATTTGAAGGAAAGCTGACCTATGAAAACGTAAAAGACGGCGAATTACCGGATGGGTGGGAGGAAAAAGGTTTAGGCCAAATATTTAAGGTTTCAAGTGGAAAAGGTATCAAAATAAACCAACTAAAAGGGGGTGAATATTGTGTTTATGGTGGGAATGGTTTAAATGGTTTTCATACAGAATATTTAATTGAGGATCCAGTTTTAATAATTGGAAGAGTAGGGGTAAAATGTGGGGTAACTCATATTACAAGACCCAAAAGCTGGGTTTCAGATAATGCACTAATAGTGAAACCTATAATTAAAGACTTTGATCTTAAGTTTTTCAAATTGAGATTAGAATATGAAAATCTAAATAAACTTTCTGTTTCCACTGCTCAACCAGTAATTTCAGGTAATTCAATATATTCAGTAATTATTTTTCTTCCTCCCCTCGAAGAACAGCAGCGCATCGTAGAAGAAATTGAGCGTCGATTGAGCGTTGCGGATAAGATGGAAGAAGGCCTCAAACAAAGCCTCGCAAAAGCAGAATCCCTCCGCCAAAGCATCTTGAAAAAAGCATTTAGCGGGGAGTTGGTGTAGGTGAAATTAATATAAACAATCAAAAAAAACAAAGTCTATGGGACATCAATTATCACTGAATATTTATTCAGTACAATTCAAATTATTAAGAAAACAAGATATAATAGAAAACAATGATGTCTTATCTATTTTATATCCTGATATTGAAGGAGATAAATTTCAAAATGGGTTTTGTGCCGAACTGGTAAAACAAATTGAAACGAAACCATTCAAAACAAATGACAATACACATGGTGCAAAAATAGATTCTTCAAACATGGCTTTTTCAAATAGAATTTTTGATTTTATCTTGGATGGTGGACTAACTGGATTAGAACAGTTCATTATTGACGAAAATGGAGATGAAAAACAAAAAATTGGAGCATCAGATATTGTTGGACATAAATTTTTTATTAGAATTTGGATGCCAACTGGTAATTCGACTTTTGTTTTTATTCAAAAATTAAGTGGACTTTCATTAAAACCCTTAGTAGAAGATTTACTATTAAATTTAGTTAAGAATTATGATTTAAGAATAGCAAAGTTTAATCAAGTAACAACTCAAAAAAGATTAGAAGAATTTAATCAGAAATCGACATTAAAATATATTTCAATTATTTCGTCTGAAAGTCAATCAGATACTGGAATAAATGCTAAAGAGGTTGAAATTAGACTAAAAGGAATATCAGGGATTTCTTCAAAGACAACTAATATTCTAACCAAAATTAAAGACGTTTTGAACAAACACAAAATTACTTTAGAAAAAAACACTGTTACAACAAAAGGTGTATTTGAATATGAAGAAGATGGTTTAAAACAAGAAAGAACAGGTGTGATTCAAAAAAACGGTGGTGATATCCAATTAATTCCAGGAATTTTGATTCCGAATGAGTGTATTGGATCAGATAACTATCCAATATTTCAAAATGTGAGAAATTTTGTAGATTCTGAAATGAAACAATTAAAAACTGAATTAAATATAGATTAATGCTAGACTATAAACTATTTTTCAGATTGACCAAGGAGGCAAAAGATAGCATAAAATGTAATTCATCAGGACATGAACAAGTTGGATTTGAAAATAAAATTGTCTTTTTTCTTTGCTGGTGGATGGTGCCGTTTTTTACATCTTTTATTTCTTTCAAACTCAATATAAAGCTTAGTAATTTAGATGATTACATTGGTACAAGTATAGCATTGTTTATTGGTCTATTTTTCTCTTTATTACTTAGTTTAGGAGATAAATTGAAAAATGAAAAAAACAATCCATCAATCGACTTAGAGAACTACAAGAAAATAAAAAATAACGTAAGACAGATTTCAAAAATTACTCAATATGCTATTTTCATTGGAATTTTAATTTCCTTTTGTTTGCTTATATTTTTAATTCTTAATATTGATGAAAAGCATAATTCATGCATTGAAAAAATTCTATCAGTAATTGTTGTTTTTTTAATGTCTCGATTTTTAATATCAATCTTTTTTCTTTCTCAAAGATTTTATTTTTTGCTAAAAGATGAAATAAATAATACGCTATAAATCTTTGCATTATTTTTTCATCAATCACTTGAAATATCAAATTTATATCAAATTCGAAAATTATTAATTAAACATGATCTATAAACCCCAATCCATTCCTTTCCAAATCAACTATACAGAAAAAGGCACATGCACGATTCAGTTTTCTGAAAACGAAGGAATAGCTTTTCAAAAAGAGCGCAGAAAAATCTACATGGTTGCCAATGGAGCAGAAATACTTTATGTGGGAGAAGCGCATACTTCTATTAAGGAGCGTTTTCGTCGTTCGTGTACAGCTTTCAATTTTTTCATAAACAGCAATCGAGAAGAAGCACGTGGTGGATACAAAGGTTATAAATGGTTAGATCCAGAAAAAAATTCGAATCGAAATTTAGTAGTTCATGTGTTCGTTTTTGACGAAAGTTACGATACAAACCGTGATTTTATCGAAGCCATAGAAGGTGAACTCGTTTATCTGATTCGAAAAAACACAGGTCACTGGCCCGAGTATCAAAACGAGATTCATTTTCACAATGAGCAGGGCGCTGCTGAGATAGCGGAGGGGATACTGGGAAAATTAATATTAAAGTGATAACCGAAAAATGAACTTTAAAAAGTCAACACACTTTATACCTTAAAAGAAATGACAACAGATGGTCATTCACCTGTGTTGTTTCACTGCGACGATGGCGAAAACTATTACTGTAAATACAGAACGCAAATCAACAAAGAGGAAATAAATTGTTTGGCTTATGAATTAATTTGTACTGTAATCCTAAATCATTTGGAGATTCCTGTACCGGAAGTAGCTCTTGTTACAGTTGGTAAAGATACTTTAGATCGTAAAATAATTTCTAAGAATCACCGAATGAAGGAAGGTATGTGTGTCTTTGGTTCTAAAGAAATAAAACCTGTAAAGCAAGTTGATGATTTATCGCAATTGAGTTCTAAAACAGAATTTAATAAATTGGCAAATCCTGAAGACATTGTCAAAATCGCCATCTTTGATTTATGGATAAATAATGCAGACAGGGGAAGAAATTTAAGTCCATTGCCAGGTTATAATTACAACTTAATGCTCACGACTTTTGGAGACAAGGAACAGATTATTGCATTTGATCATGCTTTTTCCTTCGGTGGAGTTAATCCAGTAGGAAACATTTTTCCTGATTCTCCGTTAGTTACATTTGACAGATTGCATCTTACACCCTTTTACCGAAGTATTGTAAAACACATATATCAATCTGATTTTGATAATATAATTGATAATTTTATACCTTTGTTACGTTATGATTTCACACCAATTATTTCTGAGACCTTTGTGCAATTCCCGCAGGAATGGGAACTGTTAAGAAATCTTGATTCAATGATTATCAGGTTTTTAGCATCAGAAAATCGTATTTGTCAAATTGAAGAAATAATTAAAAAATCAAAACCATGAAACCATTTTTCAGCATAATATCCGTTCAAACCAACTCATTTTCGAATGAATCAATTGCGGTTGGGCTAATTTTTGTTTCAGACAAAATTTACTTTGGATTTTCACAAACAAAACTACATTGGCTTAAAAAATTGAATTCTGGAAATGAATTGTTTTTTCTTGTGGAAAATTCACTTAAGAAAATACAATCAATTGTTAATCAAGAAAATGATTCCATCCACCAAACAAAGTTATTGAATCAAATTTTCACTAAAGATTACTTTGTTTACCTCGATCAATATTCAGCTGGAGCAATAAAATTCTCTGAACCTGTTGCAATTGATATTCAGTTAAACGATGTTGTTTTTGCAAATTATTATCTCAAAATTGTTGGCGAAGCAATCACAACGACACCAAAAAAATTGAAAAGCATTTTTGTTTCATCTTTAAACGCACTTTTTAAGAAGAAAGAAATCGAGGAAAAAGCAGACATAAACATGCAGTTGCATTCCAATCAATTTGAAGGATTACTGAAAAATACAAAACTTTCTTTTATCACTAAAAATGGTGCTGTTAATGCCATTCAAGCGATTGATTTTACAGCGAATACTAATACAATTGTTTCAAATCTCTATGAAGCGCAAATAATCAATGAAGGTTTAGCTCATTTTTGTACGTCTAAAAAAGTTGGCTTTGAAAAATTGAAATTAGCTTTCGAACTCCCTGATATTCATTCGGAACAAAAACCTTTGTTCGATAAATTTTACAAGGATAAAAAAGACAACTTTGAATTTTGTGAATTGGATGAAATAGAGCAGTTTATTAGCAAAGTTGCAAAATCTGATAACTATTCCAAATTTTCAAATTTACTTGTTTAGTCAACTAAATTTTTAATAGTTTGTCGAAGGACTGAAATTAACTTAAAAGTTAATTTATCTTTATTCCAATAAAGCAAAATGAGAGCAAACTTTATTCAAGATGTAATTGATGAAACGCCAGAGGATGTAAAAATTTACATGCGCTGGTATTCAGATTTGGCTAAAAAGGTCAATGCATGTATCAAAAAACGTGGAATCACACAAAAAGAATTAGCTTTAGCAATGGGTAAAAAACCTTCAGAATTAAATCGTTGGTTAAATGGAGAACATAATTTCACGTTAAAATCACTTGCTAAACTTCAAGCAGAACTAAAAATCGATTTAATCGAAATAAAAAAATAAAAGACTTCTATGAGCAAAGAAAATTCAGCAAACGCATCCAGTATAGTTAGTAAAGTGTGGGCTTTTTGTCAAACCTTGCGCGACGATGGTGTGGGGTATGGCGATTATTTGGAACAATTGACTTACTTATTGTTCTTGAAAATGGCTCATGAATACAGCAAACCGCCTCATAATCGCGTTATGTCAATTCCTGCTGAATATGCTTGGGACACATTGACTAACAAATCAGGAACAGATTTAGAGACACATTACAATCAGCTGCTTCGTGAATTGGGAAAACAAAAAGGGATTTTAGGTCAGATTTTTGTCAAAAGCCAAAATAAAATCCAAGATCCAGCTAAACTTTTCAAATTAGTTGCGCTTATTGATGCCGAGAATTGGATTTTGATGGGAGTTAAAGACAAAGGTGATATTTACGAAGGTCTTCTCGAAAAAAATGCAGAGGATACTAAAAGTGGTGCGGGTCAATACTTCACCCCTCGTCCTTTGATTAAAGCAATGGTAGAATGTATTCAACCGGAATCATTGAAAACAATTGCTGATCCTGCATGTGGAACAGGAGGATTCTTTTTAGCTGCCTATGATTGGATAACGGCTAATAGAACTTTGGATAAGGAGGAAAAGCAATTTTTGAAATACCAAACATTTTTTGGTAACGAAATTGTGGCAGGAACACGCAGATTAGCATTGATGAATTTGTTTTTGCATAATATTGGTGATATTGATTCCGAAAATTTCATTTCTCCGAATGATGCCTTAATAACAGACTCTGGCGAACGTTTCGATTATGTGCTTGCAAACCCTCCTTTTGGTAAGAAAAGTAGCATGACCTTCACAAATGCTGAAGGCGAACAAGAAAAAGAAGATTTGACCTATAATCGTCAAGATTTTTGGGTTACAACAAGTAACAAACAATTGAATTTTGTTCAGCACATTCGAACAATGCTCAAATCGACGGGGAAAGCGGCTGTTGTACTACCTGATAATGTTTTGTTTGAAGGAGGAGTTGGCGAAACCGTACGAAAAAAACTACTTGAAACAACTGATTTACATACGATTTTGCGTTTACCAACAGGTATTTTCTATGCGAATGGCGTGAAAGCTAACGTCTTATTCTTCGATGGAAAACCTTCAAGCAAAGATCCTTGGACAAAAGAAGTTTGGGTGTACGATTACCGCACAAACGTACATCAAACCTTAAAGAAAAATCCACTGAAATTAGAGGATTTACGTGATTTTATACATTTGTACAATCCAGAGAATCGTCACAAACGCAAAGAAACATATCATCCTGATTCCAATCCTGAAGGACGTTGGCGAAAATTCTCTTATGATGAAATCATTGCCCGAGACAAAACAAGCTTGGATATCACTTGGTTAAAAGACAAATCACTCGCTGATTTAGACAATCTCCCCGATCCCGATCAATTGGCACAAGATATTGTCGAAAACATCGAAGCAGGTCTTGAAAGTTTCAGAGAGATTGCTGCAAAATTGGTGAAATGATTCAAATTTGATTTCGTAAAAGCAGACTTTCAACTATTTTAGCTCCCCATGTTTTCCGAAGAAGAACAATTACTTAACCCTATTCTCACACATTACCTGAATCAGCCAATTGAAGCAATTTTTTCAGGGGACTTTCAGGCCGCTACTGAGAATATTCGAAAAGGTGAGATTCGTTTCATTTTAGAGAAACAGAAAGCTCCAGTTTTTTGTATTTCTATTTCAAGTGAACGATTCGGTGCTTGCTTTTTAGTTGAAGATTGTCAAATAGTTGAGGGGGAAGTTTCAATAGATGATCTCAAGCGCATCAAAGCATTCTATTCCGATCCAAGGTCGCAGGTAGTATTGAAGAAGTTATTGCGTAGAAGTAATCAAAACTTTGAAAACTAGCACAATAAGCTTCAAAGGAGTTTTACTCAAGGCTAAAGCAATAAGAAAGACAACCTTAAAAGAGCGAAAATCTTAAAACTTTTCTCCTTTGTTCATTTTTTTACTTTTTTCTTTAAGCGTTCTTAAGTAAATTATGGCAACATATGTAACTGCTGAAATCACTCCCAGTACTATTGCGTCTTTGATGTTTTCATTTTGCTGTTTTATAGTTGCCTTGGTGGCATAAGCGTTGAAATGACCAGTTTCATAAATGTCTTTTAGTAAGTATTTCATATCGCGTATTTTATAAAATAATAGTTATCTCCATCGATGTAAAATGCGTAGCTTCCGAATGCGTCACATTCTATGGTCGAATGTTCTAATTTAATTCTAACTGTTGGTAAAATGGAAGGGAAGCCGAGACTTATCAAGGTTTTTTTACTAAGTCTAAAAAATCTCCTACTCGATATAGGGAAATCAAGTAAAATTCTATGAGATTTCATTAATGCACTTCCCATTCCTTTAAGTTCCTCACGAATACTTTTCGCTTTAGAGTTATTAAATTCTTGCTTGCAAAGATCATTGCAAAATTTTCTGTTCGACCTACCAAAAACAAAATTATCACAATTTGGATTTTTGCATTTGATATTTTCAACATTTACTTTCATATACTGAATTTTTATTACACAAATGTAGTGATTATTATTTATGTTATATTTGCACATGCAAAAAAAAGTTCAAAACATTGTACAGGGTATTCGACATTTTGAAAGCGAAGACCTAATTCCGGTAGAGTATGTTAGAAAGCCGAGATACCTGAGGAAAGATTTAGGAATTGAGGCTAGAAATTTAGTTCATTGGGAGAAAATGGGTATATTGTTGAAAAAACATGAGGTCGGAACATGGTTTAAATTTAGTCTTGCAGAAGCTTTTTGGCTGAAAATAGTTCAAGAACTCCGAAGTTTTAATATCTCCTTAGAATCAATAAAGTCCCTGAAAGACTATTTGAACGCTAACATGAAAATAGATACGGAAGCTAAAATGCCTGAGGAATTGTATCAAGCCATATTAACCATGGATAAAAATGTTACCTACTCCGAGTTAGAGAAGATATTTAGTCCCGAATTTTTAAATGAAATTCAAAATCAAATGAAACCAACTTTACTTGAAAACTTGATAATTTCCTTGATAGCAGAAAGAATAGATATTCGGATTCTACTTAATGAAAAAGGCGATGGTTTGATTGTCAGAAATGAGGTTTCCAGTAATTCTGAAAATGATGAGGAACTGAAAGATTTTCTAAGTAAAAGCTATCTAAATCTATCAATGATGAACACTCTAAAGCGCTTAGTAAAAACTTTAGGTGAAGTTGAGTTTGAGCAGAATTTAAGTATTCTAACAAGCGCAGAAGCTAAAATATTGAACGCAATCAGACAAAAAGGAATAAAGAAAATAGAGATCCTATTTAACACAGAAAATTCAACTCCGAAAATGATAAAAATAACTGAGGAAAATAGAATTAACGAGTATCAAAGATTGTCAGAAATAATCTTGAAAAAAGGCTATCAAGACATTGTATTGACAACACAAAAAGGAGAAATTGTTAGTTGCTCCCAGACAACGAAGCATAAACTTTAAAAATCATAAGCATCTGATAAGCAGAGCCATTCGATAACATATTTTGTAGAACCGAAAATAAGGATACAGAATGATTATCAGTTAAATTGTGAAAAAGTTAAAACATGAAAAACCAACCAAAGAAGATTTAATAAAAACAACAAAAAGAAACTTTAACAATAATGAAGCAGAAATCATTCTACTTCAAATTGAAGAGTTCTGTCAACTTATTGTAAATCAATATGGAAAACTATAATCAACTTTTAAATTTTGCTAAAGGAAAGGATAGAATTCTTAAGCAAAAAAATGAGGCAGTAATTTACACTCGTGTAAGCACAAAAGAACAGGCAGAGAATAATGCAAGTCTTGAAACTCAACTAAAATACTGTAAAAAATATGCAGAGGAAAAAGGATTAAATGTGCTCCGCTTATTTGGTGGCACCTACGAAAGCGCTAAAGATGATGAACGAAAGGAATTTCAAAAAATGCTAACCTACGTGAAAGGTAAAAATACAATTGGGTTTGTTTTAGTTTATTCATACGATAGATTCAGTCGAAGTGGTCCAAGTGGAGCCTTCATTTCTCACGAGTTGAAGAAAAAAGGAATTAAAGTTGTTTCTGTTACACAGAGTGTTGATCATGACGATCCTTCGGGGAATTTTATGGAAGGTATTTATCACCTTTTTAGCGAATTCGACAATCAGTTGCGAAGAGATAAATCAATGACGGGAATGATTGAAAAATTGAAGCAAGGCTATTGGCCTTTTATGCCTCCAACGGGTTACACTAATTTAAATCAAGGAAAGACAGCAGACCAACACAAACTTAGTATTAACCAACATGGCAAACTTCTTAAAAAAGCGTTTGAATGGAAAGCAAAAGAAGATATTAGCCTAGTTAAGATTTCAAAGCGACTAGAAGCTCGTGGTTGGGTAATATCCACAAAAAGATTGACCGAGTGTTTTCAAAATCCCTTTTATTGCGGAATAATTGTCTCTAAAATGATTCCTGGTCAAATAATTGACGGCTTACATCCACCACTAATTTCGAAAAGTCTATTTCTTCAAGTACGTCAACAGATGGAAAAATTTGGCGGAGGCTATCATATTGAGCATGAAATTGAAGAATTACCTTTAAAACAGTTCGTAAAGTGCGATTGTTGCGGGACAAGTATGACAGGTTATCTGGTAAAGAAGAAAGGTCTGTACTACTATAAGTGTAATTTAAAGGGATGTAAAAACAACCGCAGCCAAAAGTTTATGCATGATAAATTCGAATCGCTGCTATCTTCATTTACTATTGACCAATCTTTTTATCCAGTTTTCAAGAAGATGTTCCTTCACATACTTAATCAAGGACTTATTGAAAATCCGAATAACAAAAAAGAACTAAGGGCAAAGCTCACCGATTTAAAAAACAAAATTGAAGAAATTGAAGAGAGGTTTGTAAATGGTATAATTGATCAAACCTTGTTCATCAAATACAGAGATAAGTACAAAGCAAACATCAACCAAATTGAACTTGAACTTAACAGAAGTGAAAATCATTTATCGAACCTTGAAAAATCAGTTGAAAAATGCTTACAAATGGCTCTGAATCTCCCGTCACTATGGAGAAAATCAAATTTTTCTGGTAAACAAAGAATTCAAAATTTGCTGTTTCCCAAAGGTATTTTTTATAATCGTGAAAATGACGATTATCGAACCACAAGAATTAACTTGATATTTTCCGCAATCCCTTGTATAACAAAAGGTTTGGTGCAAAAAAAAAGCGACGATTTCAACTTTCCAATTGAAATCCCCGCTTGGGTTGACCCACTAGGGCTCGAACCTAGACTCTTCTGAACCAAAATCAGACGTGTTGCCAGTTACACCATGGGTCAAAATTGCTTTAGCTTTCGCTTTTGCGACGGCAAAGGTAGAAACAAATTTTACATTAGAAAGTTTTAATCAAAAAATATTTTTAGAAAAAATGAATGTCATTACAGATAATTATCCGTCCAAACTTTAAATTACTAAATTCGCGTTTCTGTAAACCGAACTTAGGTCACGCTTATGAATTATTCAAAATGGAATACTATCCTTGGATGGGTGGTTTTTGGAATTGCAACTATTGTTTATTTGTTAACAATCGAACCAACCGTAAGTCTTTGGGATTGCGGTGAATATATAACGGCAGCATACAAACTGGAAGTTGGTCACCCACCCGGCGCTCCGCTTTTTATGGTTCTTGGTCGCCTATTTTCATTCTTCGCAGCACCAGAACAAGTGGCAGTTTGGATCAATGGTCTTTCTGCACTATCGAGTTCTTTCACAATTCTTTTTATGTTTTGGTCCTTAACGCTGCTCACGAAAAAAATGATTTTAATGAACAAAAAATCGCTTTCTGATGGAGACAAAATTGCGGTTTTTATTAGTGCATCAATAGGTTCATTAGCTTACACTTTTTCAGACTCCTTCTGGTTTTCAGCAGTTGAAGGTGAAGTTTATGCGATGGCATCATTGTTTACAGCAATCGTTTTTTGGGCAATGTTGAAATGGGATGAGGAAATGGCAGCAGTACAAAACGGAGAATTGAGTATTGAGGCGAATCCGAATCGTTGGTTGCTTTTGATTATGTTTTTACTGGGTCTTGCAATTGGTGTTCACTTACTCGGAATCCTTGTTGTACCAGCAATTGGTTACATGATTTATTTCCGAGTTTTTGAAAAAACTGACTTGAAAGGCTTTCTACTTGCAGGTGTTGTTTCCGTTTTCACGCTTGGATTTATTCAAGAAGGCATTATTCCGGGTACAATTTCAATGGCATCGTCTTTTGAAGTTGCATTTGTAAATTCACTTGGTTTACCATTTTTTACCGGTTCAATTTTGTTTTTTGTACTTCTTATTAGTGCTTGTAGTTACGTTGTTTATTACGCTCGAAAAAAGGGAAAAGTGCTCCTTTACAACGCTATGATGGGGCTAGTCGTATTATTGATTGGTTATGGATCATTTGCAGTGATTGTAATTCGTTCAAACGCAAACACTCCTTTGGATGAAAACGACCCTGAAAATTTGGTAACACTTCATTCTTACTTAAAACGTGAACAATATGGTTCGGCTCCACTTTTAACGGGTGGTTATTGGAACTCTTTAAAAAACGGGGAAATCATGACTGAGGATGGACCGCAATTGACGTCGCGAGATGCTTGGAAAGACTTGTCACCTTATTATTTGAGACGTTTTGTCGTAATTGAAAACGACGTGGAAATTAAAGCCTTCATGAAAGAAGCTGATGCACAAGAATGGGTGAAAAATCACGGTGGCAATTATTTAATTGAAGAGAAATATTACGAGAGCAACGCATCCATTCGAAAAGGTGCTGTTCCAACTTTTTCTCAATCCACTTTCTTTCCAAGAATGTATAATGGAGATAATCCAATGCATGTTCAGGGTTACAAAAACTGGTCAGGGTATGACCCGAACGACGGAAAATCTACCGAAATAGGACGAGATGGAAAACGTCTTCCAACTTTTGGTGAAAATCTCAGCTATTTCTGGAATTATCAAGTTAATTGGATGTATATCCGCTACTTCATGTGGAATTTCGCTGGACGCCAAAATGATATACAAGGACACGGTGACAATATGCGTGGAAACTGGATTTCAGGTATTTCTTTTTTGGATGAAATGCGTTTAGGAAGTCAAGCATTTGCACCAACTTACACAACCGATAATCCATCTAACAACAAATTTTACCTGCTTCCTCTCATTCTGGCTTTGGTTGGAATGGCATTTCATTTTTACCGAGCACCTAAAGATTTCTTTGTGGTTTTTCTTGCTTTTTTGTTTACTGGAATTGCCATATTGGTTTACCTGAATCAAAAACCTTACGAGCCACGTGAGCGAGATTATGCTTACGCCGGTTCGTTCTACTTTTTCGCCATGTGGATTGGTATCGGCGTTTATGCCATTTACGACTATTTGACTTCAACAAAATTCATCTCAAACGCCACTTACAGCGCTGCTTTGGCTGGAGTTGTTGGTGCAATTGTCCCTGCAATTATGGCAAGTGAAGGTTGGGATGACCACGATAGAAGTGGAAAAACAACTGCAAGAGATTTGGCATCCAATTATTTGGAATCTTGTGGTAAGAACGGAATTATTTTTACCAACGGCGATAATGACACTTTCCCGCTATGGTACATGCAAGAAGTCGAAGGTCGAAGAACAGACGTGCGTGTGTGTAACCTTTCTTTGATGGGTACTGATTGGTACACCAACCAAATGAAAATGCGGGCTTACGAATCTGACCCACTTCCAATTAAATTCCGCGAAGATCAAATATTGATGTATGCTGGAAACACAGATCAGGTTTATTTCATGTCGCTTTTAGAATTGGTTTCTATGAGTCCAGGTGAAGATATTTTGAGACGTGTGGTGGATATGCGTTTGAAAAACAATCAAGCAATGGCAAAAAATGCTTTGCGTTATTTTGATTCTCGCATTGGTCAAATTTTAGCGAACGTTACAGTGAAAGACGCAAAAATGGAACAAACCAAGTTTTATTTAACTCAGTCTGATACGACAAAATTAAATGACGCTGTTCTTAAGAAATTCATTGGTGTTATTTCACTTTATGAAGGTGCAAGAAGCGGACAAGTTGAAAATATGGGTGAAGCCTCAGGCGCTATTCAATCTTTGCTTGAGGAGTTTGAATTATCATGGTCGTCAGTGGATTTAGCTGACGCTATGGAATTTGTTAGAGACGATAAAATGATGGTTTCTAATGAAGGAAATAAATTAAGTTTCTTCCCTTCATCACGCTTCATCCTAAAAGTGAACAAGGAAAATGCGGTTGCTTCAGGTGTCTTAGATAAGAAAGATTTAGCGAAATGCCCGAATTCTATTTCTTTTGAGTTTAACCCAAAAAGAGATCGGTATTTAGCACGTGATGAAGTAATGATGCTCGATATCGTGGCTAATAACGAATGGAAAAGAGGCTTGTATTTTTCAAGTAGTCGGGGGTCTTCTTTATCTATTGCGCTTCTAACCGCAGGCCACGTTAAACAAGTGGGAATGGCTTATGAAGTAAGTCCACTAAAAGAAGAGCCAATGTTCTTCAATTTAGATCACATGTACAACAACATGATAAAAAATTATGCTTACGGTGACATGAAGAACCCTGAAGTATTGACAGACTACTACGCTCGTCGACATGTTTATCAGTACAGAGTTAATTTCCTTCTTTTGGCAGAACAACTTTACCTAAAAGGAGATAAGAAAAAAGCTACTGAAGTTTTAGATTTTGCAGTAAAAACAATTCCTACTCATGTCATTGATTTTGGCGAGGTTAACCAATACGATGGAATGAGTTCCTTGAAGATTAATGCTTCAAACATGAGCTACAAGCATCAGGGTCAGGATGTTCGCGCTCAAAATAGCGGTGTACTTCATGAATACGTACAACTTTATTTAATGTTGGGACAATATCAAAAAGCGGAAAAATTAGGTATGGATATTATGCGAACCTATGAATCTGTATTTAATTATTTCAGAAACAGCAAAGCATCATTTGCAGGAAATCAAGAAAATGCAGAAGATTTATATGCTGCATTAGATGCTTGCTTTAAAATGTATGTTGTTGCAAACGACCCAGAATTTAGTAAACCAAATAACAAATTCGCGAAGTACGTTTACGGTAAAATCAATGACGTTTACAAAAATATAATGCCGCGTATTTATAATGAATTGGAGCAGAAAGCAAGTGATAACGGAGAAGTGGCAAATGCTGGTGGACAGTACAACGATATGATTGGTGCATTAGGTTTCTACCTCGGTGCTATTGGTGAACATTACGGATATTTGAAACCCACAGGACTTCAAAAACCAGCTTCTCAACCAGAGTTAGACTTGAATTTAGCTCCTGCTGGTCAACCTGGTTTAATGCAATAAGATGCGTTTTTACCGTGCTCCTAAGATTGCCCGTTTTGTTTTCCATCGGGGAATTTGGAAAGGACGAGATAAAAATTCATTGTACTTGACATTTGACGACGGTCCTCACCCGGAGGTGACACCTTTTGTTCTGGACATTTTGACAGAATTGAAAATAAAGGCTACCTTCTTTTGCTTAGGTAAAAACGTGCGCTTGTATCCTGAACTTTTCAATCGAATTTTAGAGGAAGGACACGCTGTAGGAAATCATTCCATGTTTCACGAAAACGGTTTAAAGACACCTACCCTACCCTACATTTCTTCGATAGAACACGCACAAAAACTAATTCCGAGCGAGCTTTTTCGCCCTCCTTACGGAAAAATAACCCCGATTCAAATGGCTTCCATTCGTCGAAAGTTGAAACTTAAAATTGTTTTCTGGAGTTGGCTCTCTTATGATTATGACAAAAATGTTTTACCCAATGAAATAATTGAAAATGCCTCAAAAATTAAGGGCGGGGATGTTCTTGTTTTTCATGATAGCGAAAAAGCTTTTCCCAATTTGAAGCAAGTTTTGAAACCTATTTTAATAGAACTCATAAAACGTAATTACACTTTCAGAAACGATTTGTAAATGGACTACTTTTTCGAGCACCTGATGTCTGAATTTCACTTGCCACTGCGCAATCCGGTGCTTGTGTTTTCCTTGCTATTGTTTATCATTCTTCTTTCCCCAATAATCTTGAGGAAAATTAGAATTCCTGCCATTATCGGATTGATCATTTCGGGAGTAATTATCGGCCCACACGGACTGCGATTGATTGGTGAAAAAACGTTAGAATCTGAGGGTTCTATTAAACTTTTCTCCACTATTGGCTTGCTCTATATCATGTTTATGGCGGGACTCGAATTGGATTTAAACCAGTTTAAACGCTATTTAAACAAGAGTTTAACCTTTGGAATTTTAACTTTCATTATTCCTCTTGCCTTAGGTTACCCGCTTTGTTTACACATTTTACACCTTAGTCCAATGGCGAGTTTACTCACTGCGAGTATGTTTTCTACACATACCTTAGTTGCCTATCCAATCATCAGTAAATACGGACTATCCAAGGATTCGGCGGTAGCGATAACCGTTGGCGGTACAATTCTTACAGACACAGCAGTTTTAATCATTTTGGCGATTATTTCTTCCGCAACGAAAGGACATTTGGACACCGCGTTTTGGGTGCGTTTGGTGACTTCTTTAACAATTTTCTCTATCATCATGTTTTTTCTCGTTCCTCGTGTGGCACGATGGTTTTTTTCCAAATTGGACAGTGAAAAAACATCCCAATATATTTTCGTTCTGTCGGTGGTCTTCTTTTCCGCTTTCTTGGCGGAAGTCGCAGGTGTTGAGCACATCATCGGAGCTTTCGTTGCTGGTTTAGTGTTAAATCGACTAATACCGCACAATTCCATTTTAATGAACCGAATTGAGTTTATTGGTAACGCATTGTTCATTCCATTTTTCTTGATTTTTGTGGGAATGGTCGTGGATTACAAAGTGTTTTTTCAAGGTACGTGGCCATTAATCATTGCCGGAGTTCTTACTTCATTTGCTATTTTCAGTAAATGGTTGGCTGCTTGGTTTACTCAGGTTATTTTCAAAATGACCAAAAACGAACGACAACTCATATTCGGACTTTCAACTTCTCATGCAGCAGCAACTTTAGCCATCATTATGGTGGGGTACAATGAAGGAAACGGAATCCTTGACATCAATATCGTTAACGGAACAATTCTTTTGATTTTGATTACTTGTATGACTGCTTCCTTTGTGACGGAAAATGCAGGTAAAAATTTATTGATTCAACGTTCTGAAAACAGTGATTTGGAGGATAATGAAAATCAATTGCGCAACAAACATATTATGGTTTCCATGAATGAATTGAGTGGAAATGAGAATTTATTGGAGTTTGCTTTGTTGGTTTCTGACCCTAAAGTGATTAATCCTGTCTCGGTGGTGAGCGTTTATCCCAACAATGACAAAGCGGAATTAATGATTCGGAAATCCAGAAAATCATTGGAGGATATCGTCAAACATTTCTCCGGTTACGAATCTAAACTCAATACCATTGCAACAATTGACTACAATTTATCCTCTGGAATCGCAAGGGTTTCTAAAGAATTGGTGAGTGACATTGTGATTTTGAACGATAGTCGCCATGTAAATCTTTTGAAACGAATTGTTGGCGACGACCGCGATCATTTGTTGGATGTTTGTCCGAAAACGATTTTCTTCTGTCAGTTTGATAAGCCGGCTGTGAGTTATAAGAAAATTCTTTTGATGGCACCACCTCTTTCCGAATTGGAACCAACTTTTCCGCTTTGGATGGAACGCATTCTTCGACTTGCAAAAGAATTAACAGTGGATTTACATTGTTATGCCACGATTACCGCTTTTGAAAGAATGCAAAAAGTGAATTTAGCCAACAAATTAGATGCCGCCATAAAACATATTGAAATTGAAAATGCAGAGGATTTCTTACTGCAAACCGAGCGTTCCAACGACAGTCTAATTGTATTTTGTTCGGCGCGTAAAGGCTCTGTTTCTTACGATAGCGAAATTGAAGTGGTGATGAATAAACTGGAAAAAGCTTTCCCTGAAAACGATGGGATTTTAATTTATCCCGGCATTGAGGGCGAGGCAAGTTATTCCAATTACCAAGATATTTCGTCATTGCCAATTACTGCTGGAGTGGAAACAATTCAAAAAATCGGAAGGGAAGTTGGTAGTATTTTCAAGAAATCGGATGGTGAAGAGGGAGGGTAATGTGCTAATGCTTGAGAACTGATATAGAGATTAATTCGTTCTACATCAAAAGAAATTACTCTGATTTACAATTAAATAGACGAAACAGTGTTGGCACATTTGATTAAACGTGCAGACAACGTTG
>CAZWSY010000069.1:17973-19036 GCA_964636775.1 uncultured Lishizhenia sp.
GTAAAATCAGATGAAAATGTTTGAGCAGACTTGATTTCAATAGCAATTAATTGTGTGGCTTTCTGGATAATTAAATCAATTTCAAGCCCCTTGTTATCTCTCCAAAAATAAAATTGATGGCCTAGATTGAGATTAGCATTGTTCTTCACAAACTCCATAATGATCAGATTTTCAACCAAACTTCCTCTAAAATGCGACACTTCTAGTTCACTTTCTTTTTTTATGGAAAGCAGGGAGCAAGCTAAACCAGTATCTACAAAATAAAGTTTTGGTGTTTTTACCAATCGCTTGTTAAAGTTATTGAAGTAGGCAGGGAGCAATTTAATTACGAAGGTTTTTTCCAGAATAGACAACCAGGAGTCAACTGTTTTAACATCGATCCCGCATTCACTACTCAAGGCACTACGATTCACAGTTTGACCAATTCTTCCTGCGCAAAGACGAAGAAATTTAAAAAATAGCATTGCATTATCAATATTTTTTAGCTGCCTCACATCTCGCTCGACATAAGTGCGCACATAAGATTGATACCACAAATCGGGATTTCTGTTTTTTTGATGAATTTCAGGGTAAAAACCTCTTAAAATTAGCTCATTTAACGTGTTCTGTCTATCTTGATTTTGTAATTCGCGGTAACTCAGTGGATATAAATCCAACACACCAATTCTGCCAGCTAGGGTTTGGCTTACGTTTTCTTGAAGTAAAAGATTATTGCTTCCTGTTAGAATGAATAGACCATCTTCGCTTGTATTATCAAGGATTTCTTGCAAATAATTCAACAATTCTGGCGCACGTTGCACCTCATCCAAAATTGCTCCATTAGGAAAGCGGCTCAAAAATGCTTTTGGGTCGTTCAATGCTAAATTTCTTTCATCAGGGTTTTCTAACGAAACATATTTCTTAGCTGGAAACACCATTTTTGCAAGCGTAGTTTTTCCCGATTGCCTTGGACCAACAAGCATCACCGATCTAAACTGCTGACCATAATAGTGAAGTAAATCCTGAATATCTCTTACAATCATTTATAAAAATATGGTACAAATGTAGTAATTGATTGGATGAT
>CAZWSY010000070.1:0-18532 GCA_964636775.1 uncultured Lishizhenia sp.
CGTTCTGAATCAAGGTTTCAAAGTCGTGGTGTCCTATGGCAATTTTTTTGTTCATTTTACAAATTTAGTCTTTTGAATCAACTTCAATTGAGTCCTATATTTAGACCTAAAGTGGTGTTGTAAACAGTACTTCTCACATTTTCAACAGGTCGAGATTGATAGAACACATTTGCATCAGCCCTCAGAGAAATGCTTCTATTCAATCTGTAACTCAAAGAATATTGCCCCATAAATCTTGTATCTGCGAAGTTGTCTATTCTTGGTTGGTAATAGTTCGTTCCTGAGAAAGTGAATTTTCCTGGCAAACCAATATGCCAAGATAAATAAGTGCTGAATCTGAAGTTTTTAATCACCGAATCGTCCAATAAAACCTCGTATTCATATAGAGTGGAGCCGCCCCAAAAAGCCCGATACCGGTCGCGTTTTTCAATGATTTTCCACCTCAATCCCGAACCTGCTAACGCTCTCATTTTTTGTCGTAGAAGTTGGTTGTATTGAATTTGAGAATAAACCTCTAATTTCCAAGGACTCTTCGGTTTTTTAGACAAAAATGCCAAACGATAAGCATAACGAAAATGCGCCATTCCTGAGTTGGAATATACTGCTTGAGCACTTTTAGAAAAATTCCAATCACCAATGAATAGGTAGTAATGCATTTTTGTTTTGTATTGCACAAGCGGACGAAAAGCTCCACTCAACAATAAATTTTGATTTTGTAAAGCGCTAAAAGACCCGAAAATAGAACCACTTATTCCTGCTGTGTCGTCGTAAATTCTTCTATTCTCAATGTTCACCACTTGTGAAAAAGCTAATTGAAAATTCAAGAAAATGAAAAACAACCACCTTATCACTTTTGCGCTTTTTTATAGAGAATCATCGCTGCAATTGCAAACAAAAAATTTGGAATCCAAACGCCAAGCATAACAGGAAATCCAACATTAATACTCGCCACAGTCAGCATTTTCATTGCGAATATGTAAACAAAAACAAAAGCAAGTCCAATAGCGATATTTAAACCAATTCCACCGCGTCTTTTTTCAGAAGAAACAGCCACACCAATTATGGTTAATACATAAGCCGCAAAAGGATAAGATGTGCGCTGATGTAACTCTATTTCAAAGTAAGGAATCCATGCAGATCCTTTCATTTTCTCACGGTCTATGAACTTAGTTAACTCGGTAAAGGTCATTGTTTCAGCATGATTTTCACGTTGCGCCATTTCAGAAATCTGAAAGTCAAAAATGGTATCTTTTTTAGCACCATGATTAATTTCCGTAGCAGGAAATCCAATCTTTTTTTCATAAAAATCAATGAGTTGCCATTTTTTTGTCCCTTCTATGTTTAATGCTTGTCTTGCCTTCAGAAAATAAACTAAACTATTACTATCATTCCAGCGTTGAAGGATAAAATCATTTACTCGTCCGTCTGAATTGGAGTAATTCGCAAAATAAACAGACGAACCATCAGGAAAATCAGCTTGGTAATCTTGCACAATCATTGCATTCCGATAGTATTTTTCTTCAAACTCCAAACGATTTTTATTGGCTCTTGGAATAACAAAATGATTCAATACCAATGAAATAAGCATCAATACTGTTGCTCCTATCATATATGGTCTAACAAATCTTGAAAAAGGTTTACCTGAAAACCAAATAGGAATAATCTCGGTGTCCTGCGCCATTTTTGCAGTAAACCAAATCACCGAAATAAATATGATCATTGACGAGAACAAATTGCCGTAAAAAAGCAAGAAGTTCAGATAATACTCAAATAAAATGGCCGAAACTGGAGCTTTATTGGAAATGAAATCACTTAGTTTTTCCGAAACATCAAAGACCATCGCAAAAAGCATAATGATTCCAAGCATGAAGAAAAATGTCTTCAAGAATTTACCAATGATGTATCGGTCAATTATGGAAAGCATTACAAACGTTGACCCAGTTTTTTTACCACTTCATTCTTCCATTTAGTAAAAGTTCCTTCTTTGATTTTTTCGCGTGCAGTTTCAACCAAACGCAAGTAGAAGGCAAGGTTATGAATTGTTGCAATTTGAACCCCCAAATATTCTCCTGATTTTATTAGGTGTCGCAAATAGGCTTTGGAATAAACTTGGTCTACCCAAGTTGGACTTGAGGCGTCTATTGGAGAAAAATCTTTGGCCCATTTCTCATTTTTTATATTGATTGTCCCCTCCCAAGTGAATAACATGCCATGTCTTGCATTTCTACTCGGCATCACACAATCAAACATATCCACACCTAAAGCGATACTTTCCAGAATATTTATTGGTGTTCCAACTCCCATCAAATAACGTGGTTTGTCTAGGGGTAAGATATTGCAAACGAGTTCGGTCATCCCATACATTTCATCGTCAGGTTCACCTACCGACAATCCTCCAATTGCATTTCCAACGGCATTATGACTCGCAATGGTTTCAGCGGACTGTTCGCGTAAATCCTTGTATGTACTTCCTTGAACTATAGGAAAAAGTGCTTGCTCGTATCCGTATTTCGCTGGAATTTCACCGAAGGCTTTGAAACAACGCTCCAACCATCGATGAGTCATGTGCATCGAACGTTTAGCGTAACTATAATCACAAGGGTAAGGTGTACATTCATCAAAAGCCATGATGATGTCCGCGCCAATTGTACGTTGAATTTCAATGGACTTTTCAGGAGAAAAATAATGATAACTTCCGTCGATGTGTGATTGAAACTTAACGCCTTCTTCCTGAATTTTTCTCGAACCCGAAAGCGAATAGACTTGATAACCACCACTATCCGTTAACATCGGACGCTCCCAACCAATAAATTGATGTAATCCTCCGGCAGCTTCTAAAACCTCAGTCCCTGGACGAAGAAACAAGTGGTAAGTGTTTCCTAAAATAATTTGTGCATTCACATCGTCTCTAAGTTCTTGTTGGTGAACACCTTTCACTGTGCCTCCTGTACCAACAGGCATGAAAATTGGCGTTTCAATGGTTCCGTGCTCCGTATGTAATAATCCCGTCCTTGCTTTACTTTCAGGGTCTTTACTCAACAAATCAAAGTGCATAATTCTTATTCAAAGTGTAAAACGACAAAGATAGGTGGAATTAATTTCGCAAGCTGAATTAAGATTTTATCGGTTAGAACAAAACGAATGAAAAAATGACCTTTTTACCACAATTTGACAACATCTATTTCAATGTGGTATTTATCGCATTTTGTGCAGTGGCATTTGTTCATTTGCTTTATGTATTGGTGATTCACGGAAGGATGGCTTTTCACAAGCCCATTCCACCAATTGAAAATTCGCAACTTCCACCTGTTAGTATCATAATTGCCGCAAGAAACGAATCGGAAAATCTTTACGACAATCTGCCTTTCATTATGGATCAAGAGTATCCAGAATTTGAGGTGATAATCGTAAACAATCAAAGTACTGACGATAGTGCATGGTTGCTTGTAGCATTTCAACGCATGCATCCTAATATAAGAGTGGTTGAAATCGGTAAAAATAAGCATCTGCGTCCGGGCAAAAAGTTACCCTTGACGCTCGGTATAAAAGCGGCTAAATACGAGCATTTTGTGTTCACCGATGCGGATTGTAAACCAAGCAGCAGAAACTGGTTGAAATGGATGGCAAGTGGATTCAATCAAAAAGAAATAGTTTTAGGATACGCACCTTTCGAAAAGGAAAAAGGTTTTGTCAATCGTTTGTTGCGCTTCGATGCAGCTTGGATTGGAGTAAGTTATCTTTCAATGGCTTTGGCAAGAATGCCTTACATGGGAGTGGGAAGAAATATGGCGTATTCAAGGAAAATTTTCGAGGAAGTTAAAGGCTTTAAATCCCATTATTCCATTCCTTCAGGTGATGACGATTTATTCATTCAGCAAGCCGCTAAAAAACGAAATTACACCGTTCAATTCAGTCCAGAATCTTATTGTCTTTCGCCAGCCGCAACTTCCTTTCAGCGGTGGATTTACCAAAAATCCAGACATTACACCACCACTCCACGCTATTCTTTTTTCAAAAAAATAATGTTGGGGATATACCCTAGTTCCTTGATTTTGATGTACGTACTTTTTGGAGCAACAATGTTCAAATTCGATTTCCAAATTGTTGCAAGCGCAACCTTGTTTATGGTGATTTTAACAAAATGGTGGATACAAGGTCGATGCCTTAATAAACTCAATGAAAAAGGTTTTGCAAAATTTTTTCCTTTTTGGGATTTATTTTATGCAATTTTGATACCTATAATATTTTATTTCACCGAACGCCAAAAGAAAAATCGATGGTAGAAAACGAACATTTATCTGACAAAGCGAAATACGACCTCGTTTTAGTGGATCAAGCTAGAGCAGGAAAACAAAGTGCCTATGCTGAATTGATGGATCGCTACCGTGAGTCCATTTATTTTATGATGTTAAAAATGGTGAAACATCCTGACGATGCCGACGATTTGACAATTGAAGCATTCGGAAAGGCTTTCAGTAGGTTGGATCAATACTCACCTAGTTTTGCTTTCAGTACCTGGTTATTCAAAATTGCTTCCAACAACTGTATCGATTTCATCAGAAAAAAACGAATTCAGGTCACTTCAATGGACACAGGAATCGTAACAGAAGATGGTGAATTATTACATATTGACGCTAAATCGGGGACTTTAAATCCTGAAGAAACGGTAATTCAAGGTCAACGCGTTAATCACATGAGATTGTTAGTGAGCAAATTAAAGCCAAAATACCGCGAATTGGTGGAAAAACGTTACTTCGACGAAATGAGTTATGAGGAAATTGCTGAAGAAATGAACTTGCCACTTGGAACGGTTAAGGCGCAATTGTTTCGCGCTAGAGATTTTTTGGCTTCAATGATGGAAAAAACTAAAGACAATATTTAATGGAATTGATTCTGCATCACTTTCCGCTCTTGACTGAAAAACAAATTGAACAATTCTCAAAACTTGGTGAATTGTACGAGTTTTGGAACAGTCAAATCAACGTAATTTCCAGAAAAGATACCGAAAACTTCTACGAAAGACATGTACTTCACAGTCTTGGTATAGCCAAAGTTGTTGAATTTCTTCCGAACGCGAGGATTCTCGATGTAGGAACAGGTGGAGGTTTTCCAGGAATTCCTTTGGCAATTTTATTTCCTGAAACGCAATTTCTTCTTGTGGATTCTATCGGAAAGAAGATTAAGGTTGTTCAAGAAGTTTCAAAAAGTTTAAGTTTAAAAAATGTAGTTGCACAGCACACAAGAGCAGAAGACGTGAAAGGGAAATTTGATTTTGTGGTGAGTAGAGCGGTTACTAAAATGCCCGACTTTTTAGTTTGGGTAGAAAAGAAAATAGAGAAAAAATCAAAGCATCAACTTTCCAACGGAATATTGTATTTAAAGGGAGGCGATTTGTCAGAAGAAATGTATTCAGTTGCTTATCCGTGGTTGGAATTTGAATTGAAAAACTTTTTCCATTACGACTTTTTTGAAACGAAGAAAGTGGTGCACGTAAGTATCTGATAGTCTAATATATAAAGTTAAACAAGTTGTAAATCAAGAACTTTTCAACTACATTGCTTTATGCCATTTTCTGAGATAGTATCACATTCAATGTTAATTTCTAAAATAATTATCAGAAATTCAAATGCCTTTCCTTTTTGTCCTCGAATATATCAGCGATAGTCACTAAAATTCCGGTTTCCTCCACATTTCCAAAATCTGGATTTACGGCAGTTCCAAAGGTTTTCATGGTTGGAGAAAGGTTCATGTAAATGTTCACCAATGGTGGAATAAACTCACCTCTGTCTCGAATGTGTCCGTTAAGAACTTTAAACCCATCCTTGAAATCCAGACCTTCTAATTGACCTTCGATGTATTCCTTGTCATAATCTTGCTTTAGAGGGTGAAAAGGACGCATTAATTGCTCTTTGTCAGGAAAATAATGGTGCATGAAATGAAGTAAGAAATCGCGACAATCCACATTGTAATTGGGATACATCGTCACCTTTCCGAAAAAATATCTAATGTCCGGATTAAATCTTATCAAGGCTCCCAAACCATCCCAAATATTGTCCAAAGCAAACAGTCCTTTTCTTGGATTTACGCTTGGTTGAAAATTAGGCTGAACCCAACTTCTCCCCAATTCTATCGTGTAAGGAAGGTAATCGTTCACAAACGCTGGAGAAAAATCAAAGTAGTGTGTTGTCGATAAATGAATTTCTCCATTTTCATCTATTGCGTCTGCGCACCTAATATACCTATAACCTCCAATAATTTCCTCATCTTCAACCGACCAAACGATTAATTGTTGATAGCAATGAGCCCCCGTATCATATTCATCTAAATCCACTTCTTCGCCCGTACCACCACCAGACGCGCGAAATGTAACTTCCCTCAAACGACCAATTTCTTGTAAGACGTTTGGAGCATTATGCGCATTGAGCAAATAAATTTCGTTGTTACCTTTTCGCGTTAATCTTATCGGACCGATAGATTTTAACTCTTGTATAATTAACGATTTATCTATTGGTTGTATAATTTCTTTCATTTGAAATGTTTGAGTTGGTGAACAGCTTTTTTAACCATATCGGCAGCGGTTCTATCGGACATATTTGTTGGGATACTTTCAGGTAAAATCGGTTCTCCAACAGTAAAAGTTATGGTGCGGTTGCGTTGTTGGAACAATTCATCCGAGAGATACAGCATCTCAAGATTTGCTTTAATTCCGAGGGATTTTCGAATGGTGTAAAATCTGTAAAAGAAATTACTTAGCTCACCATCAATGTAGATTGGAACAACAGTTCTGTTCAAGCTTCGGGCATAAATCATAAACGTTTTTTTCCATGCCAAATCTTGCACTTCCCCATTAATTCTTCTGCTTACCAAGCCTGCTGGAAAAATGCAAACAGCGTGTTCAGATTCAAAAGTTTGTTGGATTTGTTCGCGTACAGCAAGGTCGTTTTTACCGTGTTTATTTACTCCTACAAATAGGTTGCGTAGATTTTTCAAACTCATCAACAAATCATTGACTATGAAGCGCAAATCTTTTCGGTGATGACGCATTTCGGAAATAAAGGCAACTGCATCCATTCCTCCTAAAGGATGATTCATCGCAAGAATTACCGGTCCTTCTTTCGGAATGCGCTCAACATTTTTAATCACCACTTTGATATTGAAATAGTGCATGATTGCCTCAGCAAAATCTTGATCGTATTTATCGTGGTTGTTTCGAATGAAATCATTTATTTCATCTTGGTGAAGAATGCGCTCCAAATACCGAATAACAAACCCGGGTAACCACTTTGCCAATTTTGGGTTTTTGCTAGCTATTAAGCGCTTGACATTTATAAATTCAAGTGTTTCCATCAAATCGAAATTAAACAAATTTAAATTCTCAATAACTCAGTTCACAATTGTAAATGCTCAAAGAATTGTGGATAAGATTTTGATACGCAATTTTCATCGTCTAAAACTATAGCTTCTACTGAGCATGTCGCGGCAATTGTGGCTGCCATCGCTATTCGGTGATCGTGAAAGGTTTTAATCAATCCACCTTCAAATTTTGGTTTACCTAAAATCAATAAACTATTATCACCTGTTTCGAATTCCACACTTAAAACTTTCAACATTTCACAAATACTTTCCAAACGATTTGATTCTTTATTGAGTAATCGGTTAGTACCAATAAGAAGGGATTCGCCTGAAATTCCGGCGGCAAGAATAGCCACAATTGGAAATAAATCCGGTGCGTCGGTTAAATCTGTTTTAAAAGGTGAAAGTTTATGTTTTTCAACAAATAAACCGTTGTATTTTTCTTCAATTTTTCCACCTACTTGCCTGGCGATTTCAAGAATTTTTCGGTCTGATTGAAGAGAATTCAAATTCAATCCTTGAAGTTGAACTTTTCCTGAAAGCAAAGCACCAACCACAAAATTTGCCGCACCACTCCAATCCGCTTCCACTTGATAATCAAAAAGTTTTGGTTTTGTCGCAGGATTAAAAACCAAACGTTCCCCATCAAAATCAATAAAAGCGCCCAAGTGGTTCAATAGTTCAACAGTCATCCCTAAATAAGGTCGACTTTTTAGATTTTTGACTTTAATACAGCTTGACTTTTCACAAAAGGCAAACAAAAAACACAATCCGCTAAGTACTTGTGAACCTGATGAAGCGTCAATTTCTAACTGAACATTATTCACACTTCCATTCACTAAAATTGGAATTTTACCATTTGAATTAACCTCAAGACCTAACTTTTCTAGTACCTCAATCAAATGATTTTGGTTTCTTGAATTGAGAGTTCCTGAACCAATAAGTTCAACCTGATTGCTGAAAGCCAACGCCGCACTTCCTAACATGCGAAGCGCCAAACCCGATTCTCCTACATTCAATTTTAACGGAAATGGAATTTGTTTTTTGCTCGGATAAACCGTCACAGCATCATCTTGAACTAAAATTTCCGCACCAAATTCTTTCAAACAATCAAGCATAGCTAATGTATCTGCTGATTCACCTAAATTTCGGATTGTTGCATGTTCAGTGGCAAACAAAGAAGCTAATAACGCTCTTTGTGCATAACTTTTTGATGGGCTTACCTGAATAAGGTAATTGAAAGAAAAAGGATTAATTTTTTTCACGCAAAACAAAAATAATACCTAAAAAAGAAACGAGATAACCTATAACGAGTAAGTTCAGTTTCGGCATCCAATAAGTTTATCACCAAGCCAACATTTGTTTAACAGGCAAAATCATGAAACTTTTGATTAGCAATAGAGACATCAAAAAAAAAGGGTCACAAAAAGCGACCCTTTAGAAATAAAGTGTAATTCATTAATACTCGTCTTCATTGAAAAGGAAGTCTTCTCGAGAAGGATAATCTGGCCAAATTTCTTCAATACTTTCATACATATCTCCTTCGTCCTCTAAATCTTGAAGATTTTCCACTACTTCAAGAGGAGCACCTGTACGAATAGCAAAGTCTATTAACTCTTCTTTCGTTGCAGGCCACGGAGCATCTTCAAGGTAGGAGGCAAGTTCAAGTGTCCAATACATAATCCTAAATTTTAAGTTTTTCTAATTTTCGGCAAAAGTAATATTTCAAAGTTATTTTGCAAGTTCAATATAATTTCTTAACAAACTATTTATCAACAAGTTTTATGTTCTTTCAAATTACATACGAGGACGCCATGGTTTTTCCTGAATATCAAGATCTTGTGTGATTTTTCTACCTAAAACAAAAAGGTAATCGCTCAAACGATTGATGTAACTCATAATAAGAGGTGCGACAAATTCCCTTTCATTCAATTCGGAAATTATCCGTTCCCCTCTTCGACAAACGCACCTTGCCAAATGAGCGGCTGAAACAGCAGGATGACCGCCAGGCAAAACAAAATAGCGCATTTCAGGCAGCACCTCATCCATCTCGTCCATCCATTTTTCAAGAACAAAAACATCATTCTCCAGAAGGTCAGGCAAACTCATTTTTGATTTTTCAGGATCAGCTGCAAGACTAGAACCAATAGTAAATAACCTGTCCTGAATTTCAAGAAGTTGCTCTTTATAAATACTCTTTATGTCATGGTCACCCAAATATCCAATGAACGCATTCAATTCATCAATTGTTCCATAAGCGTCGATTCGGATAGAATGTTTAGGAACCCTTGTTCCTCCAATTAGACCCGTTGAACCTTGGTCTCCTTTTTTGGTGTAGATTTTCATTTTTCTCTAAATAGGAAACGAAATTAATTAAAGCATGTCAACAGTTTATAAGAATTGTTGTTCGTTGTCAAATAAACCCAAATTACGCATTAGCGTGATTTGCCCCTTGGGCTGACGAAAATCTTTGATTTTGTCAGGGTTAATCCTGACAAGAAATTGATAAACCATCAATTTCTTCGTCATAAAGCATTAGAAAATCTTCTAATGCTTAATCTGGGATAAATGTAAAATCCATAACGAGACGAAAGGAACAACATACAAACCCTATCTTTGCACCCCAATTAAAAATTATGATTTCTGTAGATGCAATAGGTGTTGAGTTTAGTGGTTCAGTGCTTTTTAGTGATGTTTCTTTTGTCATTAATGAAACGGATAAGATTGCCCTAATGGGGAAAAATGGTGCTGGTAAATCTACTATGCTCAAGATTCTTGCGGGAATTAACAAACCAACAAAAGGAAGTATTTCAGCACCAAAAGACACTGTAATCGCCTATTTACCGCAACATTTACTTACAGAAGATAACTGTACTGTTTTCGAGGAAACATCTAAAGCTTTTCAATCCATTTTTGCTATGCGGGATGAAATTGAAGCCATTAATCACGAGTTGACGGTTAGAACAGACTACGACTCTGATGAATACATGAAATTAATTGAACGCGTTTCTGAAATCAGCGAAAAGTACTACTCTATAGAAGAGATTAATTACGATGGGGAAGTTGAAAAAACCTTAAAAGGACTTGGATTTGAAAGAGAGGATTTTACGCGCTCAACTTCTGAATTCAGTGGTGGCTGGAGAATGCGAATTGAATTAGCAAAAATACTTCTACAAAAGCCCGACTTAATTCTTCTTGACGAGCCAACCAATCACCTTGATATAGAATCGATTCAATGGTTAGAAGATTTTTTGGTAAATAACGCCAAGGCTGTTGTTGTAATTTCCCACGACCGCGCTTTTGTGGATAACATAACCAATCGAACAATTGAGGTAACAATGGGTAGAATTTATGACTACAAAGCCAAATATTCGCACTACCTCGAATTGAGAAAAGAAAGACGTGCGCAACAGCAAAAACAGTACGAAGAACAACAAAAATTCATTTCAGAAACAACAGATTTTATTGAACGGTTTAAAGGTACATATTCCAAAACTAATCAAGTTCAGTCGCGCGTTCGAATGTTGGAAAAATTGGAAATTATCGAGGTTGATGAAATTGATAATTCTGCTTTAAAACTGCGCTTCCCTCCTACCCCACGTTCTGGAAATTACCCAGTTACAGTAACTGAAATGAGCAAGCGTTATGGCGACCATGTCGTGTTTCAAAATGCATCAATGACAATTCAACGTGGAGAAAAAGTGGCTTTTGTTGGTAAAAACGGGGAAGGAAAATCAACAATGATAAAAGCAATAATGAAAGAAATTGATTTTGAAGGAATGTGTGAGGTTGGACACAATGTTCAAATTGGTTATTTCGCTCAAAATCAAGCTTCTTTATTGGATGAAGAACTTTCTGTTTACGACACCATTGACAATATTGCCGTTGGCGAGATTAGAACAAAAATCAGAGATATTTTGGGTGCGTTTATGTTTGGTGGAGAGGCTGGTACTAAAAAAGTGAAAGTGCTTTCAGGGGGAGAAAAAACTCGTTTAGCAATGATCAAATTACTACTTGAACCCGTTAATCTACTTATTCTAGACGAACCTACCAATCACTTGGACATGAAAACCAAGGACATTATTAAGGAAGCTTTGAAAGAATTTGACGGCACTTTAATCCTCGTTTCTCACGACCGAGACTTTTTGGATGGATTGGTAACGAAAGTTTTTGAATTTGGAAACAAACGCGTTAAGGAACATTTCGAAGACATCAAAGGATTCTTAGCTTTGAAAAAAATGGAAAGTTTACGAGAGATTGAAAAAAAAATTTAGTGCCGAAATTTAAGGGACTTTGAACCTTGCTGAAATAGGGAGAAAGCAATCCTAATGGATTATACCACTTTTTTAATCGAATGCGATAAATCCATACACCAGTTTCGAGAATCCAAGACGAAGACTCAGTTTTTGCACATTTTTATTTGGATAATCAATCCTTATTCATTGAATATCTTTTCTCTCTTAATATTTATCCTTCCAAATTAATCTTTCCACTTTCAACTTTCTCCGCCGCGACGGATTTCAACTTTTAACTTTTAACTTTCAACTTTTAACTCATTATTATCTACCTTTGAAGAATGTGGCCACTCGATATACAAGATGAATACCTAAGATCCTTTTGGTTCATAGCTATTCCTTCAGCAATTATCTTTGTTTTTCAAACAATTATGACCTTTGTTGGGTCTGATGCTTTTGACGGAACATCAGCAGATTTTTCAGGAGATTTCGGTGATACCGATGCTCCATTTCAACTTTTTTCTCTGCGAAATTTGATAAATTTTTGTTTAGGATTTAGTTTTGGAGGTATATCATTCCATAGCTTTATTTCGAATAAACTTCTTCTAGTATTTGTTGCATTTCTATTAGGTGCTTCATTTGTTTGGGTTTTCTTTCTAGTGATGAAGCAAATTCAAAAACTAGCCGAGGATAATTCGTTTAAGTACAACGAAACAATTGGTCTATTTGCAGAAGTTTACCTGCGTATTCCAGAAAAGATGACTGGTAAAGGACGAGTAATTGTCAGTGTTCGGGGTGCTACTCACGAACTAGAAGCCATGACAGAGGATGATGAAATTGCCACAGGTTCAGTAGTTAAGGTTACTAAAATCGAAAGTGGAAATCTGTTAATTGTAAATAAAGTCAATTCTTAAATCTAATAACAAAAAAAAATGAGTCCAATAATTCTTATTGCAGTCGGTGCTTTTGTCCTGTTTGTTACGATTTCAGCACTTCTATCGCGCTACAAGCGTTGTCCATCCGATAAAATCTTGGTTGTTTATGGTCGTACTGGTGGCAGTTCCGCGAAATGTATTCACGGCGGCGGTGCCTTTATATGGCCGGTAATTCAAGATTATGCTTTCCTAGATTTAAAACCACTTTCTATTGAGGCAAATTTGACAAACGCACTTTCACGTCAAAATATCCGCGTTGATGTCCCTTGCCGTTTTACCATCGCCATTTCTACAGAAGCGGACAACATGAACACTGCGGCTGAACGTTTACTGGGTCTTTCATCGGAACAAATCCAAGAATTAGCGAAAGACATCCTATTTGGTCAATTGCGTTTGGTTATTGCTACAATGACAATTGAGGAAATCAATTCAGATCGCGACAAGTTTTTGGACAATATTTCAAAAAACGTTGATAGCGAATTGAAAAAAATTGGTTTGAAGTTGATAAACGTAAACGTAACCGACATTAAAGACGAATCAGGTTACATTGAGGCATTAGGAAAAGAAGCAGCAGCAAAAGCCATTAACGAGGCAAAAATTTCAGTTGCCGAACAAGAAAAAATCGGGGAAACAGGAAAAGCAATTGCTGACAGAGAAAAAGATACTCAAATCGCTGAAACACATCGAGATAGAGATGTGAAAATCGCAATAACACAGAAAGATCGTGAAATTTCTATTGCTTCAGCGAAAAAAGATGAATCAATTGGAAAGGCAGAGGCTGAGAGAGATACAAGGGTAAAAACGTCTGAGGCAAACGCCATAGCAATTCAGGGTGAAAACGAAGCGCGTATTGCAATTGCCCAATCAGAAGCTTTAAGAAGGGAGAAAGAAGCGGAAGCTTTACGTGTTGCTTTGGCCTCTGAAAAAGTACAACAAGCTAAAGCACTCGAAGAAGCCTATTTAGCAGAACAAAAAGCGGAAACTGCACGTGCAGAGAAGGAGCGTTCAACACAAAATGCCAATGTTGTAATTCCAGCTGAAATAGCAAAACAAAGAGCTATTATCGAAGCTCAAGCTGAGGCGGAAAGGATTCGCGTCCAAGCAAAGGGTGAGGCTGATGCCATCTTTGCTAAAATGGAAGCAGAAGCGAAAGGTTTGTACGAAATTTTAACCAAACAAGCAGAAGGTTATAAGGATGTTGTGGGTGCTGCTGGCGGCGATCCAACTAAAGCATTCCAATTGCTTTTAATTGAAAAATTACCTGAATTGGTGCGAACACAAGTTGAAGCAGTTAAGAACATCAAAATTGACAAAATCACCGTTTGGGATTCAGGGAATCAAGAAGGTGGAAATAACTCCACTGCTAATTTTGTGTCAGGCATGATGAAAACTGTACCACCGTTGAATGATTTGTTTAATATGGCGGGTTTGAATTTGCCAAGTTATTTAAAAGGACAAGACCCTTCGACGGAAGATGCTGATTCAAAAACGGAATAGTTTTAAATCATAATTGAAAATAGAACCAAAATAAACAATTGATTAGAAATAAAATTTAAACAAATTTTCTTGTTGGCTTGCGAAAGAAAAATCTTTTTCTACCTTTGCACTCCATTTTTTGAAAAGTATTTAATTATGAAAGCAGATATCCACCCATCTAACTATCGTTTAGTTGTTTTTAAGGACATGACAAACGAATATGCCTTTTTATGTAATTCTTGCGCTGAAACAAGAGAAACAATTACTTGGGAAGATGGTAATGAATATCCTCTTGTGAAGTTGGATATTTCGCACAAGTCGCATCCATTCTTTACAGGTATTGCTCAATTTGTAGATACAGCAGGTCGAATTGACAAATTCAAAAATCGTTACGGCCGTCATACTAGGTAGTCATAAAAGATATTTCACTAAAAGCCTCGATTTTCGGGGCTTTTTTTTTTGAAAAACTAAAAAAAATATAGTAGTTCAACAAGTTTTAAGCTGCCTACAGAAATAGGATTTGGATAAATTGAAAGGAATTAAGAAAGTCGTCCAAACGAAATTTTAATGTAAAAAAGATGTTAAGAATTTGTTTAATCCGAAATAATAACGAACTTCGTGTTCTTATTACACAAAGCTAAAAGCTAGTTCGATGCGTCAAAACATTTGGTTTATTATCAATCCGATATCAGGAGTCCGCCGGAAAGATGATATTCCTGCGTTGATTCAAAAGCATTTGGATAAAGAAAAATTTGAATTCACCATTAGATACACCAAATACAAAGGTCACGCAATCGAGCTAACGAAACAAGCCATTGATGAAAAAATCGATATAGTTTGTGCTGTAGGAGGTGACGGCTCGGTTCATGAAGTAGGAACCACATTAATTGGATCCTCAACAAAGCTCGCTATCTTGCCTATCGGTTCAGGAAATGGACTGGCGCGTCACATGCGTATTCCATTAAATATTCAAAAGGCTATCCAGTGTATCAATGAAAGTTATTCCATAGCTATGGACACCGTTTTGGTTAACGATAAACCGGTATTAGGTTTCACTGGTTTTGGAGTGGATGCGGTAATTGCCAAGAAATTTGATGAAGATAAAAAACGAGGGTTTTGGACTTATGTAAAACATGTTTTTAGAGAATTCTTTAAGTACAATCCAATTAACATATCAATCGACACAAACGGACAGATAAAGAAAACTCCTGCTGTTTTGTGTACAGTTGCAAACACCTCAGAATTTGGTAACGGCTTTAAAGTTTCTCCAAAATCAGATGCTACAGATGGAAAACTCGAATTATTCATCTTAAAACCTTTTTCTTGGTGGCGTTTACCTGAATTGGCTGTTCAATTTTTTACAGGAAATTCTTATCGTTCACCTTATGCAGAAGTAATCTCCTTTGAAAAGGCGAGGATAAATTTCTCCAACAACAAAATGGGCCAATATGACGGTGAACCGGTAAAGGTTGGTAATGAATTGAATGTTCAGGTTGTTCCTCGAAGCTTAAATATCGTAATCGGAAAATAATGAATTTTTTATCGCCTGAACTTCCAGTTTTTTTGAAAAGACTAGAAGTTTTAACTCCAGAAACAAAAGCAATTTGGGGTTCAATGTCCGCGCAAAGAATGGTTGAACATCTAAGCGATTGCATCAATATGTCCTTAGGCGTCGGTGAATATAAACTGCAAATCCTAGAGGATAAAATTCCAGCAATGCAACGTTTTTTGTTGTCTGAAAAACCAATGGCACGTGGTTCTAAAGTGGATTTTGCTCCTGAAAATTTCACTTTAAGAAATGTTGATTTAGCCGACGCAATTGACGAATTCACTTTACTTTGGGTCGATTTTGAAGAGTATTATGAAGAAAATCCAAACTCAATGCATCTTCATCCTTTTTATGGCGAATTGAATTTTGAACAATGGAAACTTCTTCATTCAAAGCATTTTACGCATCATTTTGAACAGTTTGGAATCTTATGATTTATCCTTTTCTATTAGCAACAAGTATAGGTTTATTTCTAGGTAGTTTAAATTATTTTTACTGGAAAAGCAAAGGTTACAGTTCTTATTCACAATGGTTTATGAGTGTCATTGCTTTTTTTGGCTTGACCATGACATTGTTAAAATTTTTGTATTGAGGTTGGCGTAAACATTTCATCCGTATCTTCGGGCGTAAATTTTAAAACTTAACTTATGAAAAAGGCTTTAGTTTTCGGAGGATTCGCAATTTTTGTTTTAGCATCTTGTTCGAAAGATTTTACATGTAAATGTACATTTCCAACACAAAATGGAGTTACTCCACCAAACATTGTAGTTGATTATACTGATGTAAAGAAGAAGGATGCCAAGGAAGCGTGCGACGAACTCACCACTACCTATTCTTCGATAAACGGGAATTGTGAGTTAGAATAAGTCATTAACTTTTTTTATAAGGGGGCTAGTCCCCCTTTTTTTGTTTATGGAAAAAATTTTTTGGTTTTTTGGTTTTTCTTTTACGATAAGCCAATTACTTGTTTACGTATTATTACTAGTTGTAGGTTATATCATATCGAAACGTTTAGTAAGATTTATTCCACTTGTTGGAGTTAAAATAGGATTAAAAATTGTTGGAACATTAATTCCGGCAATTCTTTACTTTGCTATTTTTCCTATTTATGAAGGGGATATTTATGATATGTCCAGAGAAAGTAATTCTACATTAAAATTCCCTGAAGATAAAAGCTTAACCGTTGTTGCACTTCCAAATTGCCCATATTGTGTACAATCAATAGAACTTCTAAACAAATTGGTGAAGCATAAATCAAAGGACGTTTCGGTTCAATATTGGATTTTGGGAAGTGCAATTGATGATTCATTGAAATACAGAAGGTTACTGGACAAAAACATTCAAATTAAACGGATTTCAATGGATACTTCAATCCTTTATCTTACTGAGGGTGCTTATCCGACTTTTGTACTTTCTGAACAAGGTAAAGCAATTTGCGCGTGGGACAATAATGGTTTTGGAATTCGTGCATGGGATAGAGCCTTGAAGTAAGTTAATGGAAAGAGCAAATAACGTTTATTATTCGCCAAGAATTATAATCACTGGTATCAACAAATAATTTCGAATAGTTAGCTTTGCCAAAAATCAATCAACATGGTCAATTTTTCAACGTATAATTTTGCCGATAAAAAGGTATTGGTAAGAGTAGATTTTAATGTTCCTCTCCACAAGGAAACCCTTGAAATCACTGACGACAAGCGCATTAGAGCAGCATTACCAACACTAAAACACATTTTAAGCAATGGAGGAAGTTTAATTCTAATGTCGCACTTGGGCAGACCGAAGGAAGGTCCTGAGGACAAATTTTCATTGAGACATATTACCAAAAGAATTTCTGAGTTATTGGAAACAACTGTTCATTTTGCAAATGATTGTATTGGTCAAGAAGCATTTGAAAAGAGTGAAATTCTTAAAAACGGAGAAGTTTTAGTTTTGGAAAATGTGCGTTTTTACAAAGAAGAAACTAAAGGCGACATGGCATTTGCTGAAAAACTTGCCTCCTTGGGCGACTGCTATGTAAATGATGCATTTGGAACTGCTCATCGCGCCCATGCTAGTACAACACAAATAGCGTCTTTTTTTCCAAATGATAAAATGGTGGGCTACTTAATGTCCGCTGAAATCGAAAGTGCAAAAAAGGTTATGGAGCAAACAGAGCGTCCATTTACAGCAATTGTTGGTGGCGCAAAGGTTTCTGACAAAGTTTTAATCGTAGAAAATTTACTGAATGTCGCCGACCACATTATCATTGGCGGTGGAATGGCGTACACCTTTTTCAAAGCTCAAGGTGGACAAATCGGAAATTCACTTTGTGAGGATGAAAGATTGGAAACTTGTAAAGAAATTTTGGAAAAAGCTGCTGCTAAAGGTGTTCAAATTCACCTTCCAATTGATTCAGTTATCGCTGACAAATTTGGAGAGGACGCAAACACTCAAAATTCATCCAGTAATGCTATCCCAGACGGTTGGATGGGCTTAGATATTGGAACGGAATCAGTGAAAAAATTCACATCTGTTTTATTGGAGAGTAAAACCATTTTATGGAACGGACCTATGGGTGTGTTTGAAATGGAACCTTTTTCGAATGGAACAAAATCTGTTGCGAAAGCTGTTGCGGAAGCTACTTCGAAAGGTGCATATAGCTTAATAGGTGGTGGTGATAGTGCGGCTGCCGTTCAACAATTCGGTTTTGCTGAACAAGTTAGTTATGTAAGTACAGGTGGAGGCGCTCTTTTAGAGTATTTTGAAGGAAAACAACTCCCTGGAATACAAGCTATATTAGGCTAGAATTAATAAAATTCGGTCAATCTTTTTTCTAAAATAGCAAATTTTTTAGCTATAAAAGCGGTAAGAATTAAATTTATTCTATTTTTGCACTCCTAAAATCAACTGAGATTTTAAATAAAACGTTGAAATCATTCAACACGGTCCTATAGCTCAGTCGGTTAGAGCACCTGACTCATAATCAGGTGGTCCCTGGTTCG
>CAZWSY010000071.1:0-17788 GCA_964636775.1 uncultured Lishizhenia sp.
AGTACGCAGCATAATTTTTTTTCAGTTTTTGCTTGTTTAAGTCATAGAATACGGAAGCACATCAATACCCCAACCTCTCCCTATCCTCCTGAGATTTTATTCGTGTGTCTTTTTGAAGTAAATAGTTCAGTACTTCTTCAATGTCGTTAAACTTTTGGTCGTATCTCTGTTCGAGTGCAAGCAATTGTTCGGAAAGTTCATGGTAAGTCAAGGCGAATTGACGCAATAGAACAAATGCGCGCATAATAGCAATATTCATTTGAATAGCTTTTTTACTTTTTAATACACTCGACAGCATCGCTAAACCTTGTTCTGTAAAAGCAAATGGAAGATGACGTTGACCACCCCAGCTTGATGTCACAAATTGTGATGTCAAGTTTTCAAACTCTTCACTTGATAACTCAAACATAAAATCAGGAGGAAAACGTTCTAAATTTCTGCGAACTGCTTGTTTCAATACCCTCGTTTCAACTTCATAAATCTTTGCTAATTCATAATCCAAAATCACCTTTTTTCCTCTGATTTCCAGAATACTGTTCTTAATTACTTCTAGTTCCATAATTTTAATTTTCACCTTAATTTAGAGAAAAAGTTCATTTACTTCCAAATTAGAATGTGCTAATTTGCTAATATGCTAATTGTCTAATTAACTAATTAGCACATTAAATCATTAGCACATTGAATATCCGCCGCGGCGGAAGCACATTAACCCAATTATCCTCAAATTTCTATCAGAATAACGTCTAACTCACTTATTTTTGAAAATTCCTTATCAGCCGTAACTAATGGAACTTCATAAACAATACTTGTTGCGGCAATAATTGCGTCGGGAAGCTTAACGGAATATTTTTGTTTAAGAAGAATAGTTGAGTCCTTAATTTTGTCATTCCAACTAAGCATGAAACAGTCGCTCAACAAAGATTTTAATGCCTTCTCCTCATTTTTCGTTAGACCTTTATATCCAAGCTGTTCCAACTCAGAAATAAAAGAAGTACCAAAATCATAAATCAAAAAAGGTTTAACAATTTCATGTCCCTCGTGAATGTATATCAAGAAGTTGGTATCAGCAATGAAATCAATCTTCATTTTGACGAACACTAAGTTGATAGTTCATACCATCTAATTTTCGCTTCAACTTACCGAAATGCTGACTAAGATTTCCGTTTTTACGCGATTTATTCAGTTTCTCCTTCAGAATTTTTGATGTGTTCTTTACGTTTGATTTGTCTATAACTACTGTCATATTGCTGGTTTTTTATTCAAATTTAGGTAAAATTAAACTCTGTTTTAATTTTCAAAAAATTTAATACAGACGAAACATATAATGTCTAAAGGTATCTGAATAAAGAATAATTCGAATTATCATAACTTTTTCCATTTCCAAATTCCTTTCTACTATTAGAAATCAATTAGCACATTAAACATCCGCCACTGCGGAAGCACATTACGACATTAGCACATTAGCACATTAACAATTAGCACATTAAATAATTAGCCCCATTAAACCATTAGCACATTAGCACATTAAATCATTAGCACATTAAACAATTAGCACATTAAATCATTAGCACATTACCCAATTACCCCATTACGACATTAGCACATTAGCACATTAATACCCCATTAACAACCTTCGGCAGTAGAAGAACGATTTTTGTAGATTATCGAAACTTGTAATTTTTGCATGTTTCGATAATTTATGATTATTTTTATAGTATGAAAGAATTTACCAAGCGAAAAGAATACCTCGAAAAACTACTTTCCTTTAAGGATAAAGATTTGATAAAAGTTATTAGTGGTTTGAGAAGATCAGGTAAAAGTACTTTGTTGGAGCTTTTTCGCGTAGAGTTGACCAAAATAGGGGTTGAACAAACGCAAATTCATAGTTATAACTTTGAACTTCCCGAAAACTATTTGGACAAATCGTGGAGTGATTTGTATTTTGAAATCAAACAGAAACTACAACCCGATTGCGTCAATTACTTGTTTTTAGATGAGATTCAAAATATTCCCTTCTTTGAAAAATTAGTTGATGGCCTTTATGCTTCTGAGAATACAGATTTATATATTACAGGTTCAAATGCTTTTTTACTTTCGAGTGAATTGGCAACTTTATTGAGTGGACGTTATATCGAGATTTCTATTTTACCATTTTCCTTTCAAGAATATTTAACTGCTAGAAATGTGGATTTTTCTGTGAAATACTTGAATTTTGAATCCTTATTTTTCGATTATGTTAATGAAACTTCTTTGCCAAAAGGTGTGGAAATACGAGCGGAAGGTATGGATAAAATTTACAATTATCTAGAGGCAATTTATAATACAATCGTTGAAAAGGATATAACACAGCGTCATAAAATCAATGATAAACGGGCTTTTGGAAATATTGCTAAATTCATTGCTTCAAATATTGGAAGTTTATTTTCACCAACTAATATTTCGAAAATGCTAAAGCAAGATGGTCAAACGATTCATCATGCAACCGTTGAAAAATTCTTAGACTATTTAACGGAAAGTTTTGTTTTTTATAAGGTTAATCGCTTTGATTTGAAGGGTAGAAAACAACTTGCAACACAAGAAAAATACTATTTAGTTGATGTTGGATTGCAGAATATTTTAATTGGCAAAGAACGAGTAAGAGACCGTGGACATATTTTAGAAAATGTGGTATACTTGGAATTATTAAGGAGAGGAAACAAAATTTGGATTGGTACGGATAGAAATTCGGAAGTTGATTTTGTTTGTAAAACTCCAACAGGAGATATCGAATATTTTCAGGTAGCGTGGCAGTTAAGCGATGAAAAAACGATTGAAAGAGAGTTTGGTTCTTTGGAAAAAATAAAAGACAACTATCCAAAATTTCTTTTGACAACAGATTCATTTAATCAAAGCCGTAACGGTATACAGCATTTAAACGTGTTTAATTGGTTGTTAAATATCAATTAATCTTTTCAATTAAAAGATCACATTTTTTGTCCAAACTTGTAATTTATACATGTTTCGATAATTACCCCACTACCCCATAGCACATTAGCACATTAGCACATTAAATCATTAGCACATTAAACCATTACCCCATCACTTCATCATCCGCTCTATAATCCCCATCAAACGCTCATTCTCCCCCTGCAAGTACTTGATTTGATTTTCGTATTGTTTTATTATCGTGTTCCAATATTCCTTTTCAAATTCTGAATTGTTTTCGATATAAAACTTCTCAATAGTATTGTTGCTTGTATTAAAGGTCAGTAAGGGACGATCATCACTAATCAGATACTCAGACGGCACTTCTAAAAGCTGGGCAATCGCTTTTAAACGCTCGGCGGTCACTTTCACATTTTCACTTTCAATACGTGAGTATGAGTTTTGTGAAATATTCAATTGATTAGCCATGTACTCCTGCGTGTAGTTTTTCAACTCGCGTAATTTTTTGATTTTACGACCTAGCATAATGATGTAGTTTGATGAACAAATCTATCCAATTTATTCAGTTAATGGATAATATTAGAAAAAGTTTTATTCCAAAAGTTAAAAAATTTTAAACTAATTGTTAATTTGTTTCACGCTGTTTGCTTTAATCAACTATCTGAAATACAAATAAAAATAAATGAAATTATAGAATAGGAATATGGTTGATTAATATGAAGGACTTAACGATTTATTATCCACAATATGGATATTACTTCCATTTATTGACTTAGAGTTAAATTTTTTGGGAGCAAAACTTTGCACTCTAAAATTAAACCGTGAAAAAAGTCATTTTTCAATACGATTTATTGTTGATACTGACTTCGGAAATTTCTTCTGCAGAGCATACGCTTATTTCACAAGTCTCAAGTTTTCAATTTTCTTGTATTCATCCATTCATAAATAAGATGAATAAATATAAGTGTGTTCATAATAACTATTAATTAACCTATGAAATCAATAAATTTTTTAAAAACTGCCATTTCTTTTTTGCTGTTTTTGGTTTTCTTTAGTTCACAACTAAACGCCAACAATATTAACCTAACCAACGTGTCTATTGTCGGGCAGGATGTTATTAATGACTTTACCTACGTAAAGTTTGACCTCAGTTGGGAAAATAGCTGGCGCACCAACACTGGTCCTAGCAACTGGGATGCAGCATGGGTGTTTGTTAAGTTTAGGGTAGGGGGCAGCAACCCTACCTTTACTAGCGTCAGCAGTAGTGGCACCACGGTTACTGTGAGTAATACTTCCAACCTACGTGTGGGTATGCCCCTGCGAGTAACCAACGGCACGGGCGCATTTGCAGCCAACACGGTTATTACTAGCATTACCAATGCTACCCAATTTGTAGTAAGTTTAACACCAACTATAGCTTTAAGTAATGCTAGCATCGAGTGCATCCGCATTTGGGAGCACGCACGCCTTAACAATACTGGTCATACTGCGCCAACAGGCAGCACCATTGATGCTGGCTTATTAACACCTGGAAGTGCATTTGATGCCACCACAAACCCTACTGTTGGTGTATTTATTTTTAGAAGCACTATTGGAAGTGGCACCAATTCCTTTACCAATACTCAATTGCGTTGGAACTATGGTACAAACGGTGTGGCTGATGATGCCGTGATAACCGTGCAGGTATTTGCCATTGAAATGGTTAATGTGCCACAAGGTAGTTTTTCAGTGGGGGGGGGTAATGATAGTCAAAGATTTTCCAGAGCAAGATCTACCGACAATACACCGTTCCAAATTACCAACACACCACCCACAATTCAAGGCCGTTCTAGTTCATCATCGGCAACTAATCTAGGTGCTACGGGAAGTATGGATTTATCTGGTACAACCACAGCTGCGTTGGCAACGGGATATCCTACTGGTATTAATGCGTTTTATTCTATGAAGTATGAAATCACGCAAGGGCAATACCGCGATTTTTTAAATACGCTCACACGAACTCAGCAGGCAAATAGGGTGCAAACTAACATTTCTGCGGGAACAACCACTGTAACCAACCGATTTGTGATGAGTAATACTTCTACTTTGTCTGCCCGAAACGGAATCAGGTGTGATGCTACAATTGATACCAATAACCCTGTTACATTTTACTGCGATTTAAACAATAATGGAGTTGGAAATGAAGCTGCAGATGGTGAATGGATAGCTTGTAATTGGTTAAGTTGGCAAGACGGCGTGGCATATATGGATTGGGCCTGCCTTCGCCCGATGACAGAACTGGAATTTGAAAAAGCCTGCCGCGGCCCCCTTACACCCGTTGACGGAGAATATGCATGGGGCACTCCTTCCATAGCAGGTTCAGTATATACGTTAAGCGGAGCAGGTAGCAGCAGCGAAGGAATTAACACCAACTACAGTACTTCCGCTGGAAATGCGGCTACTTTCGCTACAAGGGGGAGTGGTAATGGTCCCTTGAGGGTAGGCATATTTGCAGCAAATACCAATAATAATAGTCGCATTACCTCAGGATCTACCTATTACGGGATCATGGAAATGAGTGGAAATGTGACTGAACGGGCCGTAACATTGGGGAATGTGGCTGGGCGCTCCTACACAGGTTTACATGGAAATGGCAGTTTGTTTACAGATGGCAGTGCTAATGTAGATTTCTGGCCGGGGATTAATGGAAACTCAGATCCTAATTCAGCAAACACAGCATTCAGTGGTACCATAGGAGTTACTGATGCTGCTGGATCGGGTAGCAGAGGAGGGAGTGTAAATCAGACCACACAGGCTCGAGTTTCTGATCGAACAACTGCAGCTTCTGCTTTAACAATTCGAGCCAATAATTTCGGTTGCAGAGGTGTACGAAGTGCCCAATAATTAAACCCCACTATTGCAAATTAATTAATCAAATAAGATGAAAAGAATTATACAATATACGAGCATTTTGGTCTTAATAGGATTGATGCAAAATGTCGTTCAGGCACAAACAAATTTTACCTCAGTTTCTTCAGGTCAATGGAGTAATTCTGCTATTTGGAGTCCCTCAGGCGTTCCGAATGCAGGAGACAATGTAACTATCGCCTCTGGTCATACCGTTACGCTTACAGCGCCGGTAGATATTACCATAGGAAACCTTACTGTATCAGGTACAATTGCACTTGCGGGTTTCAATCTAACAGCAGGTTCGCTCAGCGGTGCAGGTAATATTGGTTCTGCTTCTGGATCACCTCTTCTAACTGTGGGCAGCAATGGTAGCAATACCTCTTATTCAGGAATCTTCAGTGGTACGGGTACACAACTCACTAAAACAGGTCTAGGTGCGCTTACATTGCTCGGCGCCAATACCTACTCTGGAACAACTACCATTAGCGGAGGAACCCTGTCCTTAGGCAACGGAGGCACAATAGGATCAATTGCAAGTGCAAGCATTGTGAATAATGCTGCTCTTATTTTTAATCGTTCTAACAATATAACTTATACAGGAGTAATTTCAGGTACAGGAACACTCACTAAAGAAGGTGCTGGCACACTTTTTTTAACGGGTACCAATACCTATACAGGTACAACCACCATCAGTGCAGGTACGCTTTCTATTGGTAATGGTGGATTAACTGGAACAATCGCAGGTACCAACATAGTAAACAATGCTGCATTGGTTTTTAATATGACTAATGCGCAAACATGTACAGGCGTTATTTCTGGAACTGGCACGTTAATGAAAATGGGGTCAAACACACTGACGCTTTCAGGAAATAACACTTACTCTGGTTCTACAACTATAAATACAGGTACAATTAGTATTAATGCAGATAACCGTTTAGGGCAAGCACCTGCAAGCCCAACACCGGGACATTTGGTTTTTTTGAACAATGGAGTATTGGATGTCACCGCAAACTTTACGCTCAATGCCAATCGAGGGATCCTCATAAGTTCAGGGGATGGCATCTTTAATGGTGCTTTTAACGTTACCTATGGTGGCATCATTGACGGGCCTGGTAATCTTTTCGTACAGTGTAATCTTACGTTAAATGGAGCCAGCGCTAACACCTACGCTGGAAGTACCAAAGTAGTTTTACACACTCTTACCATCAATAACGACAACAAATTGGGCCCAGTGCCCGCTAGTCCCACTCCAAGTCATATCTTCCTGAGTGGCGGCACGCTTAGCGCCTCCACAACCCTAACGCTGAATGCCAATCGTGGCATTAGCTTGTTTACCGCCACTTCGAATACGATTAGCATTGGTTCAGGTACGCTCACTTACGGAGGTATTATTGCTGGTCAAGGAAACCTTATTAAAACAGGAAATGGAACTCTTATTCTTTCTGGCTCCAACACGTACACAGGTAGCACCACCATAAGTGCAGGTATATTGTCTATTGGATCTGGTTCTACTTCTGGTGTAATTTCCAATAGTTCAAACATAACGAACAATGCATCATTAATCATCAATAGATCAGATGCCTACACGTATTCAGGTGTCATCTCTGGTACTGGTTCTTTGACCAAACAAGGTGCTGGCATTTTTACTCTTTCTGGCGCCAATACCTACTCTGGTGCTACTGGTGTTTCTGCAGGAACCCTTGTCGCAAATAACGCTTCTGCATTCGGCTCAACTCCATCCCTAACTCTGAGTGGTACAGGTTCTGTTCGTACAGATGTAGCCGTTTCTATGCACCACACGGCGCTTGCCATTACCGCAAATACCGCCAAATTTAACTGCAATGGACTAGACTCTTATTTCGGGCAGCTGACCCTTGGCGGGGTTCTTCAGGCTAGCAATTCTTACGGTAGCTTAGCATCGGCGGCAACCATAAAAACCGATCAATACTTCAGTAGTGGCGTCACAGGGGTAATTCTAGCTGGTGATTGGACTATGTACCGTGGCGGATCTGGTAAAGGTGATGTGGTCTCAGCTTCTCCAATGGAGGCTATGATTACTGTAGTTGGACCCGCATCAGATAGCCCAACATTGTGCATAAACAATGAGCTTATTCCTATTACACATTCAACAAATGGAGCTACAGGAATAGGAACACCAACGGGGCTTCCTGCTGGTGTTACTGCCAATTGGTCTAGTGATATAATTACCATTTCAGGTACGCCAACATCTTCAGGAACATTTAATTATTCAATTCCTTTAATAGGTGATTTCGACGGCATAAATGCGACTGGAGTCATTACTGTTAACCCCTTAAATTCTGCGGGTATAGCATCGTCAACACCTTCAGTTTGTTTGAATACCACCTTAACACCCATAACACATTCCACAACCGTAGCGACTGGAATAGGAACACCGAGTGGTTTACCAAACGGGGTAAGTGCCAATTGGGCAGGAAATACAATTACAATAAGTGGCGCTCCTACTTCAACAGGAACTTTTAACTATTCCATTCCGTTGACAGGTGGTTGTGGAACTGTTTCTGCGTCGGGTAGTATTATTGTTAGTGAGAATAATTCTGTGGGTATAGCTTCTGCTTCTCCAAGTCTTTGCCCAAACAATACACTAATTCCAATAACACATACAACAACAGGAGCAACAAGTATTGGTACTGCAACAGGTTTGCCGTCAGGAGTTTCAGCAAGTTGGTCAAACAATATTATTACAATAAGTGGTACACCAACAGAGTCTGGAGTATTTAGTTATGTAATTCCTTTGAACAGTGAATGCGAAAATGTGAACGCCACGGGTAGTATAACCTTATTTTCAAATTGTTATGATTGGGTAAGTACAAGTTCTACCAATTGGAACCTAGCTTCGAATTGGCTACAGAATGAAGTACCAACTGAAAATTCAAGAATTCAAATTTCAGCAACTGCTACTGCAAATCTATCATTAGATCAAAATCGAAAGATTGAAAGTTTAAACCTAAATGAGCGTGGAATTAAAGTTGTTTTAGGTAATAATAACCTTACAATCAATGGTTCTATTCAAGGAGAAAATTTATCTAGTTACATCCTTACAAATTCTAATGGATCTGTTAGTACAACCTTAAACAATGGAGCAACAAAGAAATTCCCAGTTGGACAAGCTGATTATAATCCAGTAACCATAACCAATTACAATACTACAGCTGATAGTATTTCTGTTCGAGTTAAAGATTCTGTTTTATTAGAGGCTTATAGTGGCACACCTGTGAATACGGTTAATGTGCAACGCACGTGGTTTATCAAGAAAAATAATGCTAATGATTCAGGAGTTGATTTCGTATTCGAATGGGACACGACTCAACAATCAGGTTTTATGCCAGGTTATTATTTAAACCATTTTGACGGCACCAATTGGGAAATTGCAGATTTTGATAACTACAGTCAACCCGTAAAAAATGGAAGTCGTGTGACACTATCCATGTTTGGTTACAAAGGAGGTTTTTCTCCGTTCACCTTTGGCGATAGTCCATCATCTCCCTTACCCGTCGAACTCCTCTCCCTCACGGGAACTTGTATCGACGATAAGAAACTATTACGCTGGTCAACCGCCTCTGAAAAAGATTCGTGGTTTTACCAAGTGGAACATTCCACCGACGGACAAAATTGGTTGAGCGGCGATAAAATACCTGCCGCGGGCAACAGCAACTCCTTGTTGAATTACGAATGGCTACTGGATAACCGAACGGATTTGGTTTACGTCCGCCTTCAACAGCATGATTTGGATGGCGCTTTTACGACTTACGGACCGATTGTCGTGAATTGTGAGAACGAAAATTCTTTCGGCTTATTTCCTAACCCAACTCGCGATGCTGTGAATGTGGTTTTTTCATCTCAGCAAGAAGGGAATTCGTTTTTCGTTGAGGTGCAAGATTTAGCAGGGAAAAAAGTTTATGAAACTCAATTTCTGGGAGTTTCTGGTTCCAATTCACAACGAATCAATACCGATTTTGCACCAGGAATTTACACCGTTAGCCTTTGGGAGTCAGGGAGATTGATGGGTAGAAAACAGTTGTTAATACAATAGAATTATGGAAATGATTTTGATTCAATTGCTGCTTTTTATAGTTTTTATGCTGATTTGGTATTACATTTTTGGGGTAAATAGAACTCACCAACAACCCAATGGCGTTGTACTTGAAAATACAGAACAAACCTCAATAGCTTTAAAAAATACACCAGATGTTGTTGCTGAAAAAAAGATTACCCACACGGATGTAATTAAATTGATGAATCAGATTGTGGAAATGGATAAAGAATTCCTTAACAAAATTAAATCTGATGACAATTTAAGTGAATCGCAAAATGACTTACAAAACATGTTGAGAATTCGAATGGCAACTATTTCGGATTTAACTAGAAAATACAGTGGCATATTTGATTATGCAAAAGATGAAAGTAAGCGTTACGCGAATTTAATTTTGCTTAAACATCCTGATTTAACGGAAAAAGAAGTTCGGTTGTGTTATTATTTTAAAATTAATTTGAGCGCAAAAGAAGTCGCCAACCTTGAAGGATTAACAGATGGAAGCGTAAGGGTTTACAAAACGAAATTAAAAGCCAAAATGCGGTTGCATCCCTCGGAAAGGTTAACAGCGTATTTGAAGTCTTTTGACAGAGTGGCATGATTGAATGTGTTAATTTAAAAATGTGCTAATTACATAATTAGGTCTCCGCCACGGCGGAAGCACATTAGCTTATTATCACATTAGGCATTAAGAAAATTAAATGAATCATTGCAAACGAGTGATGAGACCCCTGTATCGGGTTAGTAGGTTGAAAAAACGATATAGGCTGGGGGGTGTAGGGCTTTTTTGTGTAGGTTAGATCATTTCCCTATGCCCCCCTTTTTTTTTGGAATATGAAGATGTTAGGTCTCCGCCGCAGTGGAAGCACATTAGCACATTCATTAATTAGCACATTAAATCTCCGCCTCGGCGGAAGCACACTAATAAAAAAGTGTTGGTTCGTAGGTTGAATGTCCAACACGACTAAGGGGCGGGAATGTTGTCCACTCGCATAGACCACCGCCCCTTTTTAAGAAAATTAAATGAATCATTGCAAACGAGTGATGAGACCCCTGTATCGGGTTAGTAGGTTGAAAAAACGATATAGGCTGGGGGGTGTAGGGCTTTTTTGTGTAGGTTAGATCATTTCCCTATGCCCCCCTTTTTTTTTGGAATATGAAGATGTTAGGTCTCCGCCGCAGCGGAAGCACATTAGCACATTACGACATTAGCACATTAGCACATTAGCACATTACTACATTAGCACATTAATCCCCAAAGACAATCCCCATTTTTTTTGCAGCGAGTAGAAGGTCATTGTCTAGTTCAACTTGTCTGTAAATTCGGGTTGCCTCTGACAATTCAACCGCTACCACTTGGTTACTTCTAAAGGCTACCATTTTACCAAAATTTTCACTTTCAAGAAGTTCAAAAGCTTTTACGCCAAACCATGTACTCAACACCCTATCGAATGCATTTGGTAATCCCCCTCTTTGAATATGTCCCAAAACAGTTTCTCTGATTTCCATCTGACAACCACTCTGTTTCAAAGCCGCGGATAGCGCATAAGCCACCCCTCCAAGTCGAATGTGTTCAGAACCAGCTTCTTGTTCTTGTGTGGTAACAATTCCCGCTACAGGTTTGGCTCCTTCAGCAACAACTATGTTTACAAACCCTCTACCGTTTTCGTATCTCTTTTCAATAGTTTCAACCAATTTTGCTATGTCGTAAGGGATTTCAGGAATTAAGCAAATTTCGGCACCACCCGCTATCGCAGTATGCAATGCAATCCAACCGGCATCACGTCCCATCACTTCCATAATCATCACCCGATGGTGACTTTCCGCCGTTGAAACCAATTTGTCAAAACATTCAGTTGCGGTTTGCACAGCTGTTTGAAAACCAAAGGTATAATCTGTTGCTGCCAAATCATTATCAATTGTTTTTGGAACCCCAATAACTGGAAAACCACACTCATGAATTGCTTGGGATATTTTTTGCGAACCGTCACCACCAATATTAATGACAGCATCAAATCCATTGCTTTTCAATACTTCCACCAAGTGAGGTATTCGATTTTCAAAAGATATTGTTCCATCAGGATTTGTAACAGGAAAGCGCAATGGATTTAGTTTGTTTGTAGTTTTTAAAATTGTTCCGCCTTTGACGTGAATTCCGGCAATAATATCAGGTGTCAACTCCATTAAATCAATAGGTTGACTTAAAATACCGGTAAATGCTTCTTTACTACCAAAAACTTTCCAATCTTTTGTATGTGCACTTTTTACAATCGCTCGAATAACGGCGTTTAATCCAGGGCAATCCCCACCACCCGTTGTCAATAGTAATTTGGGCATAATTATTTAAAAATTAAAGTTGTAGAAATAGTTTATGTTGATTGAATTGAAAAATCAACCCAAGAAATACCAATGATTTGGCTCAGCATTTTTATTACAAGGTATATCATTTGTATCCAATCTCGGCAAGGTGTATTTGTTATGTGTTTGTAAATCAGCTACATTCACTTGTGTGCAAAGCGCTAGTTTGCAATTGTATTGTTTAAGGATTTCTAAAGTCGTTTCGTTATAATTTCCGTAAGGATAACACATCGTCCAGTTATTGGTATCCGTTCCAATTAAACTCAAAAATTCCAGTGATTTTTCAATCTCAAATTGTTGCTCATTTTTATGGAGAGAACCCAACCAGTAATGGTCATATCCATGGCTTCCAAAATGCATTCCATTTCTATTCATACACTGAATTTGTTGAATATCCATGTACAGTTCTCTGCTAAACGATTCCTCCTCAACACCGACCATTTTTTCAAAGAGTTTGTTGGTGATTATTTTTCTCAATGATTCTTCGAGTTCTACCTGAAGTAGTCTTTTTATGAAAATCACTTCTGCTGAATCAAAGCGATTGGCTTGTGCCAGCTTTTCGTAGTAGTAGGAAAAATCTTCAATTTTATAGTCTTTACGCAGGTAGATTAGTTCATGTTTAATTTCATCAATAATTTTCGATTTGTCTGGTTGGGAAGCAAGGATAAAATGAATCTTATTGACATCCAGAACGAGGTGTTCGGTGATTGCTTTAACAGGAGGGAAAAAGGAACCCTGAATTTTGTGTTTATCTAAAAATGGAAATACGTAGTTAAAATGGTCGGAATAAGCATCATCAAAAGTTAAAAGAACTGAATTTGGTGGTAGTTTTGATTCGTTCTCGATGGCGTCAATCAGCATTTCCATTGTGATAAAATTGTAATGCTTTTTCAAGTAGGCGATTTGTTCATAGAAAAGGGAAATATCTAATCCTTTGATTTCAGGATATCTACTATGTTTCAAATCTCTTACATAGTGGTACATTACAATTGTAACCTTGTTTTCCATTTCAATTGTTTATTAGGTTGGGTCTATCTTGATCACTGTCACCTTTGAAAAAAACGTAATTGGGGTCATTGGAATTGAATGCGCAATGAATCGTTACATTTTTTTGCTCGAACGGCTCAAAGTAATTTGGAATGACATTACTATCATCTTCCATTCGAGCCTTAAAGCCCATCGCCTGAAAAACAGATGCTTCAATGCCATAATTATAGAAATCAATAAATTCGGCGTTTTCTGAAACTAAAAGTTGTTGAAAATCATGGTATAATGAATCGATAGTTGAAAGATTTCCAACACAATCCACAATTCTTAAACACGAACAATTATTAAGGGTTATTTTTCGCACAACAAGAACTGCAACTGTTTTTTCCTTATTGATAATTCCATAAAAATTGTATTGGTAGATGGGATGACGTTGGTATTTATTGATTAGAAAAGTGGTGGTTTTAGCAGGTTTGTAAATGGATTGTATCACTATGTCATCCAATTTTTCTATTCTTTTTAGTTTAAAATCTGAACTGCGCCTCGCATTAAGAAATTTAACGGGGTTATTTTTAATGGCGATTTTAAAGTCTGAAATTGAATCGTTTAGAATGTAATATTGGGTTAATTTTTCAACTTTATAATGAATGACTTTCATGTAGTTTATGGTGTCATTACTAATTCCAATAGCACCAAAGTTCTTAAAATGTGGAAGTTTGAGAAGTTTTTTAAACAAAGAGTGTCCTAAACCAATTGCCAAAGGGTTGGTGTTATCAATTTTCCAAATAGCTCCGTAATAATCACCATTTTCAAGCAGCTCTTTATCAAATTGGGCGGTATTAATAAAACCAAGGATTCCAAGAATTTTTTCAGTATCGCTGTCTTTTGCAATTAAGAAGTTGTAGCAACTGTCATCGATATTCAAATGTTGCCAATCCATTAAACTTTTACTACTTGACAAAGCATGATTCTCTTTCCAACTGTTGTTTATAAATTCCAACAATTTTGGTAATTCACCTAAAGAACAAAGTTCAATTTTTAACATTGTTATTTTTTAGTGGCATAAATAATTCCATAGCCCCAAATTTTTCTATCGTAAAAATCAGTAAGGATATCACACGACAAAAGGAAGTTGTCTATTTCTTCTTTCGAAATGTATTTTTCAATGGTATTATAATTTTCGGCAACATTCTTTTTCCAATAAACGAGCGTATTGGTAACATTGTCACTAATGTCTTCAACTTGAATATTGGTTAAATTATTGGATTCAAAAATAGTTTTGTAGAAATCAAACGTTTCAATTCTTGCTTGTCCGAAAGAATTAGATAGCTTGATTAAATTATCTTTATTCTCATAGATTTCTTTGGCATTAAGTGGTCGTCTAAACATAAGATCACATAATACAATTTCGCCTCCTTCTTTAAGCGTTCTTATTGATTCCTTCACAAGTGCACTTTTATCTTCAATCAAATGTGACATTTCCATAAGCCAACATACATCAAATGAGTTTTCTTCAAACCCATTATCAAGAGCATCTCTAACAAAAAAACTAACCTTATCCGAAACGTTTTTCAGTTTTGCATTGTTGTTGGATTCTTGAATACCATTTGGACTGTTACTTATGCCCACAATGGAGCAATTAAAAAGTTTGTTTAGGTATAACGCTGGTGTACCAATTCCACACCCAATATCTAAAAGTCTAGAATCTTGATTGAGTGTTATAAAACTCAACATTTTATTGATTAAATTTTCTGTTGCTGTCTCTAAATCTTCACTTTGATGATTAAAATATCCCCAATGAAAATTTTTGCCCAACATAAATTGCCATGCCTGAGTTATTGAGTCGTAGTGTTGACTGTTATTCATGATTTAAATATTAAATTGTTCCATTATCTACATTTATATTTTGCCCTGTTATTGATTGCGCCTCATCCGAAAGCAGAAATCTAATTGTTTCCGCTACTGAATTAACTTCAACAGGTTTTTTCATTGAAGTTCGCTGATAAATTCGGTTTTTTTGTTGGTCAGAAAGTGTAGAACTCATTTCAGTTTCCATGAATCCAGCAACTAAGCAATTTGAACGTATGCCTTTTTCACCCCATTCACGAGCTGTATTTTTTGAAAATGCCTCCAAAGCTCCTTTGGTAGAAGCATACATCGACAATCCCTTGTAACCTGTATGTACACTTATCGAAGAAAGGTGTACTATGCTTCCTTTAATATTGTGAAGGAGCATTTGCCTCAAAACGAATTTTGTCAATACCATCGGCGTAAAAACATTCACCTGAAACATATTTTGGAGTGAATCCAAATTTAGATTGGTGATGATATCGTCGTAGGCAACAGCAGCATTATTCACAAACCCATGAATTGGTGTATCCAAGCCAATCCATTCTTTAAATATTTTGTTTCTAACGTTTTCTCCATCAACTAAATCGTATTCTAACCATTTAAGGTTTTTGGGAAATTGAAGCATTAATTTGTTGAGTTCAGTTGATTGACTTCTGCTCAAAGCGAAAACAGAATACCCTTTCTTCAACAAAACTTCTGTAGTTTGTAATCCCAAACCTTTTGATGCTCCAGTTAATAAAATGTTCATTTTAGTTTCTTTTTAATTTACCCGTTCTGGTTGTTGTAAGTTCTTCAACAAATCGAATAATTCTTGGTATTTTATATTCTTGAAGTACTGATTGAAGGAAAGTTCGAATGGAAGCTTCTGTTACTTGTTCATCTTTTGTAACAACTTCGCAACAAATAATATTTCCAAGAACAGAATTTGATTTTGCATAAACACGCACATTTTCAATATTTTGCATTGAGGAAATGGCGTCTTCTACTTCATTTGGATTTACTTTGTAGCCTCCTACATTAATCATTTCACTTTTTCGGTTTAAAAAACGAAACTTCAAAGGTTGTTCAGAAATTATTTCAACCAAATCTCCTGTATCATACCATTTGTCAATTTGTAAATTTGAACTTCCCATCAAACTTTTGTGTATCATAAGTTCATTATTCTTTATGATAATCAAATCTTCAAATTCTTTACGAATGCTAAAAACATCATTGTGTGATGCAAATAAGGTTCCCGCCTCCGTAGAAGCATAAACATTAGTGATTTTTGCGTTAGGAAAGATTTTAATTAATTGCTCAAACACCTTATCATTGAATTTTTCACCACCCGAAGTAATTCTTTTTACACTCGGAAAAAGATGTTTGGTGTTGATTAATAATTTGTAAAAAGTTGGAGTGGCTGATATATGAGTTATGTGATGATTTTCAATTTCACTGTAGATTTCCTCAGTATTCAAACCAAAAAGTCGAATAATTGAGTTGCCGTTCAACAGTGCTTGAAAAAAAACTTGTACACCAGCCATGTGAGTAGGATTATAAGCAAATCCCCAAACACTATTTTGGTTTTGCTCTGAAATTCTGACAAACCTTGAAATGGAGGAAAAGTTGTGACTCACTTTTTTAGGGAGTCCAGTCGTACCGGAAGTAAATAAAGTAATTTTCCAATTTTCACTTGTTGAATTAAGCTTATTAAGCAAATCTTTTTTGTCGGTTATTCCGGTGGTTTGAGTTAGTGAAAACGGCTTATTGAAGTCCTCAAAATTTGAATAACCAGTTAGCTTAATTAACTCGTTTTCCGTGAAATCGGAATCCAAAAGAGTAATTTCTTCGCCAGCGAGTAACGATAGGATAATTTGTTTGAAAATGGTGTAGTAATCGCTTGATTTACAGTAAGGGTTGAAACTGTTTGTGTTTTTTATGTCCTCAATTAATTGACTCCATGAAACGATTCTGTTTTTCTCAACATTTGCAAGAAAAATGTTCATCACTTTTGTTCAATTTTTTGAAGTATTTCGCCAACAGTATTGACAATACCATCTTCAAAAACGTCAACATCAAATTCTGCTTCAATTCGAACAGTAAGCTCAGCTAAATCAAGAGAATCGAATCCGATATCCTTTCTCAAATTCATTTCTGGAGTGATGGAAGTAAGTTTGTCTTTGGTTCTATTTTCAAGAACTTTATTGATAATTTCGAAAATCTTGTCTTGCATTTCTTGTGCTTTTAGTTAGTGATTGATATTGCAAAAATAACCAATGTCTTTGTTCAAAAGCGAATCGGGTTTTTGGAAAACAAAAATCTGAATTTTGAATTATTCGGCCTTCGGCTCCGCTCACTTCGGTCTTCGGCTCCGCTCAGTCCTCAATTATCACTCATTACTTTCTCCGCTCACTTCGGCTTCGCTCACTTCGGCTTCGCTCAGTGCGTCGCCCTTCGACTTCGCTCAGTGCGTCGCCCTTCGGCCTTCGGCTCACTTCGACTCCGCTCAGTGCAACGCCCTTCGACTTCGCTCACTTCGGTCTTCGGCTCCGCTCAGTGCAACGCCCTTCGACTTCGCTCAGTGCGTCGCCCTTCCCCAGTCTTGAGCGCGGACAAAGCGCTCGTCATAACCATTGATCTTTTGAAGTGCGCTACGACGGAAGACACCGAGATACACGGTATCTGTCGGGCCTGCTTTTCCGCCCACATGAAATCGTGAGGCTCCCA
>CAZWSY010000072.1:0-17763 GCA_964636775.1 uncultured Lishizhenia sp.
ATGCGCTCAAAAGCCTGCCCCACGATCAGTTGACCCACAAACAAAAAGAGCTCGTAGTTCATTTTGTAGATGTAATATTTCTGTCCAACGGTTGTTCCCGCCATTCTCACCCTTTCAAATTTGTATTTCGGATAAATGGCCTCTATTCCATCAACTAGAGCGTCACTTTTCTTTTTGGAGAGTACATTTTCGTGTTTCAGAAACACACACAGTGATTTTCCGTCCTCGGCAACTAAAGTGTTGACCAATTCTTCTGCTCTGAAAATTCTTGTAGAATCATTTTTTAACTCGTCTTTTTTGAACTGAATGTAGGGTTTTGTAAATGCTCCGCCAAATGAGTTGATAAACACCTCGTCTTGATTAGTAATGGCTCTTGCTCCTTTAACGTTGGGTAATTTTTCAATCTCTTTGCGAAAACGTTCCACCTTTCGAAGAAAATCTAGGTCAAAAAGCCCTTCTTTGCGCTCAATTGCAATTAATAAAAAGTTGTTATCGGCTTCAAATTGCTCACGGTGAGCGTAGAAAAAGTCGGCTTCTTTGTCCTCAGCAGGGAAAAACTTCTCAAAATCGTAGTCAAACCTCAGATTTAAAATATTGAAACCCAAAAACAAGGTTAGGACGAAAAGAGACAAAGTAACAATCTTAGACCACTTTTTAAAAGAATTTTCTGGAAACATGGTCGCAAAATTATCACATTCATTGTGTTGGCTTATAATCCATTACTTTTTAATTTTCTAAAAGAGTTTGACGTTCTTTTAAACTATTTTTTCTAAAAACTTTTGACATTGCTTTTTATCCCTACGCCGTTCAAAATCCAACTTTTTGCCCTATTGTTTATTTGCGTAATTTTGCAACTTAAAGTTTAAATCCTATGGGTAAGTTTGGTGTTACAGAAATCGTTTTGATATTGGTTATTGTTTTATTGTTTTTCGGTGGTAAAAAAATCCCTGAATTAATGAAAGGTCTTGGAAGAGGTGTGAAAGAATTTAAAGACGCTTCGAAAGGCGAAGAAAAAGCTACAACCGAAATCACAACTTCTGACGAAAAATAATTCATGATGCATACAATTGCAGCTGTTAAGGAAGCTTTGCTATCCGGCGTTACTGCTTTGTCCATTACGGAACAATATCTTCAACGCATTTCTGAAAATCAACATTTGAACACCTTTTTGGAAGTATTCACAGAATCTGCTGTTAACCAAGCTAAAATTGTTGACGAAAAGTTAAAAAATGGCACTGCAGGAAAATTGGCTGGTGTTGTAATTGGAATCAAAGACAATATCTGTTACAAAGGACATAAAGTCTCTGCCGCCTCCAAAATTTTGGACGGCTTTGAATCGCTCTACACCGCAACAGCTCTACAACGATTAATCGACGAGGACGCCATTATTATCGGACGATTGAATTGCGATGAATTTGCAATGGGGGGGTCCAATGAAAATTCGGCTTACGGTTCGGTTGAAAACAATTGGCGCAAAAACCACGTTCCTGGAGGCTCTTCAGGAGGTTCGGCAGTTGCAGTTTCTGCCCAACTTTGTACGGTTGCTTTGGGAAGTGATACAGGTGGTTCTGTTCGTCAACCAGCCTCATGGACAAATACGTTCGGACTTAAACCAACTTACGGAAGAATCAGTCGTTACGGATTGATTGCTTATGCTTCATCTTTTGATCAAATTGGTGTTTTCGCTAATAATTTGGAAGATACTTCTCTGGTTTATTCCATCATGGAAGGAAAAGATGAAATGGACGCAACTAGTTCTTCTCAACCGAAAGGAAATTACGCAGAAATTAAAAACACCAAGGGTAGAATTGGTGTTATCAAAGATTATATCAATCATCCTGGTTTAGATAAAGAAGTTGCTCAGACTTTAAAATCCTTGATTGAAAAGTTAAAGGCGGAAGGAAATGAAATTGTTGAATTGGATTTTCCCTTTTTGGACTATGTTGTTCCAACCTATTATGTTTTAACAACCGCTGAAGCTTCATCCAACCTCGCTCGTTTTGATGGTGTTCATTATGGACACAGAAGTCAAATTGCTAAAGGTGTTGAACAAACATACACGCTTTCACGCACAGAGGGATTTGGACCAGAAGTAAAGCGTAGAATTATGACAGGAACATTTGTTCTATCCCAAGGTTACTACGACGCCTACTACACAAAAGCACAAAAGGTTCGACGTTTATTGAAAAATGCAACCGATGCCTTATTTAAGAATGTTGACGCTTTGATATTACCAACTACAACTTCCACAGCATTTGAAATTGGAGCAATTAATGACCCTATTCAGATGTACTTGCAAGATATTTTTACTGTTCATGCTAATCTCACTGGAAATCCTGCAATAAATGTCCCGGGACCGATTCACTCCAACGGACTTCCTTTTGGCGTTCAGGTGATGACCGCACCTTTCAAAGAGGACAGCCTATTTGCTTATGCCAAACAAATTGAAGCTTTATTGAAATGAGATTGATTGCTGTTCTATTGTTGTTTTTATTGACCTCGGGTTTGCATGCGCAACGCACAAATCCCTACCAATCCAGCATGGGACAGCCTTTGAATCCAGATGCGTTTTTCAACACCGTTAATCAAAGTCTATATTATTTCTACAACGATTATGCTAACGATAAACGCTACGATTCCATTATCAGCGCGTTGAATTACGAATCTAATCAAGTACCCACTTTTTCAGATGAAGTTTATTGTCAACGCTTGGCAAAAATCAATGAAAAAACATCTTTCAAGTTAGAATGCAACCCAATCACTCTGTCAACCATTCGTTTTTTTGCAGCGCAAAGACGTGGGTTTGCAAGAGTTGTCCTTGGTCGTTCGGCATTGTATTTCGATATGTTCAAGGAAAAATTGGACCAACACGGATTACCGATTGAATTGCGTTTTCTTGCAGTCATTGAAAGTGGATTGCGTCCACAAGTGAAATCGCGTGCTGGTGCTTTGGGCTTGTGGCAATTCATGTATCGAACAGGTTTGATGTTTGGTTTGGAGGAGAACACCTACGTTGATGACAGAATGGATCCTGAAAAAGCAACGGAAGCAGCGTGCAGGTACCTCAAACAACTTTACAACATTTACAACGATTGGAATTTAGCCCTTGCAGCTTATAATGCTGGTCCAGGAAATGTTAATAAAGCCATCAAACGTTCGGGAAACAAAACTACTTATTGGGAAGTTAGACCCTATTTGCCAGCTGAAACACAAGGTTATGTTCCCAATTTTATTGCTGCTGCCTACCTTCTGACGTATCACGCAGAACACAACATTATTCCAATGGAAGCAAAAATTCACAATGCCCATTTGGATACAATTTGTTTACGGGATGGTGTTCACATGAACACGCTTTCAAAATTGGCAAGTTGGGATTTAGACGACATCAAAACTTTAAATCCAATTTACAAAACTAATTTCATTCCCAAATCCTACGCCAATCGCTGCTTGACTGGTCCATTTGATAAAATTCATTTGATTGCGGGATTGGAAGATTCACTTTATAAGTTGGAAAAATCCATTTATGCACCGGTTGTTGTGCCTCCTCCACCCCCTGTTGGTTTTCCTATAGATTCCGCACTAGTTGACTCAACTGGTGCAGTTGTTCCTCAACAAATACCTGTACAAGAATCACTTCCTGCTTATCAGTTTGTGCACAAAGTAGCTTCACGAGAAAGTTTAAAAAGCATCGCGTTGAAATATAATATCACTATCGAAAATATTTTAGAATGGAATAATCTTCGGACAACCAAAATCTATGTTGGTCAAAGATTGAAGATTTACACCAATGAAGCACCTTCCGCTCGAGTTCCTAACAATCCTCCTCCAGCTAATACGGTTCAGAAAAAATTCTATACAGTTAGGTCGGGGGATACGTTTATGAAAATTGCTCAAAAACACAATCTAACTCAGGCGCAACTTACCAAACTCAATCCTGGTATTAATATCAACCGAATTGATGTCGGGCAAAAAATTCGTGTTAAATAGTTCATTATGCGACATTTCTTACTTTTCTTAGGTTTAGCGTGTATTCTCTTCGCTTGTGAACAACGCACCTACAAAGGTGGAATTGCTGTTACAGGAAAAGTCGGAGAAATTTTAGTGGTTTGTGACAATGGAATTTGGGATTCTGAGGTGAAAAATTATTTGGATACTCACCTTACACAGTTCATCATGCCCTATTTTCCTGATGTTGTAACCTTTGAATTATTACACAGAACTACTTCTAATTTTGATGGAGCAATTCGTCAGCATAGAAATATACTTTTTCTTTCCATTGACTCCAAAAAGGCACCTGAAAAAGGAAAAATTGAAAAACGACGTTCCGTTTGGGCAGACGGTCAGTTAGTAGTAGATGTGATTGCGCCGAACTACAACGAGTTGTTGAATGTTTGTAAAAACGGTTTGCGCTCTGCTCATTCAGAATTTGATGACAGCGAATGGCGACGAATTATGCGTTACTTCAAGTCAGAAAGAAATAGTTTTCAGGAGAAAAAATTGGCAAAAAACTTTGGAATTACACTTGCCTTGCCCGATGGAACTTCAATGGTGACCGACAGAACGAATTTTTGTAGAATTACACTTCCCGCAGCTTCTAGACCAATCGAATTTGTTGGTTCAGGCACTCAAGACGTTGGTTCCATCTTTTCAGGAATTATGGTTTATCAATACGATTATGTAAACGATGAGCAACTTTCTCTTGAAAAACTGTTAATGGCAAGAGATACAATGTTGAAATACAACGTTCCACATGAGACCCCTGGTTTATACATGGGAACCCAATACAATGAATTCGTTTATCCTGAATCAACAAAAACCACCAATTTTAATGGCAAAATTAAAGGTGTTGAAATGCGAGGAATGTTTGTGTTTACAGGTAAAGCTGTTCATTCAACAGGTGGTGCTTTTTGGTCTTTTCATTTTGTACATCCGAAGCGCAAAAAGGTGGTTTGTGTGAGTGGCTATGTTGACGCACCTTCAACGACAAGTTGGACTCATCCTCTGCGCGAAATCCAAGCTATTTGGAAAAGCGTTGAACTTACAGACTAATAAATGATGCGGCTTGCTGTTGTCATTATCACGTACAATGAGGAACGAAATATTGAGCGTTGCCTAAAATCAATTCAAGGAGTTGCAGATGAAATTATAATTGTTGATTCCTTTTCAACTGATAAAACTCAAGAAATTATTCAAAATTTCGATGCACAACTTTTTACCAAAAAATGGGAGGGTTATTCAAACGCTAAAAACTTTGGTAATGAGCAAGTTTCCGCTGAATACATTCTTTGGTTGGACGCGGATGAAGCCTTGGATAGCACCTTGCAAAAAGCCATTATAACGTGGAAACATCAATCCCATCAGAGAGCGTTTTACACGATTAATCGAATGACAAATTATTGCGGAAAATGGATTAAGCACAGTGGCTGGTACCCTGACCGAAAAGTTCGATTATTTCCGAAAAACACCATGAAATGGAACAATGAAGTTGTACATGAATCTTTGGAAGAAATAGAACATTTACCAACCAAACAACTTGAGGGAGACATTTTACATTTTTCTTACTACTCTTTCAATCAACATCGACAAAAAGCTGACAGTTATTCTAGGCTAACAGCAAAAAAGTATGTGGAACAAGGGAAAAAAGCCCATTTTTTTCAACCTATTTTTAGTGCACTTGGTCGATTTGTTGCGATGTATTTCTTTAAGAAAGGATTTTTAGATGGTTATATGGGTTTTAAGATTGCTCAAATATCAGCTGCTTCGAATTACTTTAAATACCAAGAAGTTCGGCGACTTCAAAAATTATTGTAGTGATGAAGAACATTCTTATCTCCCGTACAGATAGTATTGGCGACGTTGCGTTGACTTTGCCAATGTGTTCTTGGTTGAAAACTAATTTTCCTACGTGCAATTTGGTTTACTTGGGAAAAGAATACACCAGGTCGGTTGTGGCTTGTTTCCAACCCGTTAATTCCTTTGAATCGTTGGAAAATCTCAAATCGCTGACAGATGGAGAAAGGGATTCTTGGTTCCAAAGATTTGATGTGGTGATTCATGTTTTTCCAAATAAGGAAGTCGCCAACTGGGCAAAAAATGCCAAAGTTCCTGTGAGAATTGGAACTGCCCACCGACTTTTCCACTGGACCACTTGTAATAAACGTCCATCTTTTACACGAAAAAACTCCGATTTACACGAGTCTCAACTCAATTTTCATCTCTTAAAACCTTTGGGATGCGATGAAATCCCGACTTGGGATACCATAATATCCTCAACCAACCAATTTAAATCCAAATCGGTTGAACTTCCAACATTTTGTCAAAATATTACTTTTTCAGAAACGATAATCTTACACCCAAAATCGCAGGGTAGCGCTGTGGAGTGGCCATTACAACAGTATATTTCTTTGGCAGAAATTTTGGTTGGAAAAGGATTTACGGTTTTATTTACAGGAACAGCGAGAGAAGGAGAAAGTTTCCGTGAATTATTACCGACCAACCCCAAAATCATTGACGGAAGCGGAAAATTCACTTTAGAACAACTAGTTTTTCTGATCGGGCAATGTAGGACTTTAGTTGCTTGTTCAACAGGTCCTTATCATCTTGCTGCACTCTCTGGAATTCAAGCTATAGGTTTGTTTTCACCTCGTCGTCCAATACATCCTGGCCGTTGGAAAGCAATTGGTTTGAAAGCCTATTCATTGGTCTTTGATGAAAATTGTGAAGCATGCAAAAAGAGTAAAACATGTGCGTGTATTTCCAAAATTCCGGTTCAACAAATTATCGATTTATTGTGAGGAGACAGTTGTTAAAGTCATTCCAATTCATTTACAACAGCTACCTTTTTCTTGCTCTAATCGCTGGAATTTCGGTTTGGCAAATTTCCATGGGTAATACTTATTATGCCTTGTTCTGTTCATTATCCGTGTTTTTTACTTACAATGCTTTAAGGTATTTCAAATCAAAGGAAAATGCTTTGTCACCCCAAGTTGAAACATGGTGGAACCAGCAAAAACGTATTTTATTTACGATGATGTTTGGTGTATTGCTGAGTATAATATTCATAATCATTCTAGACCTTCACTTTTGGATAAAACTGGGGGTAGAATTTGGAGTCGCTACAGTTTCATTAGCGTTTTATCATGCCTTTTCTTTTCGTAAAATTCCATTGGTAAAAAACCTTCTAATTGCGTTGGTTTGGACCTTGGTTGCTGTATATGTGCCAAACGGGTCAAACTTAGTACTTCCCTTTTTTCTTATTTTTCTTTCCTTGAGTATTCAAAGCGACATTAAAGATTTGGAGAGGGACGATTTCTCCACCTTCGCCAAGATTCTTGGACGAAAAGCAAGTATTGTAGTTGTGAATATCCTATTTGTGGTATCGATTTTGATTTTCAATTTACTTAATCATCTGACTGTTTTTCAGTGTCTTATTGTCTTTCTTAGTTTTATTTCCCTGCAAAATATTTCACTAAAGCACACAAATTATGGAGAGCTGAGTGATGTAGTTTTTTTAATTATTACTGCCCTATTTTAGATAAATTAACTTACCAAAAACAACTTTATCAATCGGAAAAGTCACCTCATCAACGGAGCAATCCTGAAGTGATTTCCACTGTTGAATTTCGTAATCGCCAGCGGTTGGAACTAAAGTGTTTGTTGGAATTTTCAAACAATTTGATTGAACTTTTAAAACGTAATAAAATGCCACTATTTGATCGGACTGGCGAAAGGCAGACGCTTGAAAAAAATCATTGAAATAAAAGAATTGAAGTTCCTCAGCCTTGACCTTCAAACCCAATTCTTCATCCAATTCCCGAATTAAAGCATCCACAATACCTTCGCCTGACTCAACACCACCACCTTGAAATTTCACGAAAGCAAAACCATTTCGCCTTTCTGACGATAACAAAATTTCGTTTTTCTCATTGATAATCAAAGCGTAAACACGCAAATTAAAGGAAGGCATTTTAAAGATTTTGGTTTTGAATTGGAAAGAACGAAGGTATGGATAAAGAAGTTCTTGAATTCTTGTTTGCCCTATTGTTTGGATTATATACTAAGAATCTACTCCGAAAAGGAAATTCGCGCTACGGAACTTTTCGGAGTGAACTCCAATTAGACAACGTTTAATCAGCCAAACCAACGAATAATAAGTTTATTTTTAACCTACTCTTTTTCAAATATTTTTGCACTTTTTAGTTACATGGTCAAAGCAATCATTTTAGAAGACGAACCTACAGCGCAAGAAGTACTTTCGGAATTAATTTCAATTTACGCTAAAGAAAAAGTTGAAATTGTAGGTGTTTGTTTTACCATTGAAGAAGCAGTTGATTTACTGATAAGAAGAACTGATATTCAACTCATATTTTTAGATATTCAATTAGGTGAAGGACGTTCAGGATTTGAGCTGTTTAAGTACTTAAGTCCTGAAAAACATACCGTTATATTTACAACAGCCTTTGAAAAACACGCCATTAAAGCATTGAAATTAAACGCAATAGACTATTTAGTTAAACCCATTCACTTCCCTGATTTAATTCTTGCGATAAATAAAGCTGTGGAATCCATTAAAATAAAAGCTAATTCCTTTTACTTGGAAACCATTTACAACGAATTGAAAAATCATAACCTCGATTTGAAATTTAATAAGTTGGCAATTCTAAAAGGAGACGAATACATTTTTATTCCATTTTCAAGAATTAATTACCTGGAAGGAGATGGGAATTACACAAAGATTTTTACCTTAGACGGAGAAAAGTTTCAAACACCTAGAACTTTAAAGACGTACGAAGAAATTTTACCCAAAGAACTTTTCTATAGAATTCACAAGTCCTATTTAATCAATCTCAATTGCATCAAAAAATACATCCGTAATGAAGGTAATCTCGTTTATATGCACAATGATATTTGTCTTTCTGTTTCAAAAAGAAAAGCAGAAGATTTTTTACGTGTTATTCAGTCTGGGATTACTCTACCCAATTAAGGTTTTATCACAAAACTATAGTTACAAGCTACTTACCACAAAAGATGGTTTACCCGCTCAAGCAATTACTGGTGTTACCAAAGACAAAAACGGTGTAATTTGGTTTGGGACCAGCAAAGGTTTGTGTTACATTGAAAACGGAAAAATCAAACAATTTAAAGGTTTACCTGACGAGGGCGTTTTGTCTGTTTTTGCTAGTTCGGATGGCGCTTTGTGGGTTGGATTGGGTAAAGAACAATTCTTGGTGAGTATCAAAAATGGAAATATAACCTCTCATTATAAACAGAAAAAAGCGAGAGAAAATGGATTGGTGCTTGGAATGTTTGAGGACAACAATCATCTTTATCTCGCTCAAAATGATGGAATTACCGTAGTTGATCCAAAAGGAAAATTCAAACCTTTAACCAACAAAATCGTCTCCGATACAATGATGTCTTATTGGACAGTAGATTTCTTCAAATTCAACAATAAAGTATATGCAGCCAGTGTAATTCGGGGCGTAAATGAAATCCAAATTCGGGAAAATGATGTAGTTTTCAAAAACGTTTACAAAGGTGATTTTCTTTATGGTGCTCATTGCCTCAACAACAATTTGATTTTAAGTTTTGACCCTGAGGCAAAGCTATTTAACGCCGAAAAATTCATAAATGGACAAAACCAAAATCCAATAAAAACAGTTTCTTCCAGACGTCCGGCTGTTTACACCAAAGACCGCGAGAACAATGTTTTTGGCGCGTGTTACAATATGAATTACGGCTATCACGGACTCATTAAAATCAATAAAGAATTTAAGGAGGAGTTGCTTTTATCGGAAATAATTGGTGGACAAGAAATCTATTTTGATGAAATAAATAACTACATCTATTTTGGTTCAGGATTAGGCTTGATTCGAATAAATGCATCTCTTTTTTCTAAAGATTTTAACAACAAATTCGAAGGTGGGAATAGCGAGATAATTTCTTGTTTTCCAACAAACAAAGGAATAGTAGCCTTAACGGACGGCGGACTTTTTCAATTCGATTTAAACAATGCCGTAAAAAAACAATTACTGGAAAAAGAATTTATTGAATTTGCCAATAAAACACAAGCAAATCCCTCCAGAACCTTTACGCTTCCAAACGATAAAAAATGGGAGAAGTTGAACGAAAAATCCTTTCAGTTAGATGATTTAAAATGGGTTAACCACAAATTTTACGTTACCACAGTTGATGGTTTTTTTATTGTAAATGAAAACCTAGAAATTGAAGATTTTGTCCAAGCTAAATCCACTAATTTTCATTTTCTACCGAATGGTAATATGTTATTTGACCTTAGGCAATTTAGTTTGGTTGAACTTAAGTTAAAACCCAAAAAAGAGTTGGTTTACAATAGTTTCAATGATGAAAAATTTGCTGTAAAGGAGTTGTTAGGATTAGGTGATTTAAACGGTAATACCATTGTAATTACAGCTAATCAAGGAGTTTATTCTTATGAAAACAAAAAACTCAAAGCACTTTCATTAAAGAACTTAAATTCTAGAATATACAGATGTGGTTTTTTCCAAAATCGTTTTTTGGTTTTATCTACCTCGAAAGGTGATGTTTCATTCTATGATAGTCAAAAATCTTTTCAACTCGTTAAAACTATCAAGAAAAGTCAACTTTTCAATGAGTCCATTCTCGACCTGAAAGCAAATAGTAAGTATCTCGTTTTCAATACAGCAAAACGAATTTTTATTTGGGATGGAGTAAATTTAAAAAGCTATAGCGAGTATCAGAATAACATTGATCTTTTCGGGAAGATTAGTTTGGTGAATGACTTACTTACCATTAATTCACATCTTTCTATCATACGAATTCAAATTCCAAAATTATTGAAGGAAATTGACAAGCAGATTGTCGTGAATGTTACCCAAAATTTCACCAAAAACAACGAACCAATTTTTAACCAGGCATCGTTATTTGAAGCTCAAAAAAATGCCATCAGACTTCAGTTTACGATTTACAATGAATTAGAAAAAGAAGTCTTTCAGTCTTATTACAAAACAGAAGGCAACGATTGGTTTGAAATTGACGCAGACGGAAAAATAATTCTCCAAAATTTGAGTTTCGGTACTACAAAAATCGAATTCAAAGTCCTCGATAAACGCTCGGGAAAAATCGCTTGGAGCAAGGTTTACACGATTTCCAATCCTGCACCTTGGTATTTTTCCAATCCTGCACTTGTCATTTATTTCTTGCTTTTTTCAGGATTACTGATTTCTATCACACGTTATTTGGTGTTGCGCTCCAAAAGGCAAGAAATTGAACGCCTTACGATGAAAAATCGTCTTAACGAGTTGCAGATGGAAGCCTTGCAATCACAAATGAACCCGCATTTTGTTTTCAATGCGCTTAATTCCGTTCAGAAATTCATCCTCAACATCGACCAAGAAAAAGCACTGCTATTCTTGAATCAGTTTAGTGTTTTGATTCGAAAAGTGTTGGATTATTCCACCACAAAATCCATTACAATTGAAGAAGAATTGTCCTTTTTAAAGTTGTATTTATCCATTGAAAATCAGCGATTTAAAGATAGCATAAAACTGGTTCAAAACCTACAATGTGATGAAGAACTCCAAATTCCGCCGTTATTAATTCAACCTTTGTTTGAAAATGCCATCATCTATGGTTCGCGCAATTTGGATGGAGAATTAAACATTTATTTTTCCTTGGCGGAGGAAGGAGACCATTTGAAGATTGAAGTGAGAAATGAACTAAACAAGGATTTAGTAAAGAACCATTCTTTCCAATCACGTTCCACCGATATCATTCATAAACGCCTGTCACTTTTTGAAGGTAAAGCCCGATTTGAAACACGCATAGAAGGTTCCTTTTTCATCGCCAAAATACTCCTTCCGATTAGGGTCTTCTGAAAAAGCCAGAAGTGCATTAGATTCGAATTAAGGTGTTTGAAGATGTATTCTAATACATTGAAAAACAGCTTAAAAGAATATGATTCGCTTATGGCTAGGCAATTAAACTTTTCAACGGTTTGATTTTTTATTCTTGAAGTTTTTAGAAATACCAAATTCTCCTGAAAAAACTTACACTCAAAATTCATTATTCAACCATTTGTAAATCATTTTGTTTGCCGTTTTTCAGCAGACCCTATTTCCGCTTAATCAGGAAAATTACCGCTTAATAATCAATATTCTCGCAAAGTAAATTGCCTGAATGTGTGCGTTTTATGTGTTTAGTTTTGGTGGGTAAATAAGTCTATTTGATGAAAAATAATTTCTTATTGGTTTCCTTTTTACTGATTTCTCTAAACCACAATTCACAAATAATTACTCGTTCTGTAATTGGTTCATTTGGCAATACGAATTCTGAATTCGGTTTAACCTTGCAACAGGCAGTTGGACAGCCTTCTCTAGTAAATAATGAAAAAGTTGATGAGGTTGGTCTTCGCCAAGGATTTCAGCAGCCAATTTATTTCATTGAGGAACAAAACGACTTAAATGTCACACTATATCCAAATCCGAACCAAGGTGAGTTTTCATTTATTGTAGAAGAAAACAGTCAAATAAAATTGCAGTTTCAGCTTTTCGACCAACAAGGAAAAATGATTCTTCAAGGTAACACTGATTCAAATATTCTTACTCCTATTTCTATTGAGAATCCATCACCGGGAATGTATCATTTGAAAGTTGCGGATGGTGTAAAAGTTTCTTCATTTAAAATCAACGTAATCCAATAAGCTATGCGAACACTTTATTGCTTGCTCTTGGCAAGTTTACCACTTTTTACCTTCTCTCAAAAGAAAGTGAAGGTCGATGAAATCAATTTTTTAGCTGGAAAAAATTCCACCAAACTTTTATATGCATTCGGTAGTGAAACAAAGCCTACACAATGGATAAATGGAAATAGTTATTCCTTAAATGTAAATCTTTTATTAGCCCCCAAACATTTCCTGCGACCTGAATTCAATTACTACCAAGCAGGGGCAAAAAGCAACGTTGACAATCTAGCCTTGGGATGGAAATTGAATTATTTAGGATTAGGTTTTGGCTACGCTTATAAAGCCCTTTCAATGAAAACGATTTCTGTTTCAACAGGGGCTTCATTTGGATTAGACTTTCTAACAAAAGGCGAACAAACCATTGGAAACGAACGCTATAGCATCACGGAGAACAATGTATTGAAACGCTTGAATGTAGGCACAAATTTATTTGCGAATGCTCAATACAAAGTAACAGAAACCTTGTATTTACAAATTGAATACCGCTTTGGAATCGGATTGAATCAGATTGAAAAAGACTCGGGTGAGAAAACAAGAAACATTGGAAACACGGCCTTAATCGGCCTTTCATTTAAACTATAACTCAAACATTATCAATATAAGTTATGAAAAGGATAGCAATCTTATTTACAGCAATTTTTGTAAATATTTCAATTTTATTAGCTCAGGCACCACCACAAGGTATCAATTATCAAGCAGTTGTGTACAGTGATAATGGCAATAACCAACCGGGATTAAATGTACCAGGACAAGTCCTGAGAAATAAAAGTATTCGAGTTCGTTTCACTTTGATTCAAAATTCGGCAAACGGAACCGAAGTCTATAAAGAAGTTCACACTACGACAACTGATGCATTTGGCATGTTTTCACTGGTAATAGGTGAAGGAATACAACAAGGAAATGCCACATTTTCAAGTATTAATTGGAGTACAGGAAAGCACTTTTTGAAAGTTGAAATTGACAAAAACGGCACGACAAATTTTGTAACCATGTCCAACCAACAATTGTTAAGTGTTCCGTATGCTCTTTACAGCGATAAAGCGAGTTATGCGACAAGTTCTGGAAATGGGATTTCTTCTGTTTCTGACAATGGAAATGGAACATTAACTTTTACCTATTTCGATGGTTCAACCTATACAACTCCAATCCTGACAGGCTTACAAGGCCCAATAGGAGCTACTGGTCCACAAGGCCCTGCTGGTAATCAGGGTGTCGCAGGAAATAACGGCCTCAATGGACTTAGCGCTTATGATATTTGGTTAAGTTTAGGGAATTTAGGAACAGAACAAGATTTTATAAACAGTTTAACAGGGCCTCAAGGTCCTGCTGGAAATACTCTAACAGATGGAACCTCAAATAGTCAAATTCTTTATTGGAACGGAACCTCATGGACAAGTTTAGATCCCGGAACAAATGGACAAGTATTAACTATGTGTAATGGTGTTTTAACATGGACATCGGGAGGTATTTGCCCTGGTGCAATTTCATCAATACATTGCAGCGCTGCAACAATTTCAGGGGAACTTAGAGCAGGATTTTCTGCTAATGGTATTACGAGTATTGTAACCTACACAGGAGGAAATGGAGGAACTTATAATTCCCAAACCATTAATTCGTCTGGTGTTACAGGATTAATTGCTACTCTTAATTCCAGTGTTTTCAATAATGGTTCAGGCTCTCTTGCTCTTATGATTTCGGGAACTCCTAATAGTAGTGGAATTGCAAGTTTTAATTTAAACATTGGTGGTCAAAGTTGTAATTTGAATTTTGTCGTTGAAGAAGCACTTGTAATTGGCTCAAATTACTTAGGAGGTGTTGTAGCTTATATTTTACAACCTTCAGACCCCGGTTATGATCCAAATACGCCTCATGGTCTTATCGCCGCACCTTTTGATCAGGGTGGTGCAGCCTGGGGTTGTGGAGCCACATTCATTAGCACTTCACAAGCGTATGGGGATGGTGCTTCAAATACCACAACAATTGTTAATGAATGTTGGGAATTGGGTATCGCTGCTAAAATTTGCTCAAACTTAGTTTTAAATAATTTTGATGATTGGTGTTTGCCGTCCCAAAATGAACTTCAAAAGTTGTATGATAATAGAAATGCAATTGGTGGTTTTACTACAACATATTATTGGAGTAGCACAGGAAGTGGAACCTCTAATGCTAGAGCTACAAGCTTTTTCAGTGGTTTGACGTCTGGGATGACTAAAAATAACACATATGGAATAAGAGCAATAAGGTATTTCTAATTAATTCAATCACGAAATATGAAAATATTATCACTAACTTTTACTCTTCTCATCATATGGAGTTCTTTTTATTCACAAGAGAAGCTCAAAATTGAAGACTGCTATGAAAAATTTTCAAATGTTGAAATTGGAACATGTATTTCCAACCTTAACAAAAAGAAAGAAAAAGAATTTGACAAGGTTATTGTCGATTTAACAAATTATTTAAACATTGAATTAAAACGAAGTGAACCAATTCTAGCAGAAATTTATAAAACCTATTTAAAAGAATTGCCAATACTCAAAAGTTCACTTATTCAATCTGCAAAATCAATGGCTAACATAAAATCTGCAGAAAACATGGGGGGTAGTGGAATAGAAATTTTTAAACAAGAAGCATATTATTATGAGCTCGTTAAAAATATCGATACAATGCATTCAATCTTCAATAATGTGAAAAATTTAAAACCCTAAATCAATCAATATGAAATTGTTATTTACTTCTTTGCTGACTCTTTGTTTTGTGAACATTTTTGCACAAACTGACCAAATTTTTGTAGTAAAAACTCCTGACGAGTTTGTTGATGCAATTGGTTCAAATCGAACGATTCAATTACAAGGATCAATTTTTTATTTGTCAAATATCTCGTCAACAAGGAAAAGTTCATTTTTCAGTATTCAAGGTGAATCGGAGAATGAACATGAGTTAACCATTCAAGGAGTTTCAAACTTAAAAATTGTGGGAGCAGGCGACAAACCTGTTGAAATCTGTATTAAACCAGAAGAAGGGGATGTTTTAAGTTTTGTAAATTGTAACGGTATCACTATTGATAATATTGATGCTGGTCACGGCCCGACAAAAGGAGGTTGTGATGGTGGTGTTTTCAATTTTATCAATTGTAAAAATGTAAATATCATTAACTCAATAATGTACGGAAGTGGAACTTATGGAATAAAGGCAGATAAAATTTCGAATCTAATCGTTAACAATTCTATAATCAGAGGGTGTTCACGCATGATTCTTTATTTAGAAAATTCACAAAATGTGGAATTTAAAAACTGCTTATTTACGGAAAACGAAACCGAATATGGGAATTTAATAACGATCTCAAATTGCATTACTGTAAAATTCGAAAACACGAAAATCACAAGAAATATTTTGAAATCTGAAAGTGATGAATATTTTTCTTATTTCCTTTTTGAGGTCTCAAAATCTATGGGAGTTAGTCTATCTAATTGTGAGATAAGAAACAACTATGCCGATTACATGGCGAATAAACCAAATGTTTTTGATTTAAAAAATGTAAATCTTGAAAATAACAACTTTAGGTTAGGGAATTTTAAAGATTAATTGTACAACTTACAATTTGATTCTGTGGATACAAACAAAGAATTCTATTATTTTGACGGTCTAACTAAAATTGGTCCAATTTCTTTTGATGATTTAAAAAAGAAGAATATTGAGCGATCTACTCTTATTTGGTATAATGGGTTAAAGGATTGGGTTAAAGCAGAAGAATTAGATTTTCTTCAAGATGTTTTTAGTGGTCCGCCGCCAATAAATAATATTTCCGGTTCAACAGTGAGAGAGAAACAATCCAACGTTAAGAGGAATTCAAAGTTAAAGTGGTGGATTTTAGTAATTGTCCTTTTGATTTTCATCATATCTGGAATAACGTATTTTCTGTTTACCAGGAAAACCAGCAGTGCCTTACCATTTGAGAAAAAGAATGTCGAAATTAATGAAGGCTATAACAATAAAAGGAATCACAACTCAACACAAAGCAAGGAGAATGATGATGAATTGGAATTGATGGAGCTCTACGAAATTGAAAGAAAACAGCCCACAAAATATCTTTCCTTAAAATATGACATAGATAATAAGATTTTATCATCAAAAATTAAGGTGAAAGGAACGATTTATAATGATGCCATTGTTGCTGTTTTCAAAGATGTAGTTTTAAAGATTACGTATTATTCCAAAACAGGCTCATTTTTGAAAGAAGATTATGAAGTCATTTACCAATATGTGTATTCTACCGAGCCAGTGAACTTCAAGTTCAACCTAAGTCCACCTAAACAATCTAAACAGATTAATATTCAGGTAGTAAATGCTTTGAGTGAATAGAATTAGATTGATTATAAGCCTCTTCGGAGGCTTTTTTATGCTCTAAAGTTACTAAGAACAAACTCTCCTCTCTATTCAAAAAAATGAATTCTCAATCCCCCATATTCCATTGAAAAAAACAAACAATCTCCATACAATTCACAAGATGAATTCTTTGATAATCGCTTTTTATGAAATAAAACCTACAATAATTAGGGGCTGCTCAAAAACTCAGTAGTGTCCTCTGCAGCGGACAGATTTGAGGTAATATCAACCTCTATAAGGTGTTTGAAGATGTATGCTAATACAAAGTTTACCCGCCTTGGAGGCGGATTTACCTGCCGCGGAGGCATGAAAACAGCTTAAAAGAAGAGCATGCGACAGTTTTTGAAGACGCAAAAAACAAATCTCGGTAGAGATGCAGTTTTAAGGAAGATTCGCTTAAGGCTAGGCAATTAAACTTTTCAACGGTTTGATTTTTTATTCTTGAAGTTTTTAGAAATACCAAATTCTCCTGAAAAAACTTACACTCAAAATTCATTATTCAACCATTTGTAAATCATTTTGTTTGCCGTTTTTCAGCAGACCCTATTTCCGCTTAATCAGGAAAATTACCGCTTAATAATCAATATTCTCGCAAAGTAAATTGCCTGAATGTGTGCGTTTTATGTGTTTAGTTTTGG